>NZ_JACCEY010000024.1:480182-613566 GCF_013591995.1 Rhizobium sp. WYCCWR 11146
ATTAGAATAGCAAATTGATATTGTCGATCTAATTGGTGGTCTATGTCACTATCCTCACGATCGAGAGACACCGAAAGGCATCTGCCTACTGCCAATCCGATCGACAGGGATATTTCAGATGCTCGCGCATAGACAGACAGCCGGCCTTCTTGCCGCCTCCGCCGCCACTACGATCCTCCCAAGCATCTGTGCGGCGGCGGCTCTGCGCAAGGCAGACGGTCTGCGTGTCGCCGCTTGCAGAGAGCCATCTCGACCACGCGAGTTGATTTTCGAATTCCGCAGCTAAAGGACCGTCTTCCAATGACCACCATCTCCCATACAGGCACATCCGAGCCCATCAATTTCCTCTGGTTCATTCCGACATCGGGCGACGGCACTTATCTCGGCTCCTCCGAGCTCAACCGTGCGCCCGAGATCGGCTATCTCACGCAGATCGCCCAAGCCGTCGACCGGCTCGGCTATTCCGGCGTGCTGCTGCCGACCGGGGTTGCTTGCGAAGAATCCTTCGTGACGGCAGCAGCCCTTGCCGCCAAGACCGAGAAGCTGCAGTTCCTGGTGGCGATCCGTCCCGGCACGGCATCGCCTGCCTATTACGCGCGTCTTGCGACGACGCTCGACCGGATCTCCAACGGCCGCCTGCTGCTCAACATCGTCGTCGGCGGTAGCCCTGCGGAGCTTGCCGGCGATGGCATCCATCTCGAGCATGACGAGCGCTACGCCCATGCGGAAGAGTTTTTCACCGTGTTCGAGGAACTGCTGGAAAAGGGAACGGCAAGCTTCGACGGCAAATACATCAAGGCGACCAATGCGCGCCTCGGCTTTCCCTCGGTGCAGAACCCGCGCCCGCCGCTCTATTTCGGCGGCTCGTCGGATGCCGGCATCGATTTCTCCGTCGGACGCGTCGACAAGTACCTGACCTGGGGCGAGCCGCCGGCACAGGTTGCCGAGAAAATTACCAAGGTGCGCAAGGCCGCAGGCGAGCGCGGCCGAGAGGTGAGCTTCGGCATTCGCCTGCACTTCATCGTGCGCGAAACCGATGATGAGGCATGGGAGGCTGCTGAGCGGCTGATCCGCCATCTCGACGACGATACGATCCGCGAGGCGCAGGAGCGCTTCGTTCACGAGTCCGATTCGGTTGGCCAGAAGCGCATGGCCGCCCTTCACGGCGGCCGGCGCGACAAGCTCGAAGTCTCGCCGAACCTCTGGGCCGGCGTCGGCCTGGTGCGCGCCGGTGCGGGCACGGCGCTGGTCGGCTCGCCGAAGACGGTGGCCGCGCGCCTTCGCGAGTATCAGGAGATCGGCATCGATACGGTGATCGGCTCCGGCTATCCGCATCTGGAAGAGGCCTATCGCGTCGCCGAACTGCTTTTCCCCGAACTCGGCATCACCCGCGAGCAGCAGCGTCTGGGCTTCAACAACGAGTTCGGCCGCAAGCAGGTCTTCGCAGGCGGCAGCCATGGCGGCAATCTGAAAGTCGTCTCCGGCTCCTGAGCTCGAACAGAGCGTGACACCGTCGCAAGTCGCTTACGGCTTGCGACACCCTGCTTTCGATAAGCGCGAGGACAAAGCATGTCGACTTTCGATACTCCGTTCGTACGGTCGGTCGCTTCCGAAAAGGCCGGGAAGGCGGGTCTGCGCCTGCCGCTGCCCGGCCTGGAGAAGCTGACGCCTTACCTGGTGCCGGTGGCGATCGTGGCGTTCTGGCAGCTTGCCTCCTCTGTCGGCTGGATCTCGTCGCGCATCATGCCGTCGCCAGCCGATGTCGGCCTCGCCTTCTGGTCGACGACGGTTTCCGGCCAGTTGCCGAATGACGTGCTGGTGAGCGCCGGCCGCGCCTTTGCCGGCCTTCTCGTCGGCGGCTCGATCGGCTTCCTGCTCGGCATTGCCAATGGCGTATCACGCATTTCCGAGCAATTGACCGATACGACGCTGCAGATGCTGCGCACCATTCCGCATCTGGCGATGATCCCGCTCGTCATCCTGTGGTTCGGGATCGGTGAGGAATCGAAGCTGTTTCTGACCTCGCTCGGGGTGCTCTTCCCGGTTTATCTCAACACCTATCACGGGGTGCGCAATGTCGATCGCGATCTGATCGAGATGGGCAAGGTCTATGGCATGGGCAACTGGACGCTTTTCCGCAAGGTGATCTTTCCAGGTGCGCTGCCGTCGATCTTCGTCGGTCTCAGATATGCGCTCGGCATCATGTGGCTGACGCTGATCGTATCGGAATCGATTGCCGCATCCTCGGGCATCGGCCATATGGCCAACAATGCCCGCGAATTCATGATGACTGACGTCGTCGTGCTCGCCCTCGTCATTTATGCCGTGCTCGGCAAGCTTGCCGATGTCATCGCCCGGGTTCTGGAGAGGCGGTTGCTCGCCTGGAACCCGGTCTATCAGAAATAGGAGAGATGCCATGACATCGATCGCGCATGAGCGTTTTCACGCCGTCGCCGAAGAGCCAGCTTATGCGCGTGAAAACGCGCCCGCGGTGGGCCGCAGTGCGCCTGCGGCGATCAGCCTGACGGGGCTTGAAAAGAGTTTTGGGGCCAACCGCGTGCTGCGCGGCATCAACCTGCATATTCCGGCCGGCCAGTTCGTCGCCGTAATCGGCAAGAGCGGTTGCGGCAAGAGCACGCTGCTGCGCATCCTGATGGGCCTCGACGAGCCGAGTGCCGGCGAGCTGCATTTCGAGGATGCCGACGGGGCGCAGGCGAGCCCGAACGCGCGCATCGTCTTTCAAGAGCCGCGGCTGCTGCCCTGGCTCAGTGTCGCAGACAATGTCGTCGTCGGGCTCGGCGACGGCATCGACAGTCGGGCGGCGGCAAAGGCGGCCGATGCTGTGCTTGCCGAAGTCCAGCTTAGCGAAAAGACCAGAGAATGGCCGGCGCGGCTTTCCGGCGGGCAGCGGCAGCGCGTGGCGCTTGCGCGGGCGCTGGTCAGCCGGCCCGGCGTGCTGGCACTCGACGAACCGCTCGGCGCACTCGATGCTCTGACGCGGATCAGCATGCAGGAACTCATCAACCGTGTCTGGCGCGAACTCGGCTTCACCGCAGTGCTCGTCACCCATGATGTCAGCGAGGCGGTGCATCTCGCCGACCGAGTCATCGTGCTCGACGAGGGGCGGATCGCACTCGATCTTCCCATTCCCTATCCGCGTCCGCGCCGGCACGGGCATCCTGGCCTCGCCGAGCTGGAAGGCCGGCTGCTTGCCGCGATTCTCGGCACCGACGGCGGCCATTGATCCCAAGGCTGTTCGCGACGCTACATGACCTCGGCATAGGCGAGGCGTGTCCGCGCGAGCATGCATGTCTAATGGCGAATATGTATAGCCGCTTGGGTATGTGAATTCACCCACCTCTGTCACGCGCGCTGCCACGAACACCAAATTCAGCAATACTACTTTCCTCAAGTTGTTTTATGTCCAGCTTGACTCATTCATACCTCCACGGCTATACGTAAATCCATAGCCAACGAGGTATGGATTGTAGATGTCAGACACCCAGGATGTGCTCTTCAGAACGCTCGCCGATCCGACCCGGAGGGCTCTTTTCGAAAGGCTGTGCCGCGAAGGAGAGAAGACGGTCGGGGCTCTGACGGCTCGGGCCGGGGTCTCGCAACCGGTCGTCTCGAAACATCTCGGAATCCTCAAGCAGGCCGGATTGGTGCGCGACCGCCATGAAGGTCGCCAGACCCACTATCGCGCCCAGCTCGGTGCGCTGGCGCCGCTTATCGACTGGACAAGTGAGATGGCGGGCTTTTGGCAAAATCGGTTCGACCAGCTGGAAGATCTATTGAAAAGGATGGACCAATGACCGAAATTTCAAACGAAACCCGTTCCGTCATCGTCGAACGAGAGATCCCTTTTCCGCCGGAAAAGATCTGGCGCGCGCTCACGCAGCCGCATCTGATTGCGGACTGGCTAATGAAGAACGACTTCGTGCCGGTCGTGGATCACCGTTTCAAGCTGAGCGCGGATTGGGGCTCGGTCGACTGCCAGGTCCTGGAAGTCGAGCCGAACAAAACTCTGTCTTACACCTGGGCTGCCTATGATCTCGAAAGTGTCGTCACCTGGACTCTCACACCCAAGGGCGCGGGCACGCAGTTGCGCATGGAGCAGTCGGGCTTCCGGCCGGATCAGCGGCAGGCTTACGGGGGCGCCAAAAGCGGTTGGCAGCAGTTCTTCGCAAAGCTGGAGCAGGTGCTGACGCGCATCGAGTGAGACCGCTGCCAAAACGGATCACGCCATCCGCTTCGCTCGTTTTCGCAGGAGGTTCCCTTGAATTGGAATAACTGGCTTCGGCAGATCCACCGTTGGCTGTCCATTGCCTTTACGCTGGCCGTCATAATTAATATCATCGCGATGGTGCAGGAGAAATCGTCGGTCTGGGTGGGCCTCATGGCGCTGCTGCCGCTGACCTTGCTGCTGCTCACCGGTCTCTACCTGTTCGCGCTGCCATATGCCACAAAGTGGCGCGGCGCGGGACGCAGGGGAGGGTAGGAGTGAAGGCAATGTCCGGGAAGACACTCAAGACTGCGGCAAAGGTCACGAAGAAGACAGCCGCCAAGCCTGATACCGCGGAGCCGACCCTTCTCTCGGGCGGCAACCCTCAGATCGCCAAGGGTTACGGCGACGCTCCCGTGCAAGCCTACATCGCCGCCATGACCGGCTGGAAAAGCGACGTCGGGCATCGCCTCGACGCGCTCATCACCCGCACGGTGCCCGGGGTGTACAAGGCCGTGAAATGGAACTCGCCGCTCTATGGCATGGAAGGGCAGGGCTGGTTTCTCGGTGTCCATTGCTTCGCAAAATACATCAAGGTTGCTTTCTTCCGCGGCACGTCGCTCAGTCCCGTTCCGCCCGGCGAGTCCAAACAAAAGGAAGTGCGTTACTTCCACATTCATGAGGAAGACCGACTCGACGAGGCCCAGCTCGCCGCCTGGGTGGAACAGGCAAGCCAATTGCCCGGCGAACGAATGTGAGCGGACGCGTAGATTTAAGCGTTAGAGCGTCCTTTGTGCGTCCGAAAAGACGCACTGCGCGCTTAGGCCATCAGCATTTAAGGGATGAAGGGGAGATATCGATGAAGAAAGCCACGGCAACCCCGAAGAAGAGCGGCTCCAGCGAAGAGAAAGACGGAGACTCTCCTTCTCGTTTGATCGATGCGAGAATCGAGGAGTTGAGCGATTGGCGCGGCGAGATGCTCGCTCGGGTCCGAACTCTCATCAGGCAGGCCGAGCCCGACGTGGTCGAGGAATGGAAGTGGAGAGGCGTTCCGGTGTGGGAGCACGCCGGGATCATCTGCACCGGCGAGACTTACAAGAGCGTGGTGAAACTGACCTTCGCCAAGGGGGCCTCGCTGGAGGACCCTTCAAGCCTCTTCAACTCCAGCCTTGACGGCAATACCAGGCGCGCCATCGATTTCCATGAGGGCGATGAGGTTGACGAGGAGGCGTTGAAGGCGCTCATTCGTGGTGCTGTCACACTTAACACTTCAAAGCGGGCCGCGGCTCGTCCTGCCGGCTCGCGGAAGAAACCAAGCAGCGCTTGAGGCTTGGCTTATTTCGCCTGAAACGCATCGCGTCAAACCTGATTCATGCGAGGCGATTTGGTTTTGCGTGACATGCGATCAGTGGATGGGGCTTTCCTCGCGTTCGAGGAAGAGTTCCAGATTGTCGAGGCCGATCTCGGTGCCCTGAAGGCGGGCGCCGTTATCGGCGTAGCCGTCGAGGAAGACCACCTGTTCGGTGAAGACCATTTTGGTGCCGCCGGGTTCGGCTTCGAAGGCGACGGTGGCGAGCGAGGCAGAGATGCGGCTTTCCCCGAGCTTCATCTCATAGGCATAGATGATGCGGGTATTGAGCACGATGTCGATGTAATGGGCATCATAGGCGTGCAGAAGGCCGTCGGTATCGGCGACGTAGTTCCTTTCCGCGCCACCGGGGCGGAAATCGAGCCCGTAGTCCAGCGGCACCCACTCGCCGTGGCAGGCGAACCATTGGCGCTTGGCTTCCGGCGCCGACCAGGCGCGGAAGGCGCGGGCGACCGGCGCCTTCAGGTGACGCTCGATGACGAGAGTGGCGTGTTCGGCGGATCGTGTCGTCATTCGGGAAGGGTCTCCGTTTCATTGGCGAGAAAGTGATCCAGCCTGTCGAAGGTAGTCGTCCAGCGGATCTTCCGCTGCTCCACCCAGCGCTCGACGGCGGCAAGCGCATCCTGCTGCAGGCGGTAGGTTCGCACCCGGCCGGATTTTTGGGAGAGCACGAGGCCGCTCTCCTCCAGCACCTGCAGATGTTTCATGACCGTCGGCAGGGCAACCGCGAGCGGCGCGGCCAGCTCGGTGACGGAGGCCGGGCCGCGGCCGAGACGATCGATCATGCCGCGGCGGCTGCGATCGGAAAGTGCATGGAACATGCGGTCGAGATCCGCCTGGCCGTCCATCATTCCGTCGCATCCCGGAAGCGAGCCGGCAACCGCTCTTTGTAGGGATAGAATTTGAAGTAGGGGCGGGCCTCTTCCAGCACCCTTGCAAAGGACGGGCGCGCCAGCAGCCGGTCGTAATAGGCGCGAAGACTCGGCTGTTCCGCTGAAAACGGGATCAGTGTCTCGGCATAGAAGAGGGCAGGGGCGGCGGCGCAATCGGCCATGGTGAAGTCGTCGCCTGATATCCATTGCTTGTCGGCGAGCTGCTTTTCGATCATCGCATAGGCGGTCGCGAGTGTCGCATTGGCGGCGGCTACCTCGATCTCATCCGCCGTGTCGTCGGGGCGCCGGCGATTGCTGACGATGGTCTGCATCGGCGCCTGGACATAGTGGTCGAAAAAGCGGTCCCAGAGGCGAACCTGCAGCGCCCGGTCGATCTCCAGCGGCAGCAGGCGAACGGGGCCGGGATAATATTGCTCGAGATATTCGATGATGATCGATGTCTCGGGAATGGTGCTGTCGCGCGCCTCGTCCCGCAACAGCGGCATCTTGCCGATCGGCCAGAAGCGAAAGAGATCGGCGCGCGAGCTTTCGTCGGAAAGATCGACGATGCGATTCTCGAAGGGAGTGCCGTTTTCATAAAGCGCGATCAGCACTTTATGACAGAAGGATGCGAGCGGATGCCCATGGAGCACGAGCGACATGCGGCGACCTTTCCTATCGTTGCGGTAAACTTTACCGATCGACTAACTATCAGGTCATAACACATTACGCAATAGATACTTCGCCAACCGTGCAAGTATTCCGGCAGCTGATCTATCAAGTGTTGGCGTCAGCCATTATACCGGGAGATCACCAAATGGCCTGGTGTCGGCTGGCCTTCTTCCATGCGCACGTTGATATCCGATATCTCGACGAGTTCGAAACCGGTGGCCGTCAGGCGTTCTCTGACATAGGCGTCGGCATGAGCGAAGCGCTGGTGCGGGCCGACCATATAGGCGCGGCCGGCGAGAATTTCCTGAGGCAGGGTTTCCGAGGAGAAGATGAACAATCCGCCCGGCATCAGGTTCTCGGCGGCGCCGAAGAACAGCGGTTCAAGCGCGCCGAGATAGGGCAGCACGTCGGTGGCGGCGATGATGTCGAAGGCTTCCTCGTCGTTGTCGTCGAGGAAATCCTCGACCTCGGCGACGAAGAGCGTCTCGTAGAGATCCTTCTCATGGGCGATCTCGACCATCTTCTCCGATATGTCGATGCCGGTCATGTCAGCGCAGAGGTCGCGCAGCGCGCCGCCGGTGAGGCCCGTGCCGCAGCCGAGATCGAGCAACCGCTTGAACGGTCCGAGCTTTAAAGCCTGCAGGCGTTGGCGCACCAGCATCGGCACGTGATAGCCGAGTTGCTCGACGAGCACGTCCTCGAAAACCTCGGCATGCTGGTCGAACAAGGTCTCGACATAGGCGTCGGGCGCCTTGACCGGCGTTTCGCCGCGGCCCATCGCGGCGATGCGTACGGCCGCACCGCCGTGATCGTCGGGATCGAGTGCCAGGACCTCCTCATAGGCTGCAACGGCCGCATCGACATCTCCGGCCTTTTCCAGCTCCAGCGCGCGGTTGTAGGCCTCGCCAAGGGCATCTTCGTCGATCTTCTTTGCCATCACAGTCCATCGTCCTTTTGTTTCAGGCATGCGTCTAAGACGGCTTTCGATGTTTTGCAATGGCGCGATTGCGGGCGCAGAATGGCCGAAAAGAAGACCCAGGGAGGAAAGACCATGAAAACGGAGCCAGAAAGGACATTATCGGCGAGGGAAGGAGAGGCCGGCCGGGCACTACTGCTACCTACGACACCAAACGAGGTCACCAACACGCTCAGCCATTATTACCGCGGCGAACTCGGGCGGATGACGAGTTGGCGCGACCGCATCGACCGGACCTCCAACTGGGCGATCACCGTGGTCGCAGCATTCCTCTCGGTGTCGCTGTCGACGCCGACCTCGCATCACGGGGTGCTGTTGTTCGGGATGATGCTGGTGACGCTGCTTCTGATGATCGAGGCGCGGCGCTACCGCTTCTTCGATATCTATCGCGCGCGCATTCGCCAGATCGAGCGCTGCTATTTCGCACAGATTCTGGCGCCCGACGCCAATGCCGGCAGCGAATGGGCGGTGGTGGTCGCCCGCAGCCTGCGCAAGCCGCGCTTTCTGCTCAGCTATCAAGAGGCGATGCACCGCCGGCTCAAACGCAATTATGGCTGGATGTATTTCATCCTGTTGCTCGCTTGGTGCCTGAAGATCTCGACGCCGAAACTGCAGACGGAGGGGATGCCGGCGCTGCAGGCGCAGTCGTGGGCCTATGTCATCGACAATGCCGTGCTCGGGCCGGTTCCCGGCCTTGCGGTCATTGCAGTCGTCATCGCCTTCTATGTCGGCATGCTCGGTTTCGCCCTGCGCCCGGATCGCGACGAAGGCGAATTCGGCCATGGCGAAGCACATGTCTGATCTGGTGAGCATGATGTTCTGCGAAAAGCCGTTCACACTTTTCGGCATCATGCTGCAGAGCCGATCAGTGCAGGATGAACTCGCCCTTCAGTGCCCGCCACTCGGTTGCCGAGATCAGCTGGCGGTGGATGTAGCGCACCGAATGCAGCGGCCCGTCGAGCTTCTCTTCCCAGAATTTCAGGAAGCCGCGCATTTCGGGAAAATCAGGGGCGAGGTCGTAATCCTGCCAGACATAGGTCTGTAGGATCACCGGGTGGTCCGGCAGGCGGTAGAGGATCTGGGCGGTCGTCAGACCATAGCCCTTCAGTTGTTTTTCCATGTCCTTATGCATCGTATTCCGCTTCTTCTTGTTCCCACTCGCGCGCTTATTAGCGCTGCATGATATGGAAACATGCGAGTGGTTAACGGAAGCTTTACAGATACTTCGTAAAAGGGCAATTTATTTTTAATATCAATGGTTTGGCAGCATCGTCCCGAGAGTGCTGCCAAAGGCTCAGCGCTTGAGATGCCGGGTCAGGCGGCGCTCGAACCAGGCCCAGAGATGGCGCAAGGCCTCGACGATGGTGAGGTAGAAGATCGCCGCCCAGAGATAGGTCTGGTAGTCGAAAGTGCGGGAGAAGGCGTAGCGGGTTTCACCCATCAGGTCGAGCACGGTGATGATGGCGACGACCGCCGAGCCCTTGATCAGCAGGATGATCTCGTTGCCATAAGGCCGAAGTGCGACGATGAGAGCCTGCGGCATGATGATCTTGCGGAAGGCGATGAACTTGTGGATGCCAAGTGCTGCGGCCGCCTCGTGCTGGCCATGCGGCACACTTTCGACGGCGCCGCGCAGGATTTCCGCCTGGTAGGCCGCGGTATTGATGGTCATGGCAAAGAGGCCGCAATACCAGGCATCGCGGAAGAACCACCAGATGCCGACGGCCTCAAGCTGCGGCCGGAATATGCCGAGGCCGTAATAGACCAGGAACAGCTGGGCAAGCAGCGGCGTGCCGCGGAAGAAATAGATGTAGCCGTAGGCCAGCGCATTCAGCACCCGGTTCCTTGACATGCGCGCCATGGCAAGCGGCAGGGACAGGATGGCGCCGCAGATAACGGAAATGAAGACGAGGCTCAGCGTTATCCAGAGGCCATGGAGATAACGCGGCCCGTAGCGGGTGAATTTTTCCGGATCCCAGCCATTGATGACGGAGATCACCAGGAGCACCCCAAGCAGAGCCCAGAGAGCGACGAGGATATAGCCGGCCATGCGCGCCGGCGTCATCGGCTTCATCACCTTGCGGGGGGCGGGCTGCGGCGGAATCAGCGTTTCGGCGTAACTCATCGGCGGACCTCCGAACGCTTGGCCCAACGCTCGACATAGACGAGCAGAAAGGAGGAGAGGATGGCGAGCACCAGATAGAGGCAACAGGCCAGACCATAAAAGAAGAAGGGTTCCTTGGTCACGCGCACGGCGACACTCGTCTGGCGCAGGATATCGGCAAGGCTGATGATCGAGACATAGGAGGTATCCTTCAGCAGCACCATCCAGAGGTTCGTCAGGCCCGGCAGCGCGATGCGTACGAGTTGCGGCAGGATGATCAGGCGCAGCGTGCGGCCGCGATGCAGCCCAAGCGCGTCTCCCGCCTCATATTGTCCTTTGGGAATGGCGTGGAAGGCCGAGAGCAGCACTTCCGAACAGTAGGCGGAGAAGACGACCGAAAGCGCGATGACGCCGGCGAGGAAGGCGTTGATCTCGATCGGCGGTCCGTCATAACCGACGAAGGTCAGCAGAGACTGGATCAGCATCTGCATGCCGTAATAGATGATGAAGAGCGTCAAAAGCTCCGGCAGGCCGCGGAAGATCGTGGTGTAGATACCAGCCGCCAGCCGCAGCGGCTTTTCCTCCGACTGCTGGCCGAGCGCCACCAGGAAGCCGATGGCGAGGCCGATCGGTAGGGTGACGATCGCCACCGAAATGGTGACCTGCAGGCCAAGCGCAATCTCGTCGCCCCAGCCGGTATCGCCACAGGCAAGGATCGTCGACTGACCTAACCACGTGAAGATGCCAACGGGTCCGCACAGCGGATCGAATATGTGCACAATCCAGCTCCAGAAGGAGCTCAGCGCGGAAAATAATCCGCCCATGCGAGAATTCCCCTCACGGCTTTTGCCGTTTTAATCTTGCAATCCTTGTCAAACAAAAATGGCGGAAGAGCAAGCCTTCCGCCATTACCTTCGTCGGCCAGATAACGAATTTCTTATTGGCCGTAAACGTCGAAGTCGAAGTACTTGTCCTGGATCTTCTTGTATTCACCGCTGGCGCGGATCGCGGCGATCGCCGTGTTCAGCTTTTCCCTGAGCGGATCGCCCTGGCGGATAGCAATGCCTGCGCCGTTGCCATTGATTTCCTTGTCGACCGGCAGGGTCGTCAGGATCTTGCAGCAAGCGCCGGCGTCGGACTTTACCCATTCGGAGAGAACGACGACGTCGTCGATGACGGCGTCAACACGGCCGCTGGCAACGTCGAGCTTGTATTCGTCAGCGGTCGGATAGAGCTTGAGCTCGGTGTCGGCGAGATGCTTCTCGGCATAGTTGGCGTGTGTCGTGGAGGTCTGCGCGCCGATCACCTTGCCCTTGAGGCCGGCGACGTCCGATATCGTCGAATCCTTCGGCACGGCAATGGCCGGCGGGGTGTTGTAGTACTTGTTTGAGAAGTCGACGAGCTTCAGACGCTCCGGCGTGATCGACATGGAGGAGACGATCATGTCGAACTTCTTGGCGTTGAGCGCCGGGATGATGCCATCCCAGTCGGTGCTGACGAAGGTGCATTCAGCCTTCATCTCGGCGCAGAGCGCCTTGGTGATGTCGATGTCGAAGCCTTGGATGGTGCCGCTGGCATCGACGAATTCGAAGGGCGGATAGGTCGAATCGGTGCCGATCACATATTTCTCGCCATCGGCCATGGCCGATCCGGCAAAAAGGGACATCGCCGCGATCGAGGCTGCCGCGAAAATACGGGTAGAATTAAGCATGAGGATCCTCTCTGTTGGTGGCCGTCGCTCCTTATTTCTGTTGGGCTGACGGCCGCAGTTCAACGGTGCTGAGACCGCCTTGCGGCGATAATCAGACTTTTTTTCATGGAATTGCAACACAAATCCCATCGCAATTGTGCGGTGCAAATAGCAGGCGAGATGAACGCCGGCAGACTGCAACATTCACGCGAGGTTAATCCCCAACTTCTTAGAACCGGAACAAATCGGCGGCTCGGCAATTGCCATTCCGCCGTTTCGCCTCAATGCGAGGCTAGGGGCGGAACCAGGGCCTGGCGGCCTCAAGAAGCTCAAACAGGATCGAGGAAACCCGATGGGCATGAAATCAAGATTGTTCGCAAGCGCGGCTTTTCCGTTGCTTTCTTTTTCGCTGGCTTTGCAGCCGGCAGCGGCGATGGCGGCCGTGCGCGACGTCGCGACGCAGGCTTCGCCCGTGCGGCAGGCCGAGCAGGGCAGCTTCCAGGTGGCGCAGGATGCGCCTTCCGAAGAGGAGTTGCTGAAGAAGAAGCGCAAGCAGAAGGAGGAAGCCCCGGCCGAACAGGCGCCCGCCGCCGAGAAGCCGGCGCAGCAGGAAGCGCCCGCGGAAAAGCCGAAGGCTGAGCGCAAGGAAGCTCCGGCACCTGAACCCAAGGCAGAGCCTGAGGCGCCCAAGGCCGAAGCAGCGCCGAAAGAAGAGCCTGCTCAGCAGCCGGAAAGCAAGCCCGCGCGGAAAGCCAAATCGGAAGCGCAGCCCGAGGCAAAGCCCGAGGCCGAGCAGCCGGTAACCCAGGAAAAGCCGAAAAAGCCGAAGAAGACGGAGGCGCAGCAGGCCGAACCCGAACAGCAGCCGGCAGCAAAGGAAGCTCAGCCGGAAGCGGAGCAAGCACAGCCCGAAGCCAAGCCGGAAGGTGGCAAACGGGATAAAGGACAGGACAAGGCCCAGGGCAGGGATAAAGGCAAGGGTAAGGCCGAGAAAGAAGCTCAGCCTGCCGCTCCCGAAGCCGTGACACCGACTGCAGAAACGGCCAAGCCCGAAGCCACGCCTGAGGCAAAACCCGCAGCCGAGGCGCCGGCCGAGAAAAAGCCGACAAAGGGTGAGACTGCAGCACCAGCAGACAAAGCACCCACAGACAAAGCAACTGAAGGCAAGGCAACCGAAGGCAAGGCGACGGAGGACAAGGCGGCGGCACCGGAAGCCGCACCCGTCGAAAAGCCCAAGGACGGCACGGCGGCAAAGCCCGCCGGTGAGCAGCCCGCCGGCGCACAGCCGGCCGTGCCCGCAACTGACACTGCCCAGCCGCTGCCGGATGCCAGCGGCGGCCAGCAGGTTGAGCAGGCTATTCCGGCGCCGGAAAAGGCTTCGCCCGAGGAACTGGAGCGCCGCAAGAAGATCGCCGCAGATCCGGCCAAGAGCAGCGAGACCGTCGTGCTGCCGGTGGAGAACGGCGCGGCCGTGCTCGACAGCGACAAGGATGCCGACCGCAGCAAGGGCCGGGAAGGCCGCCGCGACCGCGACAGGCAGCGCGCCGACAGCCAGGAGGTGAAGGTGCCGACCTCCGATGCCGATGCACAGGCCGCCACCGGCGGCAAGGCGCCGGCGCCAGTCAAACTCGAGGCGGTGACGCGCGAGAAGGGCAGGAAGCTCGATGAGCGGCCACGATTCGTCCGTCCCGACGGCGCGCGCTTCGACGACCGCGGCGACGACAGCCGTGTGATCATCCAATACGACAACAGGACGATCGTGCGCGGCGACGATGACAGGCGCTTCCTGCGCGACGGCGAACGACCGAGCTACGAAGAGCTCTCCGGCGACCGCTACCGCGAGACGATCACGCGGCCGGAAGGCTATCGCATCGTGACGATCCGCAACCGCTACGGCGACATCATCCAGCGCTCGCGCGTCGATGCCCGCGGACGCGAGAACGTGCTCTATTATTCGCAGGATCTCTATGACGATCCGGACCGCGACTATTTCGAGGATCCGGGCGCCGACCTGCCGCCGATGCGGCTGCGTGTGCCGCTCAGCGACTACATCATCGACACCCGCAGCGACCCGAACCGGGACTATTACGAGTTCCTGAGCGAGCCGCCCGTCGAGCCGGTCGAGCGCGTCTATTCGCTGGATGAGGTGAAGTATTCGGCCCGTATCCGCGACAAGGTGCGTCGCATCGATCTCGACACGATCACCTTCGCGACCGGCAGCGCCGATATCCCGATGACCCAGGCGCGCACGTTGCGCAAGGTCGCCGACGCGATCAGCCAGGTGCTCGAGAAAGATCCGAGCGAAACCTTCCTGATCGAGGGTCATACTGATGCTGTCGGCTCAGACCAGAGCAACCTGATCCTCTCCGACCAGCGGGCGGAATCGGTCGCCAACGTGCTCTCCGACGTCTACGGCATCGCGCCGGAGAACCTCGCGACGCAGGGCTATGGTGAGAACTACCTGAAGGTCAACACGTCGGCCCCTGAGCAGGAAAACCGCCGCGTCACTATCCGCCGCGTCACGGCACTGGTCCGCCCGGTCGCTGCCAACAAGTGATGATGTGGATGCCCCTCTCCATTCTTGGGGAGGGGCATTCCGTTCTTTCTTCTGCTTTCCAAGCGGCTTGATGGATGGTTGAGACGTGCGGCTTCTTCCCCCCACCGGGGCGGTGCCGGCAGGAGAGCGGATTGTCGTCGATCATCGGAGGCATTGCGACGCCTTTAGCGCCTATGCGGGGCTGCCGACGCCACGTATCTTTGAATTCATACGGCGCAAATCGCGATGGCCGCATGCCCTTTTGGTGGATTGCCGGATAAGCTCACTGTGCTTTCTTAGCCGACCGTATCTCCGGTACTTTTAAGGAAAAAGTGCATTTTTTGGGTATCAATTGGAACGCTAATCCTGTCATCCGGGCCAACGCGCGATGACGCGTGGATCTGGGCAGTAAAGGCCGCTGACCCGACCTTGCCAATCGCCAGTGTGTATGGACCGAGAGGCTCGATATCGGCGACATGAAGGCTCACAGTTGGAACGTTGGGATCCCCAACCATAGTATGTTCCGGTCGGATTCCGAGAACCACTGACTGTTCCACTGCCGCCGAAAGGCTCTCGGCTCTTTGTGTAGGAACCGGAATGTCGACCCCACCTTCGGCTTGGAAGGCAATTTCACCGGAGTTTTGCACAAGTCGCCCCTCGATGAAATTCATGCTTGGCGAACCGATGAAGGCAGCGACAAAGAGGTTCTTCGGGGATTCATAAAGGGTGATCGGGTCAGCGGCCTGCTCGATCCGCCCTTGATTCATAACCACGACCCGATCTGCCATCGTCATCGCCTCTACCTGATCGTGTGTAACGTACACGATCGTGGTTTTGAGCCTGCGGTGTAAGAGCTTGATTTCTGTCCGCATTTCAATGCGCAATTTAGCGTCGAGGTTGGACAGTGGTTCGTCGAACAGGAACACATCCGGCTGGCGAACGATCGCTCGGCCAATCGCCACACGTTGGCGTTGGCCACCTGAGAGCGCGTTCGGCTTGCGTTTCAAATAGGCACCGAGATTGAGAATGCGCGCCGCATTTGCAACGGCGGCATCGATGTCCTGCTTCGGAGTTCCGCGCACCTTCATGCCGTAGCCGATGTTTTCGGCGACTGTCATATGCGGATAGAGCGCGTAATTCTGAAACACCATCGAGCAATTGCGCAGACCCGGGCGCAGCGCAGTAACGTCCCGCTCGCCGATACGGATTTCCCCTGACGTCGTCTGTTCCAGCCCCGCGATCATCCGCAGGGTGGTTGTCTTCCCGCAGCCGGAAGGCCCGACAAGAACCACGAATTCCTTGTCGGCAATTGCCAAATCGAGCGGAGGAATGACCTCAACGCTACCAAAGGATTTGGTGACCTGATCCAAACGCACCTGGGACATGCTGTAACCTTTTCATGAGAATTCCATCGCCTGGCCCCAGCGCATCGGCCCGAAAATCGGAATCGATTTTCGGAAAGCACGATGCGAGAAAGAGTTAGAGCGTCCTTCGTCCGAAAGGACGCACGGCGCTCTAAGCGGCGATGGTTTGCTTCTTCTTTCAACGATGTCTGATCTCATCCCGGCACCGCCGGGATGAGATGTTGAGGATGGGCTTACTTCGCAGGCAGGCCCATCGACGAACGATAGGCTGCCAGTTGCTTGTCGCGGCCGAACTCGTCCGTCAGCTTGTTCCATCCGGCAGCCACGGTATCCAGCGCCTGCTGCGGCGTCACCTCTCCAGCCAATGCCTTGGAAAGCTCGATTTCGAGAATTTCCGTATAGGAGAAATAGCCCGGCAGGCGCATGTCGAGCGCCGTGTTCTTGGCGGTCACCGCGTCCTTCTGGCTTCCAAGATATTCCTTGGCCTCACGCTCGGAAAAGATCTTCGACCACAACGCCGTATTTGTCGTGTGCGAAAGACGGTAAGGATTGACGCCTGTGCCGCCGGTGATGGCCGCCTGACCAGAAACCGCCGGGCTAGTCAGGAACTGGATATAGTTCCAGGCCGCCTCCTGGTTCTTGGAGGACGACGGAACAGCCGCCTGCCAACCGCCGAAGGCCATGAAGGAAGTCTGGACGACCTCGGGCTGCTTGTCCCACTTTTTGGTCTTGTAGTTCCAGATCTCGTCGGAGCCCGGCAGCGATGCCGAACCGACATTGCCGGCAACCTTCGACTGCTTCGGGTCGGCGGCGATGACGCCGGTATCGCCCCAGCCGATCGATTCCGCGACCTGGCCACCGGCAAAGGCCGCGTTCACTTCGCCGAACGAGAAGTTGAGAGCGTTCGGCGGTGCGAGCTTGGAGGCGCGGATATATTCCTCAAGGCCGCGCACCCAGCCCGGATTGTTGACCTGTGCATCCATCGTATCCGGATCGAAGAACATGCCGCCGGGATTGTCGGGATGGCTGGTGTATCCCGCTACGTGACTGAACAGGAACCAGAATTGCTGGCCACCACGGCGGAAGGCTTCCGCCGTGCCCCAGAGGCCCTTGTCGGGCTGCTGGAAGAATTCGGCGATGTCGAGATAGTGCTTCCATGTCTTCGGCGGGGCCAGATCGTAGCCATACTTCGCCTTGAAGGCGCTCTGGTTTTCCGCGTTTTCAAACAGATCAATGCGGTAGGTATAGGTATGGGCATCACCGTCCATGGTCTGCGACAGGACCTTGCCGTTCCAGACCATCAGTTGCTCGCGGTAAACCGGCGCGATGTCCTCCCAGTCGGCACCTGATTGCATATTCTTCGGCATTTCTGAGAGAAAGTCGGTGAAGTCCGGTGCCCAG
This sequence comes from Rhizobium sp. WYCCWR 11146, assembly GCF_013591995.1. Classification (NCBI taxonomy): domain Bacteria; kingdom Pseudomonadati; phylum Pseudomonadota; class Alphaproteobacteria; order Hyphomicrobiales; family Rhizobiaceae; genus Rhizobium; species Rhizobium sp. WYCCWR 11146. The sequence continues at coordinate 497,392 of NZ_JACCEY010000024.1, forward strand.
GCCGGCGCAAAGGCGACCACGTCGAACGTGTCTTCGCCCGAAGTCAACGAGGTTACGATTTTCGGATAGAGTTCCGACCACGGAAATTCGACGACATTCACCTTGCCGCAGGTCTTTTCTTCCCAGCCCTTGGCCGCGAGTTGCAGTGCAGAGGCGATATAGGGCCCAGTCTGCGTCGTGGCCGTGAGTGTGACACCGGTGTAGTCCGGTTCGCACGCGAGCGCCGGTGCGGTGCCCGCCGCCGCAAACAGTACCGCGGCCGTTGAACTCAGTAGCAATCTTCCCATGTTTTCCTCCCCGGAATTGAACAATGACTAGGCTTGTCGAACGGTCACTTTATTGCTCCTAAAAGCAGGCCAGACCGCATCAGCCTGCTCAAAATGCCCGCCATGACGACCATGGGTATGATCGCGACCAGGGCGGCTGCCGATATCGACCACCACTCGTCGCCGCGCTGGCTGTTTTGCCCTGCGACGAGAATGGGAAGGGTCTGCCATTTGGAACTGGTCAGGAAGAGTGCGAACAGGAACTCGTTCCAGACGAAGGCGAGCGTGATCATGAATGTCGCGATCAGGCCCGGCTTGGACATGGGCAGGACGATACCGAAGAAAATTCTCCACGACGGCACATTGTCGACCATCGCCGCCTCTTCGACTTCAACCGGCAGTGCCGCAAAGAAATCGCGCATCAGCCAGATCACGATCGGCAGCGAGAAGGCGACATAGGCGAAGGTGAGCCCTGTATAGGTGTCCACCAGCTTGAACCCCAACTTGCCCATTTCCGTGTACATCAGGAACAAGGCAAAGGCGGCGACGATCGGCGGAAACATGCGCTGGCTCACAAACCAGAAGACGATATCATCATTGCCGAGGAGCGGCCCTGGAAGCTTCATTCGGCTGGAGCCGATGGCGAGCGCAAGCGCTGCAACAAAGGCAAAGATCAGCGAAATAGCCTGCCCGTAGCCCAGCACATGACGGCCGAGAAGATATCCGCCGAAGGCAACAACGACGAAAATCACCCCGGACAGCAGCTTGACCTCGAAGGTGAAGCGCACCAGCGCATAGGCTGCCATCGATCCGATGAAGGTGGCCAGCACCGATGCGGAAAGCCCGATGATCGTCGAGGCGATGAAGGTGTTGTAGAACTGGCCGCGCGCGCCCGACAGAAGCTCGCTCCAGGCTGTCAGCGTCGGGTCGAAGTCGACAAATGGAATATAGGTTGGCCCGCCGACGACGCCGAGCGGCGACTTGAACGAGGTGATCGCCACCCAGTAAAGCGGAAAGAAGGTGAAGGCCAGCCAGAGCAGGCAGCCTGCGAGCGCCCACCAGCGGCCGGATCCTTTGAGGTCACGCACGCTCATTTGTGCTTCTCCAGATAAGGCTTCAGGATGGCGAGATAGACGAGCCCGATCACGGTAATGACGATCAGAAACAGGAAGGACAGGGCGGAGGTGTAGCCGAGGTTGAACTTCTTGAAGCCCTCCTGATACGCGAACAAGGTGAGCGTTTCGGTCGAAATGCCGGGCCCTCCGCCTGTCATGACGAACACCGTGTCGATGATCTTGTAGCTCTCGATGAGGCGGATGAAGACCACCGCCACCGAAATTGGCAGCATCATCGGGAAAGTGATCCCCCAGAACTGCTGCCAGGGGCTGGCATTTTCAAGCGCGGCAGCCTCGTAGACGTCCTCCGGTAGGGTTTGCAAGCCGGCAAGAAGCATGAGGATGACGAAGGGTGTCCACTGCCACACTTCGACGGAAATGATGGCGCCGATAGCCCATCTGGTCTGCGTCAGAAACGGCAGGTTGGGAAAACCGAAGACGGTCATCAGCTCATTGAGCGGGCCCATCGTGGGATTGAGGATCTGGCGGGCAATCAGTGCAACGGCAACGGGCGCCACCAGCATCGGCACCAGGAAGCTGACCCGGAACAAGCCTTCGCCGGGCACACGACGGCTGAGCGCCAGCGCCACGGAAAAACCGATGACATATTGCAGCGTCACCGCGACAGAGGCGATGATCGTCGTCGTCCAGGTGACACTCCAGAAGCGCGGATTCTGAAGCAGTTCCGTATAGTTGCCGAAGCCGACGAAACGCGCGGGGATCGGCGGCACGAGCCGCAGGCTCATGAAGCTGGTGGTCAGCGAATAGATCAGCGGGAAGATCGAAATCACCAGCACGATCAGCAACGCCGGCCAGATGAAGAAGTGTTTGACTGGATCGTTGCGGGTCATGCTGCGTCTCCCTTCTGGAGAAGCGCCTCGATTTCCTCGATCTTCGGCATTGCAGGCGCGGTACCCCGCCGCGTCACCGCAATACCGGCGGTCGCGCAGCCGAAACGCACGGCCTCGACCGGACTAGCGCCCCGCGAGAGCGCTGCCGAGAAGCCACCGACAAATGCGTCGCCGGCGCCGGTGGTATCGATGACTGCTCCCGACGAGACCGCCGGAACATGAACCGATTGCCCGGCCGTATGATAGAGCACACCGCGACCACCCAGGGTGATCAGCGCGGCTTTCACGCCCTTGGCAAGAAAGGCGTCGCCAGCCCGTCTGGCGTCGTCGAGCGTGTCGAGCGGAAAACCGACGATGGCCGCCGCCTCGGTTTCGTTTGGCACGATATAGTCGCAGAGCGGATAGATCGTGTCTGGAAACGGCTCGGCCGGCGCGGGATTGAAAACAGTGGTAACGCCGGCCGCATGGGCGATTTCGAGGGCGCGTTGCGCCGCTTCAGCCGGTTGTTCGAGCTGGGTCACGAAAACAGCCGATTGTTCGATGGTTTCGCGTGCCGCTTCGACATCACCAACGCCGATGGTGCCTGCGGCACCTGGATAGACGATAATCGCATTGTCGCCGTTACCGTCATTCACGTAGATGAAGGCAGCGCCGGTCGGCATATCGTCCATCTGTACAACCTTCGGCGTCACGCCTGCTTCCGCATAGGTCTTCAGCGCCATGTCGCCGAACGTGTCGCGGCCGATCTTCGAGATGAAGGAGACCGTTCCACCGGCGCGGGCAGCAGCGACAGCCTGGTTGGATCCCTTGCCGCCCGGGCCTACTGCAAAACCGGTCCCGGTGATGGTCTCGCCAACGTTTGGCATGCGCTTGGCCAGATAGGCCGTGTCGGCGACGAAAATCCCGAGGATCGAAACACCCACCTTCATTATCGTTTCCCCTCAAACGGTTTCCGGCGGAATCACGCCTTTGGTGAAGAGGAAGCAGCCGTAGAAGCGGTTTTCGCCCGTAGTGATGACGCAATAGGCCTTTTTGGCCTCCTCATAGAAGGCGAAACGCTCGATGCCATACATCGGCGCCGGCTTGCCCTCGGCGCCGTCGATAACGGCCTGGACTTCTTGCTGCACTGGAGGGATCTCGTCCGGTGCGCCCATGATTTCCATTCGTCCGGCGGACGGCTGCAGCGGCGTATCCAGCGGCATTACCGAAAGAATAGCTTTGATGGCGCGGGCAGCAGACACATTGTCTATGCGCAGCAGCTTGCCGAGCACCGTTTGCCGGGCAATGGCATCCGAAGGAAAATTGGTGTCGGAAACGACGACCGTGTCGCCATGCCCCATGGACCGGAGCGCATGCAGCACATCCGCATTCAGAGCCGGATCGATATTCTTCAGCATGAAAATCCTCCCTTAGTTGCACCATTTCGCAGCACCTCGTGCCCGCAAAACAGAGCCCAATAACCGCAGCTCCGTTACAGCTCTGCGATTCCCTCAAATTCCGTTGTTCTCGCCTGCCGGTGCGGTTCTCCTCCCGCCCGGATGACCAGAGTTGGAGCCCTTATTCTCCGTAGGGGATCCAGATATTCTTCACATCCACAGCGCGGCGAAGGTATAGCGCGCCTTCGGCAGCGGCTCTGTCCATCCAGTCCGTCGCCTTGCCATTGTCCACGAAGGTTCGCTTGAGATTGCCCGAAGACAGCTTCTCCACCGTCGTCGAAAGTTCCGCCGAGCCGAAGGCCCACAACGCATCAACGTCATTGTGCGCGGCAAGGATCTTTGCCAGTTCGATCGCCGACCCGGTGACGATATTCACGACGCCGGCAGGCGCATCCGACGTTTCCAGAACGGAATAGAAATCCGTGGCCGAAAGCGGGAAGGCCTCACTTGGCACGGCGACGACACGATTGCCGGTGGCAATCAACGGCGCAATCAGACTGATAAAGCCGAGCAGCGGCGCTTCCGGCGGGCAAATGACGCCAACGACGCCGATGGCTTCCGGCATGGCCAAGGCAACGCCGCGAAGCGGCGGCTGGTGAATGCCGCCTTCATATTTGTCCGCCCAGGCTGCGTAGGTGAAGAGACGGGAAATCGCGGCGTCGACCTCGGCGTTTGCATTGGCTGCGGAAGCTCCGGTCATCGCTGTTATCCGCGAGGCGAACTCGTCGGCGCGGCCACTGAGGTTTTCGGCGATGTAATAGAGAATCTGGGCGCGGCTATGAGTGGTCGCATTCGACCAGGCGGAGGCGGCCTGTGCGGCAACCACCGCATTGCGGATGTCCTTGCGGTTGCCTTCGCCGACCTCCCCGATCGCCTTGCCCTTGGGCGAGGCGATGACACGGGAATAATTGCCGTCCGGGCGTGCCTGCTTGCCGCCGATGAAGAGCTTTGCCGTCCGGTCGATGCTTGGCAGGGCAAAATCGCCGGCAACCGGCTTTAGTTGCGAAAGTGCGGGCATAGCTGCGCGCGCCTTGCGACCGACCCAAGCCTTCGGCTTCAGATATTCGTAGCAACCTTCGCGTCCGCCTTCGCGGCCGAATCCGGATTCGCGCTTGCCGCCAAAACCGACGGCGGCATCGAAAAGATTGGTGGCATTCACCCAGACCACGCCGGCTGCAAGCTTTGCCGCAACGTTCAGCGCCAAGCCGATCGTCTCGCTCCAGACGCTGGCGGCGAGGCCGTAGCGGGTGTGATTGGCAAGCTGGATAGCCTCTTCCGGTGTGCGGAAAGTCATGGAGACCGCAACCGGCCCGAAAATTTCCTCGGTCGCGACGATCGATGTCGGCTGCACGCCGCTGAGAAGCGTCGGCGGGTAAAAGCTGCCGCCCTTCGGCAGGTCGATCTTGGCCTGATGCAGTGTCGCGCCTTCTGAAACTCCCTTTTTCACCAGCGCTTCGATACGCGTCAATTGCACGGGCGCTATGATCGCACCCATATCGATGCACTTGTCCAAAGGCTGACCGACCCGCAATGTCTCCATCCGGCGCTTCAGCCGCTCATGGAAAAGATCGGCAATGCCTTCCTGGACCAGAAGCCGCGAACCGGCGCAGCAGACCTGTCCCTGGTTGAACCAGATCGCGTCGACCACGCCTTCCACGGCGCCGTCGATATCGGCGTCGTCAAAAACGACGAAAGGGGACTTGCCGCCGAGTTCCAGCGTCAAGGATTTGCCGCTACCCGCGGTACGCTCGCGAATAACGCGCCCGACTTCGGTCGATCCGGTAAAGGCAATTTTGTCGATATCCTCATGCCCGACGAGCAGCGCGCCTGTTTCACCTTCGCCGGTCACGATATTGAGTACGCCCGGCGGAAGGCCAGCCGCGGATGCCAGTTCGGCAAAGAGAAGGGCCGTCAGCGAGGTGAATTCGGCAGGCTTCAGGATGACGGTGTTGCCGAGCGCCAAAGCCGGCGCCACTTTCCAGGCCAGCATCAGGAACGGGAAATTCCACGGGATAATCTGGCCGACGACGCCCACCGGCACATGATCGGCAAATTCCGTGTCCTGGATTTGCGCCCATCCGGCGTGATGATAGAAATGACGGGCTGCCAGGGGCACGTCGAGATCGCGGGTTTCGCGGATCGGCTTGCCATTGTCGATTGCCTCGACCACAGCAATCAGACGCGCATGGCGCTGGATCATCCGGGCAAGTGCATAGAGATGGCGCGACCGCGCGTGGCCCGGCAGTCGCGCCCATGACGCCTGTGCCTTGCGGGCCGCAGCAACCGCGTTGTCCACATCCGCCGCGCCGCCGTTTGCGAGCTTCGCCAGGACCTTGCCGGTGGCTGGCTCGAACGTGTCGAAGTTCTTGCCCGATGCGGAGGGCACGAATGCGCCATTGATGAAGTGACCGAAACCGGAAGCGTGGCGCGCCAGCCAGCCGCGAGCTTCGGTATCGGATTCGGGGGCGGGGCCGTAGGACATCTCGTCGAAATACTTTGCAACAGTCATCTGGATCATCCAATCGGGTGTCTGTTGAGGGCTGAATAGGCACCGGTGACGTGATGCTCCAACTGCCGCTCGATATCAGCAAGCAAGCTTGATGCACCGATACGGAAGAGATCGGACTCCAGCCACTCGCGCCCCAGTTCGTCCTTCATCAGGAACTGGTAGTTCAACACGTCCTTCGCCGCTGAAATGCCTCCGGCCGGCTTGTAGCCGATCTTGATACCGGTGCGTTCCTGATAGGCGCGGATCGCCCGCAGCATGGTCAATGTCACGGCCAGCGTCGCATTGATGCCTTCCTTGCCGGTCGAGGTCTTGATGAAATCGGCTCCCGCCATCATGCAGACCAGCGAGGCCCTGGTGACGTTGCGGAGCGTCTTCAGGTCGCCGGTCGCCAGAATGGCCTTGACATGCGCATCACCGCAGGCGGCGCGATATTCTTTCATTTCCTCGTAGAGTGCTGTCCAGTTGCCGGTCAGTACATGCTCGCGGGTGATGACGATGTCGATTTCCTTCGCGCCATCGGCAACTGACGCCTCGATTTCCTTGACCTTGAGGTGGTGCGGGCTGAGGCCGGCAGGGAAACCGGTCGAAACCGCGGCGACCGGAATGCCGGAATCTCCGAGCGCCTCGACGGCCGTTGCAACAAAACGATGGTAGACGCAGATGGCGCCGGTGGTGATCGAACGGCCGCTCATGCCAAGCGAATCCAGAATGTCGGCGCGTATCGGATTCATCGCCTTCGCGCACAACCGCTTGACGCGTTCGGGGGTATCGTCGCCGTTCAATGTCGTCAGGTCGATGCAGGTCACCGCCTTCAGGAGCCAAGCCGCCTGTGCGTCCTTTTTGACGGTCCGGCGTCCGGGAAGCGAGGCTACGCGGCGCTCGGTGGCAGACAGGTTGACCCGGGTGTCAAGCACCCAAGACAGATCGAGTTCCATCCCGGTATTGCGCGGCCGGTTATGGGTGCCGCCCGGCAATCGCGAAGGGCCTCCATGATGCGCCGCGTTTGCCGCATTGTGAACAGCAACGGTTTCCAACTAGAATCCTCCCGATCCGAGCGTGAAGATCCTGTTGCCATCAAGTGCAGAGGCACGCAGAGGAAGCTTCACGACTGGCTCAAATGTGATTTTTTTTTCACTGTTTGTGAGGTTTGCATCACCGCGCCGCTGCGTCAAGTTTAGATTTCGCCAGACGCAGAAAAAATGCGGGATTTCTCAATCGAAATCGTTCATGCCGTTTTCGGTGATGACCACGTCGAACGACTTCATGTCGCTGAAAAAGGCTGGCTTGAGCTTGCCAATTTTGCTGCTGTCGGCGAGAAGAATATTCTTTCGTGCCCGGGACATCGCCTTTTTCTTGATCTCCGCTTCGTGAAAATGCGCGCAGGTTGCGCCACGCCGGGCATCGACACCGGCTGCCGATAGAAATGCCACGTTGATCACAAGCTGATCGAGCATTTCCAGCCCCGTGGCACCGGAAAAGCTCGCCGATGCTGGGTGGTAAAGACCACCGAGCATAACAAGGCGAACGTTGGGTTTTCGCGTCAGACGATCAGCGACATTCATGGCGTAACAGATCGCCGTTATGTGAATCTGGTCTGGGAGGAGATCGACCAGATAGGGTAAGGTGGTGCCGCAATCGAAAAACACCGTATCATCATGGTGAATGTAATCAATAGCTTGTGTGCAAACTTGCCGTTTTGCAGCGGCATGACTGTCGGCTGCCTTGGAAATTTCATAGGGATCGTTTTCCGCTTCGACAGCTGCAACGATATGGCCGCCGAGAAACGCGAATTGGTCTGCATTGGCGCTGACATCACGCCGCACCGTCATCTCTGAGACGCCCAGGATCTCCGCAGCATTCTTGATGTGCAGAATGCGATGTTGTGAAAGGGCCTCGGATAAGACTGCGATGCGCCGGCCCTTGCGACTATCCATATCGCATCTCTCCCTTATCGTTTACACTTGGAATAGTGTTCTGATGAAAATTTAACAAGGGACTGCCATTCTCATCTTGTTTGTCCCTCGAGCTACGATTCGGCATTTGCGCCGAGCTCAGCTTCTGCACCAGCCGGTTGCGCGCAACATGGCATATCGTCTCAATTTTACAGGGAAACCCCGCAATTTGAAATGAGAATTTGTGACCAATCTTCCATTTTTGTGATGGAATAGTCACAATCTGCATGGATGCTGCCCGACTTCGGCTGCGGGGAAGCGGGTGACGACGAGATCGACATTCTTGGCCGGCCGCGACTTCTCACGCCTCTGGTCGGGTGGCCTTCCGACCAGAGGCTTCATCCGCGACTGCTGAGGACCTTCCTGCGCGCGCTACTCGCCGGCTTTCCTTGCTGCCGTTTCGATCGCATCGGCAACCTTTTCCGGTTGGGAGGCGAAGACGGCGTGGCTGGCCTTGATCTCGGTCACTTCGCTGCCGGCACGTTTTGCCATGTCGCGTTCCAGCTCGGGGTTGATAGAACGATCCTCGGTGGCGACGATCGACCAGCTTTTCTTCGTCCGCCATGCCGGCTGAGTGATCTTGGCGGAGAATGCCTGCTTTGCGGCAAAGACCTGTGACTTTGCCATGAAATCGGCTTCGGCTTGCGGAAGGTCGGCTGCGAAAGCCGCGGCGAAGGCGCCCGGATCGAGATAGAGATATTTGCCGTCCTTCGTTTCCTTTATATCCATGCTGCCTGCGGGTTTCGAGCTGGCGAGGCTCAGCAGGCTTTCTCCCTTGTCGGGCTGGAATGCCGCGACATAGACCAGGCCCGCGACCGCGGGATCGTTGCCGGCTTCGGTGATGACGATGCCGCCGTAGCTGTGGCCGACGAGCAGGACCGGTCCGTCCTGAAGGTCGAGAACCCGCTTGGTCGCCGCCACATCGTCGTCGAGCGAGGTAATGGGCTGCTGGACGATGGTGACGTTGAAGCCGCGCTTCGCGAGAATGTCCGTCGCCTTGCGCCATCCCGAGCCGTCGGCCAGCGCGCCGTGGACGATCACGATGTTCTTGACCGCGGCAGCCTCTGCTGCGAACGCGATGGCGGTGGCGGCAAATGCAAGCGCTGCCGTGAAAAGAAGACGTTTGTTCATGACTATCACTCCTTTGGTCATTGTTGATGATCGGGATATTGATGCGTTTCAGGTTCAGCCGAACGTGAAGGCGTAAGCCTGCACGCCGGGATCGAGGAAGCGGATCTCGAAGTTGCGGGCGGCGACCGTGCCGGACTGGCGGACGAGCTGATAAAGCCTCGTCGCGGTCACCGTGCCATTGCCGTCGGCATCGATGTCTGACCCATGGTCGGGCCCTGGCGCCTTGCCGTCGATCTTCACCTGGAAGCGGATCGGCTTGTCGCCGGCACCCGGCCCAAGAACGAGATGCAGATCGCGGGCGCTGAAGCGATAGGTGATGCCACCGCCCGACTGATCAAGCGTCGCCTGATCCCGGCCGACGATCCAGGTTCCGGACAGGCCCCAGCCATTGAGGCCCGGTTCGCCGATTGTATAATTTTGTGCCAGGTCAGCCTGCAGCCCTTCCGGAGAGGCGAAATTCGCCGCCTGTTCGTAGCCGAGATAGGTCTCGCCGGAGCGGATATTGCGGAGATCTGGGCCTGCTTCCACGCCCTTGGCATCCGGCGCGACCGGCGCGCTTGCCGTCGTCTGGCTGCCGGCCTCGCGCAACAGGTCCTGAATGGCCTTTTCGGTCCTGTCGTAATTGCCTTCGCCGAAATGGTGGTAGCGAATCTGACCCTTGGCATCGATCAGATAGGCGGCAGGCCAGTAGCTGTTTTCGAAAGCGCGCCAGATTTTGTAATCATTGTCGATCGCAACGGGATAGCCGATCTTGAAATCGTCGATTGCGCTTTTGACGTTGTCGATCTTCTTCTCGAAGGCAAATTCCGGGGCGTGGACGCCGATGACGACAAGGCCTTGATCGGCGTATTTTTCCGCCCAGGCCCTGACATAGGGGATCGTGCGAATGCAGTTGATGCAGGAATAGGTCCAGAAGTCGACGAGCACGACTTTGCCCCGCAATTGCTCTGATGTCAGAGGCTCAGAGTTCAGCCATTCGACCGCGCCGTCGAGCGAGGGGGCGCGGCCTTCGACGGGCAAGTCGCTGCGGAAGGGCTTCTTCGCATCAGCTGCGGCGATCATCACCTCGTTGCTCGCCAGCTCGGAAGATGCGCTACTGAGCGGCTTTGCATGCAGCCTGTCGAGCACGGCCTGTTCCAGCGATGTGGTGCTGGCATAGGAGAGCCGGGCGAGCAGGCTGGTGTCGAGGCCAAGCGCGATGACGGCGACACCCGCCAGGACGGCAGCGCCGAGCCCCTGACGAATCCTGTCGCCAACGCCGAGCGAACGCTTCATGGCGGCGAATATCCGGCCACCGACCAGCAGGGCTACCGCAAGCGAACTTGCAGCACCAGCGGCATAAGCGATCAGCAGGAAGGTCGTTTGCAGATTGGCGCCCTGCAATGCAGCTCCGGTCAGCACAAGGCCGAGAATCGGACCGGCGCAAGGCGCCCAGAGCATTCCGGTGGCAACGCCGAGAAGAAGCGCGCTCTTCACTGTCGTGGTGCCGCGCCCGCCGCCGGTGGCGTTCAGAAGATTGTTGCCAAGATCGACGACCGGCCGGGCAAGCGTGCTTGCGAAACGCGGCGAAAGCAGGCTCGCGCCAAAGAGGGCAAGCAGGACGATGGCGGCAAGGCGGCCATATTCATTGGCGCGAATGGCCCAGCTGCCGCCGACTGCGGCAAGTGTAGCGACCAGCGCGAAGGTGGCGGCCATGCCCGCCAGCATCGGCAGCGTGCTTCTGACGAAGGGCTGTCCGGCGCGGGCAAAGACGAAGGGGAGGATGGGGAGGATACACGGGCTGAGGATCGTCAGCGCGCCTCCGAGATAGGCAATGATCAGAAGTGTCATCATCGTTTCCTTTGAAACCGATTGATCGGGCTCTGGGCGGCGATGGGGCCTGAACCAGCAACGGCGGGGATATGGCCGGTGTGAGGTATCCCCGATGTGTCCGGCTTTGCGGGAAAATGTACCGAAGTGTCGGGGTAGGGCGGCAGCGATACAAAGCGATACAAACTGCCGCAGCCGCGAGGAGACGACTGCAGCCAAGGCGACCACTTGCCGAGGCCGCGCGATTGTATCGGAATGTATCCAGGCGGCCGGAAGCTACATCCGCATTCAAAAAACGGTTGCTTGCGACATATCAGGGATACAAGTAGAGCGCCTTTTCGCGACCGTGATCCATTCGACAGGAGAGACTGATGTCAGAGCAAATCAACCATCACCGCCGCCGTTTCTTCGGCATGACGGCAATCGCCCTTGCGGCCGTCGAATTCGGCGTGGCCGGCACGGCCGCCGCCCAGTCGTCTGCGGCGGCCGGTTCGGTGCCAGCTATAAAGCCCGGAACCAACACGTCCTTCGAAGCGCTGAAGCAGGTCAAGGCAGGCGTGCTCGACATCGGTTATGCCGAGGCGGGAAAGGCGGATGCCCCCGTCGTATTGCTCCTGCATGGCTGGCCCTATGACATCTATAGTTTCGTCGATGTCGCACCGCTGCTTGCCACGGCGGGCTACAGGGTGATTGTGCCTTATCTGCGCGGCTACGGGACGACCCGCTTCCTGGACGACCAGACGCCGCGCAACGGCCAGCCGTCAGCGCTCGCCGCCGATATGATCGCGCTGCTCGATGCGCTTGATATCGAGAAGGCTGTGATTGCTGGCTACGACTGGGGCGGGCGGACCGCCAATATCATGGCGGCGCTCTGGCCCGAGCGCTGCAAGGCGATGGTATCGGTGAGCGGCTACCTGATCGGCAGCCAGGAGGCCAACAAGAAGCCGCTTCCGCCGAAAGCCGAACTCGCCTGGTGGTATCAGTTCTATTTCGCCACCGAACGCGGTCGTCAGGGATACGAGAGCAACACGCATGATTTCGCAAAGCTCATCTGGCAGACGGCATCGCCGAAGTGGAACTTCGACGATGCGACATTCGACAGGTCGGCCGCTGCCTTCGACAATCCCGACCACGTCGCCATCGTCATTCACAATTATCGCTGGCGCCTGGGGCTTGTCGAAGGCGAGGCAAAGTACGATGCCTACGAGACGACGCTCGCCGCAACGCCTGTCATTTCGGTGCCGACCATCACCATGGAAGGCGATGCAAACGGTGCGCCGCATCCGCAGCCTTCCGCCTACGCCGGAAAATTCTCCGGCAAATACGAGCATCGCACCATCGGCGGCGGCATCGGCCACAATTTGCCTCAGGAGGCGCCTCAGGCCTTCGCGCAGGCTGTCATAGACGTCGATCGCTTTTAAACCGACGATATCCGGTTGCAGGGCCTCGTTGCTCCGGCCGGCGGAATATGTGTAGGTCGTGTCAACCGCCTCGTATGGGGTGGAGGGCGCGGCCGCTTCTATGGGTAAGGAACCGGGAAATATGGATCATGTCGATCACATCCTGATCGTCGATGACGATCGCGAAATCCGCGAGCTGGTCTCGGGCTATCTGCAGAAGAACGGTTTGAGGACAAGCGTGGCTGCGGACGGGCGCCAGATGCGCAGCTTTATCGAGGCCAATGCGGTCGACCTGATCGTGCTCGATGTGATGATGCCCGGTGACGATGGGCTGGTGCTGTGCCGCGAACTGCGCGCCGGCCGGCACAAGGCGATCCCGATCCTGATGCTGACGGCCCGCACCGACGAGATGGACAGGATCCTCGGGCTGGAGATGGGCGCCGACGATTATCTTCCCAAGCCCTTTGCTGCGCGTGAGCTGCTCGCCCGCATCAAGGCGGTGCTGCGGCGCACGCGGATGTTGCCGCCGAACCTGCAGATCAGCGAGGCCGGGCAATTGCTGACCTTCGGCGACTGGCGGCTCGATACGGTCGCCCGTCACCTTCTCGACAGGGAAGGAACCGCGATTGCGCTGAGCGGCGCCGAATACCGACTGCTTCGCGTCTTCATCGACCACCCGCAACGGGTGCTCAATCGCGACCAGCTTCTGAGCCTGACGCAGGGCCGGGACGCCGATCTTTTCGATCGTTCGATCGATCTCCTGGTCAGCCGCCTGCGCCAGCGGCTGGGGGACGATGCGCGCGAACCGACCTATATCAAGACGGTGCGCAGCGAAGGTTATGTGTTTGCGGTTCCGGTCGAAATCTCGGAGCTGCGCCAATGAAGGCTGCATTGCCCCTGCGTTCGGGCCTGACGTGGCCGAGCACATTGCGGTCGCGGATCTTCCTGATCCTGCTGATCGGACTGGCCTTCGCCTACGGTCTGTCCTTCAGTGTGCTCTATATGGAGCGGTACATGTCGGCCAAGGCGGTGATGCTCGGCACGCTGGAAAATGACGTGGCAACATCGATTGCGGTTCTCGATCGGCTTTCGCCCGGCGAGCGCGGCGACCTGCTCGACCGGCTGAGCCGCGGCAATTACCGTTTCGTGCTCGGGCCCGGCCTTCCCGGCGTGCCTGACACGTCAAGCAAAGGGGCGGAAATCTCAGGAAAGATCGAGGAGGCTATCGGGCACCGCTTTCCAATCCGGATCGAACGGATTCCAGGCGATGTGAACCGGCTGCAGGCGCATCTGACGCTGAGCGACGGAAGCCCGTTGACGATCGACGTCACGCCGAAGGGCGTCATGCCGATCGCCGCATGGCTGCCTTATGTCTTCGTCATCCAGATGGCGCTGCTCATCCTCTGTACCTGGTTTGCGGTTCGCCAGGCGATCCGGCCGCTTGGCGAGCTTGCCGCCGCCGCCGATGCCCTCGACCCGAACAAGGACGGTCCGGCCTTGAGCGAGGCGGGGCCGAGCGAGGTCGCGCATGCGGCAAAGGCGTTTAACGCGATGCGGGAGAGGATTGCCCATTACCTCGAAGAGCGCGTCCAGATCCTGGCGGCAATCTCGCATGACCTGCAGACGCCGATCACCCGCATGCGGCTGCGCGCCGACATGGCGGAGGAGTCGCCGGAGAAAGACAAGCTGGTGCATGATCTCGGCGAGATTCAGCGTCTCGTCCAGGACGGGATTGCCTATGCGCGCAGCGCGCATGGCAACGGCGAGAAGAGCGCCCGGATCGATCTCGCTTCGTTCATCGACAGCATAGCCTATGACTACCAGGATACCGGAAAGGCCGTCACCGTCGTCGGGCTGGTTCAGGGCGCCGCCTTCACCAAGCCGCATGCACTTCGCCGAATCCTGTCGAACTTCATCGACAATGCGCTGAAGTTCGCTGGTGCTGCCGAGATTAGTGTCGAGCGCAGCGCCGAGAACGATATCGTGATCACAGTCATGGATCGCGGGCCGGGAATTCCGGACGATATGCTGGAAGCCGCCATGCAGCCTTTCTTCCGGCTGGAACAATCCCGCAACAGGGAGACCGGCGGCACCGGTCTCGGTCTTGCTATCGCCCAGCAACTGACGGCCAAGATTGGTGGGTCGCTCCGGCTCCACAATCGCGCTGGCGGCGGGCTGGCAGCGGAAATCACTATCCGTTGACATCAGAGGCGCTGCAAAATTTCGAGACGTTTTGTATGTGAAGATGTCCTCGATACCGGATGCTACGCTTTGTGACATTTCGGGCGATTTCGGAAACATGGCGGATATATCCGTCGGTCAAACCACACTCCGTCAACCCGGCCGCGCAGCGCGGCCAGTCGCCTGGAGCGACGCAACACAAGGAGTGTTCCATGACAAAGATCGATAAGGTTCTCTATACCGGCAAGACCCATACGACGGGCGGGCGCGATGGCGCTTCGCACAGCGACGACGGCCAGTTGGAGATCAAGCTTTCGCCTCCGGGCAGCAACCGCGCCGGCACCAATCCCGAACAGCTTTTCGCCGCCGGCTGGTCTGCGTGCTTCATCGGCGCGATCGGCTTTGCCGCGGCTAATCAAAAGGTCAAGCTTCCAGCCGATCTTGCCGTTGACACCGAGGTTGATCTCGGAACAGCCGATGGCGGCTATTTCCTGCAGGCCCGTCTCAAGGTCAGCCTGCCCGGGATCGAAGCGGATGTGGCACGAGCCCTCATTGAAGAGGCTCACCAGACCTGCCCTTACTCGAAGGCTACACGCGGCAATATCCATGTCGAATTGAGCGTTGCCTGACGAATACATTGCCCGCCGAAGGCCATTGGCTGCGGCGGGCAAAGGACAGGAGCCGAAAGCAAACAGGACGAGGCCGACCGGGCCTCGCCGATGGAGGATCTGATGAGATTGATGATCATCTGCATTCTGGGAGCGGCGGTCTTCGCCGCGCCCTGCATCTACGACGTAAGCTCGCAGGAGCCTTCGCCGCTAGCGGGCCTCGTGACGGCGGCATCCGCAGCGTCGTCTTCCGGGGAGCAGCGGCCGTTCCAGCCCCTCTATTTAAGTCACCAGGGAGAGAAAGACCGTGAAGCTCTATCAGAATGAAATTTCCTCGGCGACGTCGCGAGTCCGCATCGCGCTCGCCCTGAAGGGATTGACGGCGGAAACACTGCCGGTGACCATCCTCGGCGAAGATGCCGAGAGCCGGCAGGCCGGATATCGCAGCGTCAATCCGCAAGGGCTGGTGCCGGCCTTGCTGACGGATAGCGGCGTCCTCATCACCCAGTCACTGGCGATCGTCGAATATCTCGACGAGTTTCACCCCGAACCGCCGCTGCTGCCCGACACGGCGGAGGGCAGGGCGCTGGCGCGGTCGATCGCGCTTGCAATCGCAGCCGAGATCCATGCGCTGCTGCCGCCACGCATCGGCCTGCACCTCAAAACGGCCTTCCAGGCGGATGCCGATGCCGTTGCAGCCTGGAGCCGTCACTGGGTCGGCGAGGGAATGGCCGCTGTAGAGTCGATGATCGCCGGCCGCAGGCAAGGCGCCTTCGCCATCGGCGACCGGCCTGGTATCGCCGATATCTTTCTCTTCCCGCAGGCGATCAGCGCCCGGCGCATGGGCTTCGATCTCGCCCTGTGGCCCAATATCGCGGAGATTGTCGGCAGGCTCGAGGCGATCCCGGCTTTCCAGGAGAATGCACCGGCGCCGAGACGATGATGCGATCAATGAAGAAGCGACCGCAAACGATGGCGGCCGTTTCTTTTCTCAGCGGTTGACCCTTGCCTGCAGATGCGCGGGATATCGATCGCCTTCCACCTTGATGGTGGCGAGCGCGCTTTCGATATTGCCGAGATCCTCGGCCGTCAGTTCGACCTCGGCGGCCCGGATGTTCTCCTCGAGGCGATGCAGCTTGGTGGTGCCGGGGATCGGCACGATCCAGGGCTTCTGCGCCTGCAGCCATGCGAGAGCGACCTGGGCGGAGGTGGCCTTCTTGCGGGCGGCGATTTCTCCGAGACGATCGACGAGCGCCTGGTTGGCCTTTCGCGCCTCCTGAGAAAAGCGCGGCACGACGTTGCGGAAATCCTTGCTGTCGAAGGTGGTCGTTTCGCTGATCGCGCCAGTCAGAAAGCCCTTGCCGAGCGGGCTGAAAGGAACGAAACCGATGCCGAGCTCTTCCAGCGTCGGCAGGATTTCCTGCTCGGGCTCGCGCCACCACAGCGAATATTCGCTCTGCAGTGCCGCCACCGGCTGGACGGCATGGGCGCGGCGGATCGTCTGGGCGCCCGCTTCCGAGAGGCCGAAATGCCTGACCTTGCCTTCCGCGATCAGCGCCTTGACCGTGCCGGCGACATCCTCGATCGGAACATCGGGATCGACGCGATGCTGGTAGAAGAGATCGATGACATCGGTCTTCAAACGCTTCAGCGCCTGGTCGGCCACCGCGCAGATCCGCTCCGGACGGCTGTTCATGCCGCTCTGACCGCCATTGGCATCGAAGTTGAAACCGAATTTCGTGGCGATCACCACCTCTTCGCGGAATGGGGCGAGCGCCTCGCCCAGAAGCTCTTCGTTCTTATAGGGGCCATAGGCCTCGGCTGTGTCGAAGAAGGTCACGCCGCGTTCAAATGCCCGCCGGATCAGTACGGTCGCTTCCTGAATATCTGTCGCCGGGCCATACCCGTAACTCAGCCCCATGCAGCCGAGACCGATGGCCGAGACTTGAAGTCCGCTCTTTCCAAGTTCACGCTTCTGCATAGAAGTTTCCTTTTCTAACCTTGGTATTGCGTGTCGGTGACATGCTCCATCCAGTCGACGACCTTGCCGTCGAGCTGTTCCTGGATGGCGATATGGGTCACTGCCGTCGTCGGCGATGCGCCGTGCCAATGGCGTTCACCCGGTGCGAAGCAGACGACGTCGCCGGCGCGGATCTCCTCGACGGGGCCGCCGTCGCGCTGCACGCGACCGCAGCCCAATGTGACGATCAACGTCTGGCCGAGCGGATGGGTGTGCCAGGCGGTTCGGGCGCCGGGCTCGAAGGTGACGCTGGCGCCAGCCGCGCGTGCGGGGCTGGTCACGGCAAACAGCGGGTCGACACGCACGCTGCCGGTAAACCAATCGGTCGGTCCCTTGGCCGATGGCTGCGAACCGCTTCGCTTGATATCCATCTTTGTCTTCCTTTCGATGCCGGGCTTTCGATGGCGGGGTGGACATGTCCACTCGAGTAACAAGGTATTTAGGGCGTGCGCCTGGCCGCGATTAGATGGTATAAACGGCAAGAACCCATGAGAAAGTTTCATAAATGCCGCGCCCCGCCGTCAACGACCTCATCGCCTTCATCGCCGTCGCGCGCGCTCAAAGCTTCACCAAGGCGGCGGGCAAGCTCGGTGTGTCGCAGTCGGCGCTCAGCCACACCATCCGAGGGCTCGAGGAACGGCTTGGACTGCGATTGCTGACACGCACGACCCGTAGCGTTTCGCCGACGGAAGCCGGCGAACGCCTGCTGGTCTCCATCGGACCGCGGCTCGACGAGATCGAGAGCGAGCTGGCTGCCTTGAGCGCGTTCCGGGAGAAGCCGGCAGGCACGATCCGCATCAATGCCGGCGAGCATGCGGCCGATGCCGTCCTCTGGCCCGCCTTGCAAAAGCTGCTGCCTGATTATCCCGATATCAATGTCGAGATCATCGTTGACTACGGTCTGACCGACATCGTCGCGGAGCGCTACGATGCGGGGGTGCGGCTGGGAGAACAGGTAGCGAAGGACATGATCGCGGTGCGCATCGGCCCCGACATGCGCATGGCCGTGGTCGGCGCTCCCGCCTATTTCGACACCAGGCCGAAGCCGCTGACGCCGCAGGACCTTACGGATCACAATTGCATCAACCTGCGCCTGCCGACCTATGGCAGTGTCTATGCCTGGGAGTTCGAAAAGGACGGGCGCGAACTCAGGGTTCGCGTCGAAGGACAGTTGGTCTTCAACAATATAGCGCTCCGGCTGAATGCCGTGCTGGCCGGTCTGGGCCTTGCCTATATGCCGGAGAACTTGGTCGAGACGCATCTTGCCGAGGGGCGGCTGGTGCGGGTCCTTGAGGATTGGTGCCTGCCGTTTTCCGGCTACCATCTCTACTATCCGAGCCGCAGGCATACATCGCCGGCATTCGCCCTCGTCGTCGATGCGCTGCGCTATCGGGGATAGGTCTCGCCGTTTCGAGCTGTCCGGACAGGCATGGATCCGAGCTACCTGACGTTCAATGATTGGTTCTTGCTGGAGGTGAAATCATGCCGCCGGCAATTTGACATTCCATCGCTCGCCGCTAATTCACACTTGAAATTGAAGGAAACAGTGAATGAATACTGCGGCGTCTGCCACGAAAGCTCGGACCGGCGTGTCCGGTTTGGATACAGTTTTGGCGGGGGGCCTTTCGCCGGGGCACGTGTTTCTCCTGGAGGGAAATCCGGGAGCTGGCAAAACGACGATTGCGCTGCAGTTCCTGATCGAAGGTGCACGGCTCGGCGAGCAGGGGCTCTACATCACCCTTTCGGAAACCGAGAGCGAACTTCGGGCCGGTGCCGCATCGCACGGCATGGTGATCGAGGGCAATATCGAGGTCTTCGAGGTCGTGCCTCCGGAAAGCCTGCTGGATGCCGACCAACAGCAGAGCCTGCTTTATTCGTCGGATCTTGAACTCGGTGAGACGACAAGAGAAATTTTCGCCGCCTTCGAGCGGATCAAGCCGAGCCGGGTGGTTCTCGACAGCCTGTCCGAGATAAGGCTTCTCGCACAAAGCTCGCTGCGCTACCGCCGGCAGATTCTTGCGCTCAAACATTATTTTGCCCGACAAGGGGCGACCGTGCTTCTCCTCGACGATCTGACCTCCGACACGCTCGACAAGACGGTACACAGCGTCGTGCACGGGGTTATCCATCTCGACGAGCTGGCGCCGAATTACGGCTCCGAACGGCGACGCCTGAGGGTGATGAAATACCGCGGGCAGGCTTTTCGCGGCGGCTACCACGACTTCACCATCCAGACCGGCGGTGTCGTCGTGTTTCCGCGTCTCGTCGCCGCAGAACACAGGTTGAAATATGTTCGCGATCAGCTTCCCAGCAATATTGCAGAGCTGGACCTTCTTCTGGGCGGAGGGCTCGAGCGAGGGTCCAGTACACTGATCCTCGGTCCCGCCGGCACCGGCAAGAGCACTTTCTCGTTTCAATTCTTGATGGCGGCCATCGCGCGCGGAGAAAAGACGGCTGCCTTTATTTTCGATGAGGAGCTCGGTTTGCTTTTCGCCCGCCTGAAACAGCTCGGGATAGATCTCGAGGGACTGAGGGATGAGGGTTTGGTGCATATCGAGCAGCTCGATGCCGCGGAACTATCACCCGGCGAATTCGCCCACCGCGTGCGGACCTGTGTCGACAGGTCGGGCGCGAGGACCGTCATCATCGACAGCATCAATGGCTACCAGGCTTCGATGCCGGATGAAAATTCGCTGATATTGCATATGCACGAGCTGCTGCAATATCTGAACAGACAAGGCGCGAACACCTTCCTTACGGTCGCCCAGCATGGACTGGTGGGCGATATGAAATCGCCTGTTGACGTGACCTACCTCGCCGATACGGTCATCCTCCTGCGTTACTTCGAGGCCGTGGGACGTGTGCGGCGGGCGGTCTCCGTCATCAAGAAGAGGACCGGCCACCACGAGGACACCATCCGGGAGTATCGGATCGATGCGGACGGCCTGACGATCGGAGATCCCATCGTCGGTTTTCAGGGGGTGCTTCGTGGCGTCCCGGACTTCGTTGCAAAGTCCGCTGCGCTTTTGCCAACCGACAGTGAGGACGGCGGCAATTCCTAATTCCAGTAACCCGAAGGCACTGATCTATGCCCCGGCCGGACGCGATGCCCAGGTTGCGGCATCCTTGACCGATGAGGCCGGACTATCATCGATCGCAGTTGCCGATTTGAATCTCTTCGCGTCATCGCTGGATGACGACATCGCGGTTGGCGTGTTGACGGAAGAGGCCGTCCGCGGCAGTGACCTGAAACCGATCGCTGCCTGGGTTGCCGCCCAGCCAAGCTGGTCCGACCTGCCGTTCATCGTCCTCACCCGCCGCGGTGGCGGACCTGAACGAAATCCAGCCGCTGCCAGGCTTTCCGAGGTTCTAGGCAACGTCGCCTTTCTGGAGAGGCCGTTCCATGCGACCTCCTTCATCAGCGTTGTCCGCACAGCTTTGAAGGGACGTCTGCGCCAATACGAAGCGCGCGCCCGGCTCGAGGCTCTGAGCGAGGGAGAACGCCGGTTGCAGACGGCACTCGCCGCCGGTCGTCTCGGGGCGTGGGAGCTGGAACTTTCCACGATGGCGTTGATGGCCTCGGCGACCTGCAAGGCAGTCTTCGGCCGAGAACCGGATGATGATGTCACCCGCGACGATCTGATCGCCAGCATCCACCCCGATGACCGGGACCTTGTGCTGGCACGCCTGCGCCGGACGATTGATACCGGAGAAGACTATTCGATCGAGCACAGGACGATCTGGCCGGATGGATCACTGCATTGGACCGAAGTCCATGCGCAGCTCTACGCCGACAGATATGGGTCCGCCAGCAAACTGGTCGGCGTCTGCTCCGATACCACCGCCCGCAAGACCATCGAAGAAAATCTGAGACGGCTCAATGAGAACCTCGAAGAGCGTGTGAGGGAACGGACCAGGGAGGTCAACGCTGCCCACCAGACCCTGCTTGAGGAGGTCGCCCAGCGCGAAAGGGCCGAGGAGCAGCTTCGCCAATCGCAGAAAATGGAAGCGATTGGCCAACTGACCGGTGGCGTCGCCCATGATTTCAACAATCTGCTGATGGTTGTTCTCGGAAATCTGGAGCTGCTCGGCAAGCACGTGGCTGGAGATGCGAAGGCGACGCGTCTGGTCGATGGCGCGGTTCAGGGCGCGCGACGCGGGGCGGCGCTGACGCAGCGGCTGCTGGCTTTTGCCAGACAGCAGGATCTGCAGGTCAAGCCCGTCGATCTGGCCGAGTTGGTCTCCGGCATGAACGACTTGCTGCGGCGCTCGGTCGGATCGTCGATCAGCATCGAAACCAGCCTGCCGGCGACGCTGCCGCCGGCGCTAGTCGATGCGAACCAGCTCGAATTGGCGCTGCTCAACCTCGCGGTCAATGCCCGCGATGCGATGCCGGATGGCGGGACGCTGTTGATATCGCTGCGTGAGGAGCAGGTGGCCGGCGATGACGGCGCTCTCGGCAAGGGGGCATATCTTGTGCTGGCAGTGGCCGACAGCGGCACCGGCATGGACGCGGAGACGCTGAAGAAGGCAGTCGATCCGTTTTTCTCTACCAAGGAACTCGGAAAGGGCACGGGCCTAGGCTTGTCGATGATCCACGGACTTGCCGTTCAGCTCAATGGCGCACTTCTTCTGACCAGCGAGCTTGGAGTGGGAACGATTGCCGAACTGTGGCTTCCGGCGACCGAACGGCGCCCCGAGCGGGCGATCGAAGCGGAACTGCCCGTTCCGCAAGCTGCATCCAGACTGAAGATCCTTCTGGTCGATGACGATGCCTTGATCGCCATGAGTTCGGTCGACATGCTTGAAGATCTCGGCCACGAGGTCGTCGAAGCAAACTCCGGCGCGCAGGCGCTGGAACTGATCAGCAGCGGTCAGTATTTCGACCTTGTCATAACCGACTATTCGATGCCTGGTATGACCGGCGCACAGCTTGCTCAGGCCGCACGGGACATTCATCCGGCATTGCCGATCGTGCTGGCGACAGGTTACGCCGATCTTCCTGCCGGCACCGATATCGATCTTCCGAGATTGGCAAAGCCCTATGATCAGGCTCAGCTTGCCAAGGAAATTGCCAAGGCGATGGCAAGCGAAACGGTCCCGCTTCTCAGGTCCGGCGGTGACGCAGGTGGTTCAAAGCCTCGCCTATCCAAGGCCGACGATGTCAGCGATAAAATCGGCGATGGCGCCTGTGTCGTCTAGATCGAAGACCGGCAAGGCCGTGTCCGTGACGGCATGATCGGCGGCGATGGCGCAGATATGGGGATCGCTTGGCGCCAGCGGTTCGCGATTGGCGGCCTCCAGGCGGCGGGCCTCGATCTTCGGGATCGGCTCGCGCTTGTAACCTTCGATCAGCACGAGATCGCAGGGGGCGAGACGGGCGAGGATCTCCTCGAATTCAGGTTCTGGCGCGCCGCGCAGCTCGTGCATGATGGCGTAGCGCGTGCCGGAGACGATGGTGACCTCGTGGGCGCCGGCCTGACGGTGGCGGTAGCTGTCGGCCCCGACCTTGTCGATGTCGAAATCATGATGGGCGTGCTTGATCGTCGAGATCTTGTAGCCGCGGCGGGTGAACTCCGTCACCAGCCGGACGGCGAGCCCCGTCTTGCCTGAGTTCTTCCAGCCGGCGATGCCGAAGATTTTCGGTGCGGTCATCCGCGAAGGGCCTCCAGCCAGCGTTCCGCCTCGACGAGATCGTCGGGCGTATTGATGTTGAAGAAGGGATCCAGCAGGCTGGCACGGGTCGGATGCAGCGGAAACGCCACTTCCGTAACGTCATGTCGTAACAGGAAGTCGCGTACTCGGCGCTTCTCGTCGGTGGCGATCCAGGCTTCGAGATCGGCGGCCAGCGTCACCGGCCAAAGCCCGAAGACAGGATGGCTGCGGCCCTCGGAGGCTGCAATGGCGACCTGCGAGGGGTGGTCGACCGCTGCCGCCAGCCGGGCGACGAGATCGGCCGGGAAGAACGGGCAATCCACCGAGACGGTGACGACATGGGTGGTCGACGGCAGGCCGGCGGCATAGACCATGGCCGCATGGATACCGGCCATCGGCCCGGCCTTGCCGCGAAAACGGTCGGGAACGACAGGCACGCTCTCGGCGGCGGCATCGGCGTTGACGGCAACGAGCGGGGCCTGCTGCGAGAGGCGGGTCAGCACATGGTGGAGCAGGCTCTCGGCCCCGAGCATCACGCCCGCCTTGTCGCGGCCCATGCGCTGTGAGCGGCCGCCGGCCAGCACGACGCCCGCTATTTGAGATTTATCCAATGAGAATTCAGCCATCATCCTTCCTCAAACCGGCGCGCGCGGCGCGGATTCCTGCGCGATCGGCGACACGCGGCGCTTGGCCTCACGATAGAACGTATAGAGGCCGGAGGCGATGACGATCGCAGCCCCCACGAGCGTCCAGCTGTCAGGCACTTCGGCGAAGAAAAAGAAGCCGAGCACAGAAGAGAAGATCAGGCTGGTATAGCGGAACGGCGCGACGAAAGAGATTTCGCCAGTGCGCATGGCGAGGATGACCGACTGATAGCCAACGAGCACCAGCACCGATGCGAGCACGAGATGACCAAGCGCGGTGGCGCTGACCGGCTGCCAGCCGCCAAGCACCGGAATGAGCAGCGCACCGAAGAAGGAGGCTGATATGGCGGTGATGACGGTTATCATCAGCGAGGGAATCTCCGGACTGATGCTCCGGGTGGCGAGATCGCGGCCGGCCGTCGTCAGCACCGCGGCGACGCAGAGGAGGGCGGCGGCGGTGAATCCCTCAGGGCCGGGACGAATGATGATCATCACGCCGACGAGGCCGACGAGGATCGCCGACCAGCGCCGCCAGCCGACCGGCTCGCCAAAGAAGAGCGCCGCGCCGAAGGTGACGACCAGTGGCAGCGATTGCAGGATCGCCGAGGCATTGGCGATCGGCATCATGCCGAGCGCGGTGATATAGGTGACGGCGGAGAGCGTCTCGCAGATGATCCTGAAAATGATCATCGGCTGCAGCATGATGCGCCAGGAACGCAGCGCGCCCATTTTCCAGGCGATCAGATAGACGAGCAGGCTGGTGAAGAGGCCGCGCAGGAACATGATTTCGCCAGCGTTCATATAGCCGATCACCGATTTGGACAGAGCGTCGCTCGCGGAAAAGCCGGCCATCGCCATACTCATATAGATGGCGCCCTCAGTATTGCGTGACCGCGGCATGAAGAGATTCCCGTTACCTGTGCGCTCCTTTTAATCGCGAAGATGCATCAAGGGAATCGGATGAATGTCACACAAAGCATAAATCGATGATGCGGTGCACAATAACGCTGACGTCAACGCAGGCGTGTGAGTGAGATCGCCGCAAATCACCGTTTTATAAGGCGAATCCCGATACTTCCGCACGGCCATCAAGGCGGCGATGGGGACGCGCCATCGCTCCTTCCGGTTCGGCCATAGGCGTTTTTCTCTTCTTGCGCGGGAATCGGGTGGCTGCATCGCCTGATATTTGAGCATCTCACATCTCGCAACAACCCAGGAGAGACCGATATGACACTTCTCAACGACAAGATCGCCATCATCACCGGCGCAAGCTCCGGCATCGGCCGCGCGGCGGCGAAACTCTTTGCGCGGCAAGGCGCCAAGCTCGTGGTCACCGGCCGGCGGCAGGACGCGCTCGATGATGTCATCGCGGAAATCGAGGCGGAGGGTGGTCAAGCCGTCGCCATATCAGGCGATGTCAGGAACGAGGCGCTGCAGGCAAGGCTCGTCGAAACGGCGGTCTCGCGTTTTGGCCGGCTCGACATCGCCTTCAACAATGCCGGCATCCTCGGTGAGATGGGGCCGGTTGCCGGGCTGTCGCTCGAGGGCTGGCGCGAGACGATCGAGACCAATCTCACCGCCGCCTTCCTCGGCGCCAAACACCAGTCGGCGGCGATGGGAAAAGGCGGCGGATCGCTGATCTTCACCTCGACTTTCGTCGGCCACACCGTCGGTATGCCTGGCATGGCCGCCTATGCGGCGAGCAAGGCGGGGCTGATCGGCTTCGTGCAGGTGCTCGCCGCTGAACTCGGAGCGCAGAAGATCCGCGTCAACGCACTGCTTCCTGGTGGCACCGACACGCCCGCCAGCATTACCAACGCGCCTGATGCCACGCCGGAGGTGCTCGCCTTCGTGGAGGGGCTGCATGCGCTGAAACGCATGGCGCAACCCGAAGAGATCGCCAATGCGGCGCTTTTCCTCGCCTCCGACATGTCGAGCTTCGTGACCGGCACGGCGATGCTGGCCGATGGCGGCGTTTCAATCAGCCGGACATAGGGTGGGCAAGGGAAGGTGCCCTCAGGGTCATCGCTTCGGCACGTTCTTAGTTGCGGCGGGCTGTGCCACCGCAACAAAGGCATCGATCAAGCGACTTCGCGTATGTCTTTTACTACCTGGCGGTCGAGATAGGCGATCAGATCCTCGATGGTGACGAGGGGTAGGTTGTGGCGTTCGGCGAAGAGCGTGAGTTCGGGCAGGCGAGACATGGTTCCGTCGTCGTTGGCGACTTCGCAGATGACGCCGGCGGGGACCCTTCCGGCAAGGCGGGCGAGATCGATGGCGGCTTCGGTATGGCCAGGGCGGCCGAGCACGCCGCGGGGATTGGCGCGCAGCGGAAAGATATGGCCGGGGCGGGCGAAATCGGCGGGCTTTGCGCGATCATCGACCAGGGCGCGGACGGTGGCGGCGCGGTCCGCCGCAGAAATGCCCGTCGTCGTGCCCTTGAGATAATCAACCGAGACCGTGAAGGCAGTTTTGTGCGATTCCGTGTTGTTGGGCACCATCAGCGGAATGTCGAGCGCATCGAGACGCTCGCCTTCCATGGCGATGCAGACGAGACCACGGGCGTGGGTCATCATGAAGGCGATTGTTTCCGGGGTGACGGCATCGGCCGCGACCACGATATCGCCCTCGTTTTCCCGGTTCTGGTCGTCGACGACGACGACCATCTTGCCGCTGGCAATGGCTGATATGGCATCTTCAATTGTTGCGATAGTCATGCTGTCTGGCCTTTCAAGGGTTATGTCAGCGGACTGACATGGTCTGCTCGGCTCAATCCGTGAGCGAGCCTTCTGCCCTTGGGCGAACAAACGTCAGCCGCCTCCAGGATGGAGTGCGACTGCCCGTGTTGTCCTCTTCCATCCGGACTATACCGTCGGCTCCGGCATCTCACCGGATCTGCTGACCTTCCGACAGGAGGTGCCGGAAGCGCTCGCGGGCTCCAGGATTGCTCCTGATACCGCCGGTGGGGAATTACACCCCGCCCTGAGAACACTTCAAAGATAGGACCAAAAACAGGCGGATGGCAAGGTCACTCGACCAGGCAAAAATGCAAAGCTGCCCTAACGCCGATGGACACACTGTTCACACAGAGGCGACGACCGTGTCGCCTTCCGCACTTCGCTCGTGGTTTGCTCTTTGTTCGATGCATGTCGTTGTCCCAAAACCGCTACGCAATTTGGGCGCCTGCATCAGGACATGATCAGGCCGCCGTCGACATTGATCGTCTGGCCGGTGATATAGGCAGCGTCATCGCTGGCGAGGAAGGTCACCAGGCCGGCGACATCTTCGCCGGAGCCGGCCCGTTTCATCGGGATGCCTTCGACCCATTCCTTCATCAGTTCGCCGGGGGCGTAGTTGCCGAGCAGCTTGCCCCAGGCCTGGTCGTTATAGGCCCACATGTCGGTCTCGATGATGCCGGGGCAGAAGGCGTTGACGGTGATCTTCTCGGTCGCGACTTCCTTGGCCAGGCTCTGGGTGATTCCGACGACGCCCATTTTCGAGGCGGCATAATGCGGGGTGTAGATGAAGCCGTCGCGGGCTTGGCCGGAAGCGGTGTTGATGATGCGGCCGCCGCGCTTGTGCTTGCGCATTCTTGATATTGCCTCCTGGGCGCAGAGGAAGACGCCCTTGGTGTTGACGGCCATGACCTTGTCCCACTCGTTTTCGGTCAGGTCCTCGACGCGGGCGATGGTGATGACGCCGGCATTCTGGATCGAAACGTCGACCGAGCCGAATTCCTTCTCGGCGGCATCATAGAGGGCGGTGACGCTTGCCTTGTCGGTGACATCGCCGATGAAGGAGATCGCCTTGCCGCCTTCGGTTCGGATCTGTTCGGCAACGCCGTGGACCAGCTCCTCATTGGCCGAGACGACGAGATTGGCGCCTTCGCGCGCAAAGCGTCTGGCGATGGCGGCGCCGATGCCGCGACTGCCCCCGGTAATGACGACAGTCTTCTGCTCAAAGCGTTTCATGCTCTTTCCTTGTGTCACTCGATAAACAGCAAATCTGGGTGCGACCTACCATGCGATCATTATTGGATCTCAACCGGTTGTCGCAAATTCAGGCAGCCTTTAGCGCCGATGACGACGCCCGAGCCCTCCGTCCGTTAGACAGCCCGTTCGATCGGCGTGAAGGGCGGGCAGACGGCGATATCGCACGCCGTCTTGCCCGTTAGTCCCTTCAGCGCCTCGATCTCAGCCAGGGAGGAAGCGAGACCGGTCACTTTCCAGCGGCGGCAATGAGCTTTCTCATCGCATCACCAGCAGCAGAAACCGCCATCGACAAGAAGATCGACGCCGGTCACGAAACTTGCTGCATTCGACAGCAGAAACACCGCCGGGCCTACCATCTCGTCCACCGCTGCCATGCGCTGCATCGGCGTCTGCTCTTCGAAGAGCTTGGTCTGGTGGACCATCTCCGGACGGGTGTTCATGGGCGTTGCCGTGTATCCGGGGGAGATGGTGTTGACGCGAATGCCGCGGTCGACCCATTCCATCGCCATGGACTTCGACATATGGATCACGCCCGCCTTGGAGGCGTTATAGTGCGCTTGGCTCAGCCCCCGGTTTACGATCACACCCGACATGGAAGCGATGTTGACGATGGAGCCGCGCCCATTCTTCAGCATGGCGCGAGCCTCTGCCTGGCAGGAAAGAAAGACGCCTTTCAGGTTGATATCCATCAACGTCTGATATTGGTCCTCCTCCATTTCTTCCGCTGCGTTCGCGTTAGCGATGCCTGCAGCGTTGACTGCAAGTGTCAATGGGCCGAGATCGGCTTCGGTCCGTGCTACGGCATCTCCAAGGGAAGATTTGCTCGTGACATCCGCCGCGATCTGGATCGAGCGGCGGCCGGCGGCGCGAATATGTTCAGCCGTCTTGGCCAGCCCGTCGTCGGTTCGACGGTCGAGCAACGCCACGTCCGCCCCGCATTGCGCAAGGCCGATGGCAATGCGCTGCCCAATGCCGCTTCCGGCTCCGGTAACGATGGCAACCTGGCCGCTGAGATCGAAAAGCTTCGGGGCGTTCAGAGTGATGTCGGACACCGCTCTTCCTTTCTCTGTCTGTTTAGATGGTAGCTAGCTCCATGACCGAAACGTCATTTGCCTGGTCACGATTGAGAATGCCTGCCTGTTTGCCTTGCGCAAGCACGAGAATGCGATTGGAGACTCCGAGAACTTCCTCAAGGTCCGAGCTTACGACGATGACCGCCACGCCCCGTTTTGCAAGATTGACGATGATGTCGTAGATGCCCGCTCGGGCGCCGACGTCGATGCCTCTCGTCGGTTCGTCGAGCACGACGACCTTAGGATCGCGCATCAGCCATTTCGCGATGACCACCTTCTGCTGGTTGCCGCCGGACAGGTCCGAGGCATATTGCTCCGCACGGCCCTTTACGCCGAACTTGGCAACTGCCTTCTCCGCAAACGAGCGCTTGACGCTCGGCGTAATCCAACGCCCGCCCAGCTTGTCGAGATTGGCGTAGATAATGTTCTCGCCGATCCGGTGCCCGACAATCAGGCCCTGCTCCTTGCGGTCTTCCGGAACCATCACGATACCCTTGGCGATCGCGTCCGCCGGATCGCGCAGCCTGAGTTCTTCGCCTTCCAGCTTGATCGAACCTGCACTGATTGGGTCCGCGCCCGAAATCGCGCGGACAAGTTCCGTACGGCCGGCGCCGACCAATCCGGCGATTCCGAGAATTTCCCCGGCGCGCACTTCGAAGGTAACGTCACGGAACGAGTTGTCCGGCGAGCTCAGTCCGGACACCTGGAGTACCGGATGGTCTGTCGGAACTGGCAGGGCAGGGAACAAGCGGTCAAGCGGGCGTCCGACCATGCTTTCGACGATCGTTCGCACCGGGGTCGCGCTGTCTGAGAATTCCTGCACGCGCTCGCCATCGCGAAGAACGACGATCCGGTCGGTTATTCGCTTGATCTCTTCCATGCGGTGGGAAATGTAGACGATGCCGACGCCTTCTGAGCGAAGCTTCCGAACCTGTTCGAAAAGAGCTTCCGTCTCCGCGCCGCCAAGGGCGGCTGTCGGCTCATCGAGGATCAAGAGCTTTGCGTTGAGAGCCAGCGCCTTGGCGATCTCGATAAGTTGCTGATTTGCCGTGGAAAGGCCGGCGACCGTCCGCGTTGCGGGGATGTGAAGGTTCAAGCGAGCGAGCTGGTCCTGGGCCCGGCGAACCATCTGGGCGCGGTCGACGACGCCGTTCTTCATCGGCCAACGTCCGATGAAGACGTTTTCCGCGATCGACAGCTGCGGCAGAAGCTGCAGCTCCTGATGGATCAGGACAACGCCCTTGTCGATCGCTTCCCTTGGGGTGGCCGGGGCATAAGGCTGCCCCAGCCATGTCATTGATCCTTCGGACGGTGTGCGTGACCCGGCGATGATGCCGGATAGCGTTGACTTGCCCGCTCCGTTTTCACCGAGAAGTGCAACCACTTCGCCCGGATAAACGTCCAGGCTGACATTCTTCAGAACCTGGAGCGGCCCATACCATTTGGATATGCCCCTCAGGGAAAGAACTGGATCAGTCACGGCACACCTCCTCAAGACCTCAACTTCATTACGGATGGTTGGCGATGAAGCCTGCGACGTTTTCCTTGGTTGTCAGCGTGGCATCCAGGAGCTGGACCGGCGGCACCTTTTCCCCGGCGACAAGCTTGGCGGCGTTTTCAACCGCGTCGCGGCCCATCTTCTGCGTCTGCTGGGTCGCCGTTACGTTGAAGACACCCTTGCTGAGCGCTTCGAGAGCTGCGGTGTCACCATCGAAGCCGCCAACTACGATCTTCTGGGAAGGATTGGCGACCTTGATCGCCTGCGCGGCGCCAAGGGCGAGGCCGTCGGCCTGGGCGAACACGATCGAAACGTCCGGATTTGCCTGGAGCATATTCTGCATGATCTGGAATCCTTCGTCCTGGCTCCAGATGTTCGAGAACTGCTCGGCGACAACCTTGACGTCAGGATATGCCTTGAGAGATTCACCGCAGCCCTTCGAACGATCGACTTCCGGCGTCGTGCCCTTCTGGCCGTGGATGATGACCATCTTCCCCTTGCCGCCGGCTTCCTTCAGGATGTAGTCGCACACGGCCTTGGCAGACGCGACGGAATCCGTTGCAAGGAAGGTATCGCCGGGTGCGCCCTCGGCGTTGCGGTCAACGTTCACGACCGGAATACCAGC
This sequence comes from Rhizobium sp. WYCCWR 11146, assembly GCF_013591995.1. Taxonomy (NCBI): domain Bacteria; kingdom Pseudomonadati; phylum Pseudomonadota; class Alphaproteobacteria; order Hyphomicrobiales; family Rhizobiaceae; genus Rhizobium; species Rhizobium sp. WYCCWR 11146. Next base: position 528,157 of record NZ_JACCEY010000024.1, read on the forward strand.
GCTCTTTGCGAGCTTGACCGGAACGGTCGCAGCCGCCGCGCCGGCCGGAATGTAGATCAGCGCGTCGATTTTCTGGGTCAGAAGGTCCTGGATCTGATTGACCTGTGTCGGCCCGTCGCCCTTTGCGTCGACCGTGATGACTTCGATGCCGCGCTTCTTGGCTTCGGCTTCGACCGATTGCTTGATCTGGTTGAAGAAGTTTGCCTGAAGGTTGGCTACGGCCAGGCCGAGCTTCTTCAGTTCCGCCGCGTGTACGGGGCCGAGCATGAGGCCGAGCAGTGCAGCAGACGCGAGCATGGTGCGCGCTATTTTCATTGTATTTCCTCCGTTGTTTGATGGAACCCTCGGGTATGTCCTCCCCCTCGGGGTATTGATCCGCCCCAAATTTTTGGGGCGGAATTCCGGGTCCGCCAACGCAGCGGACCCCCGCTCGTCAGGCGCGACGCCGACGAATGGTCTCCGCGCCGACCGCGAGCACAATGACGATGCCGATGATCACCTGCTGCAGGAATGGCGAGACGTTGAGAAGATTGAGCCCGTTGCGAAGGACGCCGATGATAAGAACGCCGATCAGCGTTCCACCGATGCCGCCCGCGCCGCCGGAGAGCGAAGTCCCGCCAATGACGACCGCGGCAATGGTGTCCAGTTCATAGCCCAGACCACTGGACGGCTGGACGGAATCCAGCCGCGCGGCGAGCACGATGCCTGCGAGCCCCGCAAGGACTGAACTTGCGACGTAGACGCCAATCGTCACGAGCGGGACGTTGATACCCGCCAGCCGAGCGACTTCCGGATTTCCTCCCACCGCGTAGAGCATGCGACCTTCAGACCGGAAGTGCAGGAAAAGCCACGCCGCAAGAACAACCGCAAGCATGAGAAACACAGTGGCTGTCAACACGCCGAAATGACGATCGATTGCCAGCATCATGAACCAGTCGGGGAATCCGACGATCTGCTGGCCGTCCGTGATCATATTTGCGACGCCGCGAGCCGCGGACATCATCGCAAGAGTGGCAATAAACGCTGGAACCCTGAACTGTGTCACCAGAAGTCCGACGATCAGGCCCGAAACGCCCGATGCGACCAGAGCAAAAACGATCCCGACCGGCAGCGGTAGGCCGGCGACATTCGCAGTCCAGCCCATGACCATCATCGCAAGAGCGAGCGCCGAGCCGACGGAAAGATCGATGCCGCCGATCAGAATGACAAAGGTCATTCCGACGGCCATGATGCCGAGGACAGTGATCTGATCGAGGATGTTGAGGCCGTTCCGAACCGAAAGAAACGTGTCGGTGCTGAGGCTCAGGAAGACGCAAAGCAAGAGCAGCCCCACGAGCGGGCCGGTGGCGCCCTTGAGCTTGCTCAACCAGGCGCCGGACGAAAGCCCGTGTTCATTGATATCGAGCGCCACCATTGTTCCTCCCTATGCCTAGGCTATTCGCTAATTCACTCTACGAATAAATATTCACTGATGCTGGAAAATTCATTAACAAGTTGCTTCCGAGCTGTCAATAGGATTTTCCGGACTTGCAACTGCCGGCGCGTTGCTTAAAGGGCTTGACTAATCGGTGTCTTGTGCAAAAATATTGATAACTGAATATTTATGCATGAGAGGAACCCATGAATACGACAGAACTCGAGCGGGTCGCTCGCGAGATCCGATTGCGCGATCTCCAGGCGGTCTTTGAAGCGGGCGCCGGCCATATTGGCGGGGAAATGTCGGTCATCGACATTTTGACTGCCCTCTATTTTCGTGTGCTGAATGTTTGGCCCGATCAGCCAAAGCACTCGGACCGCGACAGGTTCGTTCTTTCGAAGGGACATACTGCATGCGCTCTGTATGTGACGCTCGCAAAACGCGGCTTCATCCCGGAGGAAGAGATTTCCACCTTCTTGCAGCCGCATTCGAGGCTGAACGGGCATCCAAATTGCAACAAGGTCCCTGGCGTTGAAACGAATACCGGGCCGCTCGGCCACGGTCTTCCAGTCGCAATAGGAATGGCAAAAGCCGCCAAGCTCTCAGGCGCGAAGTATCACACCTACGTCGTCACCGGCGACGGTGAGATGCAGGAGGGCTCCAACTGGGAAGCGATCATGGCGGCCGCGCAGTTCAAGCTCGATAACTTAACGCTGGTCATCGACCACAACAGGTTCCAGCAGGGCGCCGCCCTGGCGGAAACCAACGATCTCGCCCCGCTTCGTCCGAAGCTTGAAGCTTTCGATTGGGAAGTCACCGAGATCAACGGGAACAATATGAGCGAAGTCGTTTCAGCCCTCGAATACCGGGGATCGAGACCGCATTGTATCGTGGCCCACACCAACAAGGGGCATGGAATCTCGTTCATGCAAGACCGAGTCGACTGGCACCACAAGGTACCGAGCAAGGAACAATACGAAATCGCATTGGCAGAATTGTCGGAGGCACTGTGATGAACGCGCCAATAAACGCACCCAAGCTCTACGATTGCCGCGACGCATTCGCCACTACGCTTGAGCGGCTGGCAGCCGAAAACGAAACGATCGTTGCCGTCTGCAACGACTCCGTGGGGTCCTCCAAGCTCGGCGGCTTCAAGGCGAAGTTTGGAGAGCGCCTCGTCAATGTCGGTATCGCTGAGCAGAACATGGTGGGGGTTGCAGCAGGCCTCGCCAATGGCGGACGCCTTCCGTTCGTGTGCGCTGCCGCTCCGTTTCTAACGGGACGGTCGCTGGAGCAGATCAAAGCCGATATTTCGTATTCGAATGCCAACGTCAAGCTGGTCGGCATTTCTTCTGGAATGGCGTATGGCGAACTCGGCCCGACCCATCACTCGATCGAAGACTTCGCCTGGACGCGGGTTCTGCCTAATCTTCCGGTCATTGCGCCTTGTGACCGCATCGAAACAGCTGCTGCGGTTGAGTGGGCCGCGGCCTACAACGGCCCCTGTTTCCTGCGTCTGTCTCGCGTCGGTGTGCCTGATCTCCTTCCGGAGGGTCACAAGTTCGAACTTGGCAAGGCAAACCTCCTTCGCCAGGGTTCCGACGTCACCCTTATCGCAAACGGCACTTTGACTCATCGCATATTAAGGGCTGCCGAAATCCTCGCAGAACGCGGTATCAACGCCAGAGTGCTCAACCTTGCAACGGTTCGTCCGATCGACGAGGACGCCATCATCGCCGCGGCGAAGGAAACCGGAGCGATCGTCACAGCCGAAGAGCATTCGATTTTTGGCGGGCTCGGTTCCGCAGTCGCCGAAGTGGTGGTCGACAATGCTCCAGTCCCGATGAAACGTCTCGGCGTTCCCGGCGTCTACGCTCCGACCGGTTCGGCAGAGTTCCTGCTCGACGAATTCGGGATGGCGCCGTCCGCAATCGCCGACGCGGCGCAGTCGCTGATCAGGCGCAAGTAACTGGGATCACGTGATCAGCCGGGACGCTTTTTGTCGTCCCGGCTGCCGTCTGATCTGGGGAGGATGGAATGCGGGCAATTCTGGCAATTGACCAGGGCACGACCAATTCGAAGGCAGTTCTCGTTTCCGAAAAGGGAGAAATTGTTGGCAGGGGTTCGGCTCCGGTCGGCATCACCTATCCGAAATCAGGCTGGGTCGAACAAGACCCACGCCGGCTCTACGCATCCGTCTGCGAGGCGATCGACGCCTGCCTGAAGGGCGCCCCCGATGTGGCTGTCGAGGCCGTGGCGATTTCCAATCAGCGCGAGTCAGTCACTGCCTGGGACGCCGAAACGGGAGAAGCACTTGGACCGGTGGTGAGCTGGCAGTGCCGTCGAACGGCACAGGATTGCGAACGTCTCATTGCTGAAGGCCGCCTTGACCGCGTGCAGGCGCTCACAGGCCTGCCACTGGATCCGATGTTCCCGGGTTCGAAATTCCGATGGCTGCTCGACCGTATTCCGGCCGGGCGATCGGTGCGGCTGGGAACGGTCGACAGTTGGCTCGTCCATTGCCTGACGGGCGGGCGCCGGCATGTTTGCGATGCTTCGAATGCCGCCAGGAGCCAGTTGTTCGATCTCCAGGAGCAGAGATGGAGCGAGGAACTTGGCGAGATTTTCGGCGTGGATATCGCGCTCCTCCCCGAGGTACTCGACAGCTCTGCCGACTTCGGCAGGACGCAAGGGTTGCCAGGCGTGCCGGATGGAACTCCGATAATGGCCGTGATCGGAGACAGTCATGCTGCGCTGTTCGGTCATGGAGCATTCAAGCCGGGTGATGGCAAGGTAACCTTCGGAACCGGCTCGTCGGTGATGACGACGCTTCCGCGATTTATTCCCCCACGCAACGGCGTCACAACGACTGTCGCATGGCGTCTCCATGGAAAGCCGACTTTCGCTTTCGAAGGCAATATTCTCGTTTGCGCCGCCAGTCTCCCCTGGATGGCAGGCATTCTCGGCCTTTCGGACGTGGCGGCCCTTGTCGAACTTGCGGCGAGCGCCGAACCGGGCGGACCGGGCTTCGTGCCGGCATTCGTGGGACTGGGCGCACCCTATTGGAAATCCGACGCCCGTGCCCTGTTTTCGCAGATCAACTTCAATACGACACGTGCACAAATGGCGCGGTCGGTAACCGACTCGATCGCCTTCCAGGTGCACGACGTGATCGCCGCCATGCGAGCACAAAGCGGCGGCGAGCTCGGGGCGCTCTATGTGGACGGCGGACCGAGCCAGAACCGCTTCCTGATGCAGTGTGTCTCGAATCTCATCGAACATCCCGTGATTCAATGCGAAGCACCCGAGGCGTCGGCTTTGGGGGCCGCATATCTCGCGGGTCTCTCACTTGGCCTGTGGAGCGATCTCCAGGTTATCGCAGAGTTGCCCCGGAGCTCACATATCATTGACCCGGAACCCGTGGATCGAGCGGTGCTTCTGGATACCTGGAATGATGCACTTGCCCGCTCGACGGCACGCGAAACAACAGCTAATGATGAATAAAAATTCACTCTAGGATTAGCGATGACTCGCCTCAATGAACTCCGCCTCATCTCGAGGGTCGCCCAGATGTACCACTTGGAGGGACGGCGACAGGCGGAGATCGCACAGCACCTTCGCCTGTCGCAGGCGACTGTGTCGCGCATGCTCAAGCGTGCCGAGGCCGAAGATATTGTACGAACCAGCGTGACCCCCCCCGTTGGCACCTACAGCGAGCTTGAGAGCGCGCTTCGCGAGAAATATGATTTGCCGGAGGCGATCGTCGTTGAGTGCACGGAAGATCGGGACGGAGCCATCATGGCCCGTATCGGAGAGGCAGCGGCTCATCTCTTGGAGGTGACGCTTGCGCCAGGGGAGATCATCGGCGTTTCGAGTTGGAGCCAGACCATTTCCAAGATGGTCGAGAACATTCATCCCCTGAAGAGCGCTCAGGCGAAATACGTCGTCCAAACCCTTGGAGGCATGGGCGATCCTTCAGTGCAGACGCATGCGACGCAGCTTACCACGCGGCTTGCTCGGCTGACCGGCGCTGAGCCAAAACTGCTCGCCGTGCAAGGCGTTACGACGTCTAGAGAGGCAAAATTTCTTATGCAGGCCGATCCATACGTTCGGGAGACGATGGACTTGTTCGGCAGCATAACGCTTGCGATTGTCGGAATCGGAGCAGTCGAACCGTCCGAACTTCTCGCACGGTCAGGCAACATCTTTTCATCCCGCGAACTGTCTGATCTCGCGGAAGCGGGAGCCGTCGGCGATATCTCGCTTCGCTTCTTCGATAAAAACGGCAAGCCGGTCAAGACACCTCTGGACGACCGGGTCATAGGGCTTCCACTCGAGGATCTCGAACGGGTGGACCGGGTCATTGCTCTTGCCGGCGGGTCCAAAAAGACCGACGCAATCGCAGGGGCGCTCCGCGTGGGGGTCATCCACATGCTTGTTACGGACAAGTTTACCGCGCAGCGATTGATCAACTGATGAGGCAGGCTGATTTTGGCAGCCTCAATGGGCTGTCCCATCCACAATCACGTGGTCGTACTCCATAGAGCATTTCTCCACCCGGGCCTCGACCCTGTAGATCTCCCGCAGCATTTCGGTGGTGACGACATCCCTTGGGGTGCCGCAGGCGTGCATGCGGCCGTTGGCGATGACGAGGACCTTATCGGCGAAGCGGAGCGCCTGGTTGAGGTCGTGGATGGCGATCAGCACGATCATGCCCTTGGTGCGGGCCTGGCGGCGCATGAAGTCGAGGACCTCGACCTGGCGGTGGAGGTCGAGCGCGCTGGTCGGCTCGTCCATCAGCATGATTTCAGGTTCGCGCACCAGGGCTTGGGCGATCGAGACGAGCTGGCGCTGGCCGCCGGAAAGCGCGCCCAGATCGCGAAAGGCGATGGCTGACATATCGAGCGCCTTCATGATCTCGTCGATGAAGCGCAGGTCGCTGTCGCTTACGGCCCAGGACTGGCCCTGCTTGCGGGCAAGCAGGATGGATTCGTAGACCGTCAGCACGGCGTTTGCCGAGGTATCCTGCGGCATGTAGCTGATGGCGTTTTTCGCCTTCGACCCTTCGACGACGACATGGCCCGGCCCTTTGAGGAGGCCGGTGATGCGCTTGAAGAGGGTCGACTTTCCGGCGGCGTTCGGGCCGATCACCGCCACGACCTCGCCTGATGTCATCACCGGCGTCGTCACGTCTTCGACGAAGAGCTTGCGGCCGTGATAGGCGCCGACCGATTGCAACTGAAGCGCTACCACGACCGGCTCCTGTTAGAGAGGATGAGCGAGAAGAAGAAGGGCACGCCAACCAGAGCGGTGATGATGCCGATCGGGAAGACGACACCTGGTATGATCGACTTCGAGACGATCGAAGTCAGCGAGAGCAGCAGTGCGCCTGACAGGATCGAGCCCGGCAGGAAGAAGCGCTGATCCTCGCCGAGGATCATGCGCGCGATATGCGGCCCGACGAGGCCGACGAAACCGATCGTGCCGACGAAGCTGACGGGGACTGCGGCAAGCAGCGAGACCACGAGCATAGTTTCCAGCCGGATGCGGCGGACATTGACACCAAAGCTTGCGGCCTTGTCCTCGCCGAGGCGAATCGCGGTCAGCGCCCAGGCATTGCGAGCAAAGAGCGGCAGGGCGATCAGCAACACGGCGAGCGTCGCCCAGATCTTTGGCCAGGTGGCCTTGGTGAGGCTGCCCATCGTCCAGAAGACGACAGCCGATAGCGCCTGTTCGGAGGCGAGATATTGCAGGAAGGCGAGAGCCGCATTGAAGGTGAAGACCAGCGCGATGCCGAGCAACACCACTGTCTGCACCGAGACGCCACGGGCCTGCGAGACGAAATGGATGAAGAGCGTGGCGATCAACGCCATGATGAAGGCATTGACCGGCACGAGCAGGCCGGCTGCAACCGGCAGAAGCGGAACGCTGGTGACGATGGCAAGGGCGGCGCCGAAGCTTGCCGCCGCTGAAATGCCGAGTGTGAAGGGGCTGGCGAGCGGATTGGCGAGGATCGTCTGCATCTGCGCGCCGGCGACGGAGAGCGATGCGCCGACGACGATCGCCATCACCGCAACCGGCATGCGGATGTCCCAAACGACGGCCCGCACCTGATCCGAAACGGAGGAGGGGTCGAGGAGGGCCGAGACAACCTCGGTAAGACTATAGCGGGCCGGCCCCCAGGCGAGATCGACGGCAAAGGACAGGCAGAGTGCTGCCGTCATGGCGATAAGGATCAGCAGCTTGCGCCGGGCGAGGGCGCGGTAGCGCTCCCTCCCGGCCTCGGCTTCGATCGATATGGCGGCGATCTCGGCCATTTCGGATTACTGACCCGCCTTGGCGTCGACCCAGTAACCCGGCTGGTAGGCGACAGGCAGGAATTTTTCGTGGAATTCCCTGAAGGTGGCATCGGGATCGAGATCGGCAAAGAGGTTCGGATGGAACCACTTGGCCAGCTGCTGCACGGCGACGAACTGGTAGGGGCTGGTATAGAACTGGTGCCAGATCGCATGGACATTGCCGCCGGCAACCGCTCTGGAGCCGGTGAAGGCAGGGTTTTCCACCAGCGTGTTCAGCGCCTTGCGGCTGTCGTCAAAGGTGGCGGCGGCATTCGGGCCGACATTCACATAATCCTTGGCATTCTTGGTCTGGCTCCAGTTGGAGCCGGTGACGACGATGACGTCAGGATTGGAGGCGACGACCTGCTCGGCATTGATCGAGCCGGTATAGCCTGGCAGGAAATCGGAGCCGAGATTGTGGCCGCCGGCCCAATCGACCATCAGGCCGAAATTATCGGGACCGAAGGTGCCGCAGCATTCGACGAGGCCTGCGGCGCGATACATGAAGACATTGGGCTTCGGTGGATTGGCGGCCTTCAATTTGTCGGTGACGCGCGCCATCTGCTCTTTCCAGAAGAGGGCCACAGCTTCGGCGCGGTCCTCATGGCCGAAGATCTGCCCGAGGATCTTCAGGCTCGGCCCGGTATTGGCGAGAATGTGCTCGCGGAAATCGATGTAAACGATCTTCACGCCGATGCCGCTGAGCATCTCCTCGAGCTTCACCTCGTCGGCGGCCGCCTTGTTGCCGATCGGCAGCAGCAGCACATCGGGATGAAGCTTGACGACCGTCTCGGTCTGCAGCGTGCCGTCGGTCAGGTTGCCCAAAAAGGGCAGGTCCTTGCCCTTCGGAAACTTCTCGACATAAGCGTTGAAGCCATCCTTGTCGGTGGTCCAGAGATCGTTGCGCCAGCCGACGATCTTGGCGAAGGGATCTTCCTTCTCGATCGGGGCTACGGCATAGAGCATGCGGCCTTCCCCAAGGATCACACGCTCGACCGGCTTGTCGAAGGTCACTTCGCGACCCGCGACATCCTTGACAGTGAAGGACTGCGCCCAGGCCGAAAGCGGCATCAGGCTCGCAATCGCCGCTGCGGAGACTGCGAGTATTTTCACGAAATTCATCTGGAAATTCCCCCGAGGTCTGAATAATGTCCGCAGGCATAAGAAATATGACTTTATGAATCAAGTTCTATGTTTTAGAGCGTTTCCAAACTGATCCGATGCCGAGGTGCCTCAGATGAATTCCATGAATACGAACTACTCCATCCGCGATGAAATCCGCGATTTCTGGTCGGAACGGGCGGCGACCTTCGACCAGAGCGTCGGCCATGAAATCTTTTCGGAAGCGGAGCGGAAAGGCTGGCAGCGGCTGATCAAAAAACATCTGGGCGAGGGGCAGGGGCGCGCGGCACTCGATCTCGCCTGCGGCACCGCCGTCATCTCGCATCTCATGCATGATGTCGGCTTTGCGGTCACCGGCCTCGACTGGTCGGATGCGATGCTGGCGCAGGCGCGCGCCAAGGCGAAGAAGCGCGGCACCGATATCCGTTTCGTTTCCGGCGATGCCGAAAACACCATGGAGCCCAAGGACAGCTACGACGTCATCACCAACCGCCATCTCGTCTGGACGCTGGTCGACCCGGCTTCGGCGTTTAAGGAATGGTTCTCGGTATTGAAACCGGGCGGCAAGGTGCTGATCCTCGACGGCAATATGGGCAAGGAAACCTGGGTCAAGGGCCTGCAGAAGCTCTGGACGAAGGTGACCGGCAGGCCGCCGGCGAGCCACATGTCGCCGGAGATGATGGCGCGGCACCAGAAGATCCGCTCACGCGTGCATTTCTCCAACCAGATGCCAGCCGAAGCAGTCGTCGATCTTCTGCGCCAAGCCGGTTTTACGGATATTGTCGTCGACCGCAAACTCGCCGACATTCATTGGGCGCAGGCGCGCAAGATGCCGTTCCTGCGCGGGCTGGAGCGCATGGTACAGGACCGGTTTGCGATTTGTGCGCGCAAGCCTGGGTGATGGGGTTGGCGCCCGCCGGCGGCTCCGCTTAGTTCAGGGGTTCGCCGTGGGGTACCCCCCTCTGCCCTGCCGGGCATCTCCCCCACAAGGGGGGAGATCGGATGGGCGCAACGGCTTCCCCAAACAATGACGGATTGGTATGCCGTGCATCGGTAGAGGGAGATCGATGGTCCAACCTCCTGCCAATCTCCCTCCTTGTGGGGGAGATGCCCGGCAGGGCAGAGGGGGGTGGCATCCGCCAACGCCTCTTACTGGGGCGCGGCATCCTCCAACGCACCTCAGGATGAGGCTCTCTCGGGGCTGGCTGTGTTTAGGGAGTCTGCCGCACCGTATCCCGGCCCTTCGCGGGGCTCAGGGCGTTCGGCGCTGCGATCGATTCACTGGATCAATCGCTCCCGCTTTGCGGGGACCGGGCCTCACCCACCCGTAACACTCATATGCCTTGCCACGGCCGGACGGTTATGCGTGCGGTCGATGATGAAGTCGTGGCCTTTGGGTTTGCGGGTGATGGCTTCGTCGATGGCGGTGTGAAGGAGGGCGTCGTCTTCGGTGGCGCGGAGTGCGGCGCGGAGATCGGCGGCGTCGTTTTGGCCGAGGCACATGTAGAGCGTGCCGGTGCAGGTGAGACGCACGCGGTTGCAGCTCTCGCAGAAATTATGGGTCATCGGTGTGATGAAGCCGAGGCGGCCGCCGGTTTCTTCAACCCTGACATAACGCGCCGGGCCGCCGGTCTGGTAATCGATGTCAGCAAGGGTGAACTGGTCTTCGAGGTCGGCGCGCAGTTTCGAGAGCGGTAGATACTGGTCGGTGCGGTCTTCTTCGATCTCGCCCATCGGCATGGTTTCGATGACGGTGAGATCCATGCCGCGGCCATGGGCGAAGCGCAGCAGCTCCGGCATCTCGGCATCGTTGAAATCCTTCAGCGCCACGGCGTTGAGCTTGATCTTCAACCCGGCTTTCTGAGCCGCGTCGATGCCTTCCATGACTTTGGCGAAATCGCCCCAGCGGGTGATCTTGCGGAACTTGTCGGGGTTGAGCGTATCGAGTGAAACATTGATGCGGCGGACGCCGCAATCATAAAGCTCCTCGGCATGGCGGGAAAGCTGCGAGCCATTGGTCGTCAGCGTCAGCTCGTCGAGGCCGGAACCGATCTTCTGGCCGAGCTGGCGCACCAGATACATGATGTTCTTGCGCACCAAGGGCTCGCCGCCGGTCAACCTGATCTTGCTGACACCCTTGGCGATGAAGGCGGAACAGAGCCGGTCGAGCTCTTCCAGCGTCAAGAGATCCTTCTTCGGCAGGAAGGTCATATTCTCCGCCATGCAATAGGTGCAGCGGAAATCGCAGCGGTCCGTGACGGAGACACGGAGATAGGTGACCGCCCGCCCGAAGGGGTCGATCATCGGGTGTGCATCCGCCACCAGCGGCGATGCATTGCCTATCGTTCCGACTCTGGTGTTCACCTGTATCTCCGTACTCTCATCAATGTGGGCATATGCTATTGTCGCGTCAAGGGAAACAGCCGCGCGAGCATGCCAATTTCAGCTTGCGCTGAAAAAGATCAACGCCTACTCCTCGCATGAGAAGAGGACAAAATGATGAGCGATATCTGGCCGAGCGAACTTCGCGTTTCGAAAGACAGGCAGCGGCTGGCGGTGACTTTCAACGACGGCCAGAGCTTCGACCTGTCGGCCGAGCTCTTGCGTGTGCTGTCGCCCTCGGCCGAGGTGCAAGGCCATGGGCCCGGGCAGAAGGTGACGGTGCCCGGCAAACGCAATGTTGCGATCATCTCGATGATGCCGACCGGCAATTACGCGGTCCGGATCGGCTTCGACGACATGCACGATACCGGCATCTACACCTGGACCTATCTGCGCGAGCTCGGCGAACGGGGCGCGGAGCTGTTTTCGGCCTACGAGAACGAGCTCAGCGAAAAGGGCATGAACCGCGATACGGCGGAGAAGCCGCGCTGACGCTCACGAGAGCGCCGCTATCACTTTCAAGAGACCCACAATTCCAGCCATCGGGGGGCCATATGGCGAAAACGAACGGAAAGAACTGGCTGCGCGCCAAGGGCAGCGCCAGCAGCAACAAGGTGACCTTCCTCGAACTGTTCTTCGACCTGGTCTTCGTCTTTTCGATCTCGCAGCTCTCGCATGCGCTCGCCGCCCACTACACGCCGCTCGGTGCCGCCGAAGCGGCGCTGATGACCTTCGCCGTCTGGTGGGTGTGGATCTTCACCGCCTGGGTGACGAACTGGCTCGATCCGGACAGGATGCCGGTGCGCGGCATGCTGGTGGCGCTGATGATGCTCGGGCTGCTGCTGTCTGCCTCCATCCCCGAGGCTTTCGGCGATAAGGGCCTGCTGTTTGCCGGCGCCTATGTGGCGATGCAGGTCGGGCGCTCGCTGTTTACGACCTATGCGATGACGCGCGTCGACCGCGCCAATACGCTGAATTTCGTCCGCATCACCGCCTGGCTCGTGGCAGCAGGCGTCTTCTGGATTGCCGGCGGGCTGCTCGAGCATGAAGCCCGGCTGATCGCCTGGGTGATAGCGCTTGCGATCGAATATGCCGGGCCGGCCGCGGGCTTTGCCGTGCCGGGGCTCGGCCGCTCGACGGCGCGGGACTGGGACGTTTCCGGCGCGCACATGGCGGAGCGCTGCGCGCTCTTCGTCATCATCTGCCTCGGCGAAGCGATCCTCGTTTCCGGCCGCACATTTGCGGAGCTGCCGTTCTCAGGACTGACCAGCGTCGTCTTCGTCACCGCCTTCATCGGCACGGTCGCCATGTGGTGGCTCTATTTCCGCTTCGGACACGGGCGCGCCGCCCACCGCATCGAGCATGAAGAGACGCCGGGCAGCCTGGCGCGGCAGGCCTTCACCTATGGGCATATCCCAATTCTTGCCGGCATCATCGTCCATGCTGTCGCGGTCGAGTTCATGTTCTCGCATCCGCACGAAACCGGTGATCTCGGCATCGCCGCAGCCGTGCTCGGCGGCTCCGGCCTGTTCCTGATCGGCAATCTCTGGTTCAAGGGCGCGACCAGCGGGCGGATGCCGCTCTCGCATCTTGCCGGCCTGGTGTTTTTGATCCTGCTTGCCTTTGTCGCGCCCTTCATCGAGGTTTATCTGATGGGTATTCTGGCGACGCTGGTGCTGATCGTCGTGGCCGCCTGGGAATACCGCTCGCTGACCGGTACGGAGGCGGCGCCGACGCTGCATTGAACATCAGTCCTCGTCGCGCAGATCTTTCAGCAGCATGGTGATGATCCGCTCCATCGAATCGGCGGTCGCCATGCATTGCTCTATCGGCTCGTCCGACAGCACGCGATCGATGAGGCCGGTCTGGATGGCCATGGCTTCCTCACTCAGCTTTCGACCCTCTGGCGTCAAATAGAGGCGCAGCACACGCTTGTCGCGTTCGTCATCGCGGCGAAGGATTAGACCGCGCTTTTCCATCTGCGGCAGCAGCATGCTCATATTGGAGCGGCCGACCAGCAGCTTGCGCGCCAGTTCCTGCTGCGAGATGCCTTCGAAACGATAGAGATTGACCAGGATATCGAGGTGGGGCGGCTTGATGTGGAGATCGGCAAGCGAGCGGGCCAGGGATTGTTGCATGAGCTGGCAGGCGCGAGCCACCGCGATCCAGCTGCGAAAACGCGGATGATCCCAGGGAAGGGATTGATTTTTGTTCATCGTTGTACTTTATTGTTCAGTGTTGAACAGTATTTTGGAATCCCACTATGGCAAACTTTGCGCTTAACGTCACCCGCCTCGGGTTTTCGCTGCTGCAGGCGGTTTCTCCTGATCTGGCGGCCAGAGCGGCGTTCCAGCTGTTCTGCCGGACGCCATCAGCAAGACCCAAGGGCACAAAGTCAAAGCTGGCGCATGCGGCGGGTGCGGCCCGGCTTGCCGGCGCCGAACGCTTTACCCTCCGGCTTGCCGGCGGGCGCCAAGCGCATGCCTATCGGCTGAACGGCGGGGCGAGGGGCAAACGCAAGCGCTATCTGGTGACGCATGGCTGGGGATCGAGCGCGACATATATGGCCGAACTCGTCTCGATGCTTGCGGCAACGGGCGCGGAGGTCGTGGCGCTCGATTTTCCCGGCCACGGCCGTTCCGGCGGGCGCTTCCTGCATATGGGGCTTGCGGTCGAGACGATCGCGGCGGCCGAGGCGCGCTTCGGCGCATTCGATGCGGCGATCGGCCATTCCTTTGGCGGCGCGGCGTTGATGGTCTCGGCGGCGGGCCTGCTGCCCAGCGTTGCGCCTGTTGGCGGCGACCGCCTAGTGCTGATCGGCGCGCCGAGCGAGATGGGCTGGCTGTTTACCGATTTCGGCCGGATGGTCGGTCTTCGCCCTGCGGCGCAAGCCACACTGGAGAATGAGGTCCATCGCGTCACCGGCCGGAGACTTGAGGATTTCGACGCCGGCGCGGCGGCGGGCGTCATCGGCCGGCCGGTGCTCGTCATCCATGCCGAGGAAGACAAGGAGGTGTCGTCTCTCCATGCCAGGCGCTATGGCGCGGCGGGGAAGGGCGTTCGGCTGTTCTGGGCGAACGGCTTCGGCCACCGGCGCATCATCGGCGCCGCACCGGTTCTTGCCGCGATCGCGGCGTTTCTCGACGGCGATCGGGGCGTGGGTGAAGTGCCTGATGAAAGCATCAAAAAAGATGCGGAGATCATTCCGTTTTTTGAGCTTCCGGCAAGGCGCGCGGCATTGTAGCGTCCGTCGCGAAGATCAAGCCGCGGCGGGACGCCTCATGAAAATCATCAGCAGCATCGAAGAGCTCAATACGATTTATGGCGCCGGCCTGTCGCCGGCCTCCGTCACCAAGGTGACGAAGCAATTGACACCCCTCTATCGTGAGATGATCGAGATCTCACCGTTTGCGGCGCTTGCGACCGTCGGGCCGGAAGGGCTCGACTGTTCGCCGCGCGGCGATCTTGGCGGCGTGGTGCGCGTCGCCGACGACGAGACGCTGCATCTGCCGGATTGGCGCGGCAACAACCGCGTTGATTCGCTCTCCAACATCGTGCGCGATCCGCGCCTGGCGCTGATGTTCCTGATCCCCGGCTCGAACACGACGATGCGCATCAACGGCCGTGGCGTCGTCTCCAACGACGAGGCGCTGCTTTCGAGCTTCGAGATGGACGGCAAACATCCGCGTACCGTCGTCGTCATTTCGATCGACGAGGTCTATTTCCAATGCGCGCGTGCCGTGATGCGGGCCGAACTCTGGAACGGAGAACACTTCGCCGATTCGGCGAAGCTACCGACGCCGGGACAGATGCTGAAGGCTGCGGTGGGTGATTTCGACCAGGAGACCTATGACCGGGAATGGCCGGGCAGGGCGGCGAAGACGATGTGGTAGGGTGTGGTGCCGAGAAGCGGACACCCACCTCTCTTCCCTCATTCCTGTGCTTGTCACAGGAATCCAGTGCGCCCAAGTCCTTGGGTGCGGAAGACATTTTCACGGTCGCAAAGAGTTATTCACCGCGCAGACGCGCGGTGGCTGGATTCCTGTGACAGGCACAGGAATGAGGGAGCAAGCGGCTACCTCGTCCGTTCCCTCGGACTCCTGGCGGACGAGGGAGCCATCGGCGTGAACCGGACAACAGTCTAAGCCGTCACCTTGTGGTGACAGCGTGCGCACGGCGACCGATTACCCTCACGTCTTATAGATCAGCCAGCTCTTGGTGAAATCCTTTTGCATGCCGTCCTGATAGAGGATGGTGCAGTTGCGGCCGGCATTCTTTGCGCCGTAAAGGGCGATGTCGGTCTTGCTATAGAGTTCGCCGGCATCCCCGGCGCTGGAGGCCATGCAGATGCCGATCGAGACGGTGACCGGACCGTAATTCACCCGTGTACGGGAGTTTTTGAAGGGCGTCGTCTCCAGCGTGCGACGAATGCGCTCGGCGATGGCGGTCACTTCCTCGGGCGTGTTGCCATCGACGATGAGGGCGAACTCCTCGCCGCCGGTGCGGGCAACGAAGATGTCACGGCGGACATTGCTGCGGATGACGGAGGCGACGGTGGCGAGCACCTTGTCGCCGACCGGATGGCCGTAGGTGTCGTTGATCTTCTTGAAATTGTCGATGTCGCAGAGCAGCAGCGCCGTCACCGGCCGCATGCTCGAATTGTCGAAAATGGCGGCGAGGCGATCGTCGAAGGCGCGGCGGTTGGAAAGGCGCGTCAGCGAGTCGGTGTTGGCGATACGCTTGTATTCGTCGAGTTCCTTGCGGACCTGATCCATCTCCTGCGAGCGCTGGACGACGTCCTCGACCGTGCGTTCGCCGTGCGCCATGGTGTCGCCGGTCGCCTGGCTCAGGAGATCGATGGCGTTTTCGATCAGTTCGACGCTGGCGTTGCTCTTGGAGGTGATGCGCTTGTGGGTCTCGCCGAGCAGTCTGGTGTAGCTTTCGAGCGAACTCTGCTCCTGCCTGAGAATGCGCAGCAGGCCATCGAGTTCGCCGGCAATGCGCGTATGGGCATCATCGAAGACACGGGCCGGGCTGTGGGTGAAGTGCTGCGCGCCGAGCGCATCGAGTTCGGCCTGGGTCACCTGGCCGCCGAGGGCCGCAAGCTCGCGGGTGAGGGCCGGATTGGAGCCGATATAGGCCTCGTAGAAGAGTTGGTAATTGCGCGGTATCGGCGCGACGCCCATGGAGCGCATGGCATAGGTGATCTGACCCGCAACGTCGGGAACCGGCACCTTGGGCGCGACAGCCGTATTCATCCGGCGAACTCCTCATATATTCAAAGGCAATATTCTATTTGTTAGCTTAAATTTCTTGGGAAAAGATTAAAGCGATATATACCAAAGATTACATACGACAAATGCCCCGTGGGGTAATACTTCGATCAGGCCTATGATTCTCCATGGAAAAACGTATCTTTAGTGAGACAGTGCATACTCGCTGAGCGGGTACAGTGTCTGAAAAACTTACAGTTCTTCTCTGCTGGAGACCGTATTCATCTTGTCGACAGTTGGTTTTGGCCGTTTCGTATTGCAGTCTCGACATTTTTGGGATCGTATTTTCTGCAACGGACCCGATCTTAGCCCACAAATCACGGCGTGAGATCATGGAAACCTCCCGTCATATTTCTTTCGCCATCCTGACCTTCACCGTCCTCGCCGCCGGCGCCTTGCTGCTGGAGCACACAGGCTTCTTCGCCGGCGCTTTCCGCACGGAGATCCTGGCAAGGGTCGATGCCGGGGATCTGGTGATCGTGGGCGAGGCAGTCACGGCGCAGAACACAGGCGCCTCGGATAAGGCCTCGCCGCGGTAGAGCAGGCGGCAACGCAACCTGCCCAATCACCCCAAATTCAGTTCCTGGAAAAAATCATTCCCCTTGTCGTCGATGACGATGAAGGCGGGGAAGTCTTCGACTTCGATCTTCCAGACCGCTTCCATGCCGAGTTCGGGATATTCGAATACTTCAACCTTGCGGATACAGTCCTGGGCAAGACGGGCGGCGGGGCCGCCGATCGAGCCGAGATAGAAGCCGCCGTGTTTCTTGCAGGCCTCGCGCACGGCGCGCGAACGGTTGCCCTTGGCAAGCATCACCAGGGAGCCGCCGAAGGACTGGAACTGGTCGACGTAACTGTCCATGCGCCCGGCCGTCGTGGGGCCGAAGGAGCCGGAGGCGTAGCCGACCGGCGTCTTGGCGGGGCCAGCGTAATAGACCGGGTGGTTCTTCAGGTAATCGGGCATGCCTTCGCCCTTTTCAAGCCGTTCGCGGATCTTGGCATGGGCGAGGTCGCGGGCAACGATGATGGTGCCGGTCAAGGACAGGCGGGTCTTGACGGGATGCCTGGAGAGTTCGGCGAGCACCTCGGCCATTGGCCGGTTGAGATCAATGCGCACCGTCGATTCCGACAGTTTCGCCTCGTCGATCTCGGGCATGTATTTCGACGGATCTGTTTCGAGCTGCTCGACGAAGATGCCGTCGCGGGTGATCTTACCCTTGGCCTGACGGTCGGCGGAACAGGAGACGCCGAGGCCGATCGGCAGCGAGGCGCCGTGGCGGGGCAGGCGGATGACACGCACGTCATGACAGAAATACTTGCCGCCGAACTGGGCGCCGACGCCCATCTGCTGGGTCAGCTTGTGGATTTCCTTCTCCATCTCGATATCGCGAAATGCGTGGCCGCTCTCGGACCCTTCGGTCGGCAGCTCGTCGAGATAGCGGGTAGAGGCAAGCTTGACGGTTTTGAGGTTCATCTCGGCCGAGGTGCCGCCGATGACGATCGCCAGATGGTAGGGAGGACAGGCTGCCGTCCCTAACGTCAGGATCTTCTCCTTAAGGAAGTCGATCATCCGGTCGTGGGTCAGGAGCGAGGGCGTGCCCTGGTAAAGGAAGGTCTTGTTGGCCGAGCCGCCGCCCTTGGCGACGAAGAGGAATTCGTAGGCGTCGGTGCCTTCCTCGTAGATGTCGATCTGGGCCGGCAGATTGTTTCTGGTGTTCTTTTCCTCGAACATTTTGACCGGCGCGAGCTGCGAGTAACGCAGGTTCTTCTTCTCATAGGCATCCATGACGCCGCGCGCTAGCGCCGCCGTATCCTCGCCCTCGGTCCAGACCCTGCGGCCCTTCTTGCCCATGATGATCGCGGTGCCGGTATCCTGGCACATGGGCAGCACGCCGCCGGCGGCGATATTGGCGTTCTTCAAAAGATCGTAGGCGACGAAACGGTCATTGTCGGTCGCTTCGGGATCGTCGAGGATCGAGGCGAGCTGTTTCAGGTGGCCGGGGCGCAGCAGATGGTTGATGTCGGCAAAGGCGGTTTCGGCCAGCAGGCGGATGCCTTCCGGCTCGACGGTGAGGATCTCCTGGCCCTTGAACGTGTCGACCGAGACATGGTCGCCGCTGAGCTTGCGATAGGGGGTGGCATCCTTGCCGAGGGGGAAGAGATCGTCAGCCATCGAAGTGACCTTTCTGGTAGGGCGTCGCTAGATTGGAACCGGTCTAAATCCGCCGCGGGGCAAATGCAATCAGGATGCGGCGGACTCTGGAGTTGGCGGCCATGTCGTGTCGCGTTTTGCAGTCGGCACGTCACACACGGTAAGCGAGTGAAAGTAAAGGGGAAGTCGACATTTTTCGCGAAGCAGACGACTTCAGGTTGCCTTCCGGTCGAGGCCAGTTCATATTCCCGGCAGCGTTAACCTGCCGGGGCTTCCAATGACAAATGCAAAGCCAACTGCTGTCGACGACCTTCTCGTTTTTTTCGAAGACAATTGGATCCGTGGGGATCTGCTGCGCCTCGCCAGTGATCCCGAGGGAGCGGACATGTATGCTCGCTTCGTCAATGGCGTGCGTATCGACGCCAAACATGGGCCTGACCATGAAACGATCATCAAGGGCGAGTACGGAACCTTCAGAGTGAAGCCGGACGGCCACTTCGAATATGAGCTGGACTACACGCTCGACGTCGTGAAGAATTTAGGGAAATACGATCAGCTCATCGAGACGCTGAGCTACAAGATGTCCGATGGCTCAGGGGGCACGGACCTCGGCGTGCTGACCCTTGCGATCGACGGCGTCGACGTAGGCGAAAAATACCACGAAGTCCTGGATTTCGACGATATGGGCGTCACCTCGAGGGCGGATAATTTCTCTCTGCCTGACTACCGCAACTTTGCACTTTCGGTGAACGGCAGCCACGACCTGACGCTTCTGAACGGGTATGTCTATGATACCATCCCGGGCGTCGACGCCATCACCGAGGACGGTTTCAGCGATACGGTCCTATTTCCAGGTTCCGCGCCCGTAAGCTTGAAAATGCTCGATGGCGGGGAGTTCACCTTTCAGAGCGTTTCGATTGCCGAATTGTCGGCAGCGCCCTTTCACCTGACGCTCACCGCCCTGAACGATGGCCAGATCGTCTATCAGCAGGAGCTTGAAGTCACCGGCCCCACTCTCGAGGTCAATCTCGAAGACATTGAAGAAATCCGTTTCGATTTCATGGGCAATTCCGTCGTGATGGACAATTTTTCGCTGTTTGCCTTGTTATAGGCTGGAGGGAGTCGAGGCGTTGCGGCATATCCCCTTCTCCCCCCGAGCGGGGGTCCGAAGGACGGGTCGAGACCTGTGGCTCGACCCCGGTTGGTGGCGGCAGCCGGATGAGGGGCTGTGGCCTATGCGACCTTCTTACTTCGGCCCGATCATCGTTTCCGGGCGCACGATCTCGTCGTACTCTTCCGATGTCACCAGGCCGCTGGCGAGGGCCTCTTCCTTCAGCGTCGTGCCGTTCTTGTGCGCCGTCTTGGCGATCTTGGCGGCGGCGTCGTATCCGATCTTCGGGGCAAGCGCGGTGACCAGCATCAGCGAGCGTTCGAGGCCGGCCTTGATATTGTCCTCGCGCGCCTCGATGCCAACGACGCAATTGTCGGTGAAGGAGACGGCGGCGTCGGCGAGCAGTTGCACCGACTGCAGGAAATTATAGGCCATCATCGGATTGTAGACGTTCAGCTCGAAATGGCCCTGGCTGTCTGCGAAGGTCAGCGCCGCGTTGTTGCCGAAGATATGGATGCAGACCTGCGTCAGCGCCTCGCACTGGGTCGGATTGACCTTGCCGGGCATGATCGAGGAGCCGGGCTCGTTTTCCGGCAGCGCCAGTTCGCCAAGGCCGGCGCGCGGGCCGGAACCGAGCAGGCGGATGTCGTTGGCAATCTTGAAGAGGGCGGCGGCGGCCGCATTGATGGCGCCATGGGAAAAAACCATACTGTCATGCGAGGCGAGCGCCTCGAACTTGTTCGGCGCGGTGACGAAAGGCATGCCTGTGATGGCGGCGATCTCTTCGGCGACCTTTTCGGCAAAACCCACCGGCGCATTGAGGCCGGTGCCGACGGCAGTGCCGCCCTGGGCGAGCTCGCAAAGGCCGGGCAGGGTCATTTCGATGCGCTTGATGGCGGAGCCGACCTGGGCCGCGTAACCCGAAAATTCCTGGCCGAGGGTCAGCGGCGTCGCATCCTGGGTGTGGGTGCGGCCGATCTTGATGATGTGGCTGAATTCGGTGACCTTCATGTCAAGCGCGGCATGCAGGTGCTTGAGGGCCGGGAGCAGGTGATGGGCGATCTGCTCGGCGCAGGCGATGTGCATGGCCGTCGGATAGGTGTCGTTCGACGACTGGCTCATGTTGACGTGATCGTTCGGATGCACCGGCTTCTTGGAACCCATGACGCCGCCGAGCATTTCTATCGCACGATTGGAGATCACCTCGTTGGCATTCATATTGGACTGCGTGCCTGAACCGGTCTGCCAGACGACCAGTGGAAAGTGGTCGTTCAGCTTGCCGTCGATAACCTCCTGGGCGGCGTCGACGATCGCTTTGCCGAGGGCAGGATCGAGCTGGTCGAGCGACATGTTGGCGCGGGCGGCGGCCTGCTTGACGATGCCGAGCGCACGCACGATCGACAGCGGCTGCTTTTCCCAGCCGATCTTGAAATTGCCGAGCGAACGCTCGGCCTGGGCGCCCCAATATCGGTCGGCGACGACCTCGATCGGGCCAAAAGTATCTGTTTCGGTGCGGGTTGCGGTCATCGGCCTTGCCTTCCCTTTACATGCTGTTTTCGGGCATTTTCGAAAGATGAGGTCTTATAGGTTGGAAAGTCCGACAAGAAAACTGGACGCCGCGCGAAATATTGAAATCGCCAGTCATGTTTGCGCTGGCTTTTCGGCGTGCCTTTTAAGCCACTTTGGAAATTTTATGCGTTCGGGCGTTTTCGCCGGACTGGTCTGGCGGCGAAAATTCGGTAAAAAATTAACTAATAATTTCATAATTTTGTGTGAACTGCTGGCCGGCGCCGTGCAGGATCTCCGTCACACAAAATTGAGTCCGCCGGCGCTGGCGGCGCAGGCCGGTTTCTGATCAATGAGGCCCTACGCTGCTTGAGTTTCGCGGGATTTGAGCTTGAGCCTTGCGCTCGTGACAAGAACAGCATGACACCGGGACTGGAAGATATATGACGTTCGTTTTGAAAAGCGCGGCATCCGCATTGGCACTTTCCTGCGGCGTGGCTATGATGAGTGCCGCACCCGCGCATGCTTATACACTGATGGACATGCTGCGCGGCGACAGGCAGCGGACGCAGAGCACCATCTTCATGGACCAGATGCCGCCCGGCCGCGTGGGTTCGCGCGGTGGCGTCGGTGGCTCGCTCGGCGGGCTCGATCCGGAAGCGCCGCTACCGAAGGTGAGCGGTCCGCGTTATTATACCTACAAAACCGAGACGCTGCAGTTCGTCGACACCGGCAGGTTTGCCGATCCCGTCGTCACCGGCGCGGTCGCCGATGTTTCGGGCGGCGGTGATGCCAGCGCCGAGCCGGCCGTGCAGCGCCGTTTCCTGGCGCAGGCCAAGGTGCGCTCCAATGCCGACGTCGCAAAGGCGCTCGAAGCCTATTACGGCGACAGCCGCAATCCGCTCGTCTGGGTCGAGGGCAATCAGATCAACGACCGCGCCAAGTCGGCGATGCTGGTACTTGCCGATGCGTCCTTCGTTGGTCTCGACCCGGCGGATTACGCCGTCCAGACGCCTGATATCGACCCGGCCAATCCCGATCCCGCCTTCCGCGACCGGGCGCTGACACAGTTCGAGCTCGATCTCTCCGCCAAGGTGCTCGCCTTCGTGCAGGACACGGTGCGCGGCCGCATCGATCCGAACAAGATCTCCGGCTATCACGACTTCCAGCGCAAGGTGGTCAATCTGGCCCCGGTGCTGAAGCTTGCTCGCCTAAGCCCCGATGTCGGCGCCTACATCGCCAGCCGCTCGCCCGATAGTCCGCAATTCCAGGCGCTGAAGGCGGAGCTTGCCAAGCTTCGGGCCGCCGACGGCGGCAATGAGGAGCGAATCGTCGTTTCGCTCGACAGGCTGCTGAGGCCTGGCGACAGCTCGCCGGAGATCGCCAATATCGTCAAGGCGATCGGCAAGCACGGTTCCGAAACGCTGAAGACCGATCATGCGGCAACGCTTGCTGCTTACGCCGGCAGCATCGACTATTCGCCCGACATCGTTTCGCTGGTCGAGGATTTCCAGAAAGAGCGTGGGCTGAAGGCCGATGGCGTCATCGGCCAGGCGACCGTGCGCGCCATGACCGGCGGCGATACCAATGCCTCGAAGATCGACAAGCTCGTCGTTGCCATGGAGCAGGCGCGCTGGCTGCCGGAGGATCTCGGTTCCCGCTACGTCATGATCAACCAGCCGGCCTACATGGTCTACTACCACAATGACGGCAAGGAACAGCTGTCGATGCGCGTGGTGGTCGGCGGCAAGAACAACCAGACCTATTTCTTCGACGACGAAATCGAGACGGTCGAGTTCAACCCTTTCTGGGGCGTGCCGCAGTCGATCATCATCAATGAGATGCTGCCGAAGCTGCGCTCGGATCCGAACTATCTCGATCAGCTCGGTTATGAGGTCGAAGTGAACGGCCACGCCGTCGCCTCGTCGAGCGTCGACTGGTACGGCTCGACCAATAATGTTTCGGTGCGCCAGCCGCCAAGCAGCGACAATGCGCTCGGCGAACTGAAGATCCTGTTCCCGAACAGCCACGCGATCTACATGCACGACACGCCGTCGAAGAGCTTCTTCAAGCGCGACATGCGGGCGCTGAGCCACGGTTGCGTACGCCTTGCCGATCCGCGGGCGATGGCGGCCGCCGTGCTTGGCACGACGGTCGACGACGTCGCCAAGCAGATCGCCAGCGGGCAGAACCATGCGGTGCGCGTGCCGCAGAAGATCCCGGTCTACGTCTCCTACTTCACCGCCTGGCCGAACAAGGACGGCGTGGTGGAGTATTTCGACGACGTCTATGGCCGCGACGCCTACGTCGACAAGGCTTTTGATGCGACGAGCAAGGCGCGTGGGGCGCAGATCTGATATCGGATTTGATGGTTTATGCGAACGGGCGGTCTTCGGGCCGCCCGGTTTGTTTTTGCAGCGAGCACGGAATGGGAACAAAGTGGAGAGGGCTTGCCGCGTGGCACCCAGCGGAAGTCGGGGACGGCTGGGACTCAGACCGCAACCTTCTCCGCGAAGTCGCGGATCAGCCTCTCCACCAGCTCCGGTGTCAACTCATCGAAATGGGTGATGATAACATCCGGATCGAGGCTCGAAACCGGCACATCGGAATAACCGAAAGGCACGGCGATCGACGGTACGCCGGCGTTCCTCGCCACGGCGATGTCGTTGATGCTGTCGCCAATCATCACGGTGCGGGCGATGTCGCCGCCGGCGCGTTCGATGGTGCCGGTGAGGTGGCGGGCGTCGGGCTTGCGGTATTCGAAGCTGTCGCCGCCGGTGATGGCGTCGAAATATCGGGTGAGGTGGAGCTTGTCGAGCAGGCCGAGTGCCAGGCTCTCCATCTTGTTGGTGCAGACGGCGAGGCGGTAACCCTGAGATTTCAGCCGGTCCATCGCGGCGACCAGACCCGGATAGGGTTCGGTACGGCCGGGCATGTTGCCGGCATAGTGGGCAACGAAACGCTCGACCAGCAGCGGCAGGGCGTCGCTTTCGAGCGGATGGCCGCGCAGCCGGCAGGCGCGCTCGATCATGACGCGCGCACCCTGGCCGACGAGGTGGGTGAGGTCGTCGTAGCTGACCGGTTCGAGGTCGAGGGCGGCGATCGTATGGTTCAGGCTCTCGACCAGATCCACATGGGTATCGAGAAGGGTGCCGTCGAGATCGAAGACGACGAGCGCCGGGCGAGCGGGAACAGGGGTCAAGGGCATGTCTCTTTGAGCGATGGTCGTCTTGAGGAGCGATGGATCGTCCAAGGGAACGATGGATCGTCCCTGAGGTAGGCGATCATGCGGCGGAAAGCAACGTCCGACGATGGCCGGGAAGGCTGCAGGCCTCTGTTTCGGCTTTTCATTTTCCGTGATGATTTTGACTTTCGTTTGCCAGGCGAGCCGTGTAAACAGCACATCCAACGCAATATCAGGAGCTGGCGGCGCATGGATGCCCGCGAAATGAAGATCAAAGCCGCCGAGGCCGCACTCGCCCATGTGGAAAGCGGGATGCGTCTCGGGATCGGCACCGGCAGCACGGCGGAAGAATTCGTTCGCCTGCTGGCGGAGAAGGTCGCGGGCGGCTTCAGGGTCGAAGGCGTTCCGACGTCCGAACGAACCGCGCGGCTCTGCGTCGAACTCGGCGTCCCGCTGAAGTCGCTCGACGAACTGCCGGCACTCGACCTGACGATCGATGGCGCCGACGAGGTCGATCAGGCGCTCAGGCTGATCAAGGGCGGCGGCGGCGCGCTGTTGCGCGAAAAGATCGTCGCGGCGGCCTCCGAGCGAATGATCGTCATTGCCGACGAGAGCAAGCTGGTCGAAACGCTCGGCGCCTTCGCGCTGCCGATCGAGGTCAATCCGTTCGGGCTCGTCTCGACGCGGATCGCGATCGAAAAGGTCGCGGCCCGGCTTGGTCTTTCCGGTGAACTCGACCTGCGCCAGTCGGGTGACGGAGAGTTTACCACGGATGGCGGCCATCACATCATCGATGCATCTTTTGGCCGCATTCCTGATGCAGAGGCGCTTTCGAGCGAGCTGAATTCCATACCCGGCGTCGTCGAACACGGGCTCTTTATCAATATGGCGGCACTTGCGATCATTGCCGGTCCTGCGGGTGCGCGCACGCTGCAGGCAAACAGATAACAGGAGCATATACTCATGATGAACATTGCAGGTCTTGGCCGTCTCGCCGCTGCGACCGTCGTTCTTTCCGGGCTTGCTTTCGGCTCCGCCGTCAAGGCGCAGGAAGTCTCCGAGGACCAGCTGAAGGCGTCTCGCGCGGCGATCGACGCCATTGGCGCCACTGCCCAGTTCGACAACATCCTTCCCGGTCTCGCCGAGCGTCTTAAGGCCGGCCTGATCCAGGATTCGCCGAACTACCAGGACATCATTTCGTCGACGGTCGACGCGCAGGCGCTGGCGCTGGCGCCGCGCCGCGGCGATCTGGAGAAGGAGGCGGCACTGACCTATGCCAAGACCTTCACCGTCGAAGAGCTGAAGGCGATCGCCGACTTCTATAATTCCGACGTCGGCAAGAAGCTGCTGCGCGATGGCCCGGTCGCCTCGCGCGAGACGGCGAAGGCTGCCGACATCTGGGCGCAGGGCATTTCCCGCGACCTGGAAAAGCAGAGCAACGCCGAGCTTTCCAAGGTCATCAAGGCGCCGCCACCGGCAACCGACAGCCCGACCGCTCCGGCTCCGGCACCGGCTGCCCAGCAGTAAGGCCTGCCCCATCAAACTTGCGAAAGCCCGGCATCGTCCGGGCTTTTTTGTTATGATGCAGCAAATGCCGCTGGCGAGGCTTCAGGTGACTGCAGACATGTCCGATCATGATAAGGCCGTCCGAGTGCGGATATCCGGCAAGGTCCAGGGTATCGGTTTTCGCATGTGGACGCGCGATGAGGCGGTGCGGCTCGGGTTGACGGGCTGGGTTCGCAATGAAGAGGACGGGGCGGTCGTCGCTGTGATCGCAGGACCCGACGCCGCCGTCACGACAATGATCGAGCGTCTCAGGCGCGGGCCTCCGGGGGCGTCGGTTTCGGGCGTCCAGACGGAAACGGCCCAGATTGAGAAGAACCCGACGGATTTCCGCATTACCCGCTGACAGCAGCAATCGCTAGGGCCGATCGGGCCTAAATTCATCCCGATCTAGTCAGATGCAGTTGGCAACGCATGTGCGCCGTGACTCAGCCTCTATGGGTTTGGGTTCTTCGCAAGTTGCCACTCACCGGTCTCATCCGGCTCAACGCGCTTGTTGCCACGATAGAAGATCGGCAATCTCGTCTTTTTGTCGATCGAGAAGCGGCTCGGGGTATATTTTTCATTCTCATGGCCCTGAATGGCGAGGCCGAGCGCTTCCTTAAACTTGCCAGCCTTGCACAGGTTGCTGAAGAGAGTTTGATCCATCTTTTGCTCCGCCATTCTTTTCCATCCCATGGATTGCCTGCCAGCCTCGGCCGACCGGGTCAACCGTAAACGGTAACTGGTCAACCGAAGACGGTGACTGGGTTGAGCCGTTTACAATGAAGATTCGGCGATGGGAACCGGATGACGCAGGAGCGGGCTTTTGTTTTCATGACGATCGCCCCTATATCAGGAACATCCTTCCTGCGATTCCCTTCCGGAGCTCCTCATGTCTTCCTACGACTACGACCTCTTCGTCATCGGTGGCGGTTCCGGAGGTGTGCGCGGCGCCCGTGTCGCGGCCTCGCTCGGCAAGAAAGTGGCGATCGCCGAGGAGTATCGCTACGGCGGCACCTGCGTCATCCGCGGCTGCGTGCCAAAAAAGCTCTTCGTCTACGCCTCGCAGTTTCATGAGCATTTCGAGGATGCGGCGGGCTTCGGCTGGACGGTCGGCGAAAGCAGCTTCGACTGGAAGAAGCTGGTGGCGGCCAAGGATGTTGAAATCGCCCGTCTGGAAGGCCTCTATAAGAAAGGTCTCGCCGGCGCCAATGCCGAAATCCTGGAAACGCGCGCAGAGCTCGTCGATGCTCATACAGTCCGGCTGCTGAAGACTGGACAGACGGTGACGGCCAAGACGATCGTCATCGCCACCGGCGGACGGCCGAACCCGCATGCAGCCCTTCCCGGTCACGACCTCTGCATCTCCTCCAACGAGGCCTTTCATCTCGAAGAGCTGCCGAAATCGATCGTGATATCAGGCGGCGGCTATATCGCCGTCGAGTTCGCCAATATCTTCCATGGTCTCGGAGTCGAGACGACGCTGATCTATCGCGGCGCCGAGATCCTGTCGCGCTTCGACGAGGATCTGAGGCGGGGGCTGCATGAGGCGATGGCCGCCAAGGGCATCCGCATCCTTTGCCACGACACGCTGCAGAAGATTTCGAAGGGTGAGGACGGGCTCATTCTGGAGACGCTGAACAACGGCACGCTGCAAGCCGGCGTCGTCATGCTGGCGCTCGGGCGCGATCCGAACACCGAAGGCCTCGGCCTCGAGGCAGCCGGTGTCGCCGTCGACGAGCGCGGCGCCGTTATTGTCGACGAATATTCCCGCACCAATGTCGAAAACATCTATGCGCTTGGCGATGTCACCAACCGGGTACAACTGACGCCGGTGGCGATCCACGAGGCGATGTGCTTCATCGAGACCGAGTACAAGAACAATCCGACCCGGCCGGACTACGAACTGATCCCGACCGCCGTCTTCTCGCAGCCCGAGATCGGCACTGTCGGGCTTTCAGAAGAGGAGGCGGGCAAGCGTTATTCCGAACTCGAGGTTTACCGCGCCCAGTTTCGACCGCTGAAGGCGACGCTTTCCGGGCGGGCCGAGCGGATGATCATGAAGCTGATCGTCGATGCGGCGAGCCGCAAGGTCGTCGGCGCCCATATCCTCGGCCACGATGCCGGCGAGATGGCGCAACTGCTCGGCATCACTTTGAGGGCCGGCTGCACCAAGGACGATTTCGACCGGACGATGGCGCTGCACCCGACGGCGGCCGAAGAGCTCGTCACCATGTATGCGCCGAGCTATCGGATCCGCGACGGCAAGCGGATTTGAGCCACGACGTGCTTTTGCCCTGCATGTCGTTGACCCGGAACCGCTGCACACTTCCGGGCGACATGCATTAGAACGCCGTGCGTCCTTTCGGACGCACAAAGGACGCTCTAACTCTTTGAACGACGTATCGTGCTTTCCGAAAATCGATTCCGATTTTCGGGCCGATGCGCTAGCTGGTGATGCGCGGCGAGCGGATGACCTTCAGGAAAAGTGCTTTCATCGCATCGGCGATACCTTGGGTCGGCGTCACCTCGAAATAGAGGCCGGGCGAAGCGCATGCCTGCATCTTCGTCGGAATCTCGCTCTGGAAGGGGCTGATCCATTTGTTGTACCAATCGTTGCTCGGCAGCGGCAGGTAGGTTGTGTAGAGCACGGCGATCTTGACACCGCGATCCTTCAGCGGCTTGCAGAAGGAGGTGTCGATCGGTTCCTGACAGCGGCCGCCGGTCGTCTTCTTGGTGCATGTCGACGGCTTGTAGCTGTCGCCGACGCCATCGGAAACGAAGAACAGGATCTTTTCGGGGCTGATATTCGACGTGCCGTCGCCGGCCGGATCGATGATGGTATTCATCTGCGTCAGGGCGCTATCGAAGCTCGTGAGCTGATCCTGGTTGTAATTCTGGTAGGGAATGGTCATCAGGTCGACCGTGTCGGTGTAATTCTTCACCTTCGTCAGGTCGGAGGTGGGGCTGGAGATCGTCGTCAGCTTTGCGTCCTCGGCTTTGGTGCCGAAAGTATAGACGCCCATGCGGAACTGGTCGCTGCTGACGCGCTCGGTCTTGGCCGTATCGGTCAGCGCCTGGGTTGCCTGGCGCACCACGTCGATGCGCATAGCGACGCCGAGGCTCTTGGCGATGGTGTAGTTGTTGGTGCTCTGGTCCATCTGATGGCAGGCGAAGGCGCAGCCTGTTTTGGCCTGCAGCTTGGAAACATCATTCGCGGTTGCGCCGACGCCCATGGAAGGCGTGTTGTCGAGCAGGATGTAGAAATCCATGAAGGCGGCGGTTTGATATTCGGCAGTTGCCGCGCCCGATATCGTGATCGAGTCCCGGCCCAGGATGCGCATGAAGGTGGTGGGCACGGTCGCGCTGAAGGAAACCTGCGAATTCAGCTTGTTGGCGGTCTTGGTGACATTAATGCCGAGATCGATATGAACGTCGGTCAGCTCCCCGGACATTTGAGACATGAAAATATTGCGGGCGTCGTCCTTGCCGAGCGAGATCGTGCCGTTGCCGCTCATGGTCATGGCGGCTGCGACCGCGCCGGATTTTTCCGCGATCGAACCGACGGCGGCGGCATCGGCAGCGGCGTAGAGCTGTGTCCTCAGGCTGAGCGCATGGGCAAAATCCACCGCCATGCCGGCCGCACCGAAGAGCGGCACCACCAGCAGTGCCGTCATGATGCCGAAATTGCCCGAGCGGTCCGATATGAAACCGGGCGGAAGGATTGCCATGCCATGTCCCCGAATTGAAACTCTCTCCGGTTCTACATTGAAAGTCTAAAATATGGGAAAATCGACATGGTATATGCTGGTTTAACCAGAGCAGGGCGGGCGGCGGCGGCAAGGCGACAACTGTCGGCGAATGGTCTTTGCAAGCCGGGTCTAAAGGTCTATAAGCCGCCGCATATTGAGGGCATCCTGAGGTATGGATGTGAGAACAGGTGAGTGAGATGGCAGACAATTGGACCCCGAGCAGCTGGCGGCAAAAACCGATCCTGCAGGTTCCCGAATATCCCGACGCAGCCGCTTTGGCGGCAACGGAAGCCACGCTCGCCAGCTATCCGCCGCTTGTCTTTGCAGGTGAAGCGCGCCGCCTGAAGAAACATCTCGCCAATGTCGCCGAAGGCAACGGCTTCCTGCTGCAGGGCGGCGACTGCGCCGAGAGCTTCGCCGAACACGGCGCCGACAATATCCGCGACTTCTTCCGCGCCTTCCTGCAGATGGCCGTGGTGCTGACCTTCGGTGCGCAGCTGCCGGTCGTCAAGGTCGGCCGCATCGCCGGCCAGTTCGCCAAGCCGCGTTCGTCGAATGTCGAGAAGCAGGGCGACGTGACGCTGCCGGCCTATCGCGGCGACATCATCAACGGCATCGAGTTCACCGAGGAGTCGCGCATTCCGAATCCGGAACGCCAGGCCATGGCCTATCGCCAGTCGGCTGCGACGCTGAACCTGCTGCGCGCCTTTGCGATGGGCGGTTACGCCAATCTCGAAAACGTGCATCAGTGGATGCTTGGCTTCGTCAAGGACAGCCCGCAGGGCGAGCGCTACCGCAAGCTTGCCGACCGGATCAGCGAAACCATGGATTTCATGAAGGCGATCGGCATCACCTCGGAAAACCATCCGAGCCTGCGCGAGACCGATTTCTTCACCAGCCATGAGGCGCTGCTGCTCGGTTACGAGGAGGCGCTGACCCGCGTCGATTCCACGTCGGGCGACTGGTATGCAACGTCAGGCCACATGATCTGGATCGGCGACCGTACGCGCCAGGCCGACCATGCGCATGTCGAATATTGCCGCGGCATCAAGAACCCGATCGGCCTGAAATGCGGCCCGTCGCTGCAGGCCGACGACCTGCTGCAACTGATCGACATCCTGAATCCTGCCAACGAGGCCGGGCGCCTGACGCTGATCTGCCGCTTCGGCCATGAGAAGGTCGCCGATAGCCTGCCGAAGCTCATTCGCGCCGTCGAGCGCGAGGGCCGCAAGGTCGTCTGGTCCTGCGATCCGATGCACGGCAACACGATCACGCTCAACAACTACAAGACCCGTCCCTTCGAGCGGATCCTGTCGGAAGTCGAAAGCTTCTTCCAGATCCACCGCGCCGAAGGCTCGCATCCGGGTGGCATCCATATCGAGATGACCGGCAAGGACGTGACCGAGTGCACCGGCGGCGCCCGCGCGGTCTCCGCAGAAGACCTGCAGGACCGCTACCACACCCATTGCGATCCACGCCTCAACGCCGACCAGGCGCTCGAACTCGCCTTCCTGCTTGCCGAGCGCATGAAGGGTGGCCGCGACGAAAAGCGGATGGTCGCCAACGGCTGAGATTAGGCCAAAACAAATGATAAAAGCCCGGTTCCGCCGGGCTTTTTGTTGACTGGCCTTGCCCTTCACTCGGCGTCATCCTCGGCCTTGTGCCGAGGATCTGCTGAGTCGTCGGCAGATGCTCGGGACAAGCCCGAGCATGACGAAAGAGGGGTTGGCCGGTTTTGCCGGCTGTCCGATCGCGGGGCGATCCGGGCTTTTTGTTGCTGCACTCAAATGCTGGCCTGGACGCTGTGCAGATTGGAGTAGACGCCGTCTTGCGCCATCAGCTCGTCATGCGTGCCCTGTTCGACGATACCATCAGCCGTCAGGACCAGGATGCGGTCGGCATGGCGGACGGTCGACAGACGGTGGGCGATGACCAGAGTGGTTCGGCCGTTTGCCAGGCTGAGCAACGCCTGCTGCACCGCCCGTTCGCTCTCGTTGTCGAGCGCGCTGGTCGCTTCGTCGAAGATCAGGATCTCCGGATTCTTGAGGAAGGCGCGGGCGATGGTGATACGCTGGCGCTGGCCGCCCGAGAGCTTGACGCCACGTTGGCCGATATCGGTGTCATAGCCATGGGGCAGGGCGACGATGAAGTCGTGCGCATTGGCGGCGCGCGCGGCGGCTTCCAGCTCGGCATCGCTGGCGTCGGGCCGGCCATAACGCAGGTTTTCCGCCACCGTACCGGCAAACAGGTAGACATCCTGCTGCACCACCCCAACATGGCGCCGCAGCGAGGCCAGCGTCACATCGCGGATGTCGATGCCATCGATCTGGATTGCCCCGGCCTCGACATCGTAGAAACGCGGTATCAGCGCGCAAAGCGTGCTCTTGCCGACCCCTGACGGGCCGACCAGGGCGACGAACTCCCCGGGAGCGATGGTGAGCGACAGCTGCTCGAGCACGCGCGGGCCATCGGCCTCGTAACCGAAGGCGACGTTAGAAAAACTGATCTCGCCCCGTGGCGCCGGCATCGGCCGCGCCGCCGGCCGGTCGGTGATGTCAGGGGCAATTTCCAGGATCTCCATGGCCCTGACGAAGCCGGTATAACCCTCCTGCCAGAGGCGCACGAAATTCGCCAGCCGCTGCACGGGATCGACCAGCACGGCGACGCAGAGCAGGAAGGTCAGCATATCCGGCACGGTCAGCTCCGCCGCCAGGATGCGCAGGCCGCCGACGATGATCACCAATATGGTGACGAGCTGGGCGAAGGTTTCGGTGCCGACCGAAAACCAGGCCTCGCTGCGGTAGCCCTCGGCGCGGCTTTGCAGGAAGCGCCGGTTCTGTTCGGCGAAGCGTTCCTTCTCCAGCGCCTCGTTGGCGAAGGACTGGACCACGCGGATGCCTGCAAGCGCATCCTCGACGCGTTCGTTGACGGCGGCGATCTGCCGTTTGCTGGCTTCGAGCGCGCGGTTCATGCGGCGGTTGAAATAGAGCGCGTAGGCCACCGCCACCGGGGTGAGCAGCAGTATGAGAGCCGCCAATGGCGGATCGATGAAGAACAGCACCAGCATGGCGCCGCCGTATTTGAGTACGGCGATAGAAAGATCCTCGGGGCCATGATGAAAGAGCTCACCCAGCCACAGGCTGTCATTGGTGATGCGGCTCATCAACTGACCGGTGCGCTGGCGGTCGTAGAAGCTGAACGAGAGCTTCTGGCAGTGCTCGAAGAGTTCCTGCCGCACCGTCGCTTCGATGCGCGCGCCCATCACATGGCCGCGATAATCGACGAAGAAGATGGCGACGATCTGGACCGCCAGCACGGCCAGCATGACGCCGCCCATCGCAAGGATATTTCCAAAGGCCTGCGGCGCGTCGGGCAGAGCCAGAAGGCGGCTCGTGACGATGTTGGCGCAGAGCGGCAGGGCGACCGCCGTGCCGGCAACCAGGATGGCGCAAAGCAGATCCGCCAGCAGCAACGGCAGGTGCGGACGGTAGTAGGAGAGGAATTTGCGCATGCGCGACCAGCGCCGCTCGCGGTCGGCGGCATTCGCATCGTCGCGGAAGAATCTCGGGAAGGAGTTATGGCGTCGCGAGCTTTTCCTCGCGCGGGAGAACCGAATGTTCATGAAGCTGAATGTCCTTGTGGGGGATGTTTCCTTTCTGTTCGGACAGGGTCGCTCTCATGTCAGTCTCCCGGGGGTTGAATAAATTAGACCTTAAGTATCGCCGACAACAGCCGGCGATTCAATGCCGGGATGAGATGAGGTTGGGGGCTGTTGTCGTCGAGCAACAGGTGCTTGAGCCGACCAAGCATGGATAAGGCCGGCGATTTTCAAGATTTCTGATGATTTCGTTGAAAGGAATGGATTTGACGCCGCGGGTGATCGGCGGCAACGTTCCGTCATAAGCGGGAGAGCGATCATGACCGAACGGCATACAGGCGGCTGCCTTTGCGGCGCCGTGCGATTTTCAACGACGGCGAAGCCAGGACCTGTCGTCGGCTGCCATTGCTCGCAGTGCCGCCGGCAGACGGGGTTTTATTACGCCGCGGTCAACGTGGCCCGCGCGGCTCTTTCGGTTGATGGCACTGAGGCGGTCCGCTGGTACCGGTCAAGCGAAGAGGCGCAGCGCGGCTTCTGCTCGAATTGCGGCTCCGCGCTGTTCTGGCAGGCGGACGGATCGGCGGAGATTTCGGTCATGGCCGGAGCCTTCGACACGCCGAGTGGCCTTGCCTTCGGCCATCATATCTACTGCGCCGACAAGGGCGATTTCTACGAGATATCGGACGGCCTGCCGCAATACGCGGTGAATCCGGTTTAGCCCTTGGCGGCAAGCGCAGCTGTGAGGCGGGCCACATCCTCGCGCAGCGCCGTCAGCTCGGTCAGCACGCTCATATCGATCTTCTGGTGCAGGGAGAGCACCTCAAGCTCGGCCTTGAGATTGACCTCGTAATCCTTGGCGGCCTCGAAGCGGTCGCGCTCGGCCTGCCGGTTCTGGGACATCATGATGATCGGCGCCTGGATGGCGGCGATCATCGACAGGATCAGATTCAGAAAAATGAAGGGGTATGGGTCGAAGGGATTCGCCACCAGACCGATGGTGTTCATCAGTGTCCAGACGGCGAGAAAGGCGAGGAAGGCGAGTATGAAGGACCAGGAGCCGCCGACGCGGGCGATGCCATCGGCGATACGCTCGCCGAAGGATGACTCGGCGGATAAGGCTGCATTGACGTCGGTCGAGATGATCTTGCGCGCGTGCGTTTTCGCCAGCACGCGCTTCTCGATGTCGCCGAGTTCATCGGCCGGCTTGTCGAAGTGATGATGCACGAAATTCGAAAGATTAGACATTGCCTGTTTCCGATGCCGGTTATCGATGCGGTCGCTTTCGGCGCCAGTATTCCGCTCCGGAGGCAAATTGCAATGCGTATCGGTGCCGCGCGGAGCCACGCGCGATCCGTTCATAAAAATTTCGTCGTCGCGAGGTGCCGCTTTCGGCCCGAACGTGTTGCGGTCGTGAAAGGTGCAGGCTAAATAAATGACATGACACAGGAAAACGCCCTTTCTGATATCTTCCGCATCGCCATCGGCCAGCTCAACCCGACGGTCGGCGATGTCGCCGGCAATCTCGCCAAGGCGCGCGAGGCGCGTATTGACGCGGGACGGGAGGGCGCGCATCTGCTCGTCCTGACCGAGCTTTTCATCTCCGGCTATCCGCCGGAGGACCTGGTGTTGAAGCCAGCCTTCATCCGCGCCTGCTGGAAGGCGGTCGAGAGCTTGGCAGCCGATACCGCCGATGGCGGGCCGGGTGTCATCATCGGCTTTCCCCGGCAGGACGAAACCGGGCGCTATAATTCCGTCGCCGTGCTCGACGGCGGCAAAGTGATCGCCGTGCGCGACAAGATCGATCTGCCGAACTATGGCGAGTTCGACGAGAAGCGCGTCTTCGACCAGGGCGCCATGCCGGGGCCGGTGAATTTTCGTGGCGTGCGCATCGGCATTCCGATCTGCGAGGATATCTGGGGCGATCTCGGCGTCTGCGAGACGCTGGCCGAAAGCGGGGCGGAAATCCTGCTGTCGCCGAACGGTTCGCCCTATTATCGCGGCAAGGTCGATATCCGCCATCAGGTGGTGCTGAGGCAGGTGATCGAGACCGGCCTGCCGCTGATCTATGCCGCCCAGCTCGGCGGCCAGGACGAACTCGTCTTCGACGGCGCGAGCTTCGCCTTCAACGCCGACAAGTCACTCGCCTTCCAGATGAGCCAGTTCGAGACCGCGCTGGCGGTGACGACGTGGAAGCGCGGCGACAGCGGCTGGCACTGCGCCGAAGGGCCGATGGCGCATATCCCTGAAAGCGAGGAGGCCGATTACCGCGCCTGCTTGCTCGGCTTTCGCGACTACGTCAACAAGAACGGCTTTAAAACTGTGGTGCTCGGCCTTTCCGGCGGCATCGATTCTGCGATCTGTGCGGCAATCGCTGTCGATGCGCTCGGTGAGGAGCGGGTGCGCACCGTGATGCTGCCCTACCGCTATACCTCCGAGGATTCGCTGAAGGATGCGGCCGATTGCGCGAGGGCGCTCGGCTGCCGCTACGACATCGTGCCGATCGAGCAGCCGGTGACGGGTTTCAGCAGCGCGCTCGCCAGCCTTTTCGAAGGCACGGATAGCGGCATCACCGAGGAGAACCTGCAGAGCCGGGCGCGCGGCGTCATCCTGATGGCGATCTCCAACAAGTTTGGCTCAATGGTGGTGACGACGGGCAACAAGTCGGAAATGTCGGTCGGCTACGCCACGCTCTACGGCGACATGAACGGCGGCTTCAATCCGATCAAGGACCTCTACAAGATGCAGGTCTATGCGATTTCCCGCTGGCGTAACGAAAACGTGCCGCCGGGTGCGCTGGGACCGTCGGGCGAGGTGATCCCGCAGAATATCATCGACAAGGCGCCGTCGGCCGAGCTTCGTCCCGACCAGAAGGACCAGGATTCGCTGCCGCCCTATCCCGTTCTCGACGATATTCTCGAATGCCTGGTGGAAAAGGAAATGGCGGTCGAGGAGATCGTCGGGCGCGGCCATGACGTTGCGACCGTTCACCGGGTCGAGCATCTGCTCTATCTCGCCGAATATAAGCGCCGGCAATCGGCGCCCGGCGTGAAGATCACCAAAAAGAATTTCGGCCGCGACCGACGCTATCCCATCACCAACCGGTTCAGGGATCGCTGACGCAATCGAGATCGCTGACGCAATCGAGATCGCTGACGCAATCGAGATCGCTGACGGCATCAAGCTTTTCGGGAGGAAACATGCGCAGCTCGGTTGAGATCTACAATGTCAGGACGGGCAGGGCCCGCGAGGTCTGGCAGACGGACAGGCTGGTGGAGGCACCGAACTTCTCGCCTGATGGTTCCACCCTGCTCTTGAACGGCGACGGGCTGCTTTACCGGTTGCCGCTCGACGGCGGCGAGGTGGTCACGGTCGATACCGGCTTTGCCGTCAACTGCAACAATGATCACGGCATTTCGCCCGATGGCACTGAGATCGTCATTTCCGACAAGACCGAATTCGGCAAGTCGGCGATCTATATCCTGCCGATCGAAGGCGGCACGCCGCGGCTGATCACCGAGAACCTGCCGTCCTACTGGCATGGCTGGTCGCCGGACGGGCGCCAGCTCGCCTATTGCGGCATCCGCGACGACCTCTTCGATATCTACACCATTTCCGTCGACGGCGGCACCGAGACGCGGCTGACGCATGGCGAGGGCCGCAATGACGGACCGGACTATTCCTCCGACGGCCAATGGATCTATTTCAATTCCAGCCGCACCGGGCTGATGCAGATCTGGCGCATCCATCCCGATGGCACCGGGCTCGAACAGGTGACCTCGGACAATCAGGGCAACTGGTTCGCCCATCCGTCGCCCAACAACGACATGGTGCTGCTCCTGTCTTACGACCCGTCCGTTTTCGACCATCCGCGCGACCTCGACGTACGGCTGCGGCTGATGGACATGGACGGCGGCAATCTGAAGACGCTGTTCGAGCTTTTCGGGGGGCAGGGCACGATCAACGTGCCCTGCTGGTCTCCTGACGGCGAAGAGTTCGCCTATGTCCGCTATTTCCCGGCGGCTTAAGTGCGGGTCTGGCGGCGCTCGCGGGCGGATTTTGCCAGGTCTTCCAGCACCGCGACCGACATGTCCCAGTCGATGCAACCGTCGGTGATGGACTGGCCGTAAACCAGCGGCTTGCCGGGAACGAGGTCCTGACGGCCGGCGACGAGGTTGCTTTCGATCATCATGCCCTTGATGTCGTTGTTGCCGGCGGCAATCTGCGCGGCCACGGATTTGACGACGAGCGGCTGGTTCATCGGGTCCTTGCCGCTGTTGGCATGGCTGGCATCGATGAGGATGCGCGGGGCGACGCCGAGCTTGACGGCTTCGCCGGTGACGGCTTCAACGTCGGCCGCTTCATAGTTCGGCCGCTTGCCGCCGCGTAAGATTATGTGGCAGTCCTCATTGCCCGTCGTCGAGGCGATGGCCGCCTGTCCGTCCTTGGTCACGGCCGGGAAGTGATGCGGCTGCGAGGCGGCGAGGATCGCGTCCAGCGCCACACGCACGCCGCCGTCGGTGCCGTTCTTGAAGCCAATCGGGCAGGAAAGGCCGGAGGCAAGCTGCCTGTGGACCTGGCTTTCGGTCGTGCGTGCGCCGATCGCGCCCCAGCTGACGAGGTCGGCGATGTATTGCGGCGTGATCGTGTCGAGGAATTCGACGCCGGCCGGAAGGCCTATTGCATTGATATCGAGTAGCAGCCGTCGCGCAATCCTCAACCCTTCCTCGATGCGGTAGCTGCCGTCGAGGTGTGGGTCGTTGATCAGACCCTTCCAGCCGACGGTCGTGCGGGGCTTTTCGAAATAGACGCGCATGACGATCTCGAGATCGCCGGCAAAGCGCCGCCGCTGTTCCTCGAGCCGCGCGGCATATTCCCGGGCGGCGACAGGGTCGTGGATGGAGCAGGGTCCAATGACGACGATCAGGCGATCGTCCTCGCCCTGGAGGATCTTATGGATCGCATCGCGATTGCTGGTCACGGTCTCGGTGACAGCAGTATGGCGGTGGATTTCCGCAATGATATCGGCGGGTTTGGTGAGGGGCGTGATCTCGACGATACGCAGATCATCAATGGTATTTGACACGGTATGGCTCCTGTTTGGTCATACCGTGCGGAACAAAAAAAGCCGCCAGGTAGACTAGCGGCTGTTCGGGTTGTCGTCGCGTCGAATTCAGTTACGCATGGACCCGCATCCGCTGAGAGCAGCGGTACCAATAAAATCGCGAGGCGTTGATTGACGTGATCGACATGAGGCTGATGTAGCGTCACGCCCGCGCATTGTCACGCAGATTTTTCTGCCTAAACCGGACGCTCCTGGGGACAGCAACTGCTCTTGCGCGAGCTACACCCACCGGGGCAGGAAGCACGTCGCACTCGATCTCACTCGTGCGACGTGCTCAGGGTCTTTGAGATCAGAGGGCGTCGACGTTCACGCCGACGGTGATGGCACCGATCGGTGTTCCCGTGTCGTCTGATATCGTCACGCTTGCCTGCGACTGGAGCGTCTGGGTCGATTCATCTTTTTCGATCTCATCGACGAAGACGGCATCCTTGCCGGCGCCGAAGGACTTCTGGAACTTGGCCTCGTCGCCCTGCCAATAGTCGGATGTGATGTCGCTTTGACCGACGTCCAGGCCCTTTGCATCCATGACGAAGATCTCGGTGATCTTGCCGCCGGAAGCTTCCTTCTTTCCCTGAAGGAATTTCGACAGGGCATTGTTAAGCACGCCGTCGATCATCGAGTGGTCGGAGCCATCGACTTCGGCACGCCACTTCTTGTCGAGGGCGTCGACATCGGCTGCGCTGAGATTGGCGTTGGCAGCGTTCTGCGCCTTGACAGCCTCGATGATGGCGGGATCGTTGAGCCAGGGCTTGACGTCGGTCGTCACGTAGTCGGAGATCGGGGCAAGCTTGGCATCCTGTGCCATGGATACGCCCATGGGCATGGCAAATGCGGTGCAGGCCAAAAGAAATGCGGGCACGATTTTCTTCATAAGTGTTTCCTTCCTGATTATAGGTTGCTGAGAACTAAGGTTTATCGGATGCTGACGACGTCAGAACTCCTCCCAGGCACCGGGAGCAGCGGCAACGGCAGCATTTCCTGCATGCCGCTGCGCGAAGGCTCTCGGCTCGGGACGAGATTGGCGGGTGGGTTGAACGGCTTTGGGCTGGCTGGCCGCAGACGCGCCAACGATGAACCTGCCGGCCGAGTCCTGCAGCAGGCGTCCTTGCGACAGCAGTTCGTGGCAGGCCGCGTTGGTTTCCTCGACCATTGCCGCGTTCTGCTGTGTCGTCTGATCCATCTGGTTGATCGCGCTGTTGATTTCCTGCAGGCCTGTCGCCTGTTCGCGATAGGATTGGACGATGGAAGCGATGCTGTCGCTGATGCGGTTGATCTGCTCCTCGATCTTCAGCAGGGCATCGCCGGTCTGGTTCACCAGCCCGACGCCCGCGGCAACTTCCTGGCCGGATACGTTGATCAGGTTCTTGATTTCCTTGGCAGCATTTGCCGACCGCTGGGCGAGCTCACGCACTTCCTGCGCAACGACCGCAAAACCCTTGCCGGCCTCGCCGGCGCGCGCCGCCTCGACACCGGCGTTCAGCGCCAGCAGGTTCGTCTGGAAGGCGATTTCGTCGATGACGCCGATAATGCGGCCGATCTGGCTCGACGAGGTTTGAATCCGGTCCATCGCCCCGATCGCATCACGCACCACGGTCGCCGAGACATGGGCGCTGCGCTTTGTCTCCTCGACCAGCTGCCCGGCATTTTCGGCTCGCTGCGACGATGTTCTGACCGTGGTGGTCACCTCATCCAGTGCCGCCGCGGTCTGTTCCAATGCTGCTGCCTGTTGCTCGGTCCGCCTGGCGAGTTGATCCGCGGAGGTCGCCAGCTCGCTGGAGCCGGTTTCAACCGCCACGGAAGCGGTCTTGATCTCTGTTAGAGCGGCCGCGACCGCATTGACCATGTTGTTGAAATCCTGACGCAATTTATCGAATTCTGGACCGACGTCGGCCAGGTGTATCGAGAAGTCGCCGGCGGCGAGCTCTTCCAATGCATTTGCGAGAGCGTTCATGACCAGCCGTTGCGTGTTG
Organism: Rhizobium sp. WYCCWR 11146; assembly: GCF_013591995.1. Taxonomy (NCBI): domain Bacteria; kingdom Pseudomonadati; phylum Pseudomonadota; class Alphaproteobacteria; order Hyphomicrobiales; family Rhizobiaceae; genus Rhizobium; species Rhizobium sp. WYCCWR 11146. The sequence continues at coordinate 568,629 of NZ_JACCEY010000024.1, forward strand.
CTGGCCTCTTCGGTCAACAATGCGTTGCGCGCCCGTTCGGCGTCGAGCGAAGCACTCTGCTCGGCAGCGGCCTGCTCTCTCTCGACCTTCGCAATCGCCTCGTGACGGAAAACCTCCAATGCACGCGCCAGAAAGCCGATCTCGTCGCCATTTTCCCTGTAGGTGACGGGAGAGACCAGATCGCCTTTCTGCAACGCGCTGATTCGTTCGCTGATTACCCTGATGGGCCGGCCGACTAGGCTGCGCATGGCGAGAAGGAAGGCAACGACGGCCATGGCGGTGATCGCGGACTGCGTGAGCAGCGAAATGAGAACTTTCTTCCTGACTTCGGAAGCGATTTTTTCGACGGACCAGTTCGTGACGATGTAACCGGTGGCCTTGCCCGACTTATCCAGCGGGAGCGGCGCGATGATCGTCACCACGCCGGCAGATATTCTACCGTCATCGATGGTCGTCTTTTCCGGTTTCGCGCCGAGGCTCTTCACCAGATCGGCTGGTGCCGGCAAACCACTGACGCCATCGCGCGCCCAGGTATCGACGGCGGCAGGTTCGGCGTTGAATGCGGCAAACTGCACAAGATCGAGCGAGGGGTCGTCGCGGTAGAGCGAATAAGCCTCGCGAACGGCGTTCGCCTTCCCCCATTTCACGCCGCCCGCGGCCAGAGAGGCAAACTGCTCCGCATCCTTGGACCAATTCGCCTTGGCGCCATCGATCAATGCCCGGGTTTCGTACATCCACGTATAGGTGGCGAAAGCGGAAATGCCGCAGAGGTTGACGGCAACGATAATCGCCGCCAGCTTGGCTGTCAGAGGCATCGTTTTCAAAAATTGGAACATTCCGCGGCGGCCTAGAATTGCGGCTCAGTCGGATATGTTCCCGACCGGCGTCTCAATACGGGCATCCGCGCTGACGGTCACATCACGAGCCCTCATGCCCATGTCCGGATTGCAACCCAAAACGCGCAAACGCAGTGTGTATTTGATATGTGAATAAATCATAAAGTGGAATGAGATGCTGGAACACACGCGTGTAGCTTTCGCCGGCGCCGAACCTTGCGAATCGGAGGAGGAGTGCTTCCTTCGCGCCAAGCAGATCTGTCTCGATCAGCTGTTTTCCGCCACGGCCTCTTCGGGCTCGGCGTGCCGGCGCTTGCGGCCGCGCGCCGTCAGTTCCGCGCCGGCATCATGCGGCAGGCGCAGGAAGGTGATGCAGGCCAGTGCCGAAATCGCCGAGACGCTGAAGAAGGCGATATGGAAATCAGAGACCAGCAGCCTGCCGTCGTGAAAGCTGCTCGAAATTTCGAGAATGCCGCCGGCGATCGCCACACCCATCGCCATGGAGATACGCTGGGCAACGGCATTGATCGCGGTTGCCTGGCTGCTGTCGGCGTCATCGACATCGCCAAAGGCCATGGCGTTGACGCCCGAGAAAGCCATGGAGCGGAACAGGCCGCCGATCAGCAGGCAGGCCATGATCAGGAACAGCGGCGTTTCGGCGGTGAAAAGGCCGTTGATGCCGAGGAAGATCGCCGCCAGCAAAGTGGTGATTGATATGACGGTGCGGAAGCCGAAGGCATTGAAGGTGCGCGAGGCGGCGAATTTCGAGCCCATGGAGCCGAGCGCGCTGACGAAGGTGACCGAGCCCGATTGCAGCGGCGTCAGGCCGAAGCCGAGCTGCAGCATCAATGGCATCAGGAACGGCAGGGCGCCGAGCCCCATGCGGAAATTCGAAGCGCCGAGGATCGCCGCCCGGAACATCGGGTAACGGAACATCTTCGGATCGAGAAGCGGATAGGGCACGCGGCGGGCATGCAGGAGGTAGAGGAGGCCGGCAAGAATGCCGATCGCAACCGTGACGTAACCGTAGATGACGGGCACGGCCGGCAGGCTGATGACCGACACGCCGAAGACGAAGCCGGAGAAGCCGATGCCGCAAAGGAAGAATCCGGGGAAGTCCATCGGCCGCGGACTGCGTGGCTCCACCGCCGGCAGGAAACGGGTGACGAGGATGATGCCGAGCACGCCGATCGGGACGTTGATCCAGAAGATCCAATGCCAGGTGAGATAGGTGGTGAGGAAACCGCCGATCGGCGGCCCCATGATCGGGCCAATCAAAGCGGGAATGGTAAGCCAGGCCATGGCATCGACGAGTTCGTGGCGGGGCGTTCCCCGGACCAGCAGCAGGCGGCTGACCGGCGTCATCATCGAGCCGCCGGCGCCCTGGATCAGGCGCGAGACGACGAAGGCCGTGATCGAGTTGGAAAAGGCGCAGGCGATCGAGCCGATCATGAAAACAAAGATCGCCATGCGGAAGATGTTGCGCGCACCGAACCGATCGGACATCCAGCCGCTGATCGGGATGAAGATCGCCAGCGCCACGAGATAGCTGGTGACGGCGAGCTTCAGCGCGATCGGCGAGGTGCCGATATCGGCGGCGATTGCCGGCAGGCTGGTGGCGATCACGGTCGAATCCATCTGTTCCATGAACAGGGCGACCGCAAGGATCATGGGTGTGAGGCGGGGCACGGGCAACCGGGATGCTGCGATGGACAGTCACAGTCCATACGCCTTCGGTGGTGATAAGGCCATAGAAACTGTCGGTGAAGGGGCTTGCCTAGCCGCTTCAAACCGACGCGGGTGGGTGACGAAACGGGATCGTACGTCTTGTTTCCTTTTGTCCTCCCAAGGGTTTGAGGTAGGAACTGAGGCTGCGGCTTGCGCTCTCTTCTCCCCAGCGGGGAGAAGGTGGCCCGAAGGGTCGGATGAGGGGGCTGCACGGCTCCCCTTCATCATTGCCCTTCGCTTACGCTCAGCGCATTCGCGGCTTTGCCGCTCACCCCCCCTCAACCGCCTGCCGGCACCTCTCCCCGCTGGGGAGAAGAGATTCGTGGCACCGCAGCGCTCCCTTTTGCCGGCGGAAGAGAGGGACAGGCGGCACCGCGCGGCCTCCGGCTTGACTGCGACATCGGCCCAGCTTGCCGCTGCCGCGCTTTCCTGAAATAGATGCGCCGTCAGGTGCCCGCCGATAAGGCGGGAGAATCGGGAATCCGGTGCAAGACCGGAACGTGCCCAACGCTGTAAGGCCGACGCTTGCCGCTTCATCATGCCACTGGCCTTTTGCCGGGAAGGCTGCGGCAGACGGATGACGCCGAGTCAGAAGACCGGCCTGGCAAGATAGACCGATCCGCGCGGACAGCGGGGCGGTCGCGTTGTTGGGGATTTGACGATGCGACCCTTTGATGAGGATGCCCTTTCGGCGGCGTCCGGTTTTTCCTTGGCCGAACGCGAGGCCGTCTATCACGCGATCATGACGCGGCGCGACGTTCGCAGCCAGTTCCTGCCCGATCCCTTGCCTGATGATGTTGTGCAGCGGCTGCTGACGGCCGCTCACCACGCACCATCCGTCGGCTTCATGCAGCCGTGGAATTTCATTCTGGTGAAAAGTGCCGCTGTCCGGACGCGCATCCAGGACGCGTTTGCGAGGGCCAACGAGGAGGCGGCGCTGATGTTCGAAGGCGAGCGGCGGCAGGCCTACCGATCGCTCAAGCTCGAAGGCATCGTCGAGGCGCCGCTCGGCATATGCGTGACCTGCGATCCTACCCGCAGCGGCAGCGTGGTGCTGGGGCGCACCCACAATCCGAAGATGGATTCATACTCGACCGTCTGCGCCATCCAGAATCTCTGGCTTGCGGCACGGGCGGAAGGGGTCGGCATCGGCTGGGTCAGCATTTTTCGTGAAGGCGACCTGAAAACCATTCTCGGCATACCCGAGCATATCGAAGTGGTCGCCTGGCTCTGTGCCGGTTTCGTCGACCGGCTCTATGAGGAGCCGGAACTCTCCGTCAAAGGCTGGCGGCAGCGGCTACCGCTCGAGGAACTCGTCTTTCATGATGGATGGGGACTGAACACCTAGAGCGCATCGCGTTCTTTCGATGCCAATATCGCCGACGCCGTGCGAGGCCGAGATATCTTTATTCCTGACCTTCATATCGATACGCTGAAGGCGAATCCCGGAATTGGATATTCGGCTATCGGCGGCTCAATCGGAGGATAACGGCCCAATGAACATGATCGACTTGAAGGAGCGCATCATCGTGATCACAGGCGGTGCGCGCGGCATCGGCTACGCTATCGCAGAGCGCGTCATCCAGTCTGGTGGCAAGGTGGCCATCTGGGACCTGAACGAAAACATGGCCAAGGACAGCGCTTCCGCTCTCGGATCTGGCACGGTCGCTTTCGGCGTCAACGTCGCAGATCCCGTATCAGTGAAAAACGCGGCGGCGACGACCGAGGAGATTTTTGGCCGTATCGACGGCCTCGTTAATTCCGCCGGGATTACCGGTCCGGTAAAGCCCACGATCGAATACGATGTCAGTGAGTGGACAGACGTCGTCGATGTCTGCCTCACGGGAACCTTCAATTGTTGCCGGCACGTCGTTCCGGTCATGTTAAAGCGCGACTATGGGCGGATTGTGAACATCTCCTCGGTTGCGGGCAAGGAAGGAAATCCGAACATCGCTGCCTACAGCGCAGCGAAAGCTGGTGTGCTGGGCTTCACCAAGTCGCTTGGCAAGGAACTCGCAAAGACAGGAATCGCCGTGAACGCGGTAACGCCAACCACGGCAAAGACACCTATATTGGACGGGCTGACATCCGAGTTTATCGAATATATGCGCGTCCGCATTCCGCGCGACCGTTTCGTCGAACTTGGTGAGATCGCTTCGATGGTCGTCTGGCTGCTCTCCGAGGAGAACTCCTTCACGACCGCATCGACGTTCGACCTGAGCGGCGGTCGTACGACCTACTGACCATGCTCAAGCGACCCGCATTAACATCCCGCCGCACGTTCACGTGACATCGCCGTCATCTCATGCACCCTGGCACAACGCCGCTATGGCTCCGCCACCGCAGTTCCAGCTGTTCAATCACTGCTGCTGTTGCGGCTGCGGGCCCGGTGTTGCCGGATTGGCGAGGTCGATCGAGCCCTGATCGCCGGCCAGAAACTGCGGGCCGACCTGACGGACGCGGTTCTGCGTCGGATCGTAGGGGCGCTCGGGGACGGATGGTTGCGGCGCAGCTGCCGCGGCATCCTTCGCCGGGGGATTGGTGCGGATGGTGGTGATCGAGCCCTGCTGCGGCGGTTCGCTTACCGCCTGCTTGCCGCGCATCTCCTCATAATAGGCTGTAAGATTGCAGGCGCAGGAGGATTTTTCCCCGGGCGTGCGGTTCTTGTAGGCAAAGGCATTTTTCATGGCGCTGTAGGGAGTGCCCGTTGCGACCGAGATCATGTTCGAGGCTTCGGTGCTCGTCACGTCACGATAGAACAGTTCGGTCTCGACGCCTGGGCACATCTTGGCGCAGGTCTGGGCGTCGCGGCCGAAATCGACCGACGTGGCGTTCGAGCTGATCGGGAAGAAGCCGCCGTCGCAGCTGCGCACGCACATGGTGCTGACCGGGGAGAGCATCTCCGCCCGTGGCACGCCGTAACGCGGATCGATCTCTTCACCGCCGAGCGGAATGAAGGTATCGGTGCGCATCGCCTGTTCCTCGACGCTCGGAGCCGGCTCGTTGGCGCTGCGATCGCTCGGGGCATAGAAGTTTTCGCTGTTGCAGCCATTGTGGTCGAGGGCGGCGATCAGTTCGCGGCGCGTGCCGTCAGCGGCGCCATTCTGGCCGGCCAGCTCGTTGCGGCGGTCCTGGAGATAGCGGATATTGTCGATCATGCGGGCTTCGGACTGCGAGAGTTCGGCGCAATAATCGGCATTCTCGCTGCCGATCACGACCATGCTGCCTGAGGTGCAGCCATTGCTGCGCAGCTCGTTGCGAACTTTGCGCAGCTCGAGGTTCTGCTCGGCCATGGCGCTGGAATATTGGCGGGCTTCCGGGCCGTTGCCATTGCCGATCGATCGCGGCAAGTCGGCGAGGCGGCCGCGCAGGTCCTCACAGACGGCGCTGCTTTGCGCGGCGGCAGGCGCCGCAAAGGCAAGGAGAAGGGCAAGAGACAGGTTTCGGCGTTTCACGGCGTCGTCCCGGAATGAGCAAAGAATCGATCGGTCGATTGCGGCCTCGATCGCCGCGGGTTTCTCTTAGGGTATTTCTCTTAATAAGCTGGGATAAATTCCTACCGTATTTTCGCGATTTTATCCAGCGGACCGCCAGAGACCCAATGTTCGATTATGAAGAGGCTGCCGATGGTAATCAACGAGGCCACGTGCTCCACTCCAATCTCCTCAGTCGCTTGGGGAACGTACTCATATCCGGACGTCGAAAATGACAGGTATTGCCAACGAACTCAGCTCCCCCGCAACGACAGTCGGGCTGCCGGAAACCCAGCACGGCTTCCACGTCTTCGTGGACGGTTGTTATGAACCCGGTTCTGGGCACGGAGGCTGGGCATTCGTCGTTTATCGCGATGCGGCGGAAATCGCGTCCGGCTTCGGTGGCGCCGAAGATTCCGCCAATAATTCGATGGAATTGACCGCCGTGCTCAGGGCGGCAATCTGGATCAACAGCGAGGCAAGCGGCGAGCCTGTCACCATCTGGTCCGATTCCGTCTACGCCGTCAAAGGCTGCAACAGCCGGCGACATATCTGGAGGAACAACGGCTGGAGGAAAGGCAACCCCAATGGGAATGCTCGAAACCGAACTATCGCCAATGCGGAACTCTGGAAAGCGGTCGATCTTCAATTATCCCAGAAGCCGCTCATCGCCATTGCCTGGTGCAAGGGCCACTCCGGCATTGCCGGTAACGAACGCGCCGATGCGCTTGCGGATAAAGGGCGCCTGTCGATACGGAGTGCCTGATACGGCATGAGGACATGTCTTGGAGCCAAAGGATTTTATCCCGGGCCTGATATCTGCTGCATATCAACCGGCTGCAGATGCTCGGGACAAGCCCGAGCATGACGAAAGGGAGTTGGCCGACTTTGTCAGCAGCCTGAACTGGCTCAAGCCGGCTGCGATGCCTCCACAACCGCCAGTGCCGCCATATTGACGACGCCGCGGGAGGTGACCGAGGGAGCGAGAATATGGGCGGGCAGGGCGGTGCCGAGCAGGATCGGGCCGACATGCAGGCCGTCGGTCATCGACTTGACCACGCCGAGGGTGATGTTGGCGGCATCGAGGTTTGGGAAGACCAGGAGGTTCGCCTCATCGTGCAATGTCGTGTCCGGCATGACGCGCTTGCGCAGTGCTTCGGTGATGGCGCTTTCGCCGTGCATCTCACCGTCGACCTCGAGGTCGGGCGCGGCTTCGCGCACGAGCTGCAGGGCGTTGCGCATCTTCGTGGCGCTTTCGGACTCACGCGAGCCGAAATTGGAATGCGAGACCAGGGCGGCGCGCGGGGTGAGGCCGAAACGGCGGATTTCCTCGGCCGCCAGCACCGTCGCCTCGGCGACCTCCTCGGCAGTCGGATTGAAGGTGACATAGGTGTCGGTGAAGAAGGTGGCGCCGCGCTGCGAGATCATCAGGCTGAGTGCGGAGAAATCGCGGACATTCTTGCGCTTGCCGATGATCTGGCGGACGTCGCGCAGGTGCTTTTCGTAGCGGCCTTCGAGGCCGCAGATCAGCGCATCGGCCTCTCCGCGCCTCAGCGCCAGTGCGCCGATGACGGTGGTGTTGGTGCGCACGATCGTGCGGGCCGCTTCCGGGATGACGCCACGCCGGCCGACGAGGGAGAAATAGAGATCGACATATTCGCGGAAGCGCGGATCGTCTTCCGGATTGATGACCTCGAAATCCTGCAGCGGGCGGATGCGCAGGCCGTAGCGCTTCAGGCGCGTCTCGATGACTTGCGGGCGGCCGATCAGGATCGGTTCGGCAAGGCCTTCTTCGAGCAGCACCTGGGCAGCGCGCAGCACGCGCTCGTCCTCGCCTTCGGAAAAGATGACGCGCTTGCGCTCGGCGGCCTTGGCCGCGGTGAAGATCGGCTTCATGACGAAGCCGGAGCGGAAGACGAAGCGGTTCAACTGGTCGAGATAGGCGTCGAAATCCTGGATCGGGCGGCGTGCCACGCCGCTCTGTTCGGCGGCTTTGGCGACTGCAGGCGCGATGCGCAGGATCAGGCGCGGATCGAAGGGCGAGGGGATGAGGTAGTCCGGGCCGAAGACCGGAGTCTCACCGGAATAGGCACGCGCGGCAACGTCGGATGGCTCTTCGCGGGCAAGGGCGGCGATGGCGCGCACGGCCGCCATCTTCATTTCCTCGTTGATCGTCTCGGCGCCGCAATCGAGCGCGCCGCGGAAGATATAGGGGAAGCAGAGGACGTTGTTGACCTGGTTGGCGAAATCCGAGCGGCCGGTGCAGATCATCGCGTCGGGGCGGGCGGCACGGGCAAGATCGGGCATGATCTCCGGCGTCGGATTGGCGAGCGCCATGATCAGCGGCTTGTCGGCCATCTGCGCCAGCAGCTCCGGCTTCAGCACGCCGGCGGCGGAAAGGCCGAGGAAGACGTCGGCGCCACCGATATTTTCGGCGAGCGTGCGCGTATCGCTCTTCTGCGCGTAGATGGATTTCCATTCGTCCATCAGCTCGACCCGGCCCTCATAGACGAGGCCTTCGAGGTCGTGGACCCAGATGTTTTCGCGCTTTGCCCCGAGAATGACCAGCAGGTTGAGACAGGCAAGTGCGGCAGCACCGGCGCCGGAGGCGACGATCTTGATGTCGGCGATGTTCTTGCCGGCGAGTTCCAGCCCGTTCAGGATCGCAGCGGCGACGATGATCGCCGTGCCGTGCTGATCGTCGTGGAAGACGGGGATCTTCATCTTTTCGCGCAGGCGCCGCTCGACCTCGAAACATTCCGGCGCCTTGATGTCTTCGAGATTGATGCCGCCGAAGGTCGGCTCCAGCGAGGCGATGGTCGAGACCATCTGGTCGACGCCTGCGGCGTCGATCTCGATATCGAAGACGTCGATGCCGGCGAATTTCTTGAAGAGCACGGCCTTGCCCTCCATGACCGGTTTGGAGGCAAGCGGGCCGATATTGCCGAGGCCAAGCACGGCGGTGCCGTTGGAGATGACGGCGACGAGATTGGCGCGCGAGGTATATTCGGCCGCCATTTCGGGATTGTCGCGAATGGCAAGGCAAGGGGCGGCAACGCCGGGCGAATAGGCGAGCGCCAGGTCGCGCTGGTTGCCGAGCGGCTTGGTCGCCTGGATCTCCAGCTTGCCGGGGCGGGGATAGCGGTGGAAGAAAAGTGCCTGCTCGTCGAGATCGCCGCTCGTCAGGTTCTTTTCCGTCTTCGATTTTTCCGGGTGATCCATCGCCGCCTCCGTGCACGTCTTTTGAGCTCCCTCCATACATCAATCGGATACGGGCGACAGTATGGAAATGGGGGATGGGAGAAGTTTTCGCGAGGTGGGCGGGGGTATACTGTGTGGCACCCCCCTCTGCCCTGCCGGGCATCTCCCCCACAAGGGTGGAGATCGGCAAGCGGTTGGATCATCCGTTCCTCTCTGCAGCATCGAAATAACTTTACGGCAGTTGTTTGGGGAAGCCGCCGCGCCCATCCGATCTCCCTCCTTGTGGGGGAGATGCTCGGCAGGGCAGAGGGGGTACCCCAGGGCACTTCAGATTGGGCTGACGTATCGTCATCACGGGACTAATCCCTTTGGGAAACTTGTTTGACGACTTCAACAAGCGCAAAATGCCGGCCGCGACGGTGCGGGGCGCTGGTCGCATGGAGGAAATCATGGACAATTTGAACCTGACGACCCTGCAAAAGGGGCAGACGATGGTCAATGACGTGGCCATCGATGCCTTAGCCGCCGGATTTCGCGGCAGTCTCCTGACCAGTAAAGACATGGATTACAACGAGGCGCGGGCGATCTGGAATGCGATGATCGACCGGCGGCCCGGGCTTATTGCGCGATGCGCGGGTGCCGCCGATGTCGTGCGGGCGGTGCGGTTTGCACGCGACAACAATCTGCTCGTTTCGGTGCGTGGCGGCGGGCACGGCATCGCCGGCAATGCGGTCTGCGAGGGCGGTGTGGTCATCGACCTGTCGGCGATGAAATCGGTGCGGGTCGATCCGCAGACGCGGCGCGCCAGGATCGAGCCGGGCGCCACGCTTGCCGATGTCGACCAGGAAACGCTGGCCTTCGGGCTGGTGCTGCCGACCGGCATCAATTCGACGACCGGCATTGCCGGCCTGACGCTCGGCGGCGGCTTCGGCTGGCTGACCCGCAAATTCGGGCTGACGCTGGATAATCTGCTTTCGGTTGATGTAGTGACGGCCGACGGCGAACTGGTCAAGGCGAGCGAAAAGGAAATGCCGGACCTCTTCTGGGCGCTGCGCGGCGGCGGCGGCAATTTCGGCGTCGTCACTTCTTTCGAATTCCAGCTCAACCCTCTCAACACAGAGGTTCTCGCTGGGCTCGTCGTGCATCCCTTCGCCGATGCGGAAAAGGTGCTGAGGGGATACCGGCAGGCGCTGGATGCTGCACCCGATGAGCTGACCTGCTGGGTGGTGATGCGCCAGGCACCGCCGCTGCCGTTCCTTCCGGCCGAATGGCACGGCAAGGAGATCGTGGTGCTCGCCATGTGCTATTGCGGAGACATCGCGGCGGGCGAAAAGGCAACGTCTCGATTGCGCGCGATCGGAAATCCCATTGCCGACGTCGTCGGCCCGGTGCCGTTCACCGGCTGGCAGCAGGCATTCGACCCGTTGCTCACGCCCGGCGCACGCAATTACTGGAAGAGCCAGGATTTTGCATCTCTCCCCGATGTCGCGATCGAGGTTCTGCTTAATGCCGTGCGCAGGCTGCCCGGCCCGGAATGCGAGATCTTCATCGGTCATGTCGGCGGTGCGGCTGGCCGCGTGGCCACCGAGGCCACCGCATTTCCGCAACGCAGTTCGCATTTCGTCATGAATGTGCATGCGCGCTGGCGGGAGACCGGGATGGATGGAAGCTGCATAGGCTGGGCACGGGATCTGTTCGAGGCTACCAAGCCGCATTCGGTCGGCACCGCCTACATCAACTTCATGCCCGAAGACGAAGGTGATCGCGTCGAGACTGCCTACGGCGCCAACTACGCTCGCCTTGCCGAGATCAAGCGGCGCTACGATCCGAACAATCTGTTCCGGATGAACCAGAATGTTAAACCGATGGCGGCAGTGCGAGCTGCCTAGCCCGACCATCCCCGCGCTCGGGTGATATAGCCGGGCGCGGGATGAGACGCCAATTGCTTGTCACCCCTCGGTGAGTTCGATCAATTCACGCAGTAGAACCGCGTCGTCGGACGCGGCATGGTCGTCAGGCCGTAAAACATGGGCAAGCCATGCGCCGTCCGCCGCCAGGCGAACGATCTCCAGCCGCATTCCCATGTCGGTTTCGGCGTGCCTGACCAGCCGGTCATTCATCCATCTGTGCCAGAGGCTCTTGGAGTAGGGGTCGGCGAGCACCGTCATCGTCTGCGCCGACCACGGGCTGTTGGCAAGGGCTCGGTCGGCAAACAGGGTGCGGACATAGGCGCGGGTGAATGTGCCATGGCCGCCCTTATCCTTTTCAAGCTCCTCGTCGATCTCGCGGTCGAGGCTTTCCATCATGCCGTCGAACACGGCCTCTATAAGAGCCTGCTTATTGGGGAAGTGATGAAACAGCCCTCCCTTGGTCACGCCGGCTGCGCTGGCGACTGCCTGCAGGCTGACGGCGGCCAGGCCATGCTCGAGCGCCAGCTTCCTGGCGCAATCGAGAAGAGCCTGCCGCACGACATCCGGCTGTTTCTTTCTGTTGCGGGGGCTATCTACCAATGCATGACCTGTGTTCGAGATAAGCTACGCGCCGAGGCGCCTGAGAAGATCAGTATCACTCCTGGGATCGCCGGGCCATGGGAGTTCCGATCATGATAATGCTATCATACCAACCGGTAGGTATCTTGCAAAGCAAAAAAAGATCGACTATCTGTCGGCCGAGGAGGCCCGCCGAACGTCATTTCGGCGGGCTGTGCTTTTTTGGACCCCAGCGGGACCAGCAGGAAGGCTAATGAACATGCTTTTTCGAACGAAATCATTGCGTTATACGTTTGTCCTGGCGCTGATATTCGGTGCCGGCCTGCCGGCTTACGCCCAGGAAGGCGGCGCGATGCCGCCAGCAGCCGTCGGCGTCCTGACGCTCAACGCGCGTCCGGTTCCCGTTATCAGCGAATTGCCCGGCCGCATTGCCGCGACGCGCGTTTCCGAAGTGCGGGCCAGGGTTTCCGGCATCCTGCAGGAACGGATCTTCGAGCAGGGCAGCCTCGTTCATCAGGGCGATGTGCTCTACCGGATCGATCCGGCGCTTTTCCGGGTCCGCGTGGCCAGTGCGGAAGCAAGCCTCGATCGCGCCAGGGCGACGCAGCTGAATGCCCGCCAGCAGCTAGACCGGCAGAAGTCGCTGCGCGACCGCGATGTTGCAAGCGGTATCGAATATGATGCGGCCGCCGTCGCCCTTGCGCAGGCCGATGCCGATATCGCGCTGGCGCAGGCGGCGCTCGACGAAGCGAAGATTAATCTCGGCTATACCGAAGTTCGCGCGCCTATATCAGGCATCATCGGTGGCGCGCTGGTGACGGAAGGCGCGCTGGTGACGGCCGACGCCGGCGACGCGCTGGCGATGATCCAGCAGATCGACCCAGTTTATGCCGACTTCATGCAATCCTCCGGAGACCTGCTGGCGCTGAAGCGGGCGGTCGAGAACGGCAGCCTCACGTCGACCGAACCAGGCAAGGCCGACATCAAGCTCGTCTTTGATGACGGCACGGTCTATGGCGAAGCCGGTAAGCTGCTCTTCAGCAGTGCCAGCGTCGATGCGACGACCGGGCAGGTCACCCTTCGCGGTGAATTTCCCAATCCGAAGGGCGACCTGCTGCCGGGTCTTTACATCAGGGTCCGCATCGAACAGGCCGTCCGTGAGAAGGCGATCCTTATCCCGCAGCGCGCCGTCATCCGCACGGCCGACGGCAAGGCGCAGGTCTATGTCGTCCAGGAGGGAGACGTAGCACAGCCGCGTGACGTGGAGCTCGGTCAATCCTTCGGCAATGAATGGGTGGTCGAAAGCGGCCTGTCACCAGGTGAGCGTCTCGTTGTCGACGGCGGCCAGAAGCTGCAGCCGGGCGCAAAGGTCGCCCCGGAAGAGTGGCGGAATGGCCAGCTCGCGTCCGGTGACGCCAAGAAGCCGGAGTAAGATCGATGGCACGTTTCTTTATCGATCGCCCGATCCTTGCCTGGGTCTTTGCGATCTTCATCTCTCTCGCCGGCCTGATCGCTCTACCGTTCCTGCCGGTTGCGCAATATCCAAAGGTCGCGCCGCCGCAGCTCAGCATCACCACCAGCTATCCCGGCGCGTCGCCGCAGGACATTTATCAGGGCGTTACTCGCCAGATCGAAGAAGAGCTGAACGGCGTCGAGCACCTTTCCTATTTCGAGTCGACCTCCGATACCTCAGGCGCAATGACGATCACCGCGACCTTTGCGGCCGGCACCGATATCGACCAGGCCTCGGTCGACGTTCAGAACGCCATCCGCCGCGTCGAACCGCGGCTGCCGCAATCCGTCAAGGATCAGGGCATCACCGTTGAGGAGGCGTCCTCAGGCTTCCTGATGTTCATCTCGCTGACCTCGACGGACGGGAAGACCGACGAGGTGGCGCTCGGCGACTATCTCAACCGAAACGTCATCGGCGAGCTGCGCCGTCTCGAAGGCGTCGGCCGCGCCCAGCTGTTTGCGTCGCAGCGGGCGATGCGCATCTGGATCGATCCCGACAAGATGGTCGGCCTGAACCTGACAGCATCCGACATCAGCGCGGCGATATCGGCGCAGAACGCCCAGGTCGCAGCTGGCCAGATCGGCGCAGCGCCCAATCCGATCTCGCAGGACCTGACGGCGACGGTGCTGGTGAAGGGGCAACTGACTGACATCAAGGAGTTCGGAGACATCGTGCTGCGCGCCAATGCCGACGGATCGAACGTCAGGCTGCGCGATGTCGCGCGCATCGAAGAGGGCAGCGAGAGCTACAGTTTCTCGACCCGCTTGAACGGGCAGCCGAGTGCCGCCATCGCCATCCAGCTGTCGTCGACGGGCAATGCCGTCAATACCTCCAACCTGGTCAAGGCGAAGATGGAGGAGCTGTCACGCTTCTTCCCTGATGGCGTTGAATATTCCGTTCCCTATGATACCAGCCCGTTCGTCTCGGCATCGATCGAGGAGGTGGCGCATACACTCGCAGAAGCCGTCGCGCTCGTCTTCGTCGTCATGCTCATCTTCCTGCAGAGCTTCCGCTACACCATCATTCCGACGCTCGTCGTGCCCGTCGCGCTGCTCGGGACGCTTGCTGTCATGTTTGCCGCCGGCTTCTCGATCAACGTGCTGACGATGTTCGCGATGGTGCTTGCCATCGGCATTCTGGTCGACGACGCCATCGTGGTGGTGGAAAACGTCGAGCGGTTGATGGCGGTGGAAGGGCTGTCACCGAAGGAAGCGACCAAGAAGGCGATGCGGCAGATCACCGGCGCGATCCTCGGGATTACGCTGGTTCTCTCCTGCGTCTTCGTGCCGATGGCGTTCTTCCCGGGTTCCACCGGCATCATCTACCGTCAGTTCAGCCTGACCATGGTCGTATCCATCCTGTTTTCGGCCTTCCTGGCGCTGTCGCTGACCCCGGCGCTTTGCGCCACCTTCCTGAAGCCGATCAAAGGTCATCACGAGAAGAAGGGTATCGCCGGCTGGTTCAACCGCAACTTCGACCGGCTGACCGGCCGTTATGCCCGAACCGTCGAGGGACTGGCCAAGCGCTCCTGGCGGGTGATGGCCGTCTATGTCGCGCTGCTCATCGGCCTTGGCTACCTCTTCGTCAACCTGCCGAGCAGCTTCGTGCCGGATGAGGATCAGGGCTTCCTGATCGTCGACGTGCAGGGACCGCCGGAGGCGAGCCGCAACCGCACGGTGGCCTCGCTCGAAAGCATCGAGGCGATTTTCAAGAAAGAGCCGGCCGTTGCCAACGTCGTCGCGATCCAGGGCTTCAGCTTCTCGGGGCAGGGACCGAACGCCGCCCTGGTGTTCGTTACGCTCAAGGACTGGGCCGAACGCGGCGCCGGCAATTCGGTACAGGAGATCTCCAACCGCGCCAATATGCAGCTGTTTGGGCTGAAGGACGCCACATCCTTCGCGCTGTCGCCGCCGCCGATCGAAGGGTTCGGCACGACCAACGGCTTCACCTTCCGCCTTCAGGATCGCGGGGCGAAAGGCCAGGCGGCACTGACCGAGGCGGCGGGAATGCTGATCGGCAAGGCATCGCAGAACCCCATCATATCAGGCATCCGACCGGAGGGCATGCCTGACTCAGCCCAGCTCGTGCTCGTTATCGATCGCGAGAAGGCAAATACCTTCGGCGTCGCCTTCGCCGACATCAACAGCACGATCACCGCCAATCTCGGCTCGAGCTATGTCAACGACTTCCCGAATTCGGGCCGCATGCAGCGCGTCATCGTGCAGGCACAGGACAAGAGCAGACTTCAGGCGGAAGACCTGATGAAGCTCAATGTCCGCAATGCGAGCGGCGGCATGGTGCCGCTATCGTCCTTCGCCGTCGCCGAATGGCAGAAGGGACCGGCGCAGATCGTCGGCTATAACGGTTACCCTTCCGTACGTATCTCTGGCGCTCCGGCGCCTGGATATTCGTCGGGGGCGGCGATTGCCGAAATGGAGCGGCTGGCCTCGGAACTTCCCGACGGCTTCGGCTTCGAATGGACCGGCCAGTCGCTGGAGGAGCTGAGATCGGGATCGCAGGCGCCGTTCCTGTTCGGCCTCAGCATCCTTTTCGTCTTCCTGCTGCTGTCGGGGCTTTACGAGAGTTGGTCCATCCCGTTGTCGGTGATGCTGGTCGTGCCGCTTGGCGTCATCGGCTGCGTGCTCGCGGTGATGAGCCGCGACATGTCCAACGACATCTACTTCAAGGTCGGCCTGATCGCGATCATCGGACTATCGGCGAAGAATGCCATTCTGATCGTCGAATTCGCCAAGGACGGTTTTGCCGAGGGGAAATCGCTGATGGATGCCGCGATCGAAGGTGCCCGTCTGCGCTTCCGGCCGATCATCATGACCTCGCTCGCCTTCACTTTGGGCGTGGTGCCCCTGGCGATCGCCACGGGGCCAAGTGCGGCGAGCCAGAATGCCATCGGCACGGGCGTGCTCGGCGGCATGATCTCGGCGACGGTGCTGGCGATCTTCTTCGTTCCCGTCTTCTTCGTCTTCGTGCTGCGTCTCTTGAGGACGAAGCGGCCAGAGACTGTAAACGAGGAGGCGCCGACCGGACAGGAGCCGGCAACCGTCACGTCGCCGAGCTGAGGTGAAGAGTTGGCGGGTTGCCTTGCGCAACCCGCCGCAGACCTTTGCGGCGGTCCGATTTCAGGAATTATGCAGTCGGCTTCGGCGTGATCGTCACGTCGGCGCCATAGGCATCGCGCAATTCGCCTTCCTGTCCCGGCTGCCGGTCGGCGGCCTGATGCAGCAGGATCGACTCGTATCCTTGCGAGCGCGTCCCCTCGATCAGCGTGATATCGGCATTTCCGGGATTGTCGGAGCGCTCGAACCACTCGACAGGGCGGTGCAGGAAATTCATCTCGACCGCCCGGTTGGTGACGCCATGGCCGACGATCACGACGGTGTGGTCGCTATTTTCGGCGTCGTGCATAACTGTCTGCAGGAACAGACGCACCCGCTGGGCCACATCCGCCCGGCTTTCGCCATCCGGCGGCCGGGCGTAGAACTTGCCGCTGTTACTGCGCAGCCTCGCCCATTTTTCGAACTCCTCGGGAAACTTCTGCTTCTGTTCGGCGTGGTCATAGATTTCGGTGAAGAGACCGAAATCCTGCTCGCGCAGCAGATAATCCTCCCTGATATCGCCGACGACGCTTTCCGGCAGGGCTTCGAGCAGCGCATCCTTGCTCTGCCGGGTCCTGAGAAAGGGCGAATACCAGATCTGCAGCTTGCCGAAATCCGCGCTCGGCAATGCCTTGAGATAGGACGCGATCACGCCGCCTGCTTCGAGAGCCTGCCGATGGCCCCATCGCGTCAACGGCACGTTGTGATCGCCGAATTGGCGGTAGGCCTGTTCGTTGATGTTGCCGAGGGATTCGCCGTGGCGAACGAGAAAGAGACGCATCAGCCATCCCGCATTGTCGGATATGAATCGCCGTCATCATGAACGCCCTGAATGCACAGGGCAACCTTGTCCGCGGACCTGGCGGCGACGGGCATACTGCCCACGCGGCGACGGCCATGCGGCCACGCGGCGACGGGCATACCGCCCACGTGGGATGAACAGGTTTGCAGGGCTTTTCCCCAGCTTGTCATCTTCCTGAAACACGAGTCTGGTTTTGGAAGGTTAGATGAAAGATGGGACATGAGCGGCAGCTCGTGAAAGACATGATGGAACCCAGACATTTCCGCACGCTCTTCATTTCCGATGTCCATCTCGGCTCGAAGGCCGCGAAGGCTGACTTCCTGCTGGATTTCCTGCGCCACCACGAGGCCGATACGATCGTGCTCGTCGGCGACATCGTCGACGGCTGGCGCCTGAAGCGCAGCTGGTACTGGCCGCAGGTCTGCAACGACGTCGTCCAGAAACTGTTGCGCAAGGCGCGCAAGGGCACGCGCGTTGTCTATATTCCAGGCAATCACGACGAATTCCTGCGCGCCTTCCCGGGCATGCATTTCGGCGGCATCGAGGTTGTCGAGCGCATGATGCATGACGGCGCCGACGGCAAGAAATACCTGATCCTGCACGGCGACGAGTTCGACGTCGTGGTCCGCAACGCCCGGCTGCTCGCCTATCTCGGCGACTGGGCCTATGACACGGCGATCCGCATCAACATCATCCTGGCGGCAGTGCGCCGCCGGCTGGGCATGCCCTACTGGTCGTTCTCGGCCTGGGCGAAGCTGCAGGTCAAGCATGCCGTCAATTTTATCGGCGAATTCGAGCGCGTCGTGGCCGAGGAAGCCCGCAAAAACGGCGCCGACGGCGTGATCTGCGGACATATCCATCATGCCATCATCCAGGATATGGACGGCATCCGCTACATCAACACCGGCGATTGGGTGGAAAGCTGCACGGCGGTCGCCGAGCACGAGGATGGCACGTTCGAACTGATCACCTGGCGGGCGCTCGCCAGCAGTGTGCCGGCGCTTGCCGCCATCGAAATGCATGACGAGGGTGAGTTGGCCCCGCAGGCCGCCTGATTTTGGCGCCCGCGCTTTACAGCGCCGCGCGTCTTTTGAGACGCGCAAAGGATACCGTAGCATTTTGAAATTTTGCAGTAGGAATTTAGCCGTTACCGTCAGGCGACAGGCCCTATTTATTTTCTAAAACGTTTCAGAAGGGCTATTTCTCGCAATAGTCGCTTCCAGGGTGGTGTGTTAGGACAACGACGAGTTTCCTTCAGGTCCATCCATGATTCCCGCTCAAATTTCCCCGACGGGTGAGGGAGCGCCGCCGCGCTTCCGATTGCTCAGCGCGCTTTCCTATTGCGCGCCGCTGCTCGTCAACGGCATCGTCCTGCCGTTCTTCCCCGTCTGGCTTGCGGGCCACAGCTTCAGCGACCACGAAATCGGTGTGATCCTGGCCGTTCCGATGGTGGTGCGCGTGCTGGTGGCGCCTGTTGTCGCCATGATTGCCGACCGGATGAAGGAGCGCGCCGACGTGCTGCTCTGGTCAGGCGGCCTCTCGCTGCTGACGGCGGTGGCACTCTACTGGACGACGACTTTCTGGCCTGTCTTCATCGTCTTTACGCTGCAGGGCGCCACCTTCGCGCCCTATGTGCCGGTCGTCGAATCGATCGTCATATCGGGCGTGCGCCGCTGGGGTCTCGATTACGGATCGATGCGGGTCTGGGGCTCGATTGCTTTCATCGTCTCGACGCTGGTCGGTGGCCAGTTGATCAACCGGTGGGGCGGCGGGATGGTGCTTGATGTCATGGCGTTCGGCTTTATCATGACCGTGGTCATGGCGATCTTCTGTCCGCGCATCGGGCCGACGCGGCGCCGCGGCCAGCCGATCGATCTTCCGGCCGCCACCGGCAGCGGCCTGCGTAAGCCGCACCTGCTGCTGCTCTTGATTGGCGTCGCCATCCAGCAATCGAGCCATGCGGTGCTCAACGCCTTCTCCTCGATCTACTGGCATCACCTCGGCTTTTCCGGCACCGAGGTCGGCCTGCTCTGGAGCGCCGGCGTCGCTTCGGAAGTGACGGTGTTCTTCCTGTCGAAGCGCCTCAGCCGTCGCTTCGACGCCTGGACGCTGATCCGCTTCGGCTGCGCCATCAGCGTCTGCCGCTGGATCCTGTTTCCGATGAATACGGGCTTTGCCGGTTTCTTCCTGCTGCAGTGTTTCCACGGCTTCACCTACGCCTTCGTGCATACCGGCGTGCAGCGGCGGATCGTGGCTACGGTGCAGGAGACGCAGGAATCCTCGGCGCAGGGCGCCTATTTCTTCTATGTCGGCATGGCGATGGCGCTGATGACCCTGGCGTCGGGTTATCTCTATGCCTGGCTCGGCGTCGTCAGCTATTACCTCATGGCCGTAGTCGCGTTCTCCGGCCTCGGCCTCGTGATCTTCGCCTATTATCTTCAGCCCCAAAGGTTAGTTTCGGGCGGAAAGACCAGGGAAGCGGCGTAACGCAGGCCGGGTTCGCGGTCGCGGGCAAGCAGCAGCGGACCATCGAGATCGACGAAATCGGCATTCTGGGCGAGCAGAACGGCGGGCGCCATGGCAAGCGAGGTGCCGACCATGCAGCCGATCATGATGCTGAATCCAAGCCGTTCGGCCTCGGCCTTCATCGACAGCGCCTCCGTCAGGCCGCCGGTCTTGTCGAGCTTGATGTTGATCGCGTCGTAGCGGTCGGCAAGGCTTGCGAGATCGCCGGTGTGGTGGACGCTCTCGTCGGCGCAGACGAGGAGCGGGCGGCGGATTTCGGCGAGCAACGCGTCGCGACCGGCCGGCAGCGGTTGTTCGACGAGGGCCACACCCGCTTGCGCCGCGATATTGAGGTGGTGTTCCAACACCGCTTCCGGCCAGCCCTCATTGGCATCAAGGATGATGGCGGTATCGGGCGCGGCCGCGCGGACGGCGCGGATGCGGCTTTCATCGTCCCCGGTTCCGACCTTGACCTTGAGCAGTGCACGGCCGGCATGTTCGCGGGCCTGGGCGGCCATCACCTCCGGCTCACCGAGCGAGATGGTGTAGGCTGTGGTGAGCGGCTGCGGAGCGGAAAGGCCGAGACGGGCCGCGACGCTTTCACCGGTTTGTTTCGCCTCCAGGTCCCAGAGGGCGCAATCGACGGCGTTGCGGGCCGCACCCGGCGGCATCGCCGACAGCAGGTCGCGGCGCGAGATGCCGGCCTCGATCAGCGGTCGCGCCGCCTCGATCTGGGCGAAAACACTCTCCATGGTCTCGCCGTAGCGGCGGTAGGGCACGCATTCGCCAAGCCCCTGCTTACCCTCTTCGATAAGCGTGCAGGTGATGACGTCGGCCTCGGTCTTTGCCCCGCGCGAGATGGTGAAGGTCCCGGCAATCGGAAAGGAATTCATCTGGATATCGAGGGTGCGCGGCATTATTGCTCTCCTGCAAGCATGGAAATTGCACGGTGCTTCTGTATATTGACGCGCCGGGCGAACGATCTGCTTCGCGATTCGGCAATGTCGCTGTAAGCCTTGAAAGACACAAGTATCTTGAACGCCGAGAATCGCAACGCCGCCTCACTGCAAGTGGACGACCAGGCTGATGGCTCGGGACAGCGTGTGCGTCTTCAGGGCAATTGGCGCAGCGCTTACATCCATCTGGTGCTGCGCGATTTCGAAAAGCTCCTGCAAAAGAAGAATGGCGATCTGACGGTAGACCTCTCGGAGATTTCGGAGATTGACACCGCCGGCATCTGGCTGCTGTGCCGGCTGAAGAAGCAAGAAGAGGCGGGCGGGCGGACGGTTCGCTTCGAAGGCACCAACTCGCATATCGACGAAATGCTGGAGATGTTTTCCGAGGAGCCGGCTAAGCCCGAGCCGGAGCAGGTGGAGAAAGTCTCGCTTGCCACGCGCATCTTCGCGCCGATCGGCAAAATGACCTATGAGGTCTGGGACAATTTCGCCGCTGCCATGTATATCCTCGGCTCGGCTGTGCGCGGCGCGCAGATGAAGTTCGGCCGCGGCAGCGGCGTTTCGCCTGCCTCGATCGTCAACCAGATCGACCATATGGGCGTTCGCGCCGTTCCGATCATCTTGCTGATGTCTTTCCTGATCGGGGCGATCATCGCCCAGCAAGGCGCCTTCCAGCTGCGCTACTTCGGTGCTGAGGTCTTCGTCGTCGATCTCGTCGGCATCCTGCAATTGCGCGAAATCGGCGTGCTCTTGACCTCGATCATGATTGCCGGCCGCTCGGGCAGCGCGATCACCGCCGAAATCGGTTCGATGAAGATGCGCGAGGAGATCGACGCGCTGAAGGTGATGGGGCTGAACCCGATCGGCGTGTTGATCTTTCCGCGGCTAGTGGCGCTGACCATAGCGCTGCCGCTTTTGACGGTGCTGGCAAATTTCGCCTCGCTGGGCGGTGCTGCCGCCGTCGCCTGGGGCTATTCCGGCATCACCTTCGCCAACTTCCTGTCGCGCCTGCACGAGGCGGTCACACTGTCGACGGTGCTCTCAGGCATGATCAAGGCGCCGTTCATGGCATTGGTCATCGGCATCGTCGCCGCCGTCGAGGGGCTGAAGGTCGGCGGCAGCGCGGAATCGCTCGGCCAGCACGTGACGGCCGCGGTGGTGAAGGCGATTTTCGTCGTCATCCTGATGGACGGGCTTTTTGCGATGTTCTATGCAGCGATCGATTTCTAGGATGGCGGACCGCGTGGACGAGAAACCGATCGATACGGAAGACAAGGACGAAAGGGACATCGTGCTGTCGGCGCGCGACGTCACCGTCGGCTTCGGCTCCAAGGTCGTGCTCGACAATCTGAACCTCAATATCTACCGCGGCGAGATCCTCGGCTTCGTCGGCGCGTCGGGCACGGGTAAATCGGTGCTGATGCGCACGGTGCTCCGGCTGCTGCCGCGCCGCTCCGGCACGATCAAGATCCTCGGCCAGGATTTCGACGAGCTCGATGAACCGCAGCGCAACGCCCTCGACATGCGGCTCGGCGTGCTGTTCCAGCAGGGAGCGCTGTTCTCGTCGCTGACGGTCAAGGAAAACATCCAGGTGCCGATGCGCGAATATCTCGACCTGCCGACCTCGCTGATGGACGAATTGGCGCATTTGAAGATCCGTATGGTCGGGCTTGCAGCCGATGCCGCCGACAAATATCCATCCGAACTGTCCGGCGGCATGATCAAGCGCGCAGCCCTTGCCCGCGCACTGTCACTCGATCCGGAACTCGTCTTCCTGGACGAGCCGACCTCCGGCCTCGACCCGATCGGTGCGGCCGAATTCGACGAACTGATCGCCAACCTGCGCGATAGTCTGGGATTGACCGTGTATATGGTGACGCACGACCTCGACAGCCTGTTTTCGGTCTGCGACCGTATTGCCGTGCTCGGAAAGAAGCGAGTAATGGTGGAAGGCACGATCGACGACATGCTGGCCTATGACGATCCGTGGGTGCAGGCCTATTTCAAGGGCAAACGCGCGCGGTCGATTGTGCCGCAGAACGATGCTGCCGCGCGGCACGACAGCAGCGGAAAGTGACCGGATAAGATGGAAACCAAAGCCAATTACACGATTGTCGGTTTTTTCACGGTGCTGGTGATCGCGGCTGCCTTTGGCTTCGTCTACTGGATGGCCGAATATGGCCGCGGCGGCCCGATGACGGAACTGATCGTTCGTATTCCGGGCTCGGCCAACGGTCTCAGCGTCGGCTCGCCGGTGCGCTTCAACGGCATCCAGATCGGCTCGGTGCAGACGCTGTCGATCGATGCCGACGATCCGCAATATTCGCTGGCCTTCACCCAGGTGCGCACCGATGCGCCGATCTACCCCTCCACCAAGGCCGCCCTTGAAATCCAGGGTTTGACCGGGGCTGCCTATATCGAACTCTCGGGCGGCCGCAAGGGCGAGGAAAGCATCCTCCAGCATGCGATCGATAACGGCAAACGCGCCGTCATCGTTGCCGACCAATCGAGCGTCACCAATCTTCTGGCGACCGCCGACAAGATCCTCGATCGCGCCAACGACGCGGTCGGCGAGCTTCAGGGTTTCATCGAAGATTCGCGCGGGCCGTTGACCGAGACTTTCAAGAATGCCGAGACGTTTTCGGATGCGCTTGCCAAGAATTCCGGCAATATCGACGCCTTCCTGCAGAGCGTGGGTGAGCTCTCCAATACGGTGAAGGCGGTCTCCGGCCGTGTCGATTCGACGCTTCAAGCCGTCGAGTCGCTGGTCAAGGCGGTCGATGCGCAAAAGATCGATAACATCGTCTCCAATGCCGAGAAGATTACCGCTAATGTCGCCGATGCCTCCGGCGACCTCAAGGGCGCGATCCAGAAGTTCGACCAGACGGCCACAACCTTCAACGATTTCGGCAAGCAGGCGCAGGCGACACTCGACCGCGTCGATACGCTCGTTGCCCAGATCGACCCGGCGAAGGTAAAGGGTTCCGTGGACGACATCGCGCAGGCGACCAAGGATGCGCGCGCCGCCGTCGCCTCGATCCGCGAGGTCGCCAACACGGTTTCGGCGCGTCAGAAAGATATTGACCAGACGATCCAGGACGTATCGCAGCTTTCCAACAAGCTGAATTCGGCCTCGACCCGCATCGACGGCATTCTCATCAAGGTCGATGCGCTGCTTGGCACCGACAATACGCAATCGCTGTTCACCGAGGCGCGCAATACGCTGGAATCCTTCAAGAAGGTCGCCGACAACCTGAATTCGCGCATTGGACCGATTGCCGACAATCTGCAGAAATTCTCGAGCGGCGGCTTGCGCGACGTGCAGACTCTCGTCAACGACATGCGCGGAACCGTCAGCAATCTGAACGATACGATCACCAACTTCGACCGCAATCCGCAACGCCTGATCTTCGGCGGGGACACGGTGAAGCAATATGACGGCCGGACGCGGCGTTAACTGGGAAATCAGGGGTAGCCTAATATGGTCGCATCGCATTTGTTGTCGCGCCGTTCACGGATCAGGGGAACGGTGATCGCGCTGCCGCTGACGGCGCTGATCCTTTCGGGGTGCGGCACCGCGGCCAAGAACGACACCTATGACCTGCCCGCTGCCGTCGACGGCAGTGGACCCGCGGCCAAATCCCGCCAGATCCTGATCGCCAGCCCGACGGCGCTAAGGTCGCTCGACAGCGAGCAGATCGTCATCCGTGTTTCGCCTTCGGAAATCCAGTATCTCTCAAAGGCGCAGTGGGGCGACAAGCTGCCGCGCATAGTGCAGTCGAAGCTGGTGGAAGCCTTCGAGAACTCGGGCAAGCTCGGCGGCGTCGGCATGCCGGGGCAGGGGCTGGCGATCGACTACCAGATTGTCACCGATATCCGCGCCTTCGAGATCGACGCTTCGCACGGCAACCAGGCGGTGGTCGAAATTTCCGCCAAGATCCTCAATGATCGCAACGGCTCGGTGCGCGCCCAGCAGGTGTTCCGCGCCATGGCGCCGGCCGGCGGCGACAATGACGGCTTCGTCAAAGGCCTCGACCGCGCCTTCTCCAACGTCGCCTCCGAGATCGTCAGCTGGACGCTGCGCTCAATTTGAATTTGAATTTCGATGCCGCCCCGTGAATATCGGGGGTTGTCGATTGTGAAAAATATTTGATCCCATGGCATAGGGGTCGTCATCGTATTCAATTTCTTCACGAATTTATGGAACGCATCATGTAGTCCCTTTCAGGAGGAATGCTGCATGGTGGTTGCGCGAGTATTCGGGAAATCGTCATCGGAGGCGATCCAGCGCGAAAATGATCGCCTGGCTGCGCTGCAACAGCTCGATCTGCTCGACACGCCGAGAGACGAGGGCTTCGAGCGGATCGTACGCCTGATAAAGGAGATCTTTTCCATCGACATCGGCATCGTCTCACTGATCGATGCGCATCGGCAATGGTACAAGGCTTGCTCCGGCCTTTCGGCCGACGAGGTGTCGCGCGAAGACACGTTCTGCCGCTACGTCGTGGACTGTGAAAGGCCTGTTGTCGTGCAGGACGCCACCAAGGACTCGCGGTTTTCACAGCATCCTTCGGTGACGGGCGAGGACAATATTCGTTTTTATGCCGGTGTGCCGTTGAGAACAAAAGCCGGGCACATGATCGGAACGGTATGCGCAATCGACCGCAGGCCAAGATCGTTCGGCAACAGAGATCTCGGCATTCTCGAGGAACTGGCAGGGGTCGCGATGGACCGCATCGAGCTGATGCAGTCGGCCGCGATCGACAGCCTGACCGAGGCGATGACACGGCGTGCCTTCAAGCAGGAGGCCGATCAGCTCATTTCGCTCGCTCTGCGGCACAAGCACGACCTCTCATGCATCGTCTTCGATATCGACCATTTCAAAAAGGTGAATGATACCCATGGACATGCCGCCGGAGACGAGGTCCTCAAGGCGGTGGCATCGACCTGCAAGACGACCCTTCGAGCCGGTGATCTGTTCGGCCGCCTTGGCGGCGAGGAATTTGCCGTCATCCTGCCGCATGTCGATCGGGAAGGTGCTGCCGCGGTCGCGGAGAAACTCAGAGCCGCCATCGCCTCTCAGATCATACGTGGCGATCATGGCGCCCTGACCGTTACTGCCAGCTTCGGAACGTCGGCACTCTCGATCGTCAGCAAGGAGATCGAGACCTTGCTGGCTCAGGCGGATGCGGCAATGTATCAGGCCAAGCATGGCGGACGGAATCGTTGCGTGTCGTGGAGTTCCATCCACGCCGATCACGCCATTGGGGCTCGACGGCGGGTGCTGAAGGCGGGTTCGATCCTGTTCAACGATCGGCGTTCGACCATCGACTGCACCGTCAAAACCATAGGCTCGGAGAGCGCCGGCATTTCAGTCTCCAATACATCAGGCATTCCTTCGGAATTCATCCTGACCATCAAAGGCGAAGGTTTCGAAACGAATTGCAGGGTGATCGCGCAAGACCGGCAGCATCTGGAAGTCGCGTTCAGATAACCCGTCGGCAAGATCCTGCCGGCAAGTCTCCGCTCATCGGGCCTATTTCGTCGGTTGCGAATCCGTCATCGTCGCGCCCGGCTGCGTGCCTGGCGTCGTGGAAGCTGTGGCGCTTGATGACGGCGACAGGGTGCTGTCCAGCAAGCTTGCCATTTTGTCGTCGCGTATGCTCGCAGTCTTTTCGCCCATGACGACGCCGACCACGCGGCGGCCATCCTTCAGCGCCGAGGTCACGACATTGTAGCCCGATGCATCGGTGTAGCCGGTCTTGATGCCGTCGACGCCGTCATAGCGATACATGAGGTTGTTGTGGCCGCGCAGCTTCATGCCGCGGAACTGGAAGCCGCGCATGGAGAAGAGCTTGAACTCTTCGGGGAAGTCCCGCATCAGCGAAACGCCGAGTGTCGCCATGTCCCGCGCTGTGGTGACCTGCTCCGGATCGGGAAGGCCCGACGGATTCTTGAAGACCGTATCCTTCATACCGAGTTGGCGTGCCTTGTCGGTCATCGCCTTGGCGAAAACCTGTTCGGAGCCGCCAAGCTGTTCAGCGATCGCCACAGCCGCATCATTGGCGGAGAGCACGACAATTCCTTCGACCGCTTCGCGCAGCGTCACCTTGCGGCCGGCGCCGACAGCGAGCTTGAAGGGCTCCTTGCTCTCGGCATTCTCAGACATGGTGAGCTTCTGGTCCCAGTTGAGGCGTCCGTCATGCAGGGCCTCGAAGGCGAGATAGAGCGTCATCATTTTGGTCAGCGACGCCGGATAGTTCAGATCGTCCTGGTTGGAACCTTCGAGGACCTGGCCGGACTGCACATCCACGACGAAGCTTGCCTGGCCTGCCTGAACCTGAGTGAAAGCGCCCATCAGGAAAAAGGAAGAGAGCGCGGTGGCAAGGAGCCTGGATGTCGTCTTGGTCATCAATGTTGCTGTCTCTGTCGTTTGGATGGTGGAGTGAGCCGTTTGTTTGAATGTGAGCGGATCAGAAAAGTTTGTGACGGAATGAAGGACAGCGGGCAATAAAAAAGGGTCATCCACAGCTGATTCCTTTTGTCTCACCCTCTTCGGTTTTGACAATGATGCGCACGGCACGTAAAAAACGCGCCATGAGCATGAAGCGCGCGCCTTTCTCCCGTCATATCAGCACCTGCCTGCAGGTCGCGATCGTGCGCGCTCTTGGCGGACGAGGTCTTCGCGTCCTGCTGTGACGTCAGGGCGCCAGGCGTCCGGCGCGCTGCTGGACGTAAAGCCCCTCACCACGTCAATCAAGGTTGCCAGGGAGACAGGCACCGTGCTCAATATTTATCATGTCAATTCGCTCGTCCATTGGGAGGAGCGCGAGATCCATTTGCGCGATCATATGATCGGCTTCTTCTCGCAAGAGGTCCGCAGTTTTCTCAGATCCGTCAATCCGGCCTGGGATATCAGGAGGGTCGAGGCGCCGGCGCTGATGCCGCGGTCGCTGGTTTCGAGCGCCTATTCGAACGCCGATATCTGGATCCAGGAACAACTCTCTACCAGCGATACCGCGCTGGTGCTGCGGCCGGAAACCACGCCGTCGACCTACGTCTACATGCAGCATATTCTCGGCAATCACTCGAAGACACGGCTGCCGCTCTGCGTCTGGCAGGCCGGCAGATCCTATCGTCGCGAGCAGGAACAGCCGAGCAAACACATGCGGCTGAAGGAATTCTGGCAGCTCGAATTTCAATGTGCCTTCACGACCGACAGCGGCAACGACTATCACGCCGCCTGCATCGAGCCGGTCCGCCGGATGATCGCATCGCTGATCCATCTGCCGACGCGGATCGTACCCTCCGACCGGCTGCCGGCCTATTCCGAAGTGACTGTCGATATCGAGGTCGACAATGGCGACAAATGGATGGAAGTCTGCTCGCTCTCGCGACGCACGGATTTCCCGCAGCGCTACCGGGCGCAGCCGAAGAAGGGAGCGGCCGTCGACCACGACGTGCTTGTGCTTGAGATCGCCATCGGCCTCGATCGCTGCGTTTACAACTGGAACATAGCGGCCGATCGGTGAGATATCGGAAACCGGGACCGCCAAGCGGTCCCGGTTCTCGTGCGTCCGAAAATTTATGAAAAGTCGATCTCGGCGGCGGGGCGAATTTCTACCGTCGCCTTGCCCGCATCAAAACCATCGAGTGTTTCATTGTGATGGGCAATGATCTCGGAGAAAGTGAAGGTCGCCGTGTCGCCAGTCGTGTGACCATCGACAATCAACGTCACATCATATCCGAGCGACACGGCTCGCCTGACTGTCGTGTCGACACAGAATTGCGACATGCATCCACCGACGACGAGGTGAGTGACCGATCGTTTGTCCAGGCGTTCTGCAAGATCGGTCTCGAAGAAGGAGTCGGCGCTTTTCTTGCGCACAACGACCTCGGCCTGCCTCGGCGCGATCTCGTCGCGCAGCGCCCAACCCGGCGTGCCGACAGCCAATCGATGGCCGCTGTCGCCATCATGCTGAACGAGTACGATCGGCGCGCCCGCCTGCCGAGCTTTTTCCTGTAGCGCGGCCAGCCGTGCGACGGTCTCGTCGAGTGCGGCATCGACTTGAGGCTGCCGCTCTGGCGAGGCTTTTCCGGAGAGGATCACATTCTGTACGTCGATGATCAGAAGGGCCTTGGTCATTCGGGAGAGGCTTCCGTGGGCTGGATGGCGAATGGATAACACTCGCTTCACAGAGCGAAAGCCGCCCGACACGTGGTCAAGCGGCTTTCCAATCGGTGGGTACCAGTCAGGCTCAGCCGAGCCTGCCTGCGGCATGAGCGAGCATGGTGTAGACCTTGCCCGTATCCGAGGTGAGGTAGGACTGCGTCACCGTGCGGTTCGGGTCGGTGCGGGCGACGTCGGCGAGAAGCTTTTCGAAATCACCGATGTAGCGGTCGACGGCGGTGCGGAACTCCGGTTCGCGGTCGTATTTGCGCTTGATCTCGTCGAAGGTCTGCTGGCCCTTCAGCGTGTAGAGGCGGCGGGTGAAGACGTCGCGCTCGCCGCGCTGATAACGGCGCCAGAGATCGACCGAAGCGTCGTGATCGATGGCGCGGGCGATATCGACCGAGAGCGAGTTCAGCGATTCGACGACGTGGCGCGGATTGCGGCTGTCATTGCTGCGCGCCGCCGGTGCGGCAGTTTCCGCCGGGCGGGCGGGAACACGGGCGGCCGCGGCCTCGTCGGCGGCGTCCTCACGCGATGCGCCACGCAGCAGATCGCTAATCCAACCGCCGCTTTCCGGACGAGCCGGCTCTTGGCGACCTGTTTCCGGGCGACCTGTTTCCTGGCGCCCTGTTTCCTGTCGATTGGGGGCAGGCTGCGGCGCGGCGCGCTGGGGGGCGGCAGCCGGCGCAGACGGTGCGATCGTTCCGCGCAGACCTGTCGCTTCGATCGGCGGCGGCGCTGCCGGCTGCGGCTGCTGGGCTGCGACCGGCTGGGCGGGACGCGGGGCCGGCTGCACCTGGACGAGCGTGCGGGCGACGGGCTCGGAGATCTCGAGCTGCTGGCTGGAGCGGCCGACGAGCTGGGAGATATCCTGCAGCGCCTTGATCTGCTCGGCGACGGCCCGGCGCATGGCCGAGGCGCTTTCCTTGGCTTCCTCGGGAAGATCGAAGGCGCCGCGCTTCAGTTCGGCGCGGGTGGCGTCGAGCTCGCTGCGGATGTCGGCGGCGGAACGGCGGATATCCTCGGTGGCGCCGGAGAAGCGGCCGACGGCATCATCGATTGCCTCGCGCAGCGCTTCCCGCATGTGCTGGGCGGCACCGTCGGAGGCGCGGCCGGCTTCGCCGAGCATGCGCTCGACTTCCGACAGCGAGGCGGTGAGCCCGCCGCGAATGCGATTGGAGAGATCGCCGGAACGGCGCTCGACATTGGCAAAGGTGCCGTCGATCGTCGTATTGGCCTCGTCGCCGGCGCGGGTGATCGCCTCGCGCATCGTCTCTGCCGCTTCCTGGGCGCGCTTCTCGGTTTCGGTGAGAATGCGGCCGATATCGGCGAAGGAGGACTGCACGCCCTGGCGCAAATTGCCGGTAACCTGGTTGGAGCGTTGCTCTGCCCGCTCGAACACGGTCTCGATCATGCTGCCGAGGCCTTGCATGGTCTTTTCGATCTCGGCCGAGCGCGAGACGAGGCCGACCGAGAGCGTCTGCAGCGCGCTCTCACGCTCTTCGAGCGTCGAGGCGAGGTTGGACTGGGCGGCGCCGAGAAGCTGCGAAGCCTGGGTCAGAACCTTGGAGTGTTCGTCGAAGCGGCCGATGATGCCGCCGACCTGTGCCAGCGTCTGGCCCGAGATGTCGGAGAGGCGGTCGACCTTGCCTTCGAGAAGCCTGGTCGAGGCGGAGACCATTTCAGCGGCCTTGGTGGCGGAGTCGGCAAAACGCGCGGTGGTATCGCCGAGACGGCCGTCGACGCTGGTCAGCTGCTCGGCGGCGCGGTTCATCATCATCGCCATCGCCGCACTGCTTTCCGACATGCGCTCGACGAGGCCGTTGACGTTGCCGACCAGACTGTTCTCGATGGCGCTGACGGCATTGGCGACATTCTCGGTGCGCGCGGCAACGGCGCTGGCGAGCGCTTCGTTTTCGGCGCGCAGGCGGTCGGCGCTGAGGTTGGCCGCGGCGGTGATGCGGGCGGCAGCCTGCTCGCCGGCATCGGTGTAGCGGTCGATGATCGGGCGGGCCGTTTCGTCGAGGATGCGGGTCAATTCGACGGAGCGGCCTGATAGCATCGAGTTGAGGTCGCGGGTGCGCTCCTCGAGCGTCGAGCGGATCGAGTTGCCACGCGCTTCGAGCGCCCGGTCGATTTCCGAGAACGTCGTATCGATCTCGCGGGCGCGCTCCTCGAGATTGGAGCGGATGGCGCTGCTGCGGGCTTCGAGCGCCCGGTCGACATCCGCCATGGTGGTGGAAATCTCGCTGCCGGCGCCCGACAGCGTCGAGCGGATGGCATTGCCGCGTGTCTCCAGAGACTGGCCGGCATCCGACAGCACCTTGGAGATGGCATTGACTTGCGTGCCGACGATGGTCTCGGCCTCGGCGACCTTGTTGACGATGGCGTTGCCGGCTTCCGAGAATGTCTGGGCGACGGCAGCGGCCTGGCTTGCCAGCCGGTTCTGCGCTTCGGCGACGCGGGTGACGATCTGCGACGAGCGCTCATCCATGGTGCGGGTGAATTCGTCGCTTTTCGTATTGAGATCCTCGGCGAATTGCTGGCCGGTCTTGCCAAGCAGTTCGGTGGTTCTCGTCGCTTCGCCTTCCATTCCCTGGGCTGCGTCGGCAACCGCGCTGCGCAGCGTCGAGGCGAGACCGGCGGCCTTGCCTTCGATGGTGCGGTTGACAGCCTCGAGACCGACGGTCAACGCACGGTCCATGGTGGAGAGGCGTTCCTCGATGCGTTCATTGCCGCGGTCAAGAGTTTCGCCGAGGCTCGCGGTGCGGCCGTCGATGGCGCCGGTCAGGCTGGTGGTGCGGCTGTCCAGCGTCTCGGCCAGATTGGCGGTGCGGCTGTCGATCGCCTGGGTGAGGTTTGCAGCACTGCCTTCGAGCGTCGCCGAGATGCGCTGCGTGGCGTCGTCGCTGAGCGCGCCGATACGGGAGACGCCGTCGGCAAGCACGCCGGACAGCTGGCCGCTGGCCGCTTCGACCTTTTCGGCAACGCCGCCGACGCCGTCGCGGATGCGGGTCTCGATCGCCGCAAGACCGGATTCCACGCGGGATCCGGTTTCTTCAAAACGGCCCGTCAGGCTTTCGACCGACCGATCGAGATGGGCGGAGAAATTCTGAGTGGAACTCGAAATCGCGTTTGCCGCCTCCTGGAAGCGGCCGGCGATCTGGCCGGCGCCGGCATGCATGCGATCTTCCAATGTCTGGGCGCCGGCATCGATCGCCTCGCGGATCGCAGCTTCACGGTGCTCCAGCGACAATTCGAGCATGCCAACACTCGTCGCGACCGAGGTGCCGATGCTGGTCGCCTGTTCGGCCAGCGTATCGCTGATCAGCGCATGGGCCTGGTTCAGCGATAGGTCGATGGCGTTGGCGCGGTCTTCGAGCGTCGTACGGATGCGCTCATGGGCAGAGGCGAGCCCGCCCTCGATACGAGCCGCGGCCTCGTCGGCGAGGCCCCCGAGCCGTGTATGTGCATCGGTCAGACGACCTTCGATGCGGCCGGTCAAGCCGCCGACGAGATCCTCGAAGCGGTTGCCGCCGGCATCGAGAACGCCCGAGAGGGCGGCGCTATGCTCGGAAAGCGCATTTTCGAGCCGCTGCTGATTGTCGGTGTAGGCGGTGCGGATCGCATCGGTCTTGTCTGAGAAGGCGCCGGCGACTCGTGCCTCGGCACCGGAGACGGCCTCCATGATGGCGTTGCTGCGGGCTTCGAGCACACTGTCGAAGCGGCTCTGGTTATCATCGAGCGAAATGGCGAGCGCCATGGTCTTTTCGTCGAGCGTATCGGTGAGCCGATCGTGGGTTGCCGTCACGGCGCCGATGATCGCGGCGGTGCGGTGGCCCAAGGCTTCCTCGAGGCGGGCCTGGCCTTCGCTCAGCGAGGCGGCGAGGGTGGCGGCCTTCTGGTCGAGTACACCGTTCAGGCCGTAATGCGTGCCGGAGACCGCATTGGTGATCGCATCGGCGCCTGTTGTCAGCGTCTCCTCGAGACGGCTCTGGCTCTCGTTCAGCGAGATGGCAAGCGCCATCGCCCGATCGTCGAGCGTCTCGGACAGGCGGTCGTGGGTGGCGGAGACTGCATTCAGGAAGGATTCCGAGCGGCTCTCCAGCGTATCCTGTAGGCGGCTCTGGCCCTCGTTCAGGGAGGCGGCGATCGCCGTCGCCTTTTCGTCGAGCGTTTCCGAGAGACGGTCGTGCGTGCCGGACACGGCCTTGAGGAAGGCTTCGGAGCGTGCTTCCAGCGTCTCTTCGATCCGCGACTGGCTCTCATTGAGCGAGATGGCGAGTGTCATCGCCTTCTCGTCCAGCGTCTCGGACAGACGGTCATGCGTGCCGGAGACCGCATTCAGCAGGGCCGCCGAGCGGGTTTCCAGGGTGTCTTCGATCCGCGTCTGGGTTTCGTTGAGCGAAATGGCGAGGGCCATCGCCTTTTCGTCCAGCGTCTCGGAGAGGCGATCATGGGTGCCGGAGACGGCGTTCAGCAGCGCTGCGGAGCGGGTTTCGAGCGTATTCTCGATACGGGCCTGGCCTTCGCTCAGCGAGGTGGCAAAAGCTGCCGCCTTGCCGTCCAGAGTCTCCGAGAGACGATCATGGGTGCCGGAGACGGCGTTCAGCAGGGCGGCGGAACGGGTTTCGAGCGTCTCCTCGATACGGGCATGGCTCTCGTTCAAGGACATGGCGAGCGCCATCGCCTTTTCGTCGAGCGTCTCGGCAAGACGGTCGCGCGTGCCGGATACAGTGTTCAGCAGTGCCTCGGCGCGCGTTCCAAGTGCATCCTCGATGCGGGCATGGCGCTCGTCGAGCGAGGTCGTAAGGGCCGCCGCCTTGCTGTCCAGCGTTTCCGACAGGCGATCATGCGTGCCAGACACAGCGTTGAGGAAGGCCTCGGAGCGCGTCTCGAGCGTATCTTCGATGCGGGCCTGGTTTTCGCTGAGCGAAATGGCGAGCGCCATCGCCTTCTCGTCGAGCGTCTCGGAGAGACGATCATGGGTGCCGGAGACGGCGTTCAACAGAGCTTCGGAGCGTGTCTCGAGCGTGTCCTCGATGCGGGCCTGGCTCTCGTTCAGAGAGATGGCAAGCGCCATCGCCTTTTCGTCGAGCGTCTCGGCAAGACGGTCATGGGTACCCGAGACGGCATTGATGATGGCGTCGGAGCGGGTCGTCAGCGCTTCCTCGAAGCGGCCGTGATGAGTGGTCAGCGCCTGGAGCAGTGCGCCGCCGCGCTCTGCCATGACGCTGTCGATACGGCCATGGGCCGTGCCGAGCGCCTCGCTGATTTCGGTCGCACGGGCGGTAAGCACGCCGCTCAGTTCCTCGGCGCGACCGCCGAAGGCAGCGGTCACCTGCTCGGTGCCAGCGGCAACGGCAGTCGTCAGATCGGTGGTGGTGGTGCGCAGCGTGTCGCGGAATTCGGCCGAGCGTGTCTGAAGGTTGTTCTGCAGCTCGGAGGTGCCAGTCGCAAGCGTCAGCGCAATTTCCGAAGTGGCGCTCTGCAGCGCCGAGGTCAGTTCGCCGGTGCGGCTGGTGAGTGCCGCGGTGATTTCGTCCGCCCGATTGCCGAGCGTGCTTTCCAACACTTCGTGGCCGGTGGCGAGCGCGGTGGCGAGCGCCAGCGACTGGTCTGATATCGACGAACCGAGCCGGTCGATGCCGGAATTCAGAATGCCGTCGATCGAATCCGAGCCGCCGGTCAGCGTTTCGTTGATACGGGCGAGGCTCTCCATCAGCTTGGTGTCGAGCGAGCCGGTGCGTTTGTCGAAGGCGCTGGTGAATTCGGAGACGCGTTCGTCGAAGGCGGTCGACAGCTGGGCGACGGTCGTCTGCAGCCGCTCCTCAAAGAAGCCGGAGCGCACGTCGAGATCCATGACGGCGTCGTCGGCGGTGGTCTGCAGGCTCTGGCGGAAGCTTGCGCCCTTTTCGTCGAGCGCGCTGTTCAGCTTCGACAGCACGTCGTCGAGCGTGCCGCCGATCGTGCGTTCGCCTGACGTCAGGCTCTCATTGATCTCGCGGGTGCGGGCGATCAGGATCTCGTTGAGCTGGTGCGTACGCTCATTCAGCGCCGCATTCAGCTTTTCGGTGCTGCTGTCCATGGTCGAGGCGCGCGTCTCGAACTGGCTGAGCAGCCTTTCGCCATGGTCGTTGAGATTGACGGAGAGGGCTTCGAGGCGGTTGTCGAATTCGGTGGCCAGCGCAAAACCCGATGCGTTCAGGGTCTGCAGCAGGGTATCGGTCTTGGCTGCGAGCAGGCTGCCCATCGACTGCAGGGCGCTGTCCGATTTTTCCAGGATCGTCGCGGCGCGTGTATCGATCAGCGAGGCGAAGGCTTCGCCCGATGTGGCAAGCCGCACCGCGATCTCTTCGGTCGCAAGCGACAGCTCTTCCTTCAACTGGTCGTGGACGCTGCCGATCGAGGTGCGGATACGGTCGGCATGGTTGACGATCGCCTCGCGCTCGGAGCCGAGTTCGTGGACGAGACCGCGAACGCGCAACTCGTTGTCGGCATAAGAACGTTCAAGCGCATTGACTTCGGAATGGACGAGCGTTTCCAGCTCCGAGGCACGCGCGATGGTGCGCTCGATGCCTTCATTCATGGCCGAGACCTCACGGCGCACGGCCTGGCCGACGGTCATGATACGCTCGGAGGCGATGGTTTCCGGCTCTGCCAGGCGCAATGCCACCTCTGCCATGGAGCGGGCGGCGTTGCGCATGTCCTGGGCGCGGGAGATCATGATGGCGAAAGCATAGAACATCATCACAGGAATGATGATGCCGACGAGGCCGGCAATGACGCCGGGCAGGGCGACGAGATCGGCGAGCGAACGGATCTGCCAGATCTGCGGAGCATAAAGCAGCGACATCAGGCCGAGGCCGGCCATGACCCAAAGCACGGAAAACAGGGTGGCGGTGCGCACCGCCGAGCGGCTGGAGGCGCCGTCAAAGGATTTCAGGATCGAGGCGGGCGTATTGCGGCTGGCATCGTTGGCGGGCGCGAACGCCGGACCCCTGGAAGCCTGCTCGCCGGCGGCACCGCGGCGGCTGCGGCGCTGCGCTTCTTCCTGGGCCTGCTGGTTACGCGCATTTACTGGATCAGACACATTAGCCTCCGGGGCCTGGGGCGCGTCGCCGCGGCGAGACGGTACGTTATCCTTGCTGAAGTCGATCTGGAGCGCCTCGTCCAATGCCTTGAACGCCTTGTCCTCAATCGACTCGTTATATTTGTTGTTCGCCATTCGGTTATGCCTCGTTACTGTCAGCCAGTCCGACAGCGCTTCCTGGGCTTCCGCCTCACCCGGGAACAACTTTGCCGTTCCAGCCTTCCATCCCAACGAAGGACGGATAAGCATGTCATTTCAGAGTAGATAGCCGCTTTTTCAAACGGAAGGTATCAAAACACTACCATTATCCACTCGCTCGGCAAAGGCGCGTACCATAAACCCGCTCCACCAGTATCGTAGTGACACATCTGGGCTCTTCACACAATTAATGAAGGCTTGAGATTCACGGCACGTTAACCTGTTGTTAACACCTTTGAATCCCAGGCGCGGCTTAAAAGCCAATAGTTTAGGGATATTTAACGGATGTTAACCATATGGAGAGATTTCCGCCCTGACTGTGCCGGAATTTAACGTGATGGCCACCCTCCTGTCGCAGAACTGTTGCAACTGCGGACGACAGAGACGGGAGAATTGGCAATGGCAGCCCAGATGGCAGCATTGAACATCGTATTCGAGGCGCCGGATAATGCAAAGGGACCGTGTCCCTCAAAGGTCCGGCCGATCGATCTCGTCCATCTCGCAAAGCAGACGATGGGCGACAAGACGCTGGAACTCGAAGTCCTTCAGATGTTCGCGCGCCAAGCCCGTGCATGCCTGCAGGATATTGCCAGCGGCGAAACCATCCGTATCGGCGCAGCCGCGCATCGGCTGAAGGGCGCGGCAAGCTCGGTCGGCGCGTTCCGCGTGTCGCAGACAGCGGAAGCCGTCGAGGAAAACGGTGGTGATGCCGGCGCGACGGCAGCGCTCGGTGCCGCCGTCATCGACGCCGAGAATTTCATCCTGAAGCTCTGCCGCGGCTGATCTCCAAGTTTATTCGGTAGATGTCGTTGTGCCAAAACCGCTGCGTACTTTTGGGCGACGTGCATAAGATACCGTTCGATCGAGGCCCGTTGTTCCATTGCGGAACCGCGGGTCTTTTTGCGACGTCTCTTATGACGCTTTGAAGACGGCGGGCGAAGGGCCGATCTGCGAGGCTGTCGCGGATTTCCCAATGTTGACTGATGCGTCGAATTGTCGGAAGAAAATCCGCCCACCCACCTGAAGACCGGAAATAGTCCTGATGCCAAAACTTACCATCGTCGCCTTCGACGGCACGCGCTTCGACCTCGACGTCGACCAAGGCTCCACCGTGATGGAGAATGCCGTGCGCAATTCGGTGCCCGGCATTGAGGCCGAATGCGGCGGCGCCTGCGCCTGCGCGACCTGTCATGTCTATGTCGACGAGGAGTGGACGGAGAAGGTCGGCCAGCCGGAAGCGATGGAAGAGGACATGCTCGACTTCGCCTTCGATGTGCGCCCGACCTCGCGGCTGTCCTGTCAGATCCGGATGAAGGCTGTCTATGACGGGCTTGTGGTGCACGTGCCGGAACGCCAAGCCTGAAGCACGCTGCGCTTCAAACGTCGTCGAAAAATTCGATAGCAAAAAAAGACGCCTCGCGCGCTAGAGCGAGCGAGGCGAGGCGGGCGCATTACCTACGGATGAGGGAGGAACATCCGCGGCTTCGGAACGCGCCAGGAGAACCCAGCGATGAAAGTGCAGATGCCGTACCTGAACTTTCGAATGTGTTCATATTAACGCGTTCCGGTTGAGTCTGCCAGGATGAAAAATGACCAGTGAATCGCTGGGGAGGGTGCAAGTTTCGCACAAGTTTCGTTATGCAGCTAAGGGTTTCCGCTCGCAATCAGACTGAAAAAGCCTTATTTTGCGCCGGCTCGACCATTGATTCGATTGTTCAGCAACCTCAGCATGCGCTTCTGGAAATTGACCGCCTCGACCCGGTCGAATCGCGCCTGCTGCCGGTCGTGCTCCTCTATACCGCGAGCTGATTCGCCGGAGACGAGTTCCTGCATGGCTTCGCAGCTGCGCTGCTGCGGCAGCGCCCGGATGGCGCGCTCCATGGCGCGGGCCTGGTCGCGGGCGATCTCGGCATGGCGCTCCTCGTGGCGCTTGATATCGCTCGACAGCGCGTCCCAGATCATCGACAGCTCCTTGCTGGCGCCCTTGCGGCTGCTCCAGCGCGGCAGGATGATCTGGGTGTGGACCGTGACCTTGACGTTGCCGACACGGCAGCGCCCGTTATTCTGAATATAGGTTGCCTCGCCGCCGAAGCGGATCTTCGTAGCGCCGGGGTGGCGTGCCGAGGAACCGCTCGCCGTTGGGCCGCGCCGGCTGAGTTCGCGGTCGAGCTCATCCGCGGTTTTGCCTCGAATGTCGAAATAGGAATAGCTTTTCGATGCGATCACTTCGGCTGCCGACGGGCTGCAAAGGGAAAGAGCAATGGAAAAGGCGATAGGAACGACCATATAACGCACTGCAAGCGGCATTCTGAACGCAACCCGTGTTGAAATCGACAGGAGCTTGGGGCATAGCCACCCCAAGCGCAATATCAGATGGCGCTTTTTTCGTCATCAATGGGATAAGTCTGGTGACAGGGCTCGAAGGCATCATATGGCGTGTCGGCCATGGCCGGGAGATCGAACTCGGCCGTCGTTCGGTGATCATGGCGATCATCAACGTGACGCCGGACTCCTTCTCCGACGGCGGACGCTTTGAAACCGTCGATGCGGCGGTCGAACAGGCGTTGCGGGCGGTGAGCGAGGGTGCCGGCATTATCGATATCGGCGGCGAATCGACCCGGCCGAACGCAGCAACCGTCAGCCCTTCCGAGGAGCAGGCGCGCGTGCTGCCGGTCATCGAGGCACTGCGCGGCCGCACCCAGGCGCTGATCTCGATCGACACCTATCGCGCCGAGACGGCGCGACTTGCCATCAGCGCTGGCGCCCACATCGTCAACGACGTCTTCGGGCTGCAGAAGGAGCCCGATATCGCCGATATTGCTGCGGTGACCGGAGCCGGGCTCTGCATCATGCATACCGGCCGCGACAGGGTAAAACTTGTCGATGTGATTGCCGATCAGGTGCATTTCCTCGAACGATCGCTTGATATCGCCGCTGCATCAGGCGTCAACCGTGACCGCATCGTGCTCGATCCGGGTTTCGGTTTCGCCAAGGAGACGGCGGAGGAGAACCTGGAGCTGATGGCGCGGTTTTCCGAACTTTCCCGTTTCGGCCTGCCGCTGCTCGCCGGCACGTCGCGCAAGCGCTTCCTCGGCACGGTGACGGGGCGGGAGGCCGAGGGGCGGGATGTGGCGACGGCTGCGACCAGCGCGCTGCTCAGGCTTCAAGGAGCTGCGGTTTTCCGCGTGCACAATGTCGCAATCAACAGGGACGCGCTCGATATCGCCGATGCTATGCTCAATGCGCGCCAGGAATTCGAGAGGAAGCGGCCGACATGACCACCTACACGATCACGCTGCAGAACTGCGCCTTCTTTGCGCGCCACGGCGTGCATGACGAGGAGGAATTCCTCGGCCAGCGCTTCTTCGTCGATGCCGAGCTCGATGTCGTCGCCGGCGAGGCGCTGGAAAGCGATTCGATCAACGATACCGTCAATTACGGCATCGCCTTCACCGTGATCGAGCAGATTGTTACCGGCAAGCGGCGCTACCTGATCGAGTCCCTGGCGCTCGATATCGCCAAGGGGCTCTGCGAGACATTCCCGCAGATCCGGCGGGCGAAGATCACGGTGCGCAAACCGAACGCGCCGGTGCCCGGCGTGCTCGATTTCGTTCAGGTGAGCGTTGAACACTTTGCCTGAGGCCGCACTGCAATCCGCCACACTCGGCCTCGGCGGCAATATCGGCGACCCCGTGAAGGCGATGGCTGCGGCACTGCAGAAGCTGGACGGACGGGACGACTGCCGAGTTAGCGCGGTTTCGCGGCTCTATCGCACACCGCCCTGGGGCAAGACCGACCAATCGTTCTTCTTCAATGCCTGCGCTGCCGTCGAGACCAGGCTGGAGCCCGAGGCTTTGCTCGATGTCTGTCTGTCTATCGAACGGGAGATGAAACGCGAGCGCATCGAGCGCTGGGGTCCGCGCACGCTCGATATCGACGTGCTGACCTATGGCGAGGTGATCCAGGACGCACCGCGGCTGGAACTGCCGCATCCGCGCATGACCGATCGCGGTTTCGTGCTGATGCCGCTTGCCGATATCGTGCCGGGTCTTCTGGTCAGGGGCAGGGCGGTCAGCGACTGGCTGTCGAATGCCGAGGTGACCGGCATCGAGATCGCCGACGACAGCCACGACTGGTGGCTGAGCGCCTGAAGCAGGGAAACTGAAACGGAAAACGGCGGGAAACCCGCCGCTTCAGGAAAATCCGCTGTGCGACTTGTCTACTGGATGGAACCGACGGCCATCTCGTCGACCTGGCGGGTCAGCGTCAGGCCGATGACCGGGATCATCTGGCTTTCGACCTTGACCGAAACTGTGACGTTCATCGTCTTGTCGTCGCGCACGCGGGCGATCATCGCACCATTCAGCTTGGCACGGTTGATGCCGACGACGACGGTATCCTCGCTGACGGCGCCGGAGACGACGTCAAGGCCCTTGCCGGCGGCGCCGTCGAGGAACTTGCCCTTGTAGCTCGAGCCCGACTGCGAGATCACGGCGGTCATCGGCTGCTTGAAGACGCCGACGCGGCAGGTGCCGTCGAGCTTGATGCCGGCGCTGCTGTCGCCGGTGGGCTCACCGATCAGGTTGCAGGTGAATTTCGTGCCCTTGTACTTGCCGGCGACGATTTCGCCGGGCCCCTTCCAGGAGCCGGCGACGGAATCGAAGAAGGCCTTGTCACGGGTTGCAGCGGTGGCTGCCGGTGCGACATCTGCGACGGGAGACAATGCCGCGGCGGCCAAGCCGCATACGATGAGAAACTTGCGCGAATACATGGATTTTCCTTGGCAAACACCACTCACGAACTGGCTGCAAGTTTTGCCGAAGAATGGTTAATCCTTCCTTTCGATTGTGCCGAAATGCAAGGCAACACAGAGCTTTCGCGCGGCATCGATTTTAGAAAATCGTAACTAAAGCATTGAATCTGCTGTAATTCCTTCGGCATTACGCAAGGGGAGGCGAAAACTGCGGATTCGCTGCTTCGTTCAAGGATTGTTGCCGCGCGGCGACACGGAGGGGGTGAGATCGCCGATGAAATCACCGATTCCCGGCCGCTTCAGGGCGTGGAAGGCAAGCGGGCGGCAGAGATCCATCGCCGCGATTCCAATGCGGGCGGTCATCAGGCCGTTGATGACACCTTCGCCGAGTCGGGCCGAGAGTTTCGAGGCCAGCCCGTGGCCGAGTACCTGCTGGACCAGGCTGTCGCCAACAGCGATCGAGCCCGTGACGGCCAGATGCGCCAGCACGTCCCGCAACAGACGGAACATGCCGAGCGTGCCGGGGCGGCCGCCGTAAAGCTCGGCCATGGCACGGATGAGGCGCACTGCCTCGTAGAGCACGTAGAGCAGGTCGACCACGGCGCGCGGGCTGACGGCCGTAACGATCGAGACGCGCTTCGAGGCGTTGACGATCAGGGCGCGGGCCTTGCGGTCGAGCGGAGCGAGCAGTTCCCGTTCGGCGAGCGCGATCA
Source organism: Rhizobium sp. WYCCWR 11146 (assembly GCF_013591995.1). Lineage (NCBI taxonomy): Bacteria > Pseudomonadati > Pseudomonadota > Alphaproteobacteria > Hyphomicrobiales > Rhizobiaceae > Rhizobium > Rhizobium sp. WYCCWR 11146. The sequence goes on from NZ_JACCEY010000024.1 coordinate 610,175, forward strand.
GATGCGGGGGATCAATGACCTCGCCTTCGGTCGCCTTCAGCGTCGCGCGACCCTTCGATGTCTCAGGATTTGCCGACAGCAGCGTGGTCAGCTGGGCGACGACGGCGCGCGCCTTGCCCGGCCGAGTCTCGAGTATCGCCGCCTCGGCTTCGGCCTTGATCTTCTGGACGGCGGCAAGGCGCATCATGCCGACGGTTTCGCGGATGAAGAGGGCGAGCACGGCGAGAATGCCGACCGCCAGCACGGCAAGGGCCGCATAGCCCAGCCAGTCGGCGCGGGTGAAAAGATCGCGGATCAGGCTATCGGTCCAGAGGCCAATGGCCAGAGATAGCAGGATGCCGAAGGCGCCGGCGGCGATCTTGCCGAAGGAGGTCCGCCGCTTGCGCGGCGCTGCAACGGGGACCGCGCTCAGATCCTTGTCGGGATTGAGGAAAGGATCGTCCTCATCAGGCGTCACGACGATATGCTCGGAGAAGCTTTCCGGCTTGCGCCGCTCACCTCCTTGCCGGCCGTTCTCTCGCCGCTCGGTGGCTTCGTCCTCATAAATGAAGGCGGCGGGCGCGCGGCGCGGCGGATCGGACGGGGGCTTGCTCATGCGAGACGGTCTCCGAACAGGAACTGCATGGCGCGGTCGAGGCGGATATGCGGTACTGACAGCTTGATGCCGCCGCCGGTTTCTTCGAGATGCGGCGGGCGGAACCTGACGACATTGACATCGGGCAGCTGCAAGCCGGTCTCGCCCGAGGCGATGCGGTCGAACAGGCTTTCCGGATCCTCCGGCAGGTCGCCGGGGAAAACCGCGGTCTTTCTCTCACCGTCGAAACGCTCGCCGGCGATGGTTTCGCCCTCCATCGGCGTGCCGACGATGACCGGCAGTTCATGGCCGTCACGTTTGACGGTCGCTTCACGGGTGGCGCGCACGGACGCAAGCGCCATGACGTCGATGCCGGCGCCGGCCATGCCGATGCGGTCGATGGCGCGATCCACCAGGCGGCGGGTCAGAGCATCGAGCCGGTCGTGGCTTTCATGGTGAAGATGATCGGCCTTGGTGGCGGCGACCAGCACGCGGTCGATGCGGCGCCCGAGCAGGGAGGAGAGCAGCGAATTGGTGCCGGGGCGGAAACAGGCGAGCACGTCGGTCAGCGCGCGTTCCAGATCCTGCACGGCTTCAGGGCCGCGGTTCATCGCCTGCAGCGCATCGACCAGGACGATCTGGCGGTCGAGCCGGGCGAAATGCTCGCGGAAGAAAGGTTTGACGACGACCGCTTTGTAGGCCTCGTAGCGCCGCTCCATCATCGTCCAGAGCGAACCGCGGCCAGGACGGCCGTCCGGCGGCAGAGCCAGCGGCGCGAAGGTCAACGCCGGCGAGCCGTCGAGATCGCCAGGCAGGAGCAGGCGGCCAGGCGGCAGGGTGGAAAGCGAGCGTTCGTCGGCTTTGCAGGCTTTGAGATAGTCGGCAAAGGCGGTGGCGAGGTCGCGGCCGACCATCTCGTCGGCGCCGGCATGGATATCGGCGGCGCGCGTCAGCGCCAGCCATTGGCGCGACAGCTCGGAGCGGACGCCGGTTTCGGCAAGCGCGATCGTTTCCTCGCTGAACGTGCGATAATCCTTGCCGAGCAGCGGCAGGTCGAGCAGCCATTCGCCGGGATAGTCGACGATATCGATCGACAAGCGGCCAGGCGAAAACAACCGGTTCCAGCCGCTGGCGCTCTGATAATCCAGCGTGATGCGCAGTTCTGATATGGCGCGGGTCGAATCCGGCCAGATACGGTCCTTCACCAGAGCGCGGATATGGTCCTCGTACTGGAAGCGCGGCACGGCATCATCCGGCTGCGGCTCCAGCCGCACCGCCGAGACGCGGCCTGATTGGACAGGCTCGAACAGCGGCAGGCGGCCGCCATGCAGCAGATTGTGAACCAGCGAGGAGATGAAGACCGTCTTGCCGGAGCGGGAGAGGCCGGTAACGCCGAGCCGCACGGTCGGATTGACGAGGCCGCTCGCCCGGTCGGCGAGATTGTCGAAGGCGATGCGGGCGTCATCGGCAAAAGATGTCAGGCGTGGCGGCAAGGCGCAATTCCGGTTGGTGACTGCCCGCAATATAGGGAGGGCGCGCCGCCCGCAAAAGAAGCGGCGCGAAAGTCTTCAGACGACGACGAAATCGGTGAGGCGCCAGACGGCGGCGGAAGCGTCGTAATCAACAACGGCAAGGCCTGCCGTCGGGAAGCCGCCGGGAAGGGCGCTTACCATCGCCTCATGACCGATCAGCGCCTCCAGCGCCTGCTCCATGGTCGGATTGTGGCCGACCAGCATGACGGCCGCCTCATCCTGCGCATCGATGATCTCGAGATAGGTATCGACCGTGGCGTTGTAGAGCGCATCGACATACCGCACGTCGAGCGTGACGCCCATCGCCCGGTGGACGGCGCCTGACGTGTCGCGGCAGCGCAGCGCCGTCGAACTGATCAGAAGATCGGGACGGTAGCCCTTGTCGGCGGCCTTATCGGCGATGATCTCGGCATCACCAAAGCCCTTTTCGTTCAGCGGTCGGTCGAAATCGCGCTGTCCGGGTTCGGCCCAGGCGGCCTCGGCATGACGCAGGAGATAGATGCGGTTGGGCGGAGGCAGCGGTACGGTCATGGGCAAATCCAGGATCGAGCGGGTCTTTTCAGTAGCGGTTGCGATTGGTCGCCGTCAATCGCCAGCCAGGCCGCAACTGCCTAAAACGTGGCTGACAACACGGCGTTTTGAAGGCGAAGCAAAAAACGGCGGCCGGAATAACCATGACAAAATAGATCGTTAGCCGAAAATTGTAACAGATTTAAAAATCTGTTTACCTGTCGTATTTGGCTTGAATCGCGACTAGCGCTTGGGATATACACCCGGCCAGATGAGATGTTCTTCAGGAGAATCGCGTTGAGTGAGAAGATCGATCTTAGCAATTACGTTCCCTCGGAAGAGGAAGAGTTCATGAACGTAAACCAGCGCGCCTATTTCAAGGCCAAGCTGGTTGCATGGAGAAATGATATCCTTAGAGAAGCGCGTGAGACACTCGACCATCTGGCCGAGGAAAGCGCAAACCATCCCGACCTCGCCGACCGGGCGTCGTCGGAAACAGATCGGGCGATCGAACTTCGCGCCCGTGATCGGCAGAGAAAGCTGATTTCGAAGATCGACGCGGCAATGCAGCGCATCGACGACGGCACCTACGGCTATTGCGAGGAAACCGGCGAACCGATCGGCCTCAAGCGTCTCGACGCCCGCCCGATCGCGACATTGTCGATCGAGGCGCAGGAGCGTCACGAACGCCGCGAAAAGGTCTATCGCGACGAATGAGAGTTTTCATGCAGGCATGAGAGCAGAACAGGCGCCGCGATCCGATCGCGGCGCCTTTT
>NZ_JACCEY010000024.1:613689-622163 GCF_013591995.1 Rhizobium sp. WYCCWR 11146
AACCCTGGTGCCGTTCTTGATCCGCCGCCGCAAAACGTCGGCTCGTTTCGAATCCGTCCGCAGCATGCCACCATCGTGAAGAGCCTGTAGCCGGGTGCGTGAAACTTGCAACTCGGACGCCAGCAGGCGGTCGAGGCGCGTGCTGGATGGAAACGGGACCATCAGTTCGATTTCCAGTCTCGTCCAATTGGCAATGTCCTGCTGCATCTCTTTTGCGATTTCAAATTCGGCAAACTCGTCGACACGCTGCGACTTGCGCCTGAGAGCCTCGAGGTTGAACGCTTCTGCCCGGATCCAATCCGGATCGTTGGACTGCAACGCCTCGATGACTGCCGGATCGACGTCGCGAACATTCCGACGCTCGAAGATCGGATGGTTCCACGTCTTTTCGCAGGTCGAGCATTTGTAGATAAGCCAGGCATCGAGCTTGCGGCCATTGGCGTTGAGCCGGATCTTGTCGCTGCATCGGAAAGCTCTGAGGCCCCGGCAGCCGCTGCATACAATCCAGGGCTGGGGCGCTGTTTTCGGCAGAATGGTCCATCGGACCCGAAGGGTATTGCACATATCGTGTTGGTCTTCCGTTCGGAAGTCCACCAAGATGGGTGCGTGAGAAAGCCCTTGCGGGCGCGGTGTGGCGATGTTCTGGGCGGCGGAAGAGCTGAGACAGCGGAGCTGCACATGGCACATGTCAACAATGCCAAACCGGTCTCTCGCCACCACCCGATGAACATGTTCATACGCCGTCAGCGTCTAGCTGTCCGGCAGTACGGGTGAAACTGGAGTGAGACCGGTATTTACTTAGGCAAAGTATGACCTCGATGCGCCAACGCTCTTCAACCGGAGCGATAACAAATTATCAGCACAAGATGGAGTCCCCTGACGCATCGGGAACTGAAAGTCGCCGCATTGCGGCTTTTATGCAACTTGGTGATGAAGGAAGGCCGGACGTGCGTTCCGCTCACTTGTCGCGCCCGGTCACTTGTCGCGGTTGACGCTCATCTCGCCGAAGATGCGGGCGACTTCCTTTTGCAGATCGGTATCGGCGCCGGTGATCGGGGCCATTTCCGGATCGCGGCGCGGCAGGTTTCCGGGTTGCGGCGCTCCGGGCCGGGGCGCCTGGTTTGCCGGCGCCGGCACGATGCGTTCGGCCGTCAGATTGTTCGACATTTCCTGTTCCAGCACCCGCTGGAAATCAAGACGGCTCGCTGCTGCCGACTGCGCAGCCGAATCGTCTTCGGCGCTACCTGGTGCGGCGCGTGCGGCCGCCGGCATGTCCTTGACAGGCGGGGCGGAGACCTCGGGTTCGATGCGCTGCTGCGGCAGCACGCGCTGGCGGGCGGCATCGAGGATCTCGGCGGCACTTGAGGCATCGTGGAACGGTGCGGGCTGCGCGGCCGGGGGAGCGACGGGACGCTCCAGCGGACGCGGCTGGGGTGGGACGGCACGCAGCGGATTGTCGCGTTCGGCCGACAGCGGTGCTGTCACGGGTTCTGCCGGAAGAGGGCTCGTGACCACCGGCGGTGCCACGGCCGGCTGGGCCGGCGGTTGGGCCGACGGTTCTGGGCGTGGGCGAGGCTCCGGCGCAACCGGCGCAGAGAAAGTGGGCTCGGCGGCCGGCTCGACATGGGCTGCGACCGGCGGGCGCGGTGGCGAGACCGGCGGTGTTTCCGGCCGCGCGACGGATGCCGGGCGCTGATCGACGGATATCGGACGCTGCTCGACGGGCTGCGGGCGGTTGGCGCTGTCCGGCTGTTCGGCCGCTGCGGGCAGGATACGGCTTTCGATGACGATATCGCTCGGGCCGCCGATCATGATCAGGTGCTCGACATCGTCGCGGCGCACCAGCACCAGCCGCCGACGGGCATCGACGGCTGCGGCATCCAGCACCTGCAGGCGGGGTTGGCGATTGCGGCCGCCGCGCACGAAGGGAGAGGGCGCCCGGCTGCGGATCACCCAGAGCACGAGGATGAGCAGGAGAAGGGCCAGGCCGACGCCACCGGCCGCAAGCAGGAAATGGCTGCCATAAGCTCCGACAACATCATCCAACATAGTCACTCACTCCATTTCGCATTCGGCACATATTGACGACTTTTCCGTTCCTTAGGCAAGGGCCGCCGGTGCTGTCCAGTCACGGGAGAACGCGATTTCGTGTTCCGCTGCTTGGCAGCCGGCGACCTTGCGCACGGGTGGCAGCGTTGGCTTCTGGGGCAGATGGCGCTGTTGCCTGTGAATTCAAGCAGTCTTGCCGGCTAGCGGTGTTTTTGCCGACGCGGCAAATTGCTAAGAAGGAAAGAGTGCCTGATTCCTGCTTCGTGTTCGTGCTACGAAGCGGGAGGGCTTATGTGAGGAATACATGACGAAATCGCGTCAGGCCGACGACTATAACGCACCGCTTGTGGATCGTGGGGGGCGTTCTGGCACGGTCTTGCGCATTCTTCTGCTGGCGCTCGTGCTGATCGCGGCGGCCGGCGCCTTCGTCTTCTTCAAAAAGTCGCTCGACAACGAGGTAGTGCTTGGCGGTCTCGGCGTGCTCGCCATGGTCGGCATCTTCTTCCTGGTGTCTTCGGTCATCGGCTTCATCGAGGTGATGCCGCAGCACCAGTCCGACAGCCTGGCGCGCGCCTTCCTCAACAGTCATCCCGACGGTACGCTGATCACCGACGAAAAAGGCCGGATCATCTATGCCAATGCCGCCTATGGCGCGCTGACCGGCGCGCGCAAAGCGACCGAGGTGCAGACGCTGGAAACGCTGCTGTCGCGCCATCGCGAATCCAACGAGGCGCTCTACAGGCTGGTCAACGGCCTGCGCGAAGGCAAGGAAGGCCGGGAGGAATTTCGCCTGCTGCGCGCCGTCGGGCCTGGCAGCAACAGCTCCGGCGCGCATTGGTACCGGCTGAAGGCGCGGCTGCTGCAGCCGGAAGAAAACGGCGGCAAGCCGCTGCAGATCTGGCAGATCACCGACATCACCACGGAGCGCGACGACCAGGAGCGCTTCTTCAAGGAATTGCAGAACGCGATCGACTATCTCGACCATGCGCCGGCCGGCTTCTTTTCCGCCGGCAGGAAGGGCGAGATCTTCTACCTGAATGCGACGCTTGCCGAATGGCTGGGCCTCGACCTCACCAAGTTTGTGCCGGGCTCGATGACGATCGGCGACGTCGTGGCGGGCGAGGGACTGGCGCTGATCCAGTCGGTGCAGGCCGAACCGGGCCTGAAGAAGACCGTGACGCTCGATCTCGACCTGCGCAAGAGCAACGGCCAGAGCCTGCCGGTGCAGATCATCCACAGCGTTACGTCGATGCGCGACGGCGCACCCGGCGAAAGCCGGACGATCGTGCTGGCGCGTGAAAAGAGCGATGCCGGCGGCCAGTCCGCTTCGGCCGCCGCCATGCGCTTCACCCGCTTCTTCAACAATACGCCGATGGCGATCGCCTCGGTCGACGGCAACGGGCGCATCCTGCGGACCAACGCGCCGTTCCTGAAGATGTTCTCCGGCGTCGTCTCGCGCGACGACCTCGAAAAGGCGCCGCATCTTGAAACCATCGTGCAGGAGAGCGACCGGCCACAGCTGGCCGCGGCGCTGGCGGCGGCCAAAGACCGCCAGGGCGACATCGCGCCCCTCGACACCCGCACACCGACCGACGAGGCGCGCTATTTCCGCTTCTATGTCAATGCCGTCATCGACCAGAGCGACGAGGCGCCAGAGGAGGCGGCGATCGTCTATGCCGTCGAGGTGACAGAGCAGAAGGCGCTGGAAGCGCAGATGGCGCAGACGCAGAAGATGAATGCCGTGGGAACGCTCGCCGGCGGCATCGCGCATGATTTCAACAACGTGCTGACGGCGATCCTGCTTTCCTCCGACCATCTGCTGCTGCAGGCGCGGCCGGCCGATGCCAGCTTCGCCGACCTGATAGAGATCAAGCGCAACGCCAACCGCGCCGCCGTGCTGGTGCGCCAACTGCTCGCCTTCTCGCGCAAGCAGACGATGCGGCCCTCGGTGCTGAACCTCACCGATGTCGTCGGCGACCTGCGCATGCTGGTCGATCGGCTGCTTTCCGGCACCAATGTCAAGCTCGACGTGCAATATGGCCGCGACCTCTGGCCTGTGAAAACAGACCTTTCGCAGTTCGAGCAGGTGCTGATCAATCTCTGCGTCAATGCGCGCGACGCGATGCCCGAGGGTGGCACGCTGACATTGCGCACCCGCAATCTGACCGCTGCCGAGGTCTCTGCCTTCAATTACTCCTACATGCCGGCCGAGGACATGGTGCTGGTCGAAGTCGCCGATAACGGCACCGGTATCGCACCGGAGATCATGGACAAGATCTTCGAGCCGTTCTTCACTACCAAGGATGTCGGCAAGGGCACCGGTCTTGGCCTCGCCATGGTCTACGGCATCGTCAAACAGTCGGGCGGCTACATCCAGCCGGAATCCGAAGTCGGCAAGGGCACGACCTTCCGCGTCTTCCTGCCGCGCCACATTCCGGAGCCGGCGGTGGCCGCCGAAGCAGGTTCGATCGACGGCGCCATCGCCGGGGCCGAAGTGGTGCCGCTGCCGGTATCGCCGCAGCAGCCGGAGGACCTGACGGGATCGGCCGTCATTCTTCTCGTCGAGGACGAGGAGGCGGTGCGCCGCGGCGGCAAGCGCATGCTGGAAACGCGCGGCTACACCGTGCACGAGGCGGGCTCGGGCGTCGAGGCGTTGGCCATCTTGGAAGAACTCGACGGCAAGGTCGATATCGTCGTTTCCGACGTCGTCATGCCCGAAATGGACGGCCCGACGCTGCTGCGCGAGCTGCGCAAGACCTATCCCGACATGAAGTTCATCTTCGTCTCGGGTTATGCCGAAGATGCCTTTGCCCGCAACCTGCCGCCGGAGGCGAAGTTCGGCTTCCTGCCGAAGCCGTTTTCGCTGAAGCAGCTTGCTGTTGTGGTGAAGGAGACGTTGGACGGGTGAGGAGGTTTGACGGAGAGGTCGTGCCGTGTTGGCCCCCCCTCTGCCCTGCCGGGCATCTCCCCCAAGGGGCGAACGCTTCCCATCACATCAACGCTTCATCGAGTTGAAAGGGACATTTGTTCAGAAAGCCGGTGCCGATCTCCCCACCCGTGGGGGAGATGCCCGGCAGGGCAGAGGGGGCTTGCTCGGCATAACCGGCAGCCCGTAGCGCTCATTCACCCAGCGCCACCGCAATCTCAGCAGCAAGCCGCGCGTTGTTTTCGACGAGCGCGATGTTGGTCTTCAGGCTCTGGCCATCCGTCAGGTCGAAGATGGTCGACAGAAGATAGGGTGTGACCGCCTTGCCGGTGACTTCGTCGCGTTCGGCGCTGTCGAGCGCCCGCTCGATATAGATTTCCATCTCTTCGCGCGCGATCTCGTCGGCCTCGGGCACGGGGTTGGCAACGAGCATGCCGCCGTCGATGCCGAGCTGCTCGCGCACCGTCTGGAAATTGGCGATGGCAGCCGGGCTGTTCAGCGACAGCGGGCTGCGGATGCCGGAGGAGCGCGACCAGAAGGCAGGGAATTCCTCGCTCTCATAGGTGACGACAGGCACGCCGCGGGTTTCCAGCACTTCCAGCGTCTTCGGAATGTCGAGGATCGCCTTGGCGCCGGCGCAGACGACGATGACGCCGGTGCGCGCCAATTCCTCGAGATCGGCTGAAATATCGAAGCTTTCCTCGGCACCGCGATGCACGCCGCCGATGCCGCCTGTGGCAAAGACACGGATGCCGGCGCGCGCCGCCGCGATCATCGTGGCCGCGACCGTGGTGGCGCCGGTGCGGCGCTCGGCGATGGCGAAGGCGAGATCGGCGCGCGACACCTTCATCACTTCGGTCGCCTTGGCGAGTTGCTCCAGTTCCGCGGCTTCAAGACCAATATGCAGCGTGCCGTGAATGACGGCGATCGTTGCCGGCACTGCACCCTGTTCGCGGATGATCGCCTCGACGCTGCGGGCCATCTCGATATTGCCGGGATAGGGCATGCCGTGGGTGATAATGGTCGATTCCAGCGCCACCAGCGGTGCGCCGCGCTGCTTGGCGCTGGCGACTTCCTTCGAATAGGCGATCGGCAGAAGAGGGGAGATGGGCTTGGTCATGGTCTTGTCCTGTGATCGACAGAGCATGATGCCGAAGTGACGACATCATGCTCAACTATTTAATCAGCCGCTTCAATGCAGAATTCTGACCTGGGGAACAAGGGCAAGCGCCTCATTCAGCAGATCGGGCGTCAGATTTTCGTTGACGGCGTGCCGCGACTGCACGGTCAGTATGGCGGCCGCAGTGCCGTGGCGGACGGCCTCTTCGAGCGAAAGGCCTGATATCAATGCGGCGAGTGTGCCGGCCGCAAGAGAATCGCCGGCACCCGTAACATCGGCGACGGTGTCGGCGATCGGTGGCTGCAGCGTCATGGCGCGGCCCTCGCAAAGCGCGACGAGCTCGCGCCGGCCGCGGGTGACGACGGCATTCCTGATGCCAATTTCATTCAGCAACGGCGGCCAGCCCGCAGCCTCTTCCGGCCGCTCGCCGGTAAGGGCGGCAGCTTCAGCCTCATTCAGGAACAGGTAGTCGATATCCCCGATGCAGGGTTTCAGCCTGACGACCTTGGCCGGCGAGATGGCGATTGCCGCAACAGGCTTGGCGAGGGAATGCGCCTTTGCGACGATCGCCGCGATCGTCTCTTCCGGCAGGTTGGCATCGAAGAGGATGAAATCGTGGGCGGCGAAGGCCTCCCGCACCCAGCGGATGGACAGACGCCGCGGCACGAAGAAGCGGTAGAGATCCATGTCGGCAAGGGCGATCACCAGATTGCCGTCCTTCTCGATGATCGCCGTGTAGCTCGGCGTCTTGCGATCGAGGAAGACGAAGGGCCGGTCGTCGATGCCGGCGAAATCGGCAGCTTCTCCGACCGTCTCGCCCATCGGATCGCCGCCACGCGGCGAGATCATCGTCACCTGAAAACCGAGCCTTGCCAGGTTGCGCGCCGCATTGAAGCCACCGCCGCCCGGCTCCTCGAACCATGTGCCGGGATTGCTGGCGCCAGGCGCCGTCTCGCCCGAGATGCGGCCACGCCGGTCGATATGCGCACCGCCGAGAACAAGAATCTTTTTCTTCATCCGATCCGCTCTCCCGATGCCCGAAGGACGAATCGATACGGTGCGCCCTGACGCGGCGGAGTCGGCACTTTTGGACTAAGCCGTTGCTTTTCATTGATAAAACAAATGCAGAACACGTGTCGTTTTACCTTTTTCTTTCAACTGTTTGATCGCCTATTGCGAGAATGGAACAAATAGGGTACAAACTCGACATTGCTTGAGCGGCTTCAATAACCTAAAGGTGGATCGGATGTCTCAGAATTCATTGCGGCTGGTAGAGGACAAATCGGTGGACAAAAGCAAGGCGCTTGAAGCGGCACTCTCACAGATAGAGCGGTCGTTCGGCAAGGGCTCGATCATGAAACTCGGCTCCAACGAGAATGTTGTCGAGATCGAGACGATCTCGACCGGCTCGCTTGGTCTCGATATTGCACTCGGCGTTGGTGGCCTGCCGAGGGGCCGCATCATCGAGATCTACGGGCCGGAAAGCTCCGGTAAGACCACGCTTGCATTGCAGACGATTGCCGAAGCGCAGAAGAAGGGCGGCATCTGCGCCTTCGTCGATGCCGAACATGCGCTCGATCCCGTCTATGCCCGCAAGCTTGGCGTCGACCTGCAGAACCTTCTGATCTCGCAGCCCGATACCGGCGAGCAGGCGCTTGAAATCACCGATACGCTGGTGCGCTCCGGCGCCGTCGACGTTCTCGTCGTCGACTCGGTCGCTGCCCTGACGCCGCGTGCCGAAATCGAAGGCGAGATGGGCGATAGCCTTCCCGGTCTTCAGGCGCGCCTGATGAGCCAGGCGCTGCGCAAGCTCACCGCTTCGATCTCGAAGTCGAACACCATGGTTATCTTCATCAACCAGATCCGCATGAAGATCGGCGTTATGTTCGGTTCGCCGGAAACGACGACGGGCGGCAATGCGCTGAAGTTCTATGCTTCCGTGCGCCTAGACATCCGCCGCATCGGCGCGGTCAAGGAGCGCGAAGAGGTGATCGGCAACCAGACCCGCGTCAAGGTCGTCAAGAACAAGATGGCGCCGCCCTTCAAGCAGGTCGAGTTCGACATCATGTATGGCGAAGGTGTTTCCAAGACCGGCGAACTGGTCGATCTCGGTGTCAAGGCCGGCATCGTCGAGAAATCTGGCGCCTGGTTCTCCTATAACAGCCAGCGTCTCGGCCAGGGCCGTGAAAACGCCAAGACTTTCCTGCGCGACAATCCGGATCTCGCCCGCGAGATCGAACTGTCGCTGCGCCAGAATGCCGGCCTGATCGCCGACCGCTTCCTGCAGAACGGCGGACCGGACCCCGATGACGGCGATGGCGATGCCACTGCGGAAATGTAATTTTCGCGCCTAAACTCATCGGACAGTTCCAACCGGGC
>NZ_JACCEY010000024.1:622286-818137 GCF_013591995.1 Rhizobium sp. WYCCWR 11146
TTAAATTACCTGCCTCCGGCAGCATTGAAGGGCATAGCATGAGCGGTGTGAACGATATCCGGTCGACCTTCCTCGACTATTTCAAGAAGAACGGCCATGAGATCGTTCCGTCGAGCCCGCTCGTGCCGCGCAACGACCCGACGCTGATGTTCACCAATGCCGGCATGGTGCAGTTCAAGAACGTCTTCACCGGCCTCGAAAAGCGTCCCTATTCGACGGCGACGTCTTCGCAGAAATGCGTGCGAGCCGGCGGCAAGCACAACGACCTCGACAATGTCGGTTATACTGCACGCCACCTGACCTTCTTCGAGATGCTCGGCAACTTCTCCTTCGGCGACTATTTCAAGGAGAATGCGATCGAGCTTGCCTGGAAGCTCGTCACCGAAGGCTTCGACCTTCCGAAGAACCGCCTGCTGGTGACCGTCTATTCCGAGGACGAAGAAGCTGCGACGCTGTGGAAGAAGATCGCCGGCTTTTCCGACGACAAGATCATCCGCATCCCGACCTCAGACAATTTCTGGCAGATGGGCGATACCGGCCCCTGCGGCCCGTGCTCGGAAATCTTCATCGACCAGGGTGAGAATGTCTGGGGCGGCCCTCCGGGCTCGCCGGAGGAAGATGGCGACCGGTTCCTGGAATTCTGGAACCTCGTCTTCATGCAGTTCGAGCAGACTGCACCCGGCGAGCGCTCGCCGCTGCCGCGTCCGTCGATCGATACCGGCATGGGCCTGGAGCGCATGGCCGCCGTTCTGCAGGGCGTTCAGAGCGTATTCGACACCGATCTCTTCCGCACGCTGATCGGCACCATCGAGGACACGATGGGCGTCAAGGCGGAAGGCAGCGCCAGCCACCGCGTCATCGCCGACCATCTGCGCTCCTCGGCCTTCCTGATCGCTGACGGCGTGCTTCCGTCGAATGAGGGCCGCGGTTATGTGCTGCGCCGCATCATGCGCCGCGCCATGCGCCATGCACAGCTGCTCGGCGCCAAGGAACCGCTGGTCTACAAGTTGCTGCCGACGCTGGTGCAGCAGATGGGCCGCGCCTATCCGGAACTGGTGCGCGCCGAGGCGCTGATCTCGGAAACGCTGAAGCTGGAGGAAAACCGCTTCCGCAAGACGTTGGAACGAGGCCTGTCGCTTCTGTCGGACGCGACGACGGATCTTTCCAAGGGCGATATGCTGGATGGTGAGACCGCCTTCAAGCTCTACGACACCTACGGCTTCCCGCTCGATCTGACGCAGGATGCACTGCGTGCGCGTGAGATCGGTGTCGACATCTCCGGCTTCACCGATGCGATGCAGCGCCAGAAGGCCGAAGCCCGCTCGCACTGGGCGGGTTCCGGCGAGAAGGCAACGGAAACCGTCTGGTTCGAGCTTCGGGAAAAACACGGCGCCACCGAATTCCTCGGATACGATACCGAGACGGCCGAGGGTGTCGTGCAGGCAATCGTCAAGGACGGCGCTGTCGCTGCCGAGGCGTCGGCCGGCGACAAGGTGCAGATCGTCGTCAGCCAGACGCCGTTCTACGGCGAATCCGGCGGCCAGATGGGCGATACCGGCGTGATCTCGTCCGACCACGGCAAGATCGAGATTTCAGATACGCAGAAGAGGGGCGAAGGTCTGTTCGTGCATCAGGGTACCGTCGTCGACGGCGTGTTCAAGGATGGCGATGCGGTCGTGCTGACCGTCGATCATGCCCGCCGGTCGCGCCTGCGCGCCAACCATTCTGCGACCCACCTGCTGCATGAGGCGCTGCGCGAAGTGCTCGGCACCCATGTCGCCCAGAAAGGTTCGCTGGTGGCGCCCGAGCGCCTGCGTTTCGACGTTTCGCATCCGAAGCCGATGTCGGCCGAGGAGCTGAAGGTTGTCGAGGATATGGCGAACGAGATCGTGCTGCAGAATTCGCCGGTTACCACCAGGCTGATGAGCGTCGACGATGCGATCGCCGAAGGCGCGATGGCGCTGTTCGGCGAGAAATACGGCGATGAAGTCCGCGTCGTGGCGATGGGCGAGGGCGTGCGCGGTGCCAAGGCCGGCAAGCCTTATTCGATCGAACTCTGCGGCGGCACGCATGTCGTGGCCACCGGCCAGATCGGCCTGATCCGCGTTCTCGGCGAAAGCGCCGTCGGAGCCGGCGTTCGCCGCATCGAGGCCGTCACCGGCGAATCGGCGCGCGAATATCTCGCCGAACAGGACGAACGCGTAAAGACGCTTGCCGCCTCGCTGAAGGTGCAGCCGGCCGAAGTGCTGTCGCGTGTCGAAGCGCTGATGGACGAGCGCCGCAAGCTCGAAAAGGAACTGGCTGACGCCAAGCGCAAACTCGCCATGGGTGGCGGGCAGGGCAGCTCGGTCGATGCCGTGCGCGAAGTCGCCGGCGTCAAGTTCCTCGGCAAGGCGATTTCGGGCGTCGATCCCAAGGATTTGAAGGGGCTTGCCGATGACGGTAAGACCAGCATCGGGTCGGGCGTCGTTGCCCTCGTCGGCGTGTCCGACGACGGCAAGGCAAGTGCTGTGGTGGCGGTGACACCGGATCTCGTGCAGCGCTATAGCGCCGTCGATCTCGTCCGCATCGCATCTGCCGCCCTTGGCGGCAAGGGCGGCGGCGGCCGCCCCGATATGGCGCAGGCTGGCGGCCCCGACGGATCGAAGGCCGATGAAGCGATCGAGGCGGTTGCCGTAGCACTTGCCGGCTGAACTGCCGCCTGACAACAGTTTGAAATTCAAACCGGCTGCGAGATCATGGATTTCGCAGCCGGTTTTGTTTTCAGCGGCCGTGGTCCCTCGATGTTCAGTTTCGCGGCTGCAACGCCAGGCGGCAGGCGAGCCCGGTGAAGACCGTTGCCAGAATGTATTGCGGTAACTTCGGGAAATGGCTCGCCGACTGGAGTCTCGAACGGATCGTGCTTCCGAGGAAAATCACGGCGCCATTCACGACGAGTCCAATGCCGTTCAGGATGCTTGCAAGTATCAGCATCTGCATCGTCAGCGACCCGGCTGACGCATTCACGAATTGTGGAAAGAGCGCCATGACGAAGAGCGCCATCTTCGGATTGAGCACATTGGTGGCAAGGCCCGCAAAGAAGATACGCCGGCCCGACAGCCGCTTCAGCGTCGATGCCGGCTGATAGGCGGCGCCTTCCGAGCGGACCGTCTTGTAGGCGAGATAGAGAAGATAGCAACAGCCGGCCCAGCGCACAGTTTCATAGGCGGCCGGCACGGTCATGAAGAGCTGCGACAGCCCAAAGGCTGCGGCAAGGGCGTGGCAATAAGTGCCGAGCGCGATGCCGGCATAGGTCAGGAAGCCGGCAGCGCGTCCCTGGCTGATGCTGCGGGAGGCGATCAGCAGCATGTCGGGACCGGGCGTGGCGGTCAGCACCAGCGCTGCGGCGGCAAAGAGCATTAATGTTGAAAAATCCGGCATCTATCATTCCTTTTGGGTTCGAGCCGGAATTCCGGTCTACGCAGGATTCGCCGAAGGTTCAAGTCAGCAGGATTTGTCAAATCGGACTATGGTTCTCTCAAGCCGATCGATTTGCACGAGGTTCCGACATGAATGGCGACACGGCATGGGCACTTTATGAAAACCGTCTGAGACGGGTTTCGGCCTATATTCACGACCACCTCGACGAGGACCTGGATATGGAGCGCCTTGCCGAGATCGCCTGCATGTCGAGCTATCACTGGCACAGGATCTACCGGGCGATTTACGGCGAGACGCTGGCGGCCACCGTCAAGCGGCTCAGGCTGCATCACGCGGCGGGCGAGATCGTCCGCACGGAACTTGCCGTCAGTGAAATTGCGAAGCGATCAGGCTATCCCAATCTCCAATCCTTCAATCGTATTTTCAAGTCGGTCTACGGCATGCCGCCGGCCCGCTACCGGAAAGAGGGAAGCCACACAGCCTATGAGCCCTCACCTAACGGAAAGACCAGAGTCATGTTAGACGTTACCATACGTGAGATCGCGCCGATCGAGCTGATCGGTGTTGCCCATACCGGTTCCTACATGCAGATCGACAAGGCCTTCGAGACGCTGTTCGGCACGCTTTACGCCCGCGGCCTCGCCAAGCCCGACATGCGGATGATTGGCGTCTATCTCGACGATCCCGACATTGTGCCGGAGGAAAAGCTGCGCTCGATCGCCTGCGTCACCGGCGCTTCCGACGTGCCGGCCAATGCGCCGTTCGAGCGGCGCACGATCGACGGCGGCGATTATGCCGTGCTGCGCCACAAGGGTCCCTATGCCAATATGCCGAAGTCCTATCAATGGCTCTTTGCCGAATGGCTGCCGAAATCCGGCCGGCAGTTGAAGGACAGGGTTATGTTCGAGGAATATCTCAACAATCCACGCGAGGTGCCGCCGACCGAGCTTCTGACGGATATTCACATGCCGCTCGTCTGACGCCGTCGATCGGGGGGCGCGTCGGATCCGCCGCGCCTTCGAGACTTAGGCGGCCTGCATGGTCTTGACGGCTTCGTCATCAAGGGCGTTGGCCCGTTTGTAGGCCTCACGCTCGCTAATGCGGCCGACATAATCGACGAAGGCCTGGCGTCTTTCGATGCCGCCAAATCCGAGGCCCCAGCCGACATGGGAGCCGACATAGACGTCGGCGGCGGTGAAGCGCTCGCCGGCGATGTAGGTCGAAGCGGAGACGGCTTTCTCGAGTGTGTTCATGACGTCGCCGAAACCGCCGCAACCGGCCATGCGCAGGCGCTCCTTCGGAATTTCGAAGCCGAGAGTCTTCATCGTCACCGCCGACTCGAGAGGACCGGCGGCAAAAAACATCCAGCGATAATAGCGGGCGCGCTCTTCCGGTCTCGGCGCCAGCGCCTTGTCAGGAAAGGTTTCGGCGAGATAGGCGCAGATCGCCGCGCATTCGGTGACGACGGTGTCGCCGTGGCGGATCGCCGGCACCTTGCCCATCGGGTTGACCGAGAGATATTCGGGCGCCTTCATCGTCTCGCCGAAGGTCAGGTATTCGGTGCGGTAGGGCTGGCCGATCTCCTCCAGCATCCAGCGCGCGATGCGGCCGCGCGACATCGGGTTCGTATAGAATACCAGTTCCTCGGTCATGAAATCCTCCTCGTGTTGCCGTTATTTGGTCCCACGGAATCAATAGCGCAGCGATGGCCGCCTGCAAGTCCCGACCGTTAGAGCGCCTTGCGATATTGGATGAAGCCGGAGCGCTCGGCGATCCTGTCGTAGAGCCGCCGCGCCGTTGCATTCGTTTCGTGCGTCATCCAATAGAGCCTGCCTGCGCCGTTGGCGCGGGCGAGGTCGGCGACTGCCTCGATCAAAGCGGCACCGGTACCCAGCCCGCGCTGGCTGTTTTCGACATAGAGATCCTGCAGATAGCAGGTCCATTGCGGCAGCCAGCAGGAGCGGTGAAAGACGGCATGGACGATGCCGACGAGACGGCCATCTTCGTCAAAGGCGCCGAGCGCGTGCATCGGTTCGTCAGGATCATGGAAGCGAGCCCAGGTGAGAGCCGTGGTTTCGGGCGGGATGACCACTTCGTAGAAGCGCTGATAGGCCTCCCATAGTGGTTCCCAAACGGCGCGGTCCGAGGGTTCAAGCGGTCGCAGGATGGCCGTCATCGGTTCATTCTCCCAAAATGAAAACGGCGGGGAAATCCCCGCCGTTTCGATGTTATCTTGGAAAGGCCGGCTTACGCCATGGCCTTCTGCAGGTTCTCGTCGATCTTGTCGAGGAAAGCTGTGGTGGAGAGCCACGGCTGATCGGGTCCGATCAACAGCGCCAGGTCCTTGGTCATGAAACCGGATTCGACGGTGTCGACGCAGACCTTTTCGAGCGTTGCGGCGAAGCGGGCAAGCTCGGCATTGTCGTCGAGCTTGGCGCGATGCGCCAGGCCGCGCGTCCAGGCGAAGATCGAGGCGATCGAGTTCGTCGAGGTTTCCTGACCCTTCTGATGCTGGCGGTAGTGGCGGGTGACCGTGCCGTGGGCGGCTTCGGCTTCGACTGTCTTGCCGTCGGGCGTGAGCAGAACCGAGGTCATCAGGCCGAGAGAGCCGAAGCCCTGGGCAACGGTATCGGACTGGACGTCGCCGTCATAGTTCTTGCAGGCCCAGACATAGCCGCCCGACCACTTCAGCGCCGAGGCGACCATGTCGTCAATCAGGCGGTGTTCGTAGGTGATGCCGACTTCCTTGAACTGATCCTTGAATTCGGTCTGGTACACCTCTTCGAAGATGTCCTTGAAGCGACCGTCATAGGCCTTGAGGATGGTGTTCTTGGTCGATAGGTAAACCGGCCACTTACGCATCAGGCCGTACATCATCGATGCGCGGGCGAATTCGCGGATCGACTCGTCGAGATTGTACATGGCCATGGCAACGCCCGAGCCGGGGGCATCGAAGACGTCCTTCTCGATAACCGTGCCGTCTTCGCCGACGAACTTGATCGTCAGCTTGCCCTTGCCGGGGAAGCGGAAGTCGGTAGCACGGTACTGGTCGCCGAAGGCATGACGGCCGACAACGATCGGCTTGGTCCAGCCGGGAACGAGGCGCGGCACGTTCTGGCAAATGATCGGCTCGCGGAAGATGACACCGCCGAGAATGTTGCGGATCGTGCCGTTCGGGCTCTTCCACATCTGCTTGAGATTGAATTCCTTGACGCGATCTTCGTCCGGCGTGATCGTCGCGCACTTGATGCCGACGCCGTACTTCTTGATGGCGTTGGCGGCGTCGACGGTGACCTTGTCGTTGGTGGCGTCGCGGTTTTCGACGGAGAGGTCGAAATAGTCGATGTCGAGGTCGAGATACGGATGGATCAGCTTGTCCTTGATAAGCTGCCAGATGATGCGCGTCATTTCATCGCCGTCGAGATCGGCGACGGGATTGGCGACCTTGATCTTGTTCATGTATCTGCCTCGTTCGAGCTTCAATGGGGACCGGCGTCCCGGGTGGGTGATATGATCCGGAGCGCTATAGCATTGTGAACTGGGAACGCAAAGCTGCAAGGGGTTCGACAATGCGTTTTTGCCGCCATTGCCAAGTGCTGGAATTTAGCTAGTGTCCGCCTCAACTGCCGCCCCCGGACATCCGACCATGAAGACAATCGCCGTTGTTATCGCAAGCCTTATCGCCTTTTCAGGCATCAGCCATGCCGCCGACATCATCGCTCCCGTGAAGGAGATCATGGACGCGACCAGGAGCAACTGGGCCGACAATAACAGCGACTGGACCGACATCTTCGACGCGAGCCGGCTCGACCATCTCTACAGCCGCGATTTCGTCGCGAAATACCAGGCGGCGGCGCAGTTTCCCGCCGTCGACGACGACGGCATATCGCCCTTCGACTACGACGTCATCGTCAACGGCCAGGATGCCTGCCCGCTGGAGGATCTGACGATGGTGGCAGCGCCTGTGGTCGACGGCGTGGCCGAGGTGACCGTGCGCTTCAAGAAATCCGCCTGCTCGCATGCGCCCGATGCCAAGGACTATACGACCGTTCATTTCGAGGTGGTCGAGGAAGGCGGCAAGCCCGTCATCGACGATATCGTCACCGAGAATATCGAAACGCAGGCGCGCGATTCCCTGAAGACAACGATGGCGCTGATTGCCAAGGGCCAATAGGCGCGCGACATTCAAGAGCATCGAGATTCGATCTCGGACGGTTTGATTTCCGCTCTTGCGGCGGTATCTGTTGATCCCTGGGCGGCATGAGGGGCTCTCGCATTTGTTTTCCGGTTTTCAGTTCCGCGACTGGCTGCTTGCCAACGATCCGGCGCTTTCGCGCCTGCGCATGGCTTCGCGGGTGACGCTGACGATCGTCCTCTCCTTCGCCATCCTGTTCGCCATCCAGATGTTGATCGTGCCGCTGCCGACGGCGGCCTTCGGTCTCGGCATCGTGCTGTCGATCGAGGGCGGGGTGGCGGTGCGCGACAAGGGCAATTCGCGCCAGCTGGTGACGCGGCTTTTCGGCTGTGTCGCGAGCCTTGCCGTCGTCGGCATTGCGGCGGGGCTCGAGGATCGCCGTTTTCTCTCCGATCTCGTCTTCCTGGTGGTGATCGCGCTCGCATCGGCCGGGCGGGTGTTCGGGCCGCGCGGCTTTGCGATCGGCATGTTCGCCTTCACCTCCTATTTCATGGGGTCTTATTTCCGGCCTTCCCTTGCCGAGCTGCCGGCGGTGGCGATCGGCCCCGTCGTCTCGGTGCTCGTCGGCCATCTAGTGAGAGCCGTGCTGTTGCCGGATGATTGGCGGCGCGACCTGCTGCGCTCGCTCGAAAGCGTGCGCGGCCGGATCAACCAGATCCTCTTCAAGCTCGCCACCCTTGCCGGCAGCGGTCATATCGGCGAGGCCGACCGGCAGGAGCTGTGCCAGCTGGAAGACCGGCTGAAGGAAGTGGTGCTGATGGCCGAGACTTTCATTCCACGCCCGCCGGCCGGCGTCTTCGACGGTGCTTCCGATCCCGCCGCGGAACTGGCGATTCGGCTCTTCGATGCGCATCTCGCTGCCGAAAGCGCGATCGTGGTGAGCTTCCAGAGCCTGCCGCCCTTTGCACTCGTCCATGCCGTGATCGAGGCCGACAAGGCGGAGCTCGCCACCTATGAGGGGATGGCCGAAGCCATCAAGGACGAGCCGCAAGGCGAAACCGTGCGGGCGCTGCTCTGGCTCGGCGAGGCGCGGCAGCAATTGACGCAGGCGATTGGCGAGGGGCAGGCTTCCGGCTTTGCCGGCATCAATGACGTCAAGGACACGGCGCAGCCTGAAAGGACCGACTTTTCCTTTGCCAATCCGCTGCTGCGCTCGGCACTGCAGATCACGCTCGCCTCGGCGCTTGCCATGGGCTTCGGCCTGCTTCTGTCGCGCGACCGCTGGTTCTGGGCGGTGCTTGCCGCCTTCCTGGTCTTCACCAACACCAATTCGCGCGGCGACACGGCAATGAAAGCGCTGTCGCGCTCGCTCGGCACGGTGTTCGGGATCGCCATCGGCCTCGTGCTGGCGACGCTGATTTCGGGTGAGCCTGATATCGCCATTCCGGTCGCCGCCGTCTGCATCTTCCTCGCCTTCTATTTCCTGCAGGTTTCCTATGCGACGATGACCTTCTTCATCTCGATCGTGCTCTGCCTGGTCTACGGCATGACTGGGGTGCTGACGCTTGATCTCCTGCAACTGCGCATCGGGGAGACCGTGATCGGCGCGGTGGCCGGAACGGCGGTCGCCTTCCTGGTCTTTCCCGCACGCACGCGCGGCGCGCTGGATGCGGCACTCGCCCGCTGGTTTCAGGCGCTGGACGAGTTGTTGAGCGCGATCGGCGAAGGCAAGAGCGGTTTTGCGCTGATGGCGCTGTCGCAGAAGATCGATGCCTGCTACCGCGACGTAACGGTGGCGGCGCGGCCGCTCGGCTCGTCCTGGTCGGTGGTGACGCGGCCGGGCCAGATCCGCCAGACGCTGGCGATCTTCCTCTCCTGCACCTACTGGGCGCGCATCCTGGCGAAGAGCTACGCAGCATCGGCCGAGGCCGACGAGCTGAAGAGGCTGATCGCGTCGGATCTGGCGCTGATGAAGGATGCGGCTCCGCGCGGCTCGACCTGTTTCTTCATCGAGCGCAAGGCGTCGCGAACGACAGGGCGGCACCTGCCGCTGTCGCGCGAAGGCGCCAGACTCGGGCTCGAAATGATCGGTTCGGCGCTGGAAAGGCTCTATCCGCAGGCTGATGTCTTGCCGTTTGCGCCGGGCGAGGTTATTGCGCGCTCGAAACAGGGATAGAACCATGGCAGGCACGAACAGCGAGCGTCAACTTCTGGCCGAAGGGCCGGCCATCATTCTGGTCGAGCCGCAGATGGGCGAGAATATCGGCATGGTGGCGCGCGCCATGGCGAATTTCGGCCTTGCTGAATTGCGCCTCGTCAATCCGCGCGACGGCTGGCCGAACGAGAAAGCCCTGGCGACCGCCTCCAAGGCCGATCACGTCATCGAGGCGACCAAGGTCTACGACACGCTGGAGCAGGCGGTCGCCGATCTTAATTTCGTCTATGCGACGACGGCGCGCGAGCGCGACGGCTACAAGCCGGTGCGTTCGCCGGTCATCGCCGCCGAAACGCTTCGGGCGAGGTTCCGAGCCGGCGAGGGCACCGGCATCCTCTTCGGGCGCGAGCGCTGGGGGCTGACCAACGAGGAGGTGGCGCTTGCCGACGAGATCGTTACCTTTCCCGTCAATCCGGCCTTTGCTTCGCTGAACATCGCCCAGGCGGTGCTGCTGATGTCCTATGAGTGGATGAAATCCGGCATGGAGGATCTCGGCGCCGTGCCCTTCCAGGCGATGGGGCAGACGCCTTCGACCAAGGACCAACTGTTCGGCCTGTTCGACCAGTTGGAGGAGGCGCTCGATGCGCGCGGTTATTTCCATCCTGCCGGGAAAAAGCCGAAAATGGTCGACAATCTGCGCGCGGTTCTATCCCGCCGGGCTTTCACGGAGCAGGAAATCAGCGTGTTGCGCGGTGTCATCTCTTCCCTCGACCGCTTCTCGCGCAAGAGCCCGCGCGGCGGTAGGTTCCCGACAGCGGCCAAGGAAACACCGTCCGATGACAGCGCCGACGCATGAGCTGAAACCCGTCCTCGTCTTTGATTCCGGCATTGGCGGGCTGACCGTCCTGCGCGAGGCGCGCGTGCTGATGCCGGAACGCGGCTTCATCTATGTCGCCGACGATGCCGGTTTCCCTTATGGCGGGTGGGAGGAGCAGGCGCTGAAGGAGCGGGTGATCGGCCTCTTCGGCCGGCTGCTCGAAGAGCACAACCCAGAAGTCTGCGTCATCGCCTGCAACACGGCCTTCACGCTGGTCGGCGCCGATCTGCGCGCCGCCTTTCCTCAGATGACCTTCGTCGGCACCGTGCCGGCGATCAAACCGGCGGCGGAGCGCACGCGGTCCGGCCTGGTCTCGGTGCTCGCGACGCCGGGCACGGTCAAGCGAGCCTATACACGTGATCTCATCCAATCCTTCGCGCAGCAATGCCATGTCCGCCTCGTCGGCTCGGAGAACCTTGCGCGCATGGCGGAGGCCTATATTCGCGGCGACGCCGTCTCCGACGACGCCGTGCTTGCCGAAATCGACCAATGCTTCGTCGAGAAGAACAGTCAAAGGACCGATATCGTCGTGCTTGCCTGCACGCACTATCCCTTCATGGCCAATTTATTCCGCAGACTGGCGCCTTGGCCAGTGGACTGGCTGGATCCGGCAGAGGCTATTGCCCGGCGGGCGCGCACACTCGTTCCGCAGATCGCCGATGCCGTTCACCCCGACAATTTCGACTTTGCCGTCTTTACATCCGGCAATCCCGACTTTGCGACGCGCCGGCTGATGCAGGGTTTCGGTCTCAGCACGCGATAGGGCACTGCGCGCTTTATTTCACCGATGTCATCGCGCAAGATCTCCGCGGGGAATCGCAGGCGGGTGTTTGCCGCTCAAGACTTAAAGGGATGCGCCGTGCCGCTGCAAAGACTTGTCATGCTGATCTTCTTTCTGCAGCCGATAGCCTTTGGCGCCTGGTTGCCGCGCATCCCTGATATCCAGGCGAAGCTTGAACTCGGCACCGCCGATCTCGCCGTCGCACTTCTGGGATTGCCGATCGGCACGCTGATCACCCTGCCGTTTGCCGGCCGCCTCGTCTCGCGCATCGGCGGGCGCATGGCGATCATCTATGGTTTCATCTTCTTTCTTGCCGTGGTTTCGCTTCCAGCCTTCGCGCCCAGCGCCATGCTTCTGTTCTTCGCCTTGATCGTCGTTGGGGTCGCGCTTTCGACGGTGGAACTCGGCATGAATGTCGAGGCCGATGTGACGGAGAAGGCGACGGGGCTGGTCATCATGAGCCGCTGCCACGGCTTCTGGAGCTTCGGCATCATGGTCGGCAGCCTGATCGGTGTTGGTGCCATAGCCATCGGGCTTTCGCCGCACTGGTCGATCCTGATCACGGCGATCATCATCCTGCCGGCTGCGCTGATTGCCAGCCTGCGCCTGCCGAAATTGCCGGAAAGTCACCATGCGGAGAATTCGCAGGTAATGACCGGCTTCAAGCTGCCCAGTCTTGCTCTGCTCGGGATCTGCGCCTTCGTCTTCGGCGTGACGATGACCGAAGGTGCGATCGCCGATTGGTCGGCGGTCTATCTCCGCGATGTCATGAATGCAGAAGGCGCGCAAACCGGCCTCGGTTATTCGGTTTTCGCTTTCATGGTTGCGGCGGGGCGCTTCAGCGGTGATTACATGAAAGGCCGTTTCGGCGCGGTTGCCATTGCCCGTGGCTGCGGCATCGCCTCGCTTGCCGGCATGCTCGTCGTTCTCCTTGCACCGGCGACGCCGCTTGCGCTACTCGGCTTTGCCGCAGTCGGTATCGGCGTCTCGGTCGGGTTTCCGCTTGCGGTGACGGCCGTCGCTTCGCTGACTGACCGCCCGCCCGCTTCAAGCGTTGCGACGCTCTCCTTCGCAGCCCTGACCGGTTTTCTCATCGGGCCGCCGATCATCGGCTTTCTGGGCGAACTCCTGGGCTTGCGCGCGGGGCTTGCGGTCTTGCTGGTACCGCTTTTCGTCAGCCTGCTCTGCACACGTTTGCTAATTCCGACGCAGAAGGACATGGCGGGCGACCTCGTCGAGCGCGAGGCGGTGTGAAGCCTTATTTCCCAGGGCTGGCTTTCCTGTGGGTTCTTAAAGGTTTGACGACAACAGTGCCTGCGAATCTGCTAGAGACGGGCCGGGAATTTGTAAGGGGAATTGGACGTGCAGGTTGGCATCGATATGGGACTGGCGTCCGGCGCTCCGGCGACGCTCGATATCGAGGAGCTGCTGGCGACACGTCTGCTCGTTCAGGGCAATTCCGGCTCCGGCAAATCGCATCTTCTCCGCCGTCTGCTCGAGCAATCGGCGCAATGGGTGCAGCAGGTCATCATCGATCCTGAGGGTGATTTCGTCACCCTCAGCGACAGGTTCGGCCACGTCGTCGTCGACGGTGAACGCACAGAGGCGGAGTTGGCGGGCATTGCCAACCGTATCCGCCAGCATCGCGTTTCCTGCGTGCTGACGCTCGAAGGCCTCGATCTCGAAGACCAGATGCGCGCCGCCGCCGCCTTCCTCAACGGCATGTTCGATGCCGATCGCGAATACTGGTATCCGGTTCTCGTCGTGGTCGACGAGGCGCAGATGTTTGCGCCGTCGGTCGGTGGCGATGTCTCGGAAGATGCGCGCAAGATGTCGCTCGGCGCGATGACCAATCTGATGTGCCGCGGCCGCAAGCGCGGTCTTGCCGGCGTGATCGCGACGCAGCGGCTTGCCAAACTCGCCAAGAACGTCGCGGCCGAGGCCTCGAACTTCCTGATGGGCCGCACCTTTCTCGATATCGACATGGCGCGCGCCGCCGACCTGCTCGGTATGGACCGGCGGCAGGCCGAGATGTTCCGCGATCTGAAGCGCGGCAATTTCGTCGCTCTCGGACCGGCGCTGTCGCGCCGGCCGCTGCCGATCCAGATCGGCGCGGTGGAGACCTCGGCGCGCTCTTCCAGCCCGAAGCTGATGCCGTTGCCGGATGCGCCTCAAGATGTCGAAGACCTGATTTTCACGCCCGATCCGGAGGAATTCCAGCGTCCGCTCGTGCGCCGCGCCGCGCCGGCGCCGCGGCCGACGACCGATATTCTGGCCGAACTCTCGCGCTCGACGCCAGCGGCCTCGGCCGTACCTGCCGAGGCGAGGGCAAGCCAGGTGGAAGTCTCCGCCGAGGAGCGCGAGGAGCGCCTTGCCGGCGTGCTTGCCGAAATCCTCGACGATCCCACCTCCGCCTTCCGTACCGATTCGGTGCTCTACCAGGATTTTCTCGTCCGGCTGCGCATGCGCCGGGTGCCGGGACCGCCGATCGCGCTGCCGGATTTCCGTCGGCGCGTGGCGATCTCGCGTTCCGGCGTCGATGCGACGACAGCTGCAACCGATGCCTGGGCAACGGCGCTGTCGTTGTCATCAGGTGTCACCGACGACCTGCAGGGCGTCTTCCTGATGCTCGCCAAGGCCGCCGTCTGCGGCGAGCCGTGTCCGTCGGACGCCCGCATCGCCCGCGCCTACGGCACTCATTCCGCCCGCCGCGCGCGGCGCCTGCTTGGCTATTTCGAGGAGCAGGGCATCATCGTCGTGCACGCCGATTTTTCCGGCAAGCGTATCGTTGCTTTCCCTGATATGGACTGCCAGACGGCGCCGGGCGACGCCAACGCACCTGATGCTGGCGGGGACCAACGGCTGGCGGCGGAATAGTGGTGCTTTCGAGCTTTGCCGCTGTTGACAATTTCATGACGGCCCTCTAAAGACCGCCGCAAGCACCGGGCAGCAATGCCCGGTGTTTCATTTGACATGTCCCGTGGATCGTTCCTGTTCGCTAACTGGAACATCCTGTCAGGTCTCGGAAGAGGCCAGAGGAGGGCGTGTTTCCTTCGTGCGGTTTGGCAACAAACCGTCATAAACCTTTGAAAGGAAATACGATGAGCAAGCGCGAATCGTCCAAGTACAAAATTGACCGCCGTATGGGCGAAAACATCTGGGGCCGTCCGAAGTCCCCGGTGAACCGCCGCGAATACGGCCCGGGCCAGCACGGCCAGCGCCGCAAGGGCAAGCTTTCGGACTTCGGTGTGCAGCTGCGCGCCAAGCAGAAGCTCAAGGGCTACTACGGTGACCTGCGCGAAAAGCAGTTCCGCGCGATCTTCGCCGAAGCTGACCGCCGCAAGGGCGACACGTCTGAAAACCTGATCGGCCTCTTGGAATCGCGCCTCGACGCGATCGTCTATCGCGCCAAGTTCGTTCCGACGGTCTTTGCTGCCCGCCAGTTCGTCAACCATGGCCACGTCTCGGTCAACGGTGTGCGCGTCAACATCGGTTCCTACCGCTGCAAGGCCGGCGACGTCATCGAGGTTCGCGAAAAGTCGAAGCAGCTGGTGATCGTTCTGGAAGCCGTAAGCCTCGCCGAGCGCGACGTTCCCGATTACATCGAAGTCGATCACAACAAGATGGTCGCAACCTTCGGCCGCGTCCCGACGCTCAGCGACGTTCCGTTCCCGGTCGTCATGGAACCGCATCTGGTCGTCGAATTCTATTCGCGTTAATGCATTCGTCTCGCAGTCGAAACCGATTGCGAGACAACAGCATGCGTCGAAATACGGAAAGCCGCTCTTTCGAGCGGCTTTTTTGCGACCTGGAGAGAAGCGATGGCAGATTTGCAGGCGACCCTCGATAGCATTTACGCCGATATCCAGCCGCGGATCGGCGAGGGTAAGGTCGCGGACTATATTCCGGAGTTGGCCAAGGTCGATCCGCAGCAGTTCGGCATGGCGATCGTCACCGTCGACGGCAATGTCTATCGCGTCGGCAATGCCGATACCGCCTTCTCGATCCAGAGCATATCGAAGGTCTTCATGCTGACGCTGGCGCTCGGTAAGGTCGGCGAGGGGCTGTGGAAGCGCGTCGGACGCGAACCCTCCGGATCGGCTTTCAACTCGATCGTCCAGCTTGAGCACGAGGGCGGCATCCCCCGCAACCCCTTCATCAATGCCGGCGCGATCGCCGTCAGCGACGTCGTCATGGCCGGCCATGCGCCGCGCGAGGCAATCGGCGAGCTGCTGCGCTTCGTGCGTTATCTCGCCGACGACGAGTCGATCACCATCGACGACAAGGTGGCGCGCTCGGAAACGCAGACCGGATACCGCAATTTCGCGCTTGCCAACTTCATGCGCGCCTACCGCAATCTCGACCATCCCGTCGACCACGTGCTCGGCGTCTATTTCCATCAATGCGCGCTGTCGATGAGCTGCGAGCAGCTCGCCCGCGCCGGGCTGTTCCTGGCGGCGCGCGGCAGCAATCCGACGACCGGCCATTCGGTGGTCTCCCCGAAGCGGGCGCGGCGCATCAATGCGCTGATGCTGACCTGCGGCCATTACGACGGCTCGGGCGACTTCGCCTATCATGTCGGCCTGCCCGGCAAGAGCGGCGTCGGCGGCGGCATCTTCGCGGTGGCGCCGGGCATCGCCTCGATCGCGGTGTGGTCGCCGGGGTTGAACAAGGTCGGCAATTCGCAGCTCGGCGCTGCAGCGCTGGAGATGCTTGCGGCGCGCACCGGCTGGTCGGTTTTCGGCGATTGACGCTGTGTTGCCACGCGGGTTTCTGCTAGAGCAAGTGTGGAATTTCTGTAGGACGAAGCAATGAATATCGCAGCCAATATCGCCGATGATCTGGAAACCGTCGAGGCCGGGGATGACATCGGCCATGCGCTGTTTGCCGAGGCGCCGCGCTCGGTCTCCTTCAACAAGCTGCGCAAGCGGCTGCTGCGGCAGGTGCGCCAGGCTTTCGACGATTTCGACATGCTGAAGGGCCAGAAGCGCTGGCTGGTCGGCCTTTCCGGCGGCAAGGATTCCTACGGGCTGCTGGCGCTGCTGCTCGATCTCAAATGGCGCGGGCTGCTGCCGGTGGAACTCATCGCCTGCAATCTCGACCAGGGACAGCCGAACTTCCCGAAGCACGTGCTGCCGGACTATCTCACCAAGATCGGCGTCCACTACCGGATCGAGTATCGCGATACCTATTCGATCGTGAAGGAGAAGGTGCCGGAAGGCGCCACCTATTGCTCGCTCTGTTCGCGGCTGCGGCGCGGCAATCTCTACCGCGTCGCGCGGGAAGAGGGTTGCAATGCGCTGGTGCTTGGCCACCACCGCGAGGACATTCTCGAAACCTTCTTCATGAATTTCTTCCATGGCGGGCGGCTCGCCTCGATGCCGGCGAAGCTTCTGAACGACGAGGGCGATCTGATGGTGCTCCGGCCGCTCGCTTATGCTGCCGAAGACGACCTCGCGAAATTCGCCGCCGCCATGCAATTTCCGATCATCCCCTGCGATCTCTGCGGCTCGCAGGACGGGCTGCAGCGCAATGCGATGAAGGATATGCTTGCCGATATCGAGCGGCGGATGCCGGGACGCAAGGATACGATGCTGCGGGCGCTTTCGCATGTGAACCCGTCGCATCTGCTCGACCCGAAACTCTTCGACTTTTCCACCCTTGGTGTCACCGATCCTTCATGAAAAGCCGGCTACTGCATAATTCCTTAAATCGGAATCGATTTAAGGAATTATGCAGCAATTTAAGGTGTTCCAGCGTCCTTTGCGCGTCTAAAAGACGCGCGGCGCTGTGGGCAGGCTGGCTATTGCATCAAGGCAGGATTTCGCATGACTATTTCAGACCAGGATATTCTCTTTCTCGGCGATTGCGTCCGAGAGGCGGCGCGCGCCGAGATCATGCCGCTTTTCCGCAATCTCGGCGCTGCCGATGTTTCGGAAAAGACTTCGGCAATCGATCTGGTGACGCAGGCGGACGTACTTGCCGAACACCGGATCACCGCGGCGCTGAGAGAGCGCTTTCCCGCAGCACTCGTCGTCGGCGAGGAGGCCTATGACGCCGACCGGTCTGTCGTACCGGCCCTTGCCGATGCCGAGCTCGCCTTCGTCATCGACCCTGTCGACGGGACGTTCAATTTTGCCGCCGGGCTGCCCGTCTTCGGGACGATGCTAGCGGTGACGATCAAGGGCGAGACGGTCGCCGGCATCATTCATGATCCCGTTCTCGGCGACACGGTGACCGCGATCAAAGGGGCGGGCACCTTCCTGACGCGCCAGGACGGGCAATCGACAAAGCTACAGGTAGCGGAGCCCGCTAGCCTGAACCAGATGGTCGGCGGCATGTCGTGGGGGCATATGGATGAACCGGATCGCTCGCGTATCTGCGCCAACATGGCAAAGATCCGGATGACCTTCGCCTTCAACTGCTCGGCCTACGAATATTGGATGGTTGCCTCCGGCAAGCTGCATTTCATCGGCCATACGAAACTGATGCCCTGGGATCACCTGGCCGGTGTACTCGCGCATCAGGAGGCCGGCGGCCATACGGCGAAATTCGACGGAACGCCCTATCGCCCCGGAGAGACTGTGGGCGGTATCATCTCCGCGCCCGACAAGGAGAGCTGGCAGCTCATCCGGCGCGAGATCGTCGGCATCTGATTCAAGCTTCTCCTGAGAGACCTAAGCGTGAGGATTTGACATGACTTCGACTGTCGACGTGACCGTTCTTGCCGATCTACTGCGCCGCGCGGCGAAGGCGGAAATCCTGCCGCGCTTTCGCCGGCTTGGTCATGACGACGTGCGCGCCAAGAGTGAGGCGACCGATCTCGTCACCGAGGCCGATGAGCAGGCGGAACGGATGATCAAAGCGGAAGCTGCGCAACTCTGGCCGAGCGCACTGTTCCTTGGCGAAGAATCGGTCGCGGGCGATCCTGATTTGCTCGGCAGCCTCGAACATGCCGATCTCGCGATCGTCGTCGATCCGGTCGACGGCACCTTCAATTTCGCCTCCGGCATCCCGGCCTTCGGCGTCATGGCATCCGTCATCTCCGGCGGCGAAACGATTGCCGGCATCATCTACGATCCAATGGGCGACGATTGGGTGATGGCCGAAAAGGGCGGTGGCGCCTGGCTGCGGCGGCCGGATGGCGGCGCCGAGCGGCTCTCGGTCGCAGCGCCCGTGGGCCTGGAGCATATGGTCGGCATGGCCTCGACCGGCTACCTGCCGAAGGAAAAGCGCGCCGAAGTGCTCGCCAATCTCGCCAAGGTGCGCTTCCTCACCAATTACCGCTGCGCCGCCCACGAATACCGCACCTTTGCCGGCGGCCATGTGCATTACCTCATGTACAACAAGCTGATGCCCTGGGATCACCTTGCCGGCACGCTGATCTCGCAGGAGGCGGGCGCCTATGCAGCGCGCTTCGACGGCTCGCCCTACCTGCCGCATCATCTCGA
This sequence comes from Rhizobium sp. WYCCWR 11146, assembly GCF_013591995.1. Classification (NCBI taxonomy): domain Bacteria; kingdom Pseudomonadati; phylum Pseudomonadota; class Alphaproteobacteria; order Hyphomicrobiales; family Rhizobiaceae; genus Rhizobium; species Rhizobium sp. WYCCWR 11146. Next base: position 641,106 of record NZ_JACCEY010000024.1, read on the forward strand.
CGGCGGGCTGCTGATCACGCCCGACAAGGCTTCGTGGGAAGTGCTGCGGCGCGAGGTTTTCACGGTCTGAACCCGCCGTTCCGGTGAGCACCAGACTGCTGAGACAGTTGTCTAACTCCTCTATCGTCATGCTCGGGCTTGTCCCGAGCATCTGCAATTCGTTGATATGCAGCAGATCCTCGGCACAAGGCCGAGGATGACGCCGAATGGGGAGCGAGGGCTCAATAAACTAAACCCGCCGGGTGTCCAGCACTGTTCCCATTTCAGAAATGAGCAGCACGCGGATCGAGCTGCGGGCTGTCTCCCGGATGGGTGAAGAGCTTGCCGTTTTCCGCCCAGAGGGTGGCTGCGATCGTCACCGTGCCGAAGAGCGCGAAGCCGCCGAAGAGCGGCTGCACCGTGCCATTGAACATCTGGCCGACCAAGCCGCCGAGGACGGCGCCGGCCGTCGTCGAGACGAAGCCGGTGATGGCGGTCGCCGTACCGGCGAGATTACCCATCGGCTCGAGGCTGATGGCGGTAAAATTGGTGGCGATCAGGGCAAACATCATCAGTACGATGGTGAAGATGCCGTAAGCGATGGCGAAATCCGGCTTGCCGGCCAGCGAATAGAAAAAGCCGATAGCCGACAGGGCCGTGAAGATCAGAAGGGCAGCGTGCGAGATGCGGCGCATGCCGAATTTGCGGACGAAGAATCCGTTGGCGAAATTGGCGACGGCGATGCCGCCAGCGGTGGCCGCAAAGGCGATCGGCAGCCAGTCGCCAAGGCCATAGACCTCGCCGAAGACCTGCTGCACCGAGATCACATAGGCACTGATGACGCCGGTGAACATGGTGAGGCCGATCATGTAGCCGCAGGTGATGCGGTTGGTGAGCACGGTCTTGAAACCATCGACGACAGAGCCGACCGACAGCGGCAGCCGCTCTTCCGGCGGCAGCGATTCCTTCAATCGGAGGAAAGCCCAGCCGAACAGGACGGTAGCGATGATGCCCAGCAGGATGAAGATCCAGTGCCAGTTGGCATAGAGGATGATGAGCTGGCCGACGGAGGGGGCAACGATCGGCACGATCATGAAGACGATCATCACATAGGACATCACACGGGCCATTTCGCGGCCACCGAAGCAGTCGCGTACCATGGCCATGGTGGTGATGCGCACCGCAGCACCGCCCACACCCTGAACGAAACGCATGACGAGCAGCATTTCGAAGCTGCCGGTCGCTGCGGCGGCAAACATTCCGACAATATAGCAGGCCAGGCCGCCGAGCAGGATGTTGCGGCGGCCGAACGTATCCGAAAGGCTGCCGAAGAAGATCTGCGAGACGCCGAAGCCTAAGAAGAACACGCCGATGATCAGCTGCGCGTCGTTGGTATTGGTGACGCCGAGGGAATGGCCGATATTGGGCAATGCCGGCAGCATGCTGTCGATCGCCATGGCGACGCTGGCGGTCATGATGGCGATGGTAACGACGAATTCGCCAAAGCCCATGCCGATGCGGCGGGAGCCCTGGTTTTCCTGGTGCGGTTTATGCGGCGGCGTCATGTGGTGAAATCCCGGATGCGAATGAGGCCAGCCGTTCAGACGGCTGGGTTCTGCGATTGGAAGAGGCGGCCCTTCTCGGCGATCAGCACGAAGACGAGCCCGATGATCGACACGACGAAGTAACCGGCGACCATCGGCAGCGCGGTGCCGTCGAAGGCCTGGCCGATGCCGGCGCCGATAATGGCGCCGCCGACCGTGCTCATGAATCCGAGGACGGAGGAGGCGGTGCCGGCGACGTGGCCGAGCGGCTCCATCGCGAGTGAATTGAAGTTCGAGCCGATCCAGCCGAATTGGAACATGGAAAGGCCGAAGAAGGAGATGAACAGAGCGAAGGGCATCGGCTCGGTGCTGGCCATCTGGACGATCAGCCAGATGGTGTTGATGGCGATGAAGCCGATGAGCGAGCCATGCGACAGGCGGCGCATACCGAGCTTGCCGACGAAGCGCGAATTGAAGAAGGACGACAGCGACATGAAGATCGCCACGCCGGCAAAGGCGAAGGGGAAATAGACGCCGAGGTCGTAAATGCCGACATAGACCTGCTGGGCCGAATTGATGAAGCCGAACAGCGCGCCGAAGATGAAAGTGCTGGCAATGGTGTAGCAGAGCGCGACGCGATTGGTCAGCACCAGCTTGAAGGCGCCGAAGATCGAGCGGGCGGTGAAGGGCCTGACATTGGCGGGATGCAGGGTTTCCGGCAGGCGTAGATAGGCCCAGACGGCAATCGCCGTCGCCATGGTGGCGATGAAGAGGAAGATCAGGTGCCAGTTACCGAAGAACATGACGATCTGGCCGGTGCCGGGCGCAATCACCGGCACGATCATGAAGACCATCATGATCAACGACATGACTTCGGCCATCTGCCGTCCGCCATAGATATCGCGGACGATGGAGATGGTGATGACGCGGGTGGCCGCCGAGCCGATGCCCTGGACGAAGCGCAGCACCAGCAGGCCGGCGAAGGAGGGAACGAAGACGATGCCGATGGCCGAAACGATATAAACGACGAGGCCGAACAACAGCGGCGTGCGGCGGCCGAAGCGATCGGAAAGCGGTCCGTAGAAAAGCTGGGCGCAGCCGAAGCCGAGCAGATAGGAGGAGACGACGAACTGGCGGTGGTTCTCGCTTTCGACGCCGAGGCTCGCGCCGATCTGCTGCAAGGCCGGGAGCATGATATCGATCGCCAGCGAGTTGATGGCCATCAGGAAGGCTGCGAGCGCGATGAATTCTCGCTTGCCCATGGGCAGGCGGCCCGCGGACACGGCTTGTGAAGAATCTGTCACAATGAAATTCCCATAAACAGGTCAAGGCGCTGCTGGCCGCAGCGCCTCGAACTCAAGAAACAGATTTGGAAACCGGGCGGACGTCCGGTGACCGGTCAGGAGGCGGCGCGCACCGCGATGCCATTTTCCTGGAGATGCTGCTGCAGTTCACCAGCCTGGAACATTTCCCGGACGATGTCACAGCCGCCGACGAACTCGCCCTTTACGTAGAGCTGCGGGATTGTCGGCCAGTTGGAATATTCCTTGATGCCCTGGCGGATTTCCGAATCGGCGAGCACGTTGACGCTCTTGTAGTCGACACCAATGTAATCAAGAATTTGCACGACCTGGCCGGAGAAACCGCACTGCGGAAACTGCGGCGTGCCCTTCATGAAGAGGACGACGTCGTTAGTCTTGATTTCGTTGTCGATGAATTCGTGAATGCCGCTCATGGGGACCTAATCCTTTCAACAGGCGGGTTAAAGGCCCACCGTTTCAATCGTTGCCTTTAGATAGCATGCGACAGCAGGAATTCCAGCCGCCCGAACCAAAAAAAGACCAGTTCGGGCAGGCCGCTGCCGGGTTGTTGCCGTCGCGTTACGGTCGACGGGCGAGATAGGTCTGAATCTGTTCGATTTCGACATCGGTGAAATGGCTGAAGTCCCATTGGGAAACCTCTGTCATCACGCCGAGATCGCGGCCGCCGACACCCTTGCCGGTGCGCAGCAGCGTCTTAAAATCGGCAGCCGAATAGGATTGTGCCAGTGGCTTAAGCGCCGGCGCCAGGAAGGCTTCCGACTGTTTTGCCGTATCGAGATTGTGGCAATGGCCGCAACCCGTCTTGAAGGCATATTCGCCGATATCGGCCGGGCGAGTGGCGGCAGGGGTGATGACAGCCGGCACCAGATCAGCTTCGAAAGGGATCTTGTCGAGCGCCAGGCCGATGCGTCCGAGCGGCCCCCATTGCGTCGTTCCGGCCACCGCATCGGGAAGCTGCTTCAAACTGCGCATCCAGGCAATGATCGCTGCCATATCATCATCGGTGATATTGGCGAAGTTGCTAGCCGGCATGATGAAGGCGCCGGTACCGTCCTTCTTGACGCCATGGCGGATGAGGCGAACGAGTTCCGCGTCGCTGTACATCGGCACGAAGCGGGTCATGTTCGGCGCGACGATCCGGCCGACGCCCGGCTCGTCGATGAGCACGTTGCCGGCATCGTGATGACAGCCGCCGCACATCAGCGTGCGGGCGCGGCGTTCGGCTTCCTCGGCAGGCAGCGTCGTTTTGACGGAGAAATCGGCGGCCGCAACGTCGTACGTCCTGGAAAGGCGTATCTCCGACAGGGCGTAGACGCCGGCGACGGCGATGAGACAGATCGCGACGACCGCCGCGAGAATGATTTTCACAATGCGTATCATCCGTTATGCCCTCAAGAGCGCCGCAGAATTCGTCCGAAAACCGCTCGCATTTTCATCGTGCCTTAGCTGCGACGCTGACGGCTGCGGCCCGCGGCGGTGCGGCGCTTGCTCACCTGTTTGCGGGCGGGCTTGGGCTTGGCCGCGGTCGCCTTGCGGGCAGCCGTCGTCGGCGCGGCGGGGCGTGTCTTACGCCTTTTGCGCTTCGTCGTGGCGCGGCCGGTGGTTTTCTTCAGGATCTCCTTCAGCACGGTGTCGACGACGCCTGATATCAATTCTTTGACTAGGTCGACCACAAAACCCCTCCGTTCGTGATGGAAACGACATGGCTGCTATTGAATTCCGGAAGAGTTCGGTTAGCAAGACGGCTTCGAGACCATAGCTGCTTTTTACCCATATCAGTGGCGCAGCAGCCGGATCGCAGCAACATGCCGGCCATTCGCCCGGCCGGAAGAGTGGAATGGAATTGATCGAGAAGCGGGTCGTCCTGCATTTCCCGGGCTTCGAGCCGCTTGACGGCGTTGCCCACAGGGCACGCTACGAGCGTTCGGCCAGGCAGAGTGCCGCCGTCTGGGGCTATGCGGTCGAGACGGGGCCAGTGGACGAGGGGAGCAATCCGGTCAGTTTCGAGGTCAGGACGGCTGAGAGGGTAGCGGCGCCCGAGGCAGGGACCGGTTCCCCCGGCTGGCAGACGAAGAGCCGGATCCATATGGTCGATCACGATAGGCTGGTGCGCCGGCTGCGCAGCGGCAACACGCTGAGCCAGATCATTGCAGGCTTCCGAAGCTGCGCCGAGATCATGCTGGAAGGCGGGATGCGGGGATATTTCCGCCATGCCTGGCGCTTCGGCCTGTTCTTCCTCTTCCCGTTCCTGCTGACGGCACTGGCGATCGCGCTGACGGTGCAGATCGCCATTCTGCCCTATGCTCTTAGCTTTTCGCCGTGGCACATGCTCTGGAGCGGACCGCTGGCGCTCTGTTTCTTCATCTTCGCCTTCCTGCCGTTTTCCGAACGCTTCCATACGCTGCATCTCTTTGCCGATTGGGAAATGGCCGTCGCCCTCGGCCGCATGGACCGGACAGATTTCAACGACTGGCTGGAAGCCCAAGCCATTGCCGTGCGCAAGGCGCTTGAGGAAGAGGCGGACGAATATGTGATCTCCTCGCACAGCATGGGATCGAGCGTCGCCGCCCATGTCATCGGCATATTGCTGGAAAGGGAGCCGCAGATATTCAGAGGAAAGCGCGTGGTGTTTGCCACACTCGGCAGCGCCATCCTGCAATGCGCGCTCATGTCATCGGCAACGCTGCTTCGCGCCCGCGTCGGGCTGATCGCCCGCTGTCCCGAGATTTCCTGGCTCGACGTACAGTGCCTGACGGATTCGATCAATTTCTACAAGGTGCCGGTCGTTGACGTATCCGGCCATGCGGATGCGCCTCAGGCAAAGATGATCCTGATCCGCGTCAAGCAGATGCTGACGCGCGAGCACTATCGCAAGATCCGTAAGGACCAGTTGCGCGTTCACCGGCAATATGTGCTTGGGCCTGATCTGCAGGCGCCCTTCGATTTCACGCTGCTGACATCCGGGCCGATGCCGGCCTCGGTCTTTGCCGATCCCGACGAAAAGAGAATGCCCGGCTGAGGGCCGGGCATCGTCATCCGGATTGCGTCGGGCTCTATTCCGGCGCGGAGGTCTGCAGGGCCAAAGCGTGCAGCACGCCGCCCATATTGCCCTTCAGCGCCTCGTAGACCATCTGGTGCTGCTGCACACGGCTCTTGCCGCGGAAGACTTCTGCGACGACTTCGGCGGCGTAGTGATCGCCGTCGCCTGCCAGATCGCGGATCGTCACCTTGGCACCGGGAATCCCAGCCTTGATCATGTCTTCGATATCGCCGGGTTTCATGGCCATGATCGTTACTCCTTGCGCATCATTCCGCAGCAAGTTCGCCGCGGCCTTCCATGAAATCAGGGAACCATGATTCATGGGCATCGCGCAATTGCTGAATCGGCAGCGAGATGAGATCGCCGACGACGAGCGCCGTTCCTTCGACCGTGCCGAGACGGCGGAAGGGAACGCCGCCACCTTCTGCATTGACGCAGACGAAATCGGCGACATCGGCAGGCAACGTCAACACGTAGCGCGCCTGATCCTCGCCGAAGAGCAGCGCATGCGGTTCACCCTTGCCTTCGCTCAGATCGATCGTCAGGCCTTTGCCCGAGGCCATCGCCATTTCGGCGAGCGCCACCGCTAGACCACCCGAGGAAATGTCGTGGCAGGCGGTCGCCTGGCCGTTGCGGATCACGGAGCGAACGAAATCGCCATTGCGTCTTTCGGCGAACAGATCCACCTCCGGCGCCGGACCTTCGCGGCTGGAAAGCACATCGCGGAGATAGACGGACTGGCCGAGATGGTTGCCGTCGACGCCGATCATGATCACCTTATCGCCGTAGTTGGCGCTGCCAATGCGGGCCATCTTGCGCCAATCCGGCAGCAGGCCGACGCCTGCGATCGTCGGGGTCGGCAGGATGGCGACGCCGTTGGTCTCGTTGTAGAGCGAGACGTTGCCGGAGACGATCGGGAAATCCAGCGCGCGGCAGGCTTCGCCGATGCCCTTCACCGCCTGAACGAACTGGCCCATGATCTCGGGCTTTTCGGGATTGCCGAAGTTCAGATTGTCGGTGGCGGCGAGCGGTTCGGCGCCTGTCGCGGTGATGTTGCGCCAGCATTCGGCGACCGCCTGCTTGCCGCCTTCGAAGGGGTCTGCCTCGACATAACGCGGAGTGACGTCGGAGGAGAAGGCGAGCGCCTTGGAGGCATGGCCGTCGACACGCACGACGCCGGCATCGCCGCCCGGAAGCTGCAGCGAATTGCCCTGGATCAGCGTGTCGTATTGCTCATAGACCCAACGGCGGCTCGATTGGTTGGCGGAGCCGACGAGTTGCAACAGCGCCTGGCCGTAATCCTGAGGAGCGGCAACGAGATTGGCGGGCAGGGGAGCGTGTTTGCCGGATTCGCGCCAGGGGCGATCATATTCCGGCGCCTGGTCGCCGAGATCCTTGATCGGCAGGTTGGCGACTTCCTCACCTTGGTGCATGACGCGGAAGCGCAGATCGTCGGTCGTCCAGCCGACGATGGCAAAGTCGAGGCCCCACTTGACGAAGATCGCCTTGGCTTCCTCTTCCTTCTCCGGCTGCAGCACCATGAGCATGCGCTCCTGGCTTTCCGACAGCATCATCTCATAGGCCGTCATTCTCTCTTCGCGGACCGGCACCTTGTCGAGCTCAAGCAGGATGCCGAGATCGCCCTTGGCGCCCATTTCGACGGCTGAGCAGGTGAGGCCGGCCGCACCCATATCCTGGATGGCGATGACGGCGCCGGTCTTCATCAGCTCGAGGCAGGCTTCCAGCAGGCATTTTTCAGTGAAGGGGTCGCCGACCTGAACGGTCGGGCGCTTCTCCTCGATCGACTCGTCGAATTCTGCCGATGCCATCGTCGCGCCGCCGACGCCGTCGCGGCCGGTCTTGGCGCCGAGATAGACGACCGGAAGGCCGACGCCCTTGGCTTCGGACAGGAAGATGGCGTTGGACTTCGCAATACCGGCGGCAAAGGCGTTGACCAGGATGTTGCCGTTGTAGCGAGCGTCGAACTCAACCTCACCGCCGACCGTCGGCACGCCGAAGGAATTGCCATAGCCGCCGACGCCGGAAACGACGCCGGAGACGAGATGGCGGGTCTTCGGATGATCCGGCTCGCCGAAGCGCAGCGCGTTCATCGCGGCGATCGGGCGCGCGCCCATGGTGAAGACGTCGCGCAGGATGCCGCCGACGCCGGTCGCAGCACCTTGATAAGGCTCGATATAGGAGGGGTGGTTGTGGCTCTCCATCTTGAAGACGACGCAATCGCCGTCATCGATATCGACCACGCCGGCATTCTCGCCCGGGCCCTGGATGACGCGCGGCCCCTTGGTCGGCAGCGTGCGCAGCCACTTCTTCGAGGATTTGTAGGAGCAGTGCTCGTTCCACATGGCAGAGAAGATGCCGAGCTCGGTAAACGTCGGTTCGCGGCCGATCAGGTCCAGAATACGCTGGTACTCGTCGGGCTTCAGGCCATGACTCGCGATGAGTTCCGGCGTGATCGGGATGGTGTTTGGAATGGTCATGAGCTCTCGGAAGTCCCTGCCGTTGCGCGTTTTCCGCTCTTTAACCTATGTAGGGACGGCGCGCGACAGGAAAATGCCCGCCGTCAACAGAGGGCGGGCGACTTCTTCGGCCCGTTACGGGCGGCCGCTTCTCAGAGTCTGTTTGACAACTTGCTTTTGATTCTCGATCGATAGCAATGGGCAAGGCTCCGGCCTCAGCTTTTGTGTGCCGCTGATGTTTCCTATAGGAAACTTTTCTTCTTGGTTGATGGTATCGAGATACAATGCCGGACATACAACAACAGGCAGACGAAAAGGTATTTGCCGGGCGCGCGCTTGTGGCTGGCTTCGCTACGGGGTCGATCGTATTCAGCGACACGGCGCTCAGCTTCTGGGGCGGCGTCGACTCCCGGACCGGAGAAGTCATCGACCGCCACCATCCCCTGTCGACACAGGTCCTGACAGGAAAGATTCTCGCCATCCCCGGCGGACGCGGCTCGTGTACGGGCAGCAGCGTGCTCATGGAGCTGATCATGAACGGGCACGCTCCCGCCGGCATCGTGGTCTCGCGCCAGGAGGAAATACTGTCGCTCGGAGTGATCGTCGCTGACGAAGTGTTCGGCCGATCGATCCCCGTTGTCCAGCTCTCCGAAGACGACTTCGCCGAGCTGCACTCCATCCCTGAAGTCACCCTCATCGGCGACAAGGTCATCGCGAGCCGGATCGAAACCGCCCCCGGTTTCGATGCCGCCGATCGCACCTATGGAAATTCGATAGCGCTGACATCGAGGGATCGGTCCGCTTTGAACGGGGAAATGGGCAAGGCCGTGCAGGTGGCAATGAGGGCCACGACGCGCATGGCTGAAATTCAGGGAGCGACGGAACTTATCGATATCTCCCAGGTCCATATCGACGGCTGCATCTACACCGGGCCGACCAGCCTGGAATTCGCGAAACGCATGCGGGACTGGGAGGGTAGGGTTGCCGTTCCAACGACCCTGAACTCGATATCGGTGGACCAGATGCGTTGGCGGGAGCAGGGCGTGTCTCCCGGCGTCGCCGGACCCGCATCCGAATTGGGTGAGGCCTACGCCTCCATGGGAGCACGAAAGACGTTCACCTGCGCGCCCTATCAGCTGTCGTCCGCACCCAGGCAGGGTGAGCAGGTGGCCTGGGCGGAGTCGAACGCCGTCGTATTCGCGAACAGCGTTTTGGGTGCTCGCACTGCCAAGTATCCTGACTACCTGGATCTGTGCATCGCTCTCACCGGGCGCGCGCCGCTGACCGGGCCGCATATCGCCGACAACAGGCGCGCCAGCCTCGTAGTCAATGTGTCGGGTTTCGTGTCGCGGGATGACATGGTCTACCCCATTCTCGGCTACCACATCGGCAAGCTTGTCGGAGATGAAATTCCGGTCGTGATCGGCCTCGATACGTGGAAGCCGAATCTGGACGACCTAAAGGCGTTCGGGGCGGGTTTTGCGACGACATCAGGCTCTCCCATGTTCCATATCGTCGGTGTCACGCCGGAGGCCGACAGCCTTGAGAGCATTGTCGGAAGCAAGATCAAGGCGAGCTATGAAATCTGTCCCAAGGACGTCGTTGCGGACTGGAGGAAACTCAACGGCGGGTCTGTGGATGCCATCGAGTTCGTCGCGCTGGGCAATCCCCATTTCTCTTTCGACGAATGCGAGCGGCTGGCCGCGCTCTGCGAAGGCCTGGCGAAACATCCTGACGTCAAGGTTCTGGTTACCTGCAACCGTGCGACGTTCGAAAGGGCTTCCGCTGCGAATCTCGTCGGCAAATTGTCGGACTTCGGCGTAGAATTCGTAACCGATGCGTGCTGGTGCACACTTGCGGAGCCTGTCATCCCAAAATCGGTCGATACAATTATCACCAATTCCGCGAAGTTCGCTCACTACGGTCCTGGATTGACGGGTAAGGCGCTTCGGTTTGGCAGCCTGGCGGACTGCGTCGCGGCGGCTTGTCAGGGCGAGTTAAAGCCTGTTCGTCCCAAATGGGACTGAACGGTTTCCGCCTGCCGATGGTCGATCAGACGGCCGTACTGAGCAGTTCAATCATCCGTCGGCCAACCCGCTGAAATTGTCGAACGGATTCTCAGAACTTGTAGCCGACCTGCAAGCCGGCGCGTGTCATGCCGTCGTTCGGCCCATCGCAGAGATTGGCATGCGAGGAATGGGCGATCTGGGCCATGACATCCAGTGGGCGTTGAAACGGTAGCCGGCGCCCAGATATTCGTGGAAGAGGACGCTACAGCCGAGTTCCGGACCGTCATCATCGCCGTCGAGATCGCCGGTATGGATGACGCCGCCGAAGCCGGCTTCAGCAAAGAGCTTCTCGTTGAAATCGACCGTCCAGGTGAAACCGGTGAAGAACTGGGTGGCTTCGCCCGACGTGCCGATCGAAGTGCCGAGATGGACGCGGGGATGCAACAATTGTTGCTGCCAGCCGACCGCCGTCTCGTAGCCGAAAGGATCGAAGAGAGCGGTAATCTCCGGAAAGACGCCGTCTTCCCTGGAGTGCCCGACTGCACAGAGGTCGAGACGCCGAAGCGCAATTCATCGAATATCTGGTCGCCGGCATTTGCCGGGTCTGCCGCCGAGATACCGGCTACTGCTGCCACTGATGCCATACTTAAAAAACGCAACGCGATCCTTCCGAAGTCGACCCTCATTTGCTGTCCTTTGATTCACATCAGGTGGGAACAACAAAGAGGTAACACGGAGGTTGAGTCGCTGAAGCGCTCCGAATAGGCTCCGGCGTTTTTTCCGATTTATGACGTGTATTTGCAATATCTCATATTTCGCCGTCATAGGCGGAGCCGCCATTTTCCAACAGCCGGCGCAGGATCATCAGCCCCGAGGTCAGTTCCTGCCCCGTCTTCGGCGAAGACAAACCGATGCGAACGCGGTGATAGGCTTTCTCGCCGCGGGCCGCCTTGAACTCGTCCTCATCGTCGACGAGCACACCGTCGCGGTAGGCGGCGTTCTTGAAGGTGCCTGACATCCAGGGCTCCGGCAGTTTCAGCCAGAGGAAGGGCGCGTGGAGGTGCGATTCGAAATCGAAACCCTGCAACTGCTCGCGGGCGAGCTGGACGCGCCGGGAAAGTTCTCTGACGCTCGCTTTGCGGATCTCGTGCGCTGTGCCGCTTTCGACGAGGCGCGCACAGGTCTCCGCCAGGATGAAGGGCAGGCCGCCGGTGATCATCTTGTGCGTCACCCTGATGCGCTGGGCAAAATGCGGCGGGCAGGCGACCCAGCCGCCGCGCACGCCGGCGGCGACCGATTTCGACAGGCCGTTGACGAGGAAGGTGCGGTCGGGCGCGATCGAGGCGAGCAGCGGCGTATCGTCGTCGGCCATACCGCCGTAGAGGTCGTCCTCGATCAGCCAGACACTGTGTTTCCTGGCGATTGCGGCGATTGCCGCGCGCCGTTCATAGGGCATGATCGCCAGCGTCGGATTGTGGACGGTCGGCATCAGGAAGGCGATCTTCGGATGCTGCTGCTGGCAGAGCCGCTCGAAATCCTCGGGGATCATGCCAAGCTTGTCGGAATCGACCGTCAGTGTGCGGCGGCCGAGAAGGCGGGCGCTGCGGCTGACCTGGGTGTAGGTGAGATCCTCGAAGACGATCTTGTCACCCGGCGCCGAGACGGCAGCGATAACGGCGATCGCCGCTGCATGGGCGCCGAGCGTCGGCACGATGTTTTCAACCTCCGGCGTCCAGCCGCTGCGGGCAAGCCAGCGGCGGCCGGCCTCGAACCAGTTCTGCGGGAAACTCCGCGAATAGGAGGAGATTTCGGAAAGATGCTGCTCGCCGATCTCGGCGAGGATACCCGCTATGACCTTACCCTGGCCGAGATCGGGCGCGGCTGTCGTGTCGAAACGGATCTTGTTCGCCGGCGCATCCTGGACGCGAGTGCCGCCGAGCGAGACGGTCAGCGGATCGATCTGCTCGCCGGGCGGCGTCTCGGAGCGGTTTAGCACATAGGTGCCGCGCCCGACTTCGCCGGCGACCAGGCCGCGCTCATGCACCAGCGCATAGGCGCGGCCGATCGTGCCGATCGTCACGCCGATATCGTAGGCGAGATTGCGCTGCGGCGGCAGCTTGCTGCCGGCGGGCAGCGCGCCGCTTGATATGGCGGATTCGATGCTGTCGGCAAGCCGGAGATAGACCGGCCCGGAACCGCGGGAAATATCAGGAAGCCAATTTGTCATGGTGACAATTGTATATATTGGCACATTGTATCGGTCAAGGGTATGAGTCAATTCCAATGGCAAGCCGAGAGGATTCCTGGAATGTCTGCCTTACCTGAGATCAAAATGCCGATTGTACCGATTGTCTCTTACGAGGACAGGAGGCAGATTATCCTCCCCGCCGCGCCTGCCGAGGTGACGACGCGCCGGGGCCGGATCTGGGCTGCCATTCTTCTCTGGCAACAGAAGCGGGAAGGCCGGCGCGCGCTGAGGGAGCTGACGGCGACCGCGCTCAAGGATATCGGCGTGTCGCAGTCCGATGCCGCGCGCGAAGTCGGCAAGTCGTTTTTCTGGGACTGAACGTGCTTTCGAGCCGCTGCGCAATTCCTTAAATCGGAATCGATTTCAGGAAAAATATCCGGCATTCAAAGCGTTGCAGCGCTCTTTGTGCGTCTTAGAAGACGCGCGGCGCTGTCATCGGGGCGATCAGCTACAGGCCTTGTTGCCGCCAGACCAGCGATTGACGTCGGTGGTGATGCGGCCGGCGACCGGTTCCTGCATCATCGGACCGAAGGCCTGAAGTCGGGACGGGCTTCCCTCGGCCTGAACGACGAGCAGCGGCCGGCTTTCCGGGCTGCCCTTGTGGACCAGCAGGATCCGCGGGCGGCCGGAGAAGGAATTGAGCTCCGGCGCGAGCTTGTAAGCAGCAAAGGCCGGATCACCCGATTTGAACCAGCAGGCATTGGCGCCGAGCGCCACGCGTTCCATCGTCGGCAGTGCGCCACGGTTCGGGCCTGCCGCCGGCGCCGGCGTCTGGCAGGCTGCGAGCATGGCTGCGAGAGCGGTCAACAGGGCGGCGTTTGCGAGGCGAAGGCGCATCAATCTTGCTCCAGATCCGGACGGAAGGATTTTCGGGTGCATGCCGTTGCCCAAGACCGCCGCGCGGTTTTGGACGACGTGCAGGGCTCAGGCGGCGATGACGTCGAGCGCCGAGGCAAAGAGGCCGCGGCCGTCCGAACCGCCATGGGCGGCCTCGATCAGGTTCTCGGGATGCGGCATCATGCCGAGCACGTTGCCGTTTTCGTTCATGACGGCGGCGATATCATTGATCGAGCCGTTCGGGTTGGTGCCCTCGGCATAACGGAACACCACCTGGCCATTGCCTTCGATCGCAGCCAGCGTCGCTTCGTCGGCGAAATAATTGCCGTCATGATGGGCGACCGGGCAACGGATGACCTGGCCCTGCGCATAAGCGCGGGTGAAATCCGTCTCGGCATTGACGACTTCGAGCTTGATCTCGCGGCAGACGAATTTCAGCGAGGAATTGCGCATCAGCGCGCCGGGCAGCAGGCCGGCCTCGACGAGGATCTGGAAGCCGTTGCAGACGCCCAGGACTTTCACGCCCTTTGCAGCCTTGTCGATAATCGCTTGCATGACTGGCATGCGGGCGGCGATCGCGCCGCAGCGCAGATAGTCGCCATAGGAAAAGCCGCCGGGAATGACGATCAGGTCGACATCGGGGATCTCGGTTTCCGTCTGCCAGATCGTCACCGGCGGCTGGCCGGAGATCTTGGTCAAGGCGGCGATCATGTCGCGGTCGCGATTGAGGCCCGGAAGTTGAACGACGGCTGATTTCATGGGGTCCCTGCGTTTCGCGAAAGATATTGAACTGGAACGCTTTCGGCGAGCCATACTCCATTGTCGGAGACAAAGAAAGAATGACCCTTTGAAAACATGCGGGCCGCGTCTACACGTAGGATGAGATGTTCACCCTTGCGGCGCATTGCGACGATTTTCGCCGTTTCGACATCTGCTGACAGATGAACGTGGGGCCGTTTCATCTTCTTCAGGCCTTCGCGCTCGATCGACTGCCAGTTCGTCAGAGACGTGCCATGAAAAAGAGCGGCGGGCGGTTCAATCTGGCTCAATGCCAGATCGACGTCGACGCTATGACCTTGGTTTGCGCGAATTCTACTATCGGCGAGCGTGAAGCGCTTCTTTGGATTGTTTTCGACAATCTCGATGATCTCGGCGCGTGAAACGTCGTATTTCGACGCCAACGCTTTTTCGAGTTCATCGAACGACACCCAACCTTCGCTATCCAGCGTCAAGCCTGCAGATTCCGGCGCATGACGCAAAACATAGCTCATATATTTCGAGACTTCCGTCTCCAGCTTTGCTTTCATCATGACGCCAAATCCTCAAAGTCCGCCAGACGACGGGTCTGTGATCATCAGTCGATCGCGATTGCGTAGTTCTCGATCACCGTATTGGCGAGCAGTTTTTCGCACATGGCCTTGAGGTCGGCCTCAGCCTTGCCCTTGTCGGCGCCTTCCAGCTCCAGGTCGAAGACCTTGCCCTGTCTTATATGGCCGACGCCCGAGAAGCCGAGGGCGCCAAGCGCACCCTCGATAGCCTTGCCCTGCGGATCGAGAACGCCGTTTTTCAGCGTGACGGTGACACGAGCCTTGATCACTTTGTCTTTCCTGCCTTACTTGACGAGAACCGGGCCGGTGCCGCGCACGGGCTCGTTTTCATTGATGATGCCGAGACGGCGCGCAACTTCGGAATAGGCTTCGAGCAATCCGCCGAGGTCACGGCGGAAGCGGTCCTTGTCCATCTTCTCGTGGGTTTCGATATCCCAGAGCCGGCAGCTGTCCGGCGAGATTTCGTCGGCGAGGATGATGCGCATCATATCGCCTTCGAAGAGGCGGCCGCATTCGATCTTGAAATCGACGAGCTGGATGCCGACGCCGAGGAAGAGGCCGGTCATGAAGTCGTTGACGCGAATGGCAAGCGCCATGATGTCATCGAGTTCGGCGGGGTTTGCCCAGCCGAAGGCGGTGATGTGCTCTTCGGAGACCATCGGATCGTCGAGCGCGTCGGACTTGTAGTAGAATTCGATGATCGAGCGCGGCAGCACGACGCCTTCGTCGATGCCGAGGCGCTTGGCGAGAGAACCGGCCGCGACATTGCGCACGACGATCTCCAGCGGGATCATCTCTACTTCCTTGATCAACTGCTCGCGCATGTTGAGCCGGCGGATGAAATGAGTGGGGATGCCGATCTTGTTCAGATGGCTGAAGATATATTCGGAGATGCGGTTGTTGAGGACGCCCTTGCCATCGATGACTTCGTGTTTCTTCTTGTTGAAGGCAGTGGCATCGTCCTTGAAGAACTGGATCAAAGTGCCCGGTTCCGGGCCCTCATACAGAATCTTTGCCTTGCCCTCGTAGATACGGCGGCGACGGTTCATCGTGGTCATTCTCTATTGTTGGCGCTCTTGGGATAGCGCGAGTGGATCGATCTCGTGGCGTCCCCTTAAAGGAAAAGAGAGGGTTTCACAATCCGCCTGTCGCTCCTTCCCTGGTTTCCGGATTTCGCGGCCCGGTTTCCGATTTTACGGAATACCGCCAAGAGAATCGAATGAATTCGCAAGACGAGTTTAGCGCTTTTTCCTCTACGGTGGAATGAAGGCGAAATGGCGAGCCGCTTATGCAGGTTTTTATTTGGCGGCTCTGCTTCGCAGCGCGCGGCGAAGCTGCGCCTGCAAGGCGCGAGCGGCGATTTGCCCGTGGCGCCAGCTTCCGGAGCGGATGAAGGAGGGGATCTGCATGGCCGGCATCGGCCGGGCGAGCGCGAAGCCCTGCAGCGTGTCACAGTCGAGTTCTTCGAGAATGCGGATATGCTCCGCCGTCTCGACGCCTTCGGCGATGACGAGAATGTTCAGCGAGCGGCCGATATCGATGATCGAGCCGACCAGTTTGCGCTGCTCGGCCGATTGCGGCAGCATGCGGATCAGCTCGCGGTCGATCTTCAGCGTCTTCGGGCTCAGGCGCAGCAGGCTGACGATCGAGGCATGGCCGGTGCCGAAATCGTCGATCTGGATGTCGATGCCGAGCTTGCGCAGCTTTTTCAGGTTGGCGGCCACCGCCTCGTCGCAATCGTCGAGCGAGATCGATTCCAGCAGCTCGAAGGAGAAGGTGCCGGGCTCGATCTTCAAGGCGCGCAGCTTCTTGCCCAGATCGGGATCGGCGAGCCGCCTGGCGGAGACGTTGACCGATATCTTCGGGATCGGCAGCCCGTCCTTCAGCCACACCTTCCGGTCGGCAATGGCGCGCTCCAGGATCAGGGCGTCGATGGTCGAGACGACGTCGAGATCCTCTGCGATGTCGAGGAAGCGGTCGGGCGTCAGCAGCCCGTGCACCGGGTGCTGCCAGCGGGCAAGTGTTTCGACGCCTGCGACATCGAGCGTGCGGGCATCGAACTGCAACTGATAGAAGGGCACGAATTCATTGCGTTCGAGGCCGATCAGGATCTCGTCGGCAAGGTGCTTGGCGGAGATGATGTCGCGGCGGGCAGCGGCCGAGAAGAACTCGAAGCGGTTGCGGCCCAGGCCCTTGGCACGATAAAGGGCGATATCGGCGTCGAGCAGCATCTGCTTGGCGTCGAGCTTCGGTCCGCTGTCGATGGCGATGCCGATGCTGGCGCCGAAACGGCAATCGTGCCCCTCATATCTGACGGGTTTGCGCAATTCGCGGATGACACGTTCGGCAAGGCTGGCGATCTTCTTCGATGCGGGATCGACAATGCAGAGGATGACGAATTCGTCGCCGCCGATGCGGGCCACGAAATCGACGGCGCGGACGGACGTTCTCAGCACGCTTGCGGCATGCTGCAGCATGGCGTCGCCGGCCCGGTGGCCGAGCGTGTCGTTGATCTGCTTGAAGCGGTCGAGATCGATATGCAGGATCGCCAGCGCCAGGCCCTTGGCCCGGCATTCGGCCGCACGCTCGTCCAGCATCTTGTCGAGATAGCGGCGGTTCGGCAGGCCGGTGAGGTAATCGTGCAGCGCCAGGTGCTCGATGCTCTCCTTGGCGGCTTCGAGCTCGCGGTTGCGCGCCTCGGCCAGATCCTTGGCGCGGCGCAGCTCGTTGCGCAGCGCGACTTCTTCGGTGACGTCCCAGTTGGCGCCGATCAGCTTGCGGTGGCCGTTGCCGTCGATGAAGAAGGCCGAGCGGGCGCGGATGACGCGTTCGGCGCCGTCGCCGCGGATGATGCGGTATTCCTGCTGGAAATCACTGCCGCTTTCGACGCTGCGGTCGGACAAGCCAAGCACGCGCTCGCGGTCGTCGGGATGCAGGCTTTTCGCCCAGACGTCGCCGCCGATCTGGCGCGAGGCGCCCTGCAGCCCGTAAATGGCGATGAGGCGGTCGTCCCATTCGACGGTATCATGCTCGATATCGGCTTCGAAGACGCCGATGCGGGAAACCTCCAGCGCCAGATCGAGCCGGCGCGACAAACGCGACAGCGTCTCCTCGGCTTCCTTGCGGGCGGTGATATCCGTATCCGTGCCGATGATGCGCGTCGGCACGCCGTCTTCGTCCCATTCGACGCAGGCGCCGCGACACTCGATCCACACCCAGTGGCCGTCCTTGTGGCGCTCGCGATATTCGAAGACCTGGTAATTTGGATCGCCGGCGTTCTGCCGGTCGATGGCATGGACGACGAAATCGCGATCGTCGGGATGAACGAGCTGCAGCCAGGCCTCGTAATCGCCGTCGGCTTCCTCGTCGGGCGCCATGCCGCGGATGGTTTTCCACGTCGGCGAGTAATATTTCCGGTCGAGACGGTAGTTGTGATCCCATACGCCGAGGCCAGAGCCGACGAGCGCATAATTCCAGCGGCTCTCCCGCTCGGTGAGGTCGGAATCGTCGGTTGTCCCATTGCCAATGCCTGCCTCAACCGCTGCGGCATCGCCATGCGGATCACCGGCCTCTGTATGGGCTTTCTTCACGGGCATTCTCGCTTATGTCACCTCGGCGCAGTCTGCTGTCATTCCATTAAGAAAGACTTAGAAAGCACCTGCTCAACAAGCGAGGCGGCGTCTTTTCCGCAATCAGGCGGAGAGCCGGCCGAGGAACTGGGCAAAGACCATGGTGCCTTCGGGCCAGGGGCCGTGACCGGAATCGGCGTTGATGTGGCCGGCCTCGCCGGCATCGACGAGGAAGGAGCCCCAGCTGCTGGCGACATCGTCGGCATGCTCGTAGGTGCCGAACGGATCGTTGCGGCTGGCCACCGTGATCGACGGGAAGGGCAGCGGATCGCGCGGATAGGGGCCGAAGGTCATCAGGTGCTTCGGGCGGATGTCGGGATTGGCGACATCGGGCGGGGCGACGAGGAAAGCGCCCGCCACTCGGTTGCGGAAATGCGGGATGGCATGGATCACGGAGGGCACGCCCAGCGAATGGGCGACGAGGACGACCGGACGGGTCGAGGCGTTCACTTCCTCGGCGATGCGGGCGATCCAGTCCTCGCGGACCGGCTTCGTCCATTCGGCCTGTTCGACACGCCGCGCCGTGCTGAGCTTTGCCTCCCAGCGGCTCTGCCAGTGGCTCGGGCCGGAATTGGTGTAACCGGGGATGATGAGGATATCTGCGTCTGAGGCTTTCATGATGCCGCCGATGTGAGAAAGCTGGTCCAAGATGTCAAGAGGGGGATGTCAAGGGAGGGAGCGACACGGGCCCTGAAAGTTGCTATATTCCTCCAGTGCCGGTTGCGGAATTCGTATCGGCTTGCCCGCCGATGCTGTCCGCCGCCGATCAGGTCTCGGCTGAGGAGGAGAAAGCCATGGCGGCATTTCACGTCATGACGGGTGCAAGCGAAAGCTTAGCGCGGCCCGTCGTCAATCGCATCGGTATCGCCGACGTCTTCGACGCGCTGAAGCGCGGATACGACGATTTCATGGAGAAACCGTCCCACTATGTGTTCCTGTGCCTGATGTACCCGATCGCCGGCGTTTTCCTGACGCTGTGGACCTCGGGCGCCAACCTTTTGCCGATGGTCTTTCCGCTGATGGCGGGTTTCGTGCTGATCGGCCCGATCGCAGCGATTGGCCTCTACGAGATCAGCCGCCGGCGCGAGGCCGGCCTCGACACCTCATGGAAGCATGCACTCGAGGTGCGACATTCGCCGGCGCTGCCAGCGATCGTGGTGGTCGGGCTCATGCTCTGCGGCCTCTTCGTCGTCTGGCTGGTGACGGCACAGACGCTCTACAGCAATTTGCTCGGCGAGGTCTTTCCGCGCAGCATGGCGGATTTCTTCCGCCAGGTCTTCGGCACGTCAGAGGGCATGCAGCTGATCATCTGGGGCAATCTGATCGGCTTCGTCTTTGCGCTCGTCGTGCTGGCGATGACGGTCATCACCTTTCCGCTGCTGCTCGACCGCGATGTCGGGGCAGTCGCTGCCGTCACGGCGTCGATCCGCGCGCTGGTTCTCAATCCGGTGCCGGTGCTGCTCTGGGGCCTGATCGTCGCCGCGTTGCTCGTCATCGGCACGATCCCGGTCTTTGCCGGGCTTGCGCTGGTTATCCCGATCCTCGGCCATGCGACCTGGCATCTCTATCGCAAGCTGATTGCGCGGGAAGTCACAGCATAACCACGGCCCTGCCTGCGGGGAATCCCGGAGATCCCTCAGGAAATCTCGGATCCCTGGGGGAACCTCGATCCTGCCTCGGAGTTTGTTTTGCCGAGAGCATGATGTCTCGTCGACATCATGCTCCGGAGACGTCGAGGGAGGATTCCAGAGGTGACGATGAAGCATCTGTTCGCCCGCTTCGCAACAAAGGTATCAGAATGGGCGGGAAAACCCGTCATCTTCATCCTGGCACTGATCGCCGTCGTCATCTGGGCGGCACTCGGCCCCCTGTTCGATTATTCGGAAACCTGGCAGCTGGTCATCAATACCGGCACGACGATCGTCACTTTCCTGATGGTCTTCGTGCTGCAGAACGCCCAGACACGCGACACGCGGGCGATCCAGGCCAAGCTCAACGAAATCATCCTGACCAGCCATGCCGAAAACCGTTTCATCGGCATCGAGAATCTCGACGAGGAGGAGCTGAAACGTCTCGACGAGCTGGTCGCCAAGGCGGCAAAGGGCAGGGGCGAGACGGAGGCTTGCAGGACATCGGAACCAACCGAAGCAGCAAATGCGACACCGTCGAAAAAGGCGGAGGCGCGCAACCGACGGGTTTCAGCCAAGCCGGTGAAGCAGAGGTAGAGATCGGTCGACTATTTTTATTGGGCTTACCGACTGCCTGAGATCACAGTGCGGACATATTCTCCTTCTTGCTCTCCTGAGCTTGGGCATGCCCCCGGCAAGGAGAAGGGGGGCCGAACAAAGGAAATCCCGTGTCGCCGGGTCACGGGAGTCCTCACAGTATCGAAGTTTGGTTCTTGGGCAGGCGGCGTCATGAGATCACGATGCCGGCTACCATCGCAGCTGGACTATTCGACAACGGTGATATTCAGCACACCTTCATCGACATGGCCGTTTTTATCGGACGTGCGAACAACAATTCTGTCCTTGCCGACAAAGCCCTTGTCAGACGTGTAGTACCCTACCGTGGCAAGCACCTTTGTACCATTGCACTTCTTATAATCGCCCTTGCCATTGGGGAATGCGAGTTCGCGCAGGCTCTCCACCTTGCCATGCTTCGGGGCCTCGCGGATGCGGACCTCTGGTACTACTTTCGCGCTGCAGTCAGGATTGAGGCTGAAGGCGACACCAAGCTTGGTGCGCTCACCGCTTGCCGCGGTGACATTTTTTTGATGACGCGACAATCCATCCGGACCGGTCGTCGTGCAACTCGTCAACGCTGCACTGACGCACATCGTGGCAACCGACAGAATAAATGCTTTCTTCACTAGAACCTCTGTTGTCATTGTTGATCTCGTATTTTGGGCGCAGGCGTCACTGCGTCAGCGGCTGAATCTGGTCATAGCGAATCGTGAACTCGTCGGACAAGGCCTCATCGCTCCCGCATCGCTTCCGATACGATCTCGGCCAACGGCGAATAGAGTTAATCAAGGATACGCCGGCTGCCGGTCTTGACCTTGACGCTGACGGACAAAGCTACGGTATTGGCTTCAGATGCATTCCGTACGATAAAGTCTGTCGTTTCCCGTGTGAACAGCGATGTCGGGTCTGCCATGGTATATCTCCTTTGAAATTTAGCCGTTTTCAATTAAATAGATGACCAGAGCGGTCCAAGCTGAGCCAAGTACAAATACTACAGACCAGATACACATTAGCTGCTTTACTACACCATCCCTATTCCTCAAATAAATCAAGAATCCGGAAAGTATCATCAGCGGATAAACCTGTGGAGATATCAATATCATTTCTACTAAATGGCCATTAAACCGAACAATATCGGAAAGTTCTTCGTATGTGCTATCGTAATATGCTGACTGCCTGAAAAGGCAGTAAAAAACAATAAAATAAGCGAAAGACAATATTATCATTGATCTTCTTGCTATGTGAATTTTATTCACGCTTATTTCCCCGCAATAGATACGCTATTCGACAGTGGTTTGAGTAATCCGTTGCCGAAGCGAACGAAGGATTCGGAACATCGGACAAAAAGAAATGTGTCAGCCGCGAGTACAACCATTTCATTATGCAAATCAGGCGGGACATTGAAAGGTTGCGCAACCACGCAAAGAAGCAGGAACAAAAAGTGGAACGGCGATCTCGGTATTCTTCTCGAGCATAGGCAGGACCAATGAAGTCGGCAGCAGCGTCCCCGAGGAAGGATAAGCGACGTCGATCGAAGAAGGAATGCTTTTCAGATTGATCGCAGCGTCCTTTGCAGGGCTAAAGTCTTTTGCTTTGCGCCACTCCCGCCAAAAATAGTGACGATGCTATGGGACGTGCTGACTTACTTCTTTCCAAGCGGTCGGCCAGAACCACGCTTTTCTGATCTCCCGGTGGGCTTCAGCCAAAAGAGCCTGAGCATCCATGCCGAGAACGTTTCATCGCATCGAAAATCTCGACGAGGAAGAGCTGAAACGACTCGACGAGTTGGTCGCCAAGGCCGCCAAAGGCGGGGAGCGGAGGCAGCGAATGCGGAACCGTCGAAAAAGGCGGAGGCACGCAAGCGTCCTGTGGCTGCCAAAGCGCCGAAGCAAAAACAACGGCCGCTTGAGAAAAGCTAGACTATGAAATACAATCGGCAATTATATTGAGTTCATTAAATCCAACTCCGTAGGGGAAAATGAACGACTCCCTTCTTAGAGAGCCGCAGGTCGAGCTGTTCTTTCAGGCTTATTTCATAGGAATGGCGTTAGGTCATTTGCCATTTTTCTTCGACGATATCGGCTTTATCGCGTTTATTCCAAAGTTTATTGTTTCGCTGCCAATCGTTTTTATATTATTTATTTTTTATCGCGTTAAATACAGTGAAATAAATTCACGGCCAGTTCTTTGGTCATTTATCATTTTTATAGCAATTTTATTGCTGATCACGGCGGCTTTCTTGCTGTTGTCAGGTGGCAGCATTCAAAGGCTGACCTTATTAGCTTTTTTCTTAGTCATTTCCCTGCCTTCTGTCTTCGTCGCCTGCATGTACTTTACAGTTATGATCAGGCTGCGACTGAGGGGAAAAGCCGTCCGATAGATTCTCGATGGAGAGGTATGCCGGCAGAAAAACGGCGCCTGCAAGGGCGCCGCTATATCGTTGGCCGCTATATCGTTAATCGTTGATTGCAGATCGCTCAGGCGTTGCCGAAGACGCGGCGGAAGATCGTGTCGACGTGTTTGGTGTGGTAGCCGAGGTCGAATTTTTCGCGGATGTCCTCTTCCGACAGTGCGGCGCGGACTTCCGCATCAGCAAGCAACTCCTCCAGGAAATCCTTGCCCTGTTCCCAGACCTTCATAGCGTTGCGCTGGACGAGGCGGTAGGCGTCCTCGCGGGAGGTGCCGGCCTGGGTCAGTGCCAGCAGGACACGCTGCGAATGGACGAGGCCGCGGAATTTGTTGAGGTTCTTTTCCATGTTCTCGGGATAAACCAGCAGCTTCTCGATGACGCCGGCAAGCCGCGACAGGGCGAAATCGAGCGTCACGGTGGCATCGGGGCCGATCATGCGCTCGACCGAGGAGTGGGAGATATCGCGCTCGTGCCAGAGGGCGACGTTTTCCATGGCCGGCATGGCATAGGAGCGGACCATGCGGGCAAGACCGGTCAGGTTTTCGGTCAGAACCGGGTTGCGCTTGTGCGGCATGGCCGAGGAGCCTTTCTGGCCGGGCGAGAAATATTCCTCGGCTTCGAGCACCTCGGTGCGCTGCAGGTGGCGGATCTCGGTTGCCAGCCGCTCGATCGACGAGGCGACGACGCCGAGGGTGGCGAAATACATGGCGTGGCGGTCACGCGGGATGACCTGCGTCGAAACCGGCTCGGCCTTTAGGCCAAGGGCCTCGGCGACATGTTCCTCGACGCGCGGATCGATATTGGCGAAGGTGCCGACGGCGCCCGAGATGGCGCAGGTCGCGACTTCCTCGCGGGCGGCGACGAGGCGCTGGCGGCAGCGCTCGAATTCGGCATAGGCGAGCGCCAGCTTGACGCCGAAGGTGGTGGGCTCGGCATGGATGCCGTGCGAACGGCCGATGGTGACGGTGTCCTTGTGTTCGAAGGCGCGGGTTTTCAGCGCCTCGAGCAGGCGATCGATATCGGCAAGCAGGATGTCGGTGGCGCGGACCAGCTGGACGTTGAAGCAAGTGTCGAGCACGTCGGACGAGGTCATGCCCTGGTGGACGAAGCGCGCATCCGGGCCGACGATCTCGGCGAGGTGGGTGAGGAAGGCGATGACGTCATGTTTGGTGACGGCCTCGATCTCATCGATGCGGTCGACGTCAAAGGTGGCGGCGCCGCCTTTCTCCCAGATCGTCTTTGCCGCCGATTTCGGGATGACGCCGAGTTCGGCCAGCGCGTCGCAGGCATGCGCCTCGATCTCGAACCAGATGCGGAACTTGGTTTCGGGAGACCAGATGTCGACCATTTCGGGCCGGGAATAACGCGGGATCATGGGCGGCTGCCTTTCAAGAGGTTTGTTAGCGCCCCTGTAGCAAAGACGGGCGGCAATCTCAACGCATGCGTTTGGCAAGATGATAGCTGCTTGCGACAAGACAGACGAGGCCGAGCGGCAGGAAGAGGCGCAGGCCGATCACCAGGAACTGGTAGACGGCGCTGATACTGGTGAAGACGAACTGGAAAGCCCAGACGATACTGCCGAAGGGGGCGTGCCAGCGCGAATAGAACATCCGGTATTCCATGGCGAAGAGGAAAGCGGTCATCAGGATCGTGGCCGCTGTCAGCGTCACGAAAAAAGCGGCAAAACGCGTTTCCAGCGGCCTGTCAAAGGCGAGGAAGCGGGCGACCGGCAGGGCGAACGGCCAGGCAAACAGGCCGCCGGCGAAATAGAGTGCGGCGATCTCGGCAAGGCGGCTCGTCTGCAGGCCGTTGCGCAGGTAAAGGCCGAGCATGGCGGCGGCAAGCATCTGCATGCCCCAAAGGAACGCGCCGGCGATCAGATCGGGGTAGGGCGGCCGTGCAGCTCTTAGACGATCCATCCGGGGGCGATCCGTCCTCGGGCGATCCATGTTCAGGGATGAACCGGAACGGCGATCCAGCGTCCGTTCCTGTCGGCATCGAAGGCCAGGACGAGGGCGATGTGAACCTGGTTTCCGCCTTCCGGCTGATAGACCACGGCGCCGCCGATCCGGTATTCGACGGAACATACGCGCTCGGCCGGAACTGCGGTGGCCTGGCGCGCCGCCTGCCGGTTCGGAGCGCCTTCCTTCTCGATCATCTGCAGGCTGAAGCCGATGACCCGCTTGTCGACTGCAGCGCAATCCTTCGGCGTTGGTACCGGCATCTCGCCGAGCGAGAGCGTATAGGGCGATTTCGGCGGGCCGTCGGTCGCAAGTGTCGTGTAGCGGATCGTCTTCGAAGGGGAGCCGAGTTCGGTCGGCGGATTGAAGGCGGCGATCAGGCCGGGATTGGTCAGGAGATCGTATTTGTCCATCTGGCTGCGCGCCGCCGTCAGGTTCTGCCGCCGCGCCTTGGAAAGATTGGCATCCTTGTCGGTCAGCTCCGTGTGGAAGGGCGTGCCCTCGAGATAGTGGCCGTCTTCAGTATCGATGAAATAGGTGTTGGAGTAGGGAAGGTTGCCGCTCTCCTGGATGCCGAACTCCTGAAATCCGAAGACCTTGCCGTCGGCGGAAAAGCCGATCGGCTGGATATTGGCGATGTCGCCGGCAAGCGACAGGCCGGGCAGGCCGGCAAATGCGACGGCAAGCATGCCACCGATAATCAGACGTTTCTTCATGCTCGTGCCCCTTCGGCTGCCTGACGCAGATCGGCGACAGTCCGGCGATAATCCTCGACCGTATCGCCCTTGAAAATTGCCGAGCCGGCGACGAGAACGTTGCCGCCCGCCCGCGCGATATCAGGCGCCGTTTCCACCGTGACGCCGCCGTCGACCTCGAGCTCGATCGGCCGATCACCGATCAGTGACTTCGCCGCCGCGATCTTCTTCGCCATCGCCGGAATGAACTTCTGCCCACCGAAGCCGGGATTGACCGACATGATCAGGATGAGATCGACATCGTCGAGCACGTTCTCGATGGCGCTGAGCGGTGTCGCCGGATTGATCGTCACCCCGACCTTCTTGCCGAGATTGCGGATAGTCTGCAGCGAGCGGTGCAGATGCGGTCCGGCTTCGGCATGGACGGTGATACGGTCACAGCCGGCCTTGGCGAAGGCTTCGAGATAGTCGTCGACCGGGGAGATCATCAGGTGGCAGTCGAAGGTGGCTGACGTATAGGAGCGCAGCGACTTGATGACATCGGGGCCGAAGGAGATGTTCGGCACGAAATGGCCGTCCATCACGTCGAGATGGATCCAGTCGGCGCCGGCGGCCGTCACGTCGCGGACCTCCTCGCCGAGCCTGGCGAAATCCGCCGCGAGGATCGAGGGGGCAATGCGAATGGGCAGCGTCATCAAATCTTACTCCGTATGGGCCGCCATTTGAGCGCGGGGCCCGAATTCAAGGCTGGCGCGCCGCTCATTGCGTCGGCGCGGCAGGTGGAAAAAAGCCGTTGCCCCGCCATTCGAGCAGGCGGTAGGGATTTTGCGAAAGTTCATGCGCGCCGGTGAAGGCGATAGCGCCGACCGGCGTCTGGAATGTCGTGCCGAGAAGCGTCTCCTGGAGGGGCTTGCCCGCCGCAGCGGCGGCTTGTCCCGCCTGGCCGGCAATGAGGGCGGCGGCCAGCGACGGCAGGACATAACCTTCCGGCTCGATGCCTTTGGCGCGCAGCGCGTCGGCCGCAGCCGTGCCTTCCGGCAGGATGGCGGATTCGGGCAGGGCGACGGCGCGTACGCCTGAATCAAGCGGCAGCGGCTGGTCGGCAGCGCGCATGGCATCGCCGCCGAGGATGGAGAGCTGGATGTTCTCGGCCTTGGCGTCGCGGGCAATGACGGCGACGTCGTTGCGGTCGCCGCCGATGAAGACCCTGGTGGCGCCGGCTCGTTTCAGGCGGCGGACGAGGGCGATCTGCTGTTCCTGTCCCGGCCGGTAGGTATCGGTAAAGACTGGCTTCAGGCCGTTCTGCTCCAGCGCATTGCGCACCGCTTCCGTCAGTTCGCGGCCATGAATGGTGCCGTCCTCGATCAGGGCGATCGGATCGGCGGCCCAGTCCTTCAGGATCACCTCGATGACCTTTGCCGCCTCGGCACCGTCGGCGGGCGCCGCGCGGAAAAGCGGCCAGCCGTTCTTCAACGCATCCTCCATCAGGATGCGGGAGCGCACGGAGACGGTGATCGCGGGGATATTGGCATCCTTCAGCTTCGGCAGCGCGTCTTCCAGCGTCTCGCTGCAGAGAAAGCCGACCGCGACCTGTACCTTGGCATTGACAAGCGCATCGGCGACCGCGGCACCACTATTCTCCTCGCAGGTCTCGTTGATGGCGACGAGGGTATTTCCGGACTGCTGGATCTCGAAACCGGCGCCGGCGGCAATCTGGGCGCCGAGGAGGGCGAGCGGGCCGTTCTGAGGGGCGACGACGCCGATCGTCACGCCGGCCGCATGGCTTTCAGCCGCCGCTCCCAGCAGCGCCAGAAAAGCTGCTATGCCACGCAGGTTGATCATGAAAGGCGGAGATCCCTAGCCATCGTCCATGCCCTTTTATCCGCAAGGCCGCGATCGTCAAAGAAAAACAAGCGCAACGCAGCGCTTTTCACCGGTCCTATTGTAGAAAAGGTAACCGATGCTCGCCATATTGGCGCGATAGCAATTCGATCCAGACAGAGTAAGCGCGTACGGGAGAAGCAGGTGTTGAACAGGCAGCATATCGACCCCGGCCTTTATCGCGATGCCATGAGCCGTTATGCCGGCCATGTGCAGCTCGTGACGACGGCAATGGGCGAGCTGCGCCGCGGCGTCACCATCACCGCCGCCTGCTCGGTCTCGGACAATCCGGCCTCGGTGCTGATCTGCCTCAACAACACCAATCCGAAGAACGAGATCTTCTTTCGCAGCGGCATCTTCGCGCTGAACACGCTCGGCGCCCACCACCAGGGCGTTGCCGATGCCTTTTCCGGGCGCACGTCGCTTGCCAATGACGACCGTTTCGCCAGCGCCCGTTTCGATATGCTTGCCACCGGTGCGCCCGTGCTGGCCGACGCACTTGCCGCCTTCGATTGCCGGGTGATCGATATCAAGGAAATGCCGACGCACAATGTCATCTTCGGCGAGGTCGCGGCTGTCCGCTTCAGCGCAAAACACCCGGCGCTCATCTATATGAACCGGGATTATCACGCGCTGTAATTGGAGCGCCGTGCGTCCTTGCATTTCGAGGGAATAAAGAATGGACAATGCCGGGATCGAGGAAATGTTTCAGGGGCTTGGCCCCGTCACGGTCAAGCGCATGTTCGGCGGCAAAGGCATCTATCATCTCGGGCGCATCATTGCGCTCGAAGTGCGCGACGAGATGCTGCTGAAAGCCGACGAGACGAGCGCTCCGGAATTTGCCGCTGCCGGCGCCACGCAATGGACCTATGAGGGCAAGAAGGGCAAGCCGGTAAAAATGCCCTATTGGTCGATCCCCGACGAGGCCTACGACGATCCCGATCTGATGGCGAAGTGGGTGAGGCTTGCCTATGAGGCGTCGCTTCGAGCCGAATAGTCAGCCGCGTTCAGCGGGCGACAAGGCTGCTATCGCAGCCTTGGTGAAGGCCGACAGTGGCTCGGGTAGATCCGTCAGCGGAAACCAGCCGAAATCCGAAAGCTTGTCCGGTTCGGTCAGTTGCGGCTCGCCCTCGACGTCGCGGGCGAGATAGAGGATCGAGATCCAGTGTTGGCGGTCGGCATCGATGATCTGTTCGGTCACGCTGATTCGTTCGATGCGGCCGATCGTCAGGCCGGTTTCCTCCTCGGCCTCACGGCGCGCGGCAGTCTCTGCCGGCTCCATATGATCGACCTTGCCGCCGACGATATTCCAATAGCCGGCTTCAGGTGGTCGCATGCGTTTGTAAAGAAGGATCCTGGCGTCGCGCAGAATCACCAGACCGACGCCGAGACCCGGAAAATCAATGCCGGGCCTGCCCATAGTAATGCTTAGACCTTGGCGCTGCCGGCGATCAGCATGAAGGCGGGGATATCGTCGCCGAAGCCGACCGGGGTCGGGCCGTCGTCGTGGTCGCGATGGCGGCGGCGGTCGCGGCTGTCATCGTTTGCCGGGTAAGGCCGACTATTGCGCGCGTTGTTCTGCGGCTTCTGCTCTGCTTTGCGCTCGTTCTTCACGATGTCGGCCTTTACTGGTGCTGCTTCGATCACGTCTACGCCATTATCCTGTATGTCGTTATCAGATTTATGACTCGCAGCGGCGCGATTGCCGCGTCCGCGTCCACGATCTTTGTCGCCATTCTCTCTCGGCGCACGATCTCGGCCTGCACCATCTCTGGCGCCACGTTCGCGGCTGTTGCGGCGCGGGCGTTCGCTGTCCCTGCTGTCTTCTGCCGGCGGCGGCAGCGACGTCAGGTCGCCGCTCAGCCATTCGACCTTCTGGCCGATCAGCTTCTCGATGGCATCGACGAATTTGGTGTCGCGCTTGGTAACGAGCGTGAAGGCGGCACCCGAGCGGCCGGCACGGCCGGTGCGGCCGATGCGGTGGACGTAATCCTCGGAATGGATCGGCACGTCGAAATTGAAGACGTGGCTGACATCAGGGATATCGAGGCCGCGGGCGGCGACGTCGGAAGCGACCAGAAGCTGGAGGTTGCCATCGCGGAAGCTCTGCAGCGTCATCGTGCGGGAACGCTGGTCCATATCGCCATGCAGGGCGCCGACCGAGAAGCCGTGACGCTCGAGCGACCGGAAGAGATCGGCGACATCCTTCTTGCGGTTGCAGAAGACGATAGCGTTCTTGAGCTCGGTCTGGGCTCGGACGAGTTCGCGCAGGACGGCGCGCTTCTCGTAATCCTTGCCGTGCGAAGCGACGAAGCGCTGCGTCACGGTCTCGGCAGCGGAAGCCGGCTTTGCGACCTCGATGCGCTCTGGGTTCTGCAGGAAGCGGTCCGCGAGCTTCTGAATCTCCGACGGCATGGTTGCCGAGAAGAACAACGTCTGGCGGGTGAACGGGATCATCTTGGCGATGCGTTCGATATCGGGGATGAAACCCATGTCGAGCATTCGGTCGGCCTCGTCGATGACGAGGATCTCGACGCCGCTCATCAGGAGCTTGCCGCGCTCGAAATGGTCGAGCAGGCGGCCGGGGGTGCAGATCAGCACATCGGCGCCGCGTTCGAGCTTGCGGTCCTGGTCCTCGAAGGAAACGCCGCCTATCAGAAGGGCAACGTTGAGGCGGTGGTTCTTGCCGTATTTCTCGAAGTTCTCGGCGACCTGGGCGGCGAGTTCGCGCGTCGGCTCGAGAATCAGCGTGCGGGGCATGCGCGCACGCGCACGGCCCTTCTCCAGAAGCGACAGCATCGGCAGAACGAAGGATGCCGTCTTGCCAGTGCCGGTCTGCGCGATGCCGCAAATATCGCGGCGCTCGAGCGCAAACGGGATGGCGCCCGCCTGAATAGGCGTTGGGATCGTGTAGCCCGCGTCCGTAACAGCGGATAGCACTTTTTGGCTTAGGCCAAGGTCAGCAAATGTCGTCAAAGGGAAAACTGTTTCCATTCCGTTCGGCCGAGCTCTGAACGAGTCGGCGGGATTGCATGCCGCAATGCAGCGCGACATAGCCCCGAATGGCCGGCAAGTCAAGAAATAGAGACGCGGCACCCATTGCAGAGTGAAGCGTTGGTTACCGGGCAGGAGTTACTTGATATAGGTGGCGAGTTTAAGGCCGGCATTCATGAAATATACTGGATCGACGGCATGACCGTCCTGGCGCACTTCATAATGCAGGTGCGTGCCGGTCGAGCGGCCGGTGCTGCCGGCAAGGCCGATGACGTCGTTGCGGTCGACCGTGTCGCCGACCTTGACCAGAACCTCCGACATATGCCCGTAACGCGTCGAGATGCCGTTGCCGTGATCGACCTCGACCATGTTGCCGTAGCCGCCGGTCCAGCCGGCCGAAATGACCTTGCCGGGCGCCGTCGGGCGGATCCTTTCGCCTGGCGAAAAGCGGAAGTCGATGCCGGAATGGAGCGCGAGGCGGCCGAGGAAGGGATCACGACGATTGCCGAAGGGGCTGGTCACGTCCTTGCCGATAGCGGGATTGCGGAAGGGCAGGGATTCGGCGGTACTGCGCACCGCTTCGAGCCGGGTCAGCGCGCCGTCGAGCGCTGCCAGCGAATTGCTGAAGCCGTCGTTGCTTTCAGGTTCGACATAGGGACCGCCGACGGCATCGTCGTCGTCTTTCCTGGCAGCGGTCTCGGGCATCGGAATCTTGAAGCGGGTCAGCACGGTCTCGATGGCGCTGGCGGCATTGCCGGCATCGCTCGTCAGCTGTTCGACACGGCTGCGCTGGTCCTGTTCGACATCTTTGAGCGACAGCGTCACCTTGGAGAAGATGCGGTCGGCACGGTCGCCGACCGTGTCGGTGGCCGGCACATAGGCAAGCGTCGAATTGTCGGGCGTCGCATCGGCGGGCGCGCCGCTCGCCAGCTGTTTCTCGATCGCCTCGATGCCGCTCCCGGTGAGTGAAGCGCGCTTGTCCTTGACATTGGGTGCATAGGACTGAACGGGCGAAGACAGCGCAGGCGGGGCGCCGTCCTTTTCCGTCAGGCCGGAACTCTCGGCCCGGTCGAGCAGATTGTCGAGTTTGCCATGGCGCGAGGTCAGCGCCATCTGCTGCTCCATCAGCTTGTCGACCTTGTCTTCGACCACCTGCTGGTCGAGAAGCTGGCGGGAGGTGATGCGGTCGACCTGCGCGCGGAGGGCGGCGATGCGGTCTTCATAGTCGTGCTGCATGCGGGCCTGGCGGGCCATGGTGGCGCCGATCAGATCGTCGCGCAGCACGAGATAGGACGTGGCCAGCAGGTAGCCGATAGAGAAAACCCCGATGAAGCAGAAGGCAAGTGCTGCCATCCATGGCCGGACCGTCATATGGCGGACCTTGTCGCCGCTTGCGAGGATGAGGATATGTTCCTGCGCCCGCCTGCCGAATACCCGGTGCTGATGTCCGCTGTTCACGCAGGCTCTCCCGATTGATGCTCTACGCCTCTTTCGGAAATTAGACACCGTTATGGTTAATGAATGCTTTCATTGTCGCCGTCGCGTCATAAATTTCAGTGACTTCAAGCGTGGCTGATCGATGCGAGCGATCGGTAGAAGGACGGCGTCAGCCCGGCCTCGGCGCGGGCAAGGTCGTTGAAGGGCGGCTTCAGCGGTCCGCGGAAATTGGCGCGCACCAGCTCCTGGAAGGCCTTTGCCGGATCGCGCTTCTCGCGGGCGCAGAGGAAGCGGAACCATTTGGCGCCGACGGCGACATGGCCTTTCTCGTCATTGTAGATGACGTCGAGCACCGCTGCACTTTCGAGATCGCCTGTCTGGCGCATCTTCGCCTGCAGCGATGGTGTGACGTCGAGGCCGCGGGCTTCCAGAATCAGCGGTACGACGGCGAGCCTTGCCGTCAGGTCGTTGCGCGTCGAATGGGCTGCTTGCCAGAGCCCGTCATGGGCGGGCAGATCGCCGTAATCGGCGCCGAGATCGTTGAGCCTGGCGCGCACCATGCGGAAATGCTTCGCCTCCTCGAAGGCGACCAGCATCCAGCCGTCGAAAAAAGAATTCGGCACCTGCTCGGTCGCGAATCGCGCGACGATATCCAGCGCCAGATCGACGGCGTTGAGTTCGATATGGGCGATGGCGTGCAGCAGGGCGATCCGCCCTTTGAGCGTATGCAGCGAGCGCTTCTCCACCTGGGTCGGCGGCGTCAGCACCGGTTTGTCAGGACGGCCGGGCCTGTCGGGCAGGGCGGCATCGAGCGGCGAGCGCAGCGACACCCGGCGGGCGAACCAGCGGGTGGCGCTTTCCTGCGCAAGTGCCGTCTTGCGGTCGAGATCGGCGGAAGAGATCGCATCGATGGCGCCGCCGCGCAGCGAGGTTATCGTGAGATTCCCTATCACGCTGCCAGGTTCCTCACGGCCTCGAGCACGGTTTCGGCATGGCCCTGCACCTTCACCTTCTGCCAGATGGTGGCGATCGTGCCGTCATGGCGGATGAGGAAAGTGGTACGCTCGACGCCCATGAAGTTGCGGCCGTACATGCTCTTTTCCTTCCAGACGCCATAGGCCTGCAGCGTCGTCTTTTCCTCGTCAGAGGCGAGCGCCACCGAAAGACGGTGCTTCTTGATGAACTTGTCATGGCAGGCGGCCGAATCGGGCGACATGCCGATGACGGCAGCACCCGCCGCTTCGAACTCGGCTGCTAACGCGGTGAAAGCCAGCGATTCGGCGGTGCAGCCTGTGGTGTCGTCCTTGGGATAGAAGAACAAAACCAGCGGCTTGCCGTGGAATTCGGCCAGCGAAACGCGGCCGCCGCCGTCGCGGGGAAGGTTGAAATCAGGGGCCGAAACGCCGATGCCGGGAACCGCCATTAGGAAAACCTTTCTTTTGCCGGGTTTGTGGATGACACTTTCCCTCCCCGAATTATATAGTGGACGGATACCCGTCCAGCATGGCCGGGTTCAATTCTTCACTTGAAGGGAGAGCCCGAGGGCGCATGTCAGCCATCCGCGGCGAAAAGGTCACGTTTCGCAAGAAGGATATCGTTGCGCTGGACCGCTTGCCGTCCGCCCAGGCCGAGGATCCGATCATCGTTCATTGCCCGCCGCCGCGTTCGCCGATGCGCCGCACGGCGAAGCTGACCTGCGGATTTTTGGGGCTGATCCTCGTTACTCTCGCTGGCATCGTTTTCACCGTCGAGAGCGGCATGTTCGACAAGCCGCTGTCGCAGCAGGCTCAGGCGGCGCTGAATGGCGTGGCCGGACCGCGCTACCGTGCCGAGGTCGGCTCCACCGTCATCCGCTTCACCTCGGATTTTCGGCTGGCGCTGGAAGCGCGCAACGTCAACATGATCGACCAGGAGAGCGGCCAGCACCTGTCGACGACGGGTTCGGTGCGCCTGGGGCTCGATCCGCTGCAGCTTTTCCGCGGCCGCATCGCCGTCGCGGATATCGAAGCGGAGGATATCGCGCTCGATACCGCGCTTCTGCCCTCCGGCAATGCCGTCAAGCTCGACGATCTGCGCATCGACGCCATGCCGGCGGCGATGGAGAAGATCTTCTCGCAGTTCGACATGTTCGACAGCATCGTGACGCGCGGCTCGACCAATTCGGTGCGCATCTCCGGCATCGACATCAAGCTTGCCGATACCGCCAACGGTCCGCTGTCGCTCGTCATCGACAATCTCGTCTTTGCCCATGCCGGCCCGTCCTCGCTGCAATTGACCGGCGAAGTCGCGCTCAACGGCGAAGTGGCGGAGCTCGACGTGCTGGCCGACAAGGAAGACGGCCACGTGTCCAAGGTCGTGGCGACGCTCAAGCATGCCGACCTCACGCCTTTCGCGCTGAAACGCAACGATCAGGGCATGATCCGGCAAGGACTGAGTGCCTTTGCCGATCTGACAGTGTCGGCCACCCGAGCGCGCGATGGCGTGCAGCCGGCGCTGGCGGCGACGATCGACATCAATCCTGGCCAGATCTATGCGGATGGCGATCCGCAGGAGTTGTCGGGCGGGCAAATCAATCTCGTCTATGATTTCACCAAGCAGACGCTCGAGATCGCCCGATCGAACGCCCGGTTCGGCGCGACCACGCTTCCCATCAACGGCGCGCTGATCGATCTCGACAAACTCGACCCGCAGGCAGGCAAAGGCTTCGGTATCGACCTGCTCGTCAGCGGCGGCACGGCAGCCCCCGGCGGCTCCGGCGAGCCGCCGCTTTCCTTCGACATCCAGGCGACAGGGCGCTACATGGTCGCCGGCCGCGAATTCCAGTTTCCCAACATGACCGTCTCCAGCTCGCTCGGCGCGCTCTACGGATCGCTGCACGTCAAGCTCGGCGACAAGTCCCCGGAAATCAGCTTCGCCGGCCAGTCGGCGCAGCTGCAGACGACAGCGATCAAGCAGCTCTGGCCGTTCTGGATGGCGCCCAAGGTGCGCACCTGGGTGCACGGCAATCTCTTTGGCGGCACCGTCACCAACGCTACCATATCCGTCTTCATTCCTTTCGGCAGGCTGGACGAGGCAGCCGGCGGCAAGGGCCTGAAGCTCGACGCCAACCAGATCCGCATCGGCTTCGACATTGCAGAGGCGCGGATGAACGTCGCCGGCGACATTCCGCCGATCCGCGACACGTCAGCACATTTCGACCTGACCGGTCCGGTTGCGACGATCGCGATCAAGAGCGGCACCTCATATTTTCCCTCCGGCCGGTCCGTCGGTCTCGGGCAGGGGACGTTCATTCTGCCCGCCACCTACGATAAACCGCTGATGGCCGATATCGATCTCGCGGTCTCAGGGGCGGCGGACGCTGTCGGCGAGCTTCTGACCTACCGGCCGATCCGGGTGCTGCAGCGCGCCGGCTTTACGCCCGATGACCTCAAGGGCCGGATCGAGGCGCATGTGAAGGCTCATTTCGGCCTGCTCTCCTCGCAAAACCCGCCGCCTGCCGAATGGACGGCGGCAATGAAGCTCACCGATATCGATCTTGCCAAGCCGTTTTCCGGCAGGATGATCAGCAATCTCGACGGCACGCTGAACGGCAATCCGAAGCGGATCACGCTCGATGCCAAAGCCCAGATCGACGGTGTCCCGGCCGATATCGATCTTACCGAACCGGTCGAGGCATCCGACACAGCGGCCAAACAACGGGTGATCACCGCGACCCTTTCCGAGGACCAGCGCAACAAGTTGATACCCGGCCTTTCCGGCATCGTCGGCGGCAGCGTGAAGATGGTGCTGACGCGGATCGACGACGACCGGCAGGACGTCCAGCTCGACCTCACCAGGTCGCTGCTCGAACTGCCGTGGATCGGCTGGGCGAAGGGCAGCGGCATTGCCGCCACTGCCGAATTCGAAACATCAGGCCTGGCCGACAATACCCAGATCAAGAACTTTCGATTGAAGGGCGACGGTTTCGGCGCCAACGGATCGCTGAACATTGGCAAAGGCGGGCTGATCTCGGCCGATTTCGACAGCGTCAAGCTCTCCTCGCTCGACGATTTCGCCCTGTCGGTGAAACGCAGCAAAGGCAATTTCGACGTCTCGGTCTCCGGCGACAGCGCCGATGCGCGGCCGGTCATCCAGCGGTTGAAATCAGGCTCGGACGGTGATGGTGATGGGGATGCCGGCGACACCGGCGTATCGGTGCGCGCCAGGCTGAAAAACGTCATCGGCTTCAACGACGAGAAGGTCAGCAATTTTCAGGCGCAAATATCACTGCGCGGCGACAAGCTGCAGGCGCTCAATTTTTCCGCCGTTACCGACAGCGGCGAGGCCGTGGTCAGCCAGATGAAGGACGGCGGCGTCATCAACATCACCAGCGGCGATGCCGGCGCGGTTTCGCGTTTCGCCGATCTCTACCAGCACATGCAGGGCGGCCTGCTCAATCTGGCGATCCGGCTGGGGGCGGAGGGCGGCTGGGACGGCTCGCTCGACGTGCGCCGCTTCGCGATCGTCAACGAACAACGCCTGCGGTCGATCGTTTCGACGCCGGTCGGAAGTGAGCAGCGCAGCCTCAACGAAGCGGTCAAGCGCGACATCGATACCTCGTCGCAGCGCTTCCAGCGCGGCTTTGCCCGTGTCGTCTCGCGCAACGGCATGGTCGGCATCGAGAACGGCGTGCTGCGCGGCGACCAGATCGGCGCAACCTTCCAGGGCATCGTGCGCGACCGCAAGGGCAACATGGACATGACCGGCACTTTCATGCCCGCCTACGGCCTCAACCGCCTCTTCGCCGAACTGCCACTGATCGGCGTCATCCTCGGCAATGGCAGCGACCGCGGCCTGATCGGCATTACCTTCAAGCTGACAGGCAAGTTCGACCAGCCGAACCTGCAGATCAATCCGCTGTCAATCATCGCGCCTGGTGTTTTCCGGCAGATCTTCGAATTCCAGTGAGGCGGGGGAAGCCGGGAGGTCGCAAATCCCGGCAGGTGCAAAAGGTTCCGACAAATCGTCCGGTGTGTGACTTGTTGCCGGATCGCAGCAGAGAAAAGCGCAGGTTTGTCCTCGGCAAGGCCAATTCCGACCTATCCTGACCAGTCTGACATTGATGCTTTGCCTATTTTAGGTAAATCTGATGTACTATATTGTCCCGGCCAGCAAGCAACGGCTGGTGCAATGTCGGAGGATGCGATGCAGTGCGCCCGGACAGTTTCTTTCGCATCGGCCGCCATGGTGGCTGTCACATTTGCCGACGCTTCGCTTGCCGCGGAAAAGGTCGTGCGGCTGAAACCGCAAGAAGCGGTCATCCGTTCCGACCACGTCCTTATCGTTCCCCTCGACGCGATGATGACGCCGCCGATCTTCTCGATCAGCTGGTGGTCGCGGGTAAAGCCCGCTTCAAGCATCGATCCGCCGGGCTATCTTCTTAAGAGACCAAATGAGATGACGCGGAATACCGGCGGGGAGCTGAATGATCTTGCTCGCCGGTCCGAATAGTGAGGCAAAGAAAAAGCCGGCACGGGCGCCGGCTTTGGTATCTGTTCGGAACTGACACCGCTTACGCCGCGCGGCGGATCAGGATGTGTTTCTTCTTGCCGAGCGAGAGCTTGATGACGCCGTCGGCGGTGATTTCGCCGCTGCCGATCATCTTGCGTTCGTCGCTGATCGCCTCGTCGTTGATGCGGACCGCGCCGCCTTGGACGTGACGACGAGCTTCGCCGTTCGACGAGGCAAGGCCGGCACGAACGATCAGCGACAGCAGGCCGATGCCGCCGTCGAGTTCGGTGGCGGGGATATCGACCGAGGGCAGGTTCTCCGAGAGGCTGCCTTCCTCGAAGGTCTTGCGCGCGGTTTCAGCGGCCTGCTCGGCGGCCGGGCGGCCGTGCAGGATCGCGGTAACCTCAGTTGCCAAGATCTTCTTGACCTCGTTGATCTCCGAGCCGCCGAGTGCGGCGAGACGGGCGATTTCATCCATCGCTAGCGTTGTGTAGAGCTTCAGGAAACGCGAGACGTCGGCATCCTCGGTGTTGCGCCAATACTGCCAGAAATCATAGGCCGAGAGCATGTCGGCGTTCAGCCAGACAGCGCCCGTCGCCGACTTGCCCATCTTGGCACCCGACGACGTCGTCAGCAGCGGTGACGTCAGCGCATAGAGCTGCGGTGTCCCCATGCGGTGACCGAGATCGATACCGTTGACGATATTGCCCCACTGGTCCGAACCACCCATCTGCAGTCGGCAATCGTAGCGCTTGGCAAGCTCGACGAAGTCATAGGCCTGGAGGATCATGTAGTTGAATTCCAGGAAAGACAGGGACTGTTCGCGGTCGAGACGCGTCTTAACACTGTCGAAGGACAGCATGCGGTTGACCGAGAAGTGCTTGCCGACATCGCGCAGGAATTCGAGGTAGTTCAGCGAGCGCAGCCATTCGGCATTGTTGATCATCAGCGCGTCCTTGGGGCCGTCGCCGTAGTTCAGGTAATTGGAAAAGACGCGCTTGATCGAGGCGATGTTGCCTTCGATCGTATCCACGGTCATGAGCTGGCGCGCTTCTTCCTTGAAGGAGGGATCGCCGACCATGCCGGTGCCGCCGCCCATCAGCGAGATGGCGCGATGACCGGTCTTCTGCATCCAGTGCAGCATCATGATCTGGATCAGCGAGCCGGCGTGCAGGCTGGGTGCCGTCGGATCGAAGCCGATATAGGCCGTCACGGTTTCCTTGTCGAACAGGTCGTCGAGGCCGCTTTCATCGGAGACCTGATGAATGAAGCCGCGCTCTTTCAGCGTGCGGAGGAAATCGGACTTGAACTCGGACATAGGTTTCGTCTCTTGGTGTCTGCTCCGCACCCCATGGGGGCTTGGCGCAAGTTCGTTGTTGTTGATCTGTCGCGGCGCGTTTAGCACTGTTTTTATAAAAGTGCATCCGGGAATCGCATGGGAGGCAAGCCTCATGGATGTCATCAGGACCGCGATCGGGCTGATGAGCGGCACGTCGATGGACGGAATCGACGTCGCGTTGATCAGGACCGACGGCCGCGGCTTCATCGAGCGCGGGCCGTTCATGGGCGTGCCCTATGACGCGGATTTTCGCGGGCAGCTCAAACGGGCGCTAGAACTGTCGCGTCCACTCAGTGAGAGAAGCCAGCGACCCGCTGAGCTTCGCGATATCGAGCTTGAACTCACCTTGCGGCATGCAATTGCCGTTACGGCATTCATGGAGCGTTTCGGGCTTTCTGCCGATGCCGTCGATGTTCTCGGCTTCCATGGCCAGACGGTGCTTCATCGCCCTGACGAGGGATTGACGATCCAGATCGGAGACGGCGGGGAACTGGCGAAGAGAACCGGCATATCGGTGGTCTACGACATGCGCGCCAACGATATGGTTCATGGCGGGCAGGGCGCGCCGCTGGTGCCGGCCTATCACGCAGCACTTGCGGGAAAATTCCAGCAGGCGGGACAGGCAGTGTGCTTCGTCAATATCGGCGGCATCTCCAATCTCACCTTTATCGGCACCGACGGACGGATATCGGCGTTCGACAGCGGTCCGGGCAATACGCTGATCGACCAGTGGGTGGAGATGCAGACCGGTAAAACCTATGACCCCAGCGGCGAGATCGGTGGGCGCGGAAAGGTCGTGGCCAGCCTGGCGGAACGCTATCTGCAAAGCCCGTTCTTCCGCGGCAATATTCGCCGGTCGCTGGACCGCGGCGATTTTGCACCGCTTCAGCCCGAGGAAGCGAGCCTTGAAGACGGCGCCCGGACGCTCGCGCATGTCGCCGCCGCCTCGATCATCAAATCCGCCGGTTTCCTGCCGGAGACCCCAGCGATGTATATCGTCTGCGGCGGCGGGCGGCTGAACGCCACTCTCATGGCAGAGTTCTCAGTCATGGCCGAAAGGCTGGGCTCGAGGGTGCTGACGGCGGAGGAGTCGGGCTTCGACGGCGATGCGATGGAAGCCGAGGCCTGGGCCTATCTCGCCGTCCGGTCGCTGGACGGACTGCCGCTGACATTCCCCGGCACGACGGGAGTCGACGCTCCCGTCAGCGGCGGGGTGCTGGCGACGCCATGAGAGAGCAGCGGGTCATGCTGAAGACGCCACGGCTTACCTTCGTCATGTGGGACGAAGGCGATGGGACCCTGGTGCAACAGCTGCATTCGACGATGGCGACGACCCGATATTTGTCCGGCAACGTGCCGTGGAGCCTCCAAAAGGCTGAGGAACGGCTGCGCGGCTGGTTCGAGGAACAGGCGCGCGACGGCACGACCAAATACAAGCTCCTCGCCGAGGACGGTCGATTTGTCGGCCGTGCGGGGATTTCAAAGTTCAGGAACGAGCAATTCGAACTCGGCTATTCCCTGCGCGAGGAGGCGTGGGGCAGGGGCCTGGCAACGGAAGCGGCGAGTGCGCTTGCCGACTGGTTCTTCGAAAGGAAGTTTGCATCGGGCTTCATCGCCTTCACGCATCCCGAAAACATCGCCTCGCAACGCGTCCTCAGAAAGATCGGCATGCGCGAACGCGCGCCGATCCTGATCGATGGAGTGCTGGACACGGTTTTCGGACTGACCGCCGATATGCGGCCGGCAAAGCTCTAACTCTTGACGGCGACCGGCCGGACATGGGGTTCGTGCCCAGCCTGATTGCCATCCTCGACGCCCCTGACCTGGGCGATGAATGAGAATTTCTTGCGAAGGCCGAGGATCGGCTTCTCGATGAAATGCCAGGACAGCACCGCAACGGCGAGAGCCGATGGCAGACCGACGAGATAGAGCGCCAGCGCACCGTATTTCGGGTAGAGAAAGAGCGACGGGAACGAGCTGATCCAGATCTGCAAGAACGGGTCGTGATAAAGATAGACGCCGTAGGAATAGTCGCCTTTCCTGAAAAAGGCCGGGATGGGCACCTCGGACAGGCCGACGAAGACGGTGATGTAAACAAGAGAGGTGATGACCAAGGGCCGGTTGAGCACCGACTCCGTCGCTCGGCTGTCCAGGGTGAGGATGGCGACGATGCAGACCAAGCAGGCAGCGCCGAATATCCAGCGGGAATGCGGAATGACTGCCCTGAACTGAAAGGCGACGATGCCCATCATGAAGGCCGTTATCAGCTGGGAGCCTCGGCTCATGAACAGGAAGCGCGCGATCGGCTTGATCGAGCCTGGCAACAGATAGGGCATCTTCTGCACGATAAGGCCGATGACGATGTAGGCGATCGTCACCGCCAGCAGCTTGTAGCGCGTCTTCACAATGGCGGTGATCATCAGGAACGACATGATGATGTAGCAGAAGATTTCCCAGGGAACCGTCCACAGAGCGCCGTTGACACGCTGGCTCGGATTATCCTGGAAAACGCCCGGCAGCTCGTAATGGATCCAGCCGACGATATTCAGGAAGTATTTGAAAAACCGCTGATCGGTAAAATATTCGGAATGATAGACGACCGTGATGATCGGCCCGATGATCAGCGAACAAACGACGATATCGACGGCAAGGGCCGGGACGATGCGCAAGCCTCGGTTGATCAGGAAATTCCGGAGGCTCAGGCGCTGTGCACTGCCGGCGATCAGAAATCCGCTCAAAGCGAAGAACATCGGAACAAGAGCGTATTCAGTGAACCAGAATACTGACCCCCTGATGAAGTCATTGTTGTCGGTTAACAAAAAGGAATGGGTCAATACGATGGAAAAGGCGAGCCCTATTCGAAGAAAATCGAACCCCGGACCAATTCCCCTATACTTATCCAGGACTTCCCCGAACGACTTGGTCATTGCGGACCTCGCTTTTGTTAGGATCGCGAGGACCCTACCGCACTGCAACATGGATTGCAACACGATAGGTGATCTGTTCTGGCACAGCCGGCCCGGTTGTGTTCCGGACCGTCATGGCATTGATGAGGCTGAGATTTGTGGTGTCAGCGAATCCGCTTGGCGGCCGGTTCCGGCACCAGTTCGCCGTTGAGGCGGCGGTCGAGATAATCCTCGCATTCGCCCATCAGCGTTTCCACCTGACCGTTGAAGAAGTGGTTGGCGTTGGCGACGGTGCGGTGGGTGATGAGGATGCCCTTCTGGGTCTTCAGCTTTTCGACCAGGCCGTTGACATCCTTTTCCGGGGCCACCTTGTCGGCTTCGCCGTTGATGATCAGGCCGGAAGACGGGCAGGGCGCCAGGAAGGAAAAGTCGTAGGTGTTCGGCTGGGGCGAGATCGACATGAAGCCTTCGATTTCCGGCCGGCGCATCAGAAGCTGCATGCCGATCCAGGAGCCAAAGGAATAACCGGCGACCCAACAGGTCTTGGAATCAGGATGCAGGCTCTGCACCCAGTCGAGCGCCGAGGCTGCATCCGAGAGCTCGCCGGCGCCGTGGTCGAATTCACCCTGGCTGCGGCCGATTCCCCGGAAATTGAAGCGCAGCGTCGTAAATCCGCGCTTCTGGAACATGTAGAAGAGCTGATAGACGATCTGATTGTTCATCGTGCCGCCGAACTGCGGATGCGGATGCAGAATCAGGGCGATGGGCGCGCTTTTTTCCTTGGAGGGCTGGTAGCGGCCTTCAAGACGGCCGGCTGGGCCGTTGAAAATAACTTCGGGCATTGGTACTCCGGGTTTTATTTCGCGTTCGCGCTGCGTTGGATGACAACATGACTTGACTAGTGTTGTCAGCTTTTCTAAAACGCAGTTTAGAACAATTCGAAACTTGCATGGCGATCCACGCATCGTGGAATGTGTCATAAGGCAAGCCCGGCGGAAATTTCAAGAAAAATGAACCGCGGATGCTGAAGCAAGCTCGTCAAGCGCAGGACTGAAGATCATGGCGCCGCCACGCCTTTATCTCGACTGGAACGCCACAGCGCCGCTGCACCCCGCAGCACGCGCGGCGATCATGCGCGCCATCGATATTTTCGGCAATCCAAATTCCGTTCACGGCGAGGGCCGGGCCGCCCGCGCCGCCATCGAAGGCGCACGGCGCAAGGTGGCAGCACTTGCCGGCACCGATGCCGGCAATGTGGTCTTTACCAGCGGCGCGACCGAAGCCGCCAATCTGGTGCTGACGCCGGATTTCCGCATGGGCCGCACGCCGCTCCGCCTTGGCCATCTCTATTTCTCGGCGATCGAGCATCCGGCGGTGCGCGAAGGCGGCCGCTTCGCCAAAGAGAAGATGACCGAGATCCCGGTGACGGAAGCCGGCATCGTCGATCTCGATGCGCTCGGCCTCCTGCTTGATGCGCATGACAAGGCCGCCGGCCTGCCGATGGTCGCTATCATGCTCGTCAATAACGAGACGGGCATTGTCCAGCCGGTCGAGGCGGCGGCAAAGATCGTCCACGCCCATGGCGGGCTCTTCGTCGTCGACGCCGTGCAGGCGGCCGGCCGCATCGCGCTCGATATCGGCAAGATCGGCGCCGACTTCATGATCGTTTCCTCGCACAAGATCGGCGGGCCGAAGGGTGCCGGCGCGCTCATCGCGCAGGGCGAGGCGCTGATGCCCAGGCCGCTGATCCAAGGCGGCGGGCAGGAGCGGGGTCACCGCTCAGGGACACAGAATTCGCTGGCGCTGATCGGCTTCGGCGCGGCGGCAGAAGCCGCGGCAGACGAACTCGAGGCGCGTAATGCGGCGATCGGCGTGTTGCGCGAGCGGCTCGAAGCCGGCATGCGTGAGGTAGCAGCCGATGTGATGATCCACGGTGAGGGCGGCGAGCGCGTCGCCAATACGATCTTCTTCACCCTACCGGGGCTGAAGGCCGAGACTGGACAGATTGCTTTCGACCTCGAAGGCGTTGCCCTATCCGCAGGCTCTGCCTGCTCGTCCGGCCGGCTTGGCGAAAGCCATGTGCTGACGGCGATGGGCCGTGACGCCAAGCTCGGGGCGCTGCGCATCTCGCTCGGCTTTTCGACGACGGAAGAGGATATCGACAGGGCGATTGCGGCTTTCGCAAAGATCGCCAACCGGCGCAGGTCGGCTGGGGAG
Source organism: Rhizobium sp. WYCCWR 11146 (assembly GCF_013591995.1). Lineage (NCBI taxonomy): Bacteria > Pseudomonadati > Pseudomonadota > Alphaproteobacteria > Hyphomicrobiales > Rhizobiaceae > Rhizobium > Rhizobium sp. WYCCWR 11146. Next base: position 685,095 of record NZ_JACCEY010000024.1, read on the forward strand.
GCGGCGTGCCCGCTGTCAAAACTTGCGGAAACGCAAATTTCTGCTTGCCAATCGGGCTGAAAAGTCCCTTTTGGCCTCTTACATGAGGGGCAAGGTAATTGCCCAAACGCTACAAGCTGCCGGACCTTGTATCCGGCGAGATTGGAGAATGAGATGGCTGCGGTGCAGGAAACAATCGACCAGGTGCGCCTGATCGATGTGGACCAGTATAAATACGGTTTCGAGACCGTCATCGAGATGGACAAGGCGCCGAAAGGCTTGTCCGAAGATATCATCCGCTTCATTTCGGCGAAGAAGCAGGAGCCGGAGTGGATGCTGGAATGGCGTCTCGAGGCCTATCGTCGCTGGCTGACGCTGGAAGAGCCGACCTGGGCGCGCGTCAACTATCCGAAGATCGATTTCAACGACATCTATTATTACGCCGCGCCGAAGAGCACGCCGGGTCCAAAGTCGCTCGACGAGGTCGATCCGGAGCTGTTGAAGGTCTATGAGAAGCTCGGCATCCCGCTGCGTGAGCAGGAGATCCTTGCCGGCGTCGAGAAGCCGAAGATCGCCGTCGACGCCGTTTTCGACAGCGTCTCGGTCGTCACCACCTTCAAGGCAGAGCTGAAGAAGGCCGGCGTGATCTTCATGTCGATCTCGGAAGCCATCCGCGAGTATCCGGAACTGGTGCAGAAGTACCTCGGCTCCGTCGTTCCGACGAGCGACAACTACTATGCGACGCTCAATTCGGCGGTCTTTACCGACGGTTCCTTCGTCTTCGTGCCGAAGGGCGTTCGCTGCCCGATGGAGCTTTCCACCTATTTCCGCATCAACGAGAAGGGCACCGGCCAGTTCGAGCGCACGCTGATCATTGCGGAAGAGGGCGCCTACGTCTCCTATCTCGAAGGCTGCACGGCGCCGCAGCGCGACGAAAACCAGCTGCACGCTGCCGTGGTCGAGCTGGTCGCGCTCGACGATGCCGAGATCAAATATTCGACGGTGCAGAACTGGTATCCGGGCGACAAGAACGGCAAGGGCGGCATCTACAACTTCGTCACCAAGCGCGGCGATTGCCGCGGCGACCGTTCGAAGATTTCGTGGACGCAGGTCGAAACCGGCTCGGCGATCACCTGGAAATATCCGTCCTGCATCCTGCGCGGCGACGACAGCCGCGGCGAGTTCTACTCGATCGCCGTGTCCAACGGCCATCAGCAGATCGACAGCGGCACCAAGATGATCCATCTCGGCAAGAATACGTCGAGCCGCATCGTTTCCAAGGGCATCGCCGCCGGTGTTTCCAACAACACCTATCGCGGCCAGGTTTCGGCTCACCGCAAGGCGTCGAACGCGCGCAACTTCACCCAGTGCGATTCGCTGTTGATCGGTGACAAGTGCGGCGCCCATACCGTGCCCTACATCGAGGCGAAGAATTCGACGGCGCAGTTCGAGCATGAAGCCACAACCTCGAAGATCTCCGAGGACCAACTGTTCTACTGCCTGCAGCGCGGCATCCCGACCGAAGCGGCGATCGCGCTGATCGTCAACGGTTTCGTCAAGGAAGTCCTGCAGGAACTGCCGATGGAATTCGCTGTCGAGGCGCAGAAGCTGATCAGCATCTCGCTGGAAGGCTCGGTGGGCTAAACACGGGTCCGTCATCCTCGGGCTTGTCCCGAAGATCTACGTACCTATGCGGAAAGTCACGTCGGAGCAGTAGGACGATTATAATTGACGGCTTAGATCCTCGGGACAAGCCCGAGGATGACGGATTGAGACCGGTGCGAACGGTCTATCAGGCGGCACTTGAACCCGCTTTATGAACAGGAAGAACGAGATGCTTGAAATCAGAAACCTCCATGCCCGCATTGCCGAAGACGGCACCGAGATCATTCGTGGCTTGAACCTGACGGTGAAGGCCGGCGAAGTTGCCGCGATCATGGGGCCGAACGGCTCCGGCAAGTCGACGCTCTCCTATGTGCTGTCCGGCCGCAGCGACTACGAAGTCACCGAGGGTGACATTCTCTACAATGGCGAAAGCATTCTCGAGCTCGACCCGGCCGAGCGCGCCGCCAAGGGCATCTTCCTTGCCTTCCAGTACCCGGTTGAAATTCCGGGCGTCGCCACCATGCAGTTCCTGAAGGTGGCGATGAACGAGCAGCGCAAGGCGCGCGGCGAGGACGAGTTGACGACGCCGGACTTCATGCGCCGCGTCAAGGATGCCGCCGGCAAGCTGCAGATCAATACCGAGATGCTGAAGCGGCCGCTGAACGTCGGCTTCTCCGGCGGCGAAAAGAAGCGGGCCGAGATCCTGCAGATGGCGCTGCTCGAACCGAAGCTGTGCGTGCTTGACGAAACCGATTCCGGCCTCGACATCGATGCGCTGAAGATTGTCGCCGACGGCGTCAACGCGCTGCGTTCGCCGGACCGCGCGGTCGTGGTCATCACCCACTACCAGCGCCTGCTCGACTATATCGTGCCGGATACCGTCCACGTGCTCTACAAGGGCCAAGTGATCAAGTCGGGCGACAAGACGCTGGCGCATGAGCTGGAAGCCAACGGCTATGCCGACATCATCGGCACGGCGGCCTGAGTTTCGGGTGGAAAGGACGACGTCCATGAACATGCAGACGACGAGCCGCCTGACTGCGGCCGAGACGGCGCTGATCGAGGCTTTCAACCAGCAGATCGGCGAGCTGCCGGGCAATGGCGCGGTGACGGCACTGCGCGACCGGCTTCTCGACGACCTGAAGAAGGCCGGCCTGCCGACGCGCCGCATCGAGGCCTGGCATTATACCGACCTCAAGAATCTGCTGCGCACCGTTCCGCAGCAGGCGGGCGATGCCGGCTCGGAGGCTTTGGAGCCGCTCGTTGCGGATGCCACGGTGCTGGCGGTGATCCAAGGCCATTCCAACCAGAAGGCTACGGTCGACGGTCTTGGCGTTTCGGCCTATTCCGAACGTCTGCTTGACGGCTCTGCCGCAGGCGGGCTCGATGCGCTCGGCAGCGACGACGCGGTCGGCCGCATCAATGGGAGCTTCGTGCGCGATGGCTATGTCATCGACGTGCCTGCCGAGACCGAGCTTGAAAACCCGCTCGAAATCCAGTTCATCCATGCGGGCGGGCAGACGCATACGCGCTTGCCTGTGTCCTTCGGCGCCGGTGTCAAGGCGACCGTCATCGAGCGTCACCGCACGGTGACCGGCGATGCTGCGCTGGTGTCCCATGTCACCGACATCACGGTTGGCGAAGGCACGGAACTGACCTGGATCATCCTGCAGCAGCAGGGGGCCGACGATACGCATCTCGGGCAGATCCGCATTGATCTCGGCGCTGACGCCAAGCTCCGGCTTTTTGTCATCAATGCCGGCGGCAAGCTGGTGCGCCAGGAGCTGCATATCAAGGTGACGGGCGAGGGCGCCGATCTGACGTTGCGCGGCATCAACCTGCTCGGGGCAGAAAGCCATACCGACGTGACGATGGTGCTCGGCCACGACGTGCCGAATACCGGCTCGACCGAAGTCATCCGCAACGTCGTCTTCGACCGCGCCAAGGGCGTCTTCCAGGGCATGATCCGGGTGGCGCCCGATGCGCAGAAAACCGATGCCAAGATGGCCTGCAACACGCTGTTGATGTCCGACGATGCCGAATTCTCGGTCAAGCCCGAGCTCGAAATCTTCGCCGACGACGTGCAGTGCGGCCACGGCGCCACGGTGACCGATATCGACGCCAACCATCTCTATTACATGATGGCGCGCGGCATTCCGGAGAACAAGGCGCGGGCGATGCTCGTCAACGCCTTCGTCGCCGAGATCGTCGAGGAACTTGATGATGAAGCCCTGGTCGAGGCGCTGGAAGGCGTGATTTCGGCCTGGCTCGAAAAGCACGCCTGATCGGATATATTAATGGACAAGATAGTGCCGGCCACGCAATACGACGTCGAAGCCATCCGCCGGGATTTCCCGATCCTGGCGGAAAAGGTGCATGGCAAGCCGCTGGTCTATCTCGACAACGGCGCATCGGCGCAGAAGCCGCAGGTGGTGATCGACGCCATCTCGCATGCCTATTCCAATGAATATGCCAATGTGCATCGTGGCCTGCACTATCTTTCCAACGCCGCGACGGATGCCTATGAGGGAGCGCGCGAGAAGGTCCGCCGCTTCCTCAACGCGCCTTCGGTGAACGACATCGTCTTCACCAAGAATTCGACGGAAGCGATCAATACCGTCGCCTATGGCTGGGGCATGCCGAAGATTGGCGAAGGCGACGAGATCGTCCTGACGATCATGGAGCACCATTCCAACATCGTGCCCTGGCACTTCATCCGCGAGCGGCAAGGGGCCAAACTCGTCTGGGTGCCGGTCGACGACGAGGGCGCCTTCCATATCGAGGATTTCGAAAAGAGCCTGACGGAGCGCACCAAGCTCGTCGCCATCACCCATATGTCGAATGCGCTCGGCACGATCGTTCCCGTCAAGGAAGTCTGCCGGATCGCGCATGAGCGCGGAATTCCAGTGCTGATCGACGGCAGCCAGGGCGCTGTGCATCTGCCTGTCGACGTGCAGGATATCGATTGCGACTGGTACGTCATGACCGGCCATAAGCTCTATGGCCCGTCCGGCATTGGCGTGCTCTACGGCAAGAAGGAGCGGCTTTTCGAGATGCGCCCCTTCCAGGGCGGCGGCGAGATGATCTTCGAAGTCGCCGAGGACGTGGTTACCTATAATGATCCGCCCCATCGCTTCGAGGCCGGCACGCCGCCGATCGTGCAGGCGATCGGGCTGGGTTACGCGCTCGATTATATGGAGAAGATCGGCCGCGAGGCGATCGCCCGGCATGAGGCCGATCTTGCCGCCTATGCGGTCGAGCGACTGAAATCCGTCAACTCGCTGCGCGTCTTCGGGACGGCGCCCGACAAGGGCAGCATCTTTTCCTTCGAGCTTGCCGGCATTCATGCCCATGACGTCTCGATGGTGATCGACCGGCAGGGTGTTGCGGTCAGGGCCGGCACGCATTGCGCCATGCCGCTCTTGAAACGCTTCGGCGTCACCTCCACATGCCGTGCATCCTTCGGCATGTACAATACCCGCGCCGAGGTCGATGCCCTGGCCGATGCGCTTGATTATGCGCGCAAGTTCTTTGCTTGAGGAGTGTCCGTGATGAGCCTGGACGAAAGCGAACAGAAGATCGACGTGCGCGAAGGCATCGTGCATTCCAGCATTCCGGCCGATGAGCTGGCACGGCTGAGCGACGACGTCATCAGCGCGCTGAAGACGGTCTACGATCCGGAAATTCCCGCCGATATCTTCGAGCTCGGTCTGATCTACAAGATCGACATCGAGGACGACCGGATGGTGAAAATCATGATGACGCTGACTGCACCCGGCTGCCCGGTGGCCGGCGAGATGCCCGGCTGGGTCGAAAACGCCGTCGGCGCCGTCGAGGGCGTGTCGGGCGTCGAGGTTGCCATGACCTTCGATCCGCCATGGACGCCGGACCGCATGTCGGAAGAGGCGCAGGTCGCCGTCGGCTGGTACTGATACAGTACCGTGGTATTGATCCGTTTACCTCGGAAGACTACATTTGAATCACGAAGCGCCGGATCTTGACCCCGGTTGCGGAAGGAGAATGAGCCGATGGGCTTTGCAATCATGAGCATGACGGACGGTGCTGCGGCTCGCGTCAAGGCGATCGTCGAGAACTCGGGACCGGATGCCAAGGGCGTGCGCGTCGGCATCAAGAAGGGCGGCTGCGCCGGTATGGAATATACCATCGACCTCGTGACCGAGCCCAATGCCAAGGACGACCTGATCGAGCGCGATGGTGCAAAGGTCTGGGTCGAGCCATCCGCGGCTCTTTACCTGCTCGGCACCGAGATGGGGTTCGAGACGACGACGCTCCGCTCCGGCTTCACCTTCACCAATCCGAACCAGACATCGGCCTGCGGCTGCGGCGAATCCGTCGAGCTGAAGCCTGCCGATCTCGCGGCCCTTGCCGCCCAGCGCCAGGGCGAGCCGGCGCATTCCTGACAGCTTCAGAGCGGCGGAAAATTCTCCGCCAGCAAGTCTCCGATGAAATCGGGCGTGTTCAGTCGCGCTTGATGCTCATCAGCATTTCCCACATGTCGGCGCCGGTCTCGAAGACCACGGCGTTCGCCTTGTAGCTCTGCTCGGCTTCGATCAGGTCGGTGAGTTCGGTGGCAGGATCGACATCTGATGCGGTCGGGCTGACGACGGCCTGGACGCCGCCTGATGCAACGGAGGTGAGGCTGGTGTTCAGCCTTGCATAGCCCGGCGTGCTGCTGTTTGCGATGTTGTTGGCAATTGCGCCGACCCGCGTCGTCTGCGCCCGCATTCCCGAAAGAGCAGTGCTCGTAATGCCCGATATGCTCATCAGCCGTTTCCCCAGAACTGGATGAAATTCTTGTACATGCAAGGGCTTAGGGAATGTTGAAGGCGTTGCGTTAGCAAAGACCTATAGGTTCGCGCATCTTCGCATCCATCTGTTCCGGATTGGCACGGAACGGGGTCGGGGGCGCGGAGCCATGGCCAGCTTCGCTAACGCGACGCCACCCAGTCGTGCCAATCGCTCTCGTTGCCGTTGAAGACGTTGAGGTCGATCTTGCCGTCGACGCCTTCGGAAAGGCCAGAGCCGGAATACTGCCAGAAGACCCACTTGCGGCCGGGATAGACCTTGGAGGGATGAGCGGCCACCGAGCGCAGCCAGAAGGGATAGTCGAGCAGTTGACCCTTCAAATTGTCGCGGTAGAAATCCGGCGCGGTATAGATGATCGGGCGCTGACCGTAATGGCGCTCCAGCTTATCCATGAAAACCTGCATCTTTTCCCGAACACGTGTGGGGGAGATGCGCCTCTTGCAGCTCGATTCGCCGTTCCATTCGACGTCGATGACGGGCGGAAGAGCGTTGGCTTCCCTTGGCACGTTGCGGATGAACCAGTCGGCCTGCTCACCGCCTGTCCGGCACCAGTAGAAGAAGTGATAGGCGCCGTGTTTCAGGCCGGCTTCCTTGGCCCGGCGCCAGTTCTTCTTGAACATAGGATCAAGGTGATCGCCGCCGTCGGTCGCCTTGATGTAGACGAAGTTGGCGCCTTGCCGCCGCAACGTCTGCCAGTCGATCTCGCCCTGCCAGCGCGACACGTCGACGCCGTGCACGGCAAGCTTTCTCGGCGAGGTGGAGCCGAAGTTGATCGGCTTGGCATCGCGGAACCGGTGGCCGTAAATTTGTCCGCGTGTCGGCGATCTCGTGCCGACATCGGGCATTGCATTGCCGGCGGGATTGGCCGGCATCAGCAGCGCGACCGGCTTATCTGTCGGCAGCGGCATGCCGACCGGCCTGTCGGCGGGCACGAGCGCCCGCGGTTCTGGAACCTCTCCCGCCCAGCCCAACGCCTGCTGCGGCGGGCTTGCCTGCGGTGCAGGATCGCCAACGGCGGCGGCCGGAATCGGGCCGCTCGGCTGGGCGATGGCATTGGTCGTTTCCGGAGACGGCACGTTGCCCAGCACATCTTCGGCGCCAGAACTGGCAGCGCATCCCGACAGGATCAGGGCGGCGAGGAGGATTGCTGGCACTGCCGATGGACGCATAAGAACCTGCACGCAAAACAAGGGATCGACGGCGATCCATATTGATGGAAGCCGCCTTTCTAAAAGGCTAACAGAGACTTGCTAAGAAAGGTTAAATTTGATCCCACTGCATAATTTCGCAATTATGTAGGATCCGCCACCCAGACGAGATCGCGACCTTTGAGCCGCAGCGAGCTGCTTTCGACACGGTCCTGCAAGTCGACGACGAGAATTAGCGTCCTGACGGCGCTGTCCGAATTCGTTCGAGAAAACCTCCGAAGATCGCTGCAAGTTCGGTCACGCCGCTATTCAAGGACATCGACAAACGCGGAACTCTCCTGCGCATCCTAAGGGAAGCAGACACTCCAGTGTCGACTTTCGACTGTGCCAGGAAATTCGCGTTGCAAACTTCGAGGTGACCGAGAATTCTCGGCGGTACTTCTGGCATCGGATCGGATAGCAGCGCTCATGTCCGCAGTTGATGCAAACCGGGCGGCCCCCCGTCTCCGGCTAACGGATCAGGCAGAAAGCCTTGAAGGTGTCGTCCTCGGAGACCTCCCGAAGCTTCTTAAGGGTGAATGTCCGGCTTTCCGGCGACAACAGGTATCAATCTGAACATTCCTTAGACCTAGCAGATCCGCAGGAGCGCGCGTCGATCGGGCGTGCTTTGAATGGTAAATCGATTCTTCAAGAAGACTTTTCTGCGCGAGGCTCAAACTGGAATCGACTGACAACTGTGGGCATTTAGCGCGTATGTTACTGTAACGTACTTGCTATTTCACGGCATCGTGAAAGGGTTTCACATCGTCCGATTTGCAGACCCACTGGCTCAAAAATCTCATGAGGACAATCTTGTCCAAAAAGTATTCGCGGAGCAAGCTCGGGTGACGGGACATGTGCATCGCGCCATAGACACCCGGTAACGTGGTGTTGTCCGCGCCAATCCAAAGTCTTACTCAAGAAATGGAGGACAGCATGACACATATCGGAAGAAAGCTTTCATTTGTTGCAGTTTTTATCACCGCAACCGTCGTCAACGGCGGGAATCTAGCTTTCGGCCAGACGGCGGGCGAAATCCCACCGATCCTGGTTACCCCGGATAAAGTCGAGTCTCGCATTGGTACGCTCGAGTTCAAGGACGGTGCTCCCAGCCCAGAAACTGTCAAAAAGGTTTATGACACGCTTGATTTTACCCGCGCCCTTGACGTGTTCCTCAACAGCTATGGTGGCGCATCGGCCTATGCGATCCGCAAGGGTCTGCTCAGCATCGGCGCGGAGGACAACACGGTCACCCTTTACCCCGAGTTGATGGATTCGAAGTCGCTGTTCCTCACGGCCAATGCCGACACCGTCTACTATTTCAGCATTGTGGATTTGACTAAGGGGCCGATCGTGGTCGAGCAACCTCCTATGGGGGTAGGCACGATCAATGACATGTGGTTTGGCTGGATCATCGATGTCGGGTTCCCCGGCCCCGACCGCGGCGAAGGCGGAAGATACCTGCTGCTGCCACCCGGCTATGACGGTCCGGTTCCCGAAGGCGGTTTCTATGTAGCGCGGTCGAAGACGAACCGGGTCATCTATGCATCTCGCGGTTACCTCGTAGACAACGATCCGAAGCCGACTGTCGAGAACATCAAGAAGAATATGAAGATCTATCCCTACACGCCGGGCGGTGTCGGCACGAGCATCGCAACGGCGCTCGAAGGCAAAGTCAGGCTTGAATCGAACCCGCCGCTTCCTGAAACCAGGTTCCTCGAGGCGGGCGGCAAGGCGTTCAATACGATCCCCCCAAGCGACTATTCGTTCTTCGAGATGATCAACGCCAATGTTCAGGCAGAGCCGGCCGATTCCTACAATCCGGAACTTGCAGGCCAATTGGCAGCCATCGGTATCGTCAAGGGCAAGGAATTCAAACCGGACGACCGGATGAAGAAGATTCTGACCGACGCAGCAGCGGTGGGAAACGCGGCCAGCCGTGCGCTGAACTGGCGTTCCAGCGGCCCCCATCCTGATTGGTCGTACTATCCAGACTCCATGTGGGGAAACATGCTGTGGGAGGGTGGCGCAAATTTCGAAACCCCGCCGCCGATGATTACCAAAGAGGGTCTTTTCGCACCATTGCCGCCGACCGGTGCTCGAACCCTCGACTCGAAAACCGCGTTCTACTTCGGCTACACGCTCGACTCGCCCGGCATGATCATGCGGCTCCCCAAGGTCGGGTCGCAATATCTCATGGGTTTCCTGGACGCCAACAAGAACGACCTCGACGGCGGCAAGACCTACAAGGTGACGCTACCGAAGGACATTCCAGCGGCCGCGTTCTGGTCCTTTACCCTCTACGACAACCAGTCGCGCTCGATGCTCCAGACGCCGCAAGGCTACCCGCGCGCTGGCAGCCAGAGCTATCCATCGCCCGCCGCCGAAGCGGACGCGGATGGCGCGACGACGATCTATTTCGGCCCGACCCAACCCGAGGGCGTGAAACGGGGTAATTGGATCCAGACAATGCCCGGCAAGGGCTGGTTCACGCTCCTTCGCCTGTACAGCCCGCTGGAACCGTTCTTCACGAAGGAGTGGCGGTTGAGCGAAATCGAACTCGTTCCCTAATGTTGGGAATGTGGGAGCAATGCTGACCATCGCGCGGAAGTAGTCTCTTGCGACAGGCGTCCTTTGCTGAAAAGACGCGCGGCGCTGTAGTGCGCCCAAAGCGGGCAGCCCCTCCAAAGCGCGGGAGGGCCTGCCCGGATTGCTGTTATTCCGCGGCCTCCGCGTAGCTTTCCACTGGCGGGCAGGTGCAGATCAGGTTGCGGTCGCCGTAGACATTGTCGACGCGGTTGACCGGGGACCAATATTTGTCGACACGGAAGGCGCCGGGCGGGAAGCAGGCTTGTTCTCGGCTGTAGGGACGGTCCCATTCGCCGACGAGGTCTTCCACCGTGTGCGGAGCGTTCTTCAGCGGGTTGTTCACCTTGTCCATGCGGCCATCCTCGATGGCGCGGGCTTCCTCGCGGATCGCCAGCATCGCCTCGCAGAAGCGGTCGAGTTCGGCCTTGGTCTCGCTTTCCGTCGGCTCGATCATCAACGTGCCGGCGACCGGCCAGCTCATGGTCGGCGCATGGAAGCCGCAGTCGATCAGCCGCTTGGCGACGTCGTCGACGGTGACGCCCGAGCTGTCGACCAGCGGGCGGGTGTCGATGATGCATTCATGCGCGACGCGGCCGGCAGCCGACTTGTAGAGCACGTCATAGGCGCCCTTCAGCCGGGTGGCGATATAGTTGGCGTTGAGGATCGCCACCTTGGTCGCCTGCGTCAGGCCTTCGCCGCCCATCATCAGGCAATAGCTCCAGGAGATCGGCAGGATCGAGGCCGAGCCGAAGGCGGCGGCCGAGACCGCACCCGAACGGCCGTCGGTTTCGGGATGGCCGGGCAGGTAGGGGGCTAGATGCGCCTTGACGCCGATCGGGCCCATGCCGGGGCCGCCGCCGCCATGCGGGATGCAGAAGGTCTTGTGCAGGTTCAGGTGGCTGACGTCGGAGCCGATGTCACCGGGGCGGGACAGGCCGACCATGGCGTTCATGTTGGCGCCGTCGAGATAGACCTGGCCACCATTCTGATGAACGAGATCGCAGATTTCCTTGACCGTCTCCTCGAAGACGCCGTGCGTCGAGGGGTAGGTGATCATGCAGCAGGAGAGGTTTGCCGCATGCTGCTCCGCCTTGGCGCGAAAATCGTCGAGATCGATATCGCCGTTTTCACGCACCTTGACGACCACCACCTTCATGCCGACCATCTGGGCCGAAGCCGGATTGGTACCGTGCGCCGAGGTCGGGATCAGGCAGACGTCGCGATGGCCGTCGCCATTGGCGATATGATAGTTGCGGATCGTCAGCAGGCCGGCATATTCGCCCTGCGCACCGGAATTCGGCTGCATGGAGAAGGCGTCGTAGCCAGTGACGGCGCAGAGCTTTTCGATCAGGTCGTCGATCATCTCGCGGTAGCCGAGCGCCTGGTCGGCCGGCACGAAGGGATGGATGTCGGAAAATTCCGGCCAGGTGATCGGCAGCATTTCCGCCGTCGCGTTGAGTTTCATCGTGCAGGAGCCGAGCGGGATCATCGAGCGGTCAAGCGCCAGATCCCGGTCGGAAAGCCGGCGGATGTAACGCGTCATCTCGCTTTCGGCGCGGTTCATGTGGAAGATCGGATGGGTGAGGTAATCGCTGGTCCTTAGCAGGCCCTTCGGCAGGCGGTAGGAAGGCTCGAAATCGGCAATGGTGAAATTGCCGCCGAAAGCGCGCCAGACGGCTTCGAGCGTCGCCGGCCGGGTGCGTTCGTCGAGACTCATGCCGATTTTGGTTTCACCAACCTTGCGCAGATTGACGCCTTCGGCGACGGCGGCGCGCAGGATGAGGCCCTGCATATGGCCGACATCGACGGTGATAGTGTCGAAGAAGGTCTCGGGCTCAACCTTGTAACCGAGCTTTTCCAGGCCCTTGGCCATCAGCACGGCCTTCTGGTGCACCTGCTGGGCGATCGCCTTGATGCCCTTCGGGCCGTGGAAGACGGCATACATCGAGGCCATGACGGCCAGCAGCACCTGGGCGGTGCAGATGTTCGACGTCGCCTTTTCGCGGCGGATATGCTGTTCGCGGGTCTGCAGCGACAGGCGATAGGCACGGTTGCCACGGGCATCGACGGAAACGCCGACGAGGCGGCCAGGCATGGAGCGCTTGATGGCATCCTTGACCGACATATAGGCTGCGTGCGGGCCGCCATAGCCGACCGGGACGCCGAAGCGCTGCGAGGATCCGACGGCGATATCGGCGCCCATTTCGCCGGGGGATTTCAACAACGTCAACGCCAGGATATCGGCGGCGACGATTGCTATGGCGCCAGTCTGGTGCAGGCGCGAGATCAGGCCGGTAAAATCATGCACGTGACCGTGCGTGCCGGGATATTGGAAGATCGCGCCAAAGACGTCGACAGGATCGAGATCGGTGAAGGGGTTGCCGACGATGACGCTCCAGCCGAGCGGCTCGGCGCGGGTGCGGATCAGGGCAATAGTCTGCGGATGGCAGTCGGCATCGACGAAGAAGGCCTTGGCCTTCGATTTGGCGACGCGCTCGGCAATCGCCATGCCTTCGGCGGCGGCGGTCGCCTCGTCGAGCAGCGAGGCGTTGGCGACGTCGAGGCCGGTGAGGTCGCAGATCATCGTCTGGTAGTTCAACAGCGCTTCCAGGCGGCCCTGGCTGATCTCCGGCTGGTAGGGCGTGTAGGCGGTGTACCAGGCCGGGTTTTCCAGGATGTTGCGCTGGATGACTGGCGGCGTGATGGTGCCGTAGTAACCCTGGCCGATCAGCGAGACCAGCACCTTGTTCTTGTTGGCGGTCTCGCGCAGCTTGTCGAGCGCCTCGCGCTCGGTCATCGGCGCACCCCAGACGAGCGGCGCCTTCTGGCGGATCGAGGGCGGCAGCGTCGCGTCGATCAGGCCATCGAGGCTGTTATAGCCGATCACCTTCAGCATATCGGTCATCTCGGCCGGCGAGGGGCCGATATGGCGGCGATTGGCGAAATCGTAGGGCTGATAGTCGGTGAACTGGAATTCTGTCGGCGTCGTCATTACGCAGTGAGCTCCTTGTAGGCCGCCTCGTCGAGCAGGCCATCGGCGTCCGCAGCATTTGCCAGCTTCAGCTTGAAGAACCAGCCGGCGCCCTGAGGATCGGAATTGACCAGCGACGGATCTGCAACGATGGCCGGATTGACCTCAGTGATCTCGCCATCAAGCGGACAATAGACATCGGAAGCAGCCTTGACCGATTCAACGGTCGCGGCATTGCCGTTCTTGGAGAAGGTCGCGCCGACTTCCGGCAATTCGACGAAAACCAGGTCGCCGAGCTGTTCGACGGCATAGGTGGTGATGCCGACCGTCGCAACGCCGCCTTCGATCTTCAGCCATTCGTGTTCTTCGGTAAATTTCAGCATTGTTCGTCCTCTCTGGAAAAGGTTTAGCGTTTGTAGGTCGGTGTGACGAAGGGCAGGGCGCTGACGGTGGTCGGCAGATATTTGCCGCGCACCTCGGCATAGACGAGCGTGCCTGCCGCAGCATGGGAGAGCGGCACGTAACCCATGGCGACAGGGCCTTCGACGCTGGGGCCAAAGCCGCCCGAGGTGACTTCGCCGATTTCGACCTTGCCCTCGGCATCGGCATAGAGCTTGGCATGGCCGCGCACCGGCGCCTTGCCTTCCGGCTTCAGGCCGACGCGGCGGCGGGCAGCGCCGTTCTCGAGTTCGGACAGGATGCGGCCGGAGCCCGGGAAGCCGCCGGCACGCGCACCGTTGCCGCGCCTTGCCTTCTGCATGGCCCATTCCAGCGCCGCCTCGACCGGCGAGGTAGTCGTGTCGATATCGTTGCCGTAGAGGCAGAGGCCGGCTTCCAGGCGCAGCGAATCGCGGGCGCCAAGGCCGATCGCCTGGACATCGGGATGTTCGAGCAACCGCATGGTGACATCCACGGCCTTGTCTGATGGAATCGAGATCTCGAAGCCGTCCTCGCCGCTATAGCCGGAGCGGGAAACAAGACAGGAAACGTCGTGCAGGCGGCAGTGGCGCACGTCCATGAATTTCATCGCCGCGACGTCGGCCCAGAGTTCGGCAAGAACCGCAACCGCACGCGGCCCCTGCAGCGCGATCAAAGCGCGATCGAGAAGCGTGACGTCGCACTGGTCGCCGATATGGGCCTTGAGATGGGCGAGATCGGCTTCCTTGCAGGCGGCGTTGACGACGACGAAGAGGTGGTCGTCGAGATGGGCGATCATCAGGTCGTCGAGAATGCAGCCGGTGTCGTCGGTGAAAAAGCCGTAGCGCTGGCGGCCTTCGGCAAGGCCTAGGATGTCGACGGGCACGAGGCTTTCAAGCGCCAGCGCCGCATCCTCGTAGCTGCCCGATTTCGCCTTTACGATGACCTGGCCCATGTGGGAGACATCGAAGAGGCCGGCTTCGGCGCGGGTATGAAGATGCTCCTTCATCACGCCTGCGGGATATTGCACCGGCATGTCGTAACCGGCGAACGGCACCATGCGGGCGCCGAGCGAAAGATGCAGGGCATGCAGCGGGGTTTTCTTCAGGGCAGCAGTATCGTCCAAAAGACGCCTCCGGGGTTTGCGCCTTCTCGCGAAGGCGCGGGCTCAAATCTGAAGGCGCGGCTGCGCACTTCTCTCCTGAGCCCCCTCTGTCCCTTTGCCTGAGATTGTTATCCCTTCGGCGAGCGTTTCGAGAACGCTTCTCTCCAGAGTTCCGTCTGCCCCTTGCTGGTCCTTTTGCCTGAGAGTTTCCGGGGCGGTTGCTCCTTCGGCACCGGTGGCGAAAGCACCGGCTTCTCCCAACAAGGTTGGCGCAATTATCCGGCGGGTGCAGCGCTTGGCAAGGCCAAATGTCGTGACCGGACAATTTTTTGTCGCCATATGCCGGCTGAGCCCTGATCTACGGCAATCTGCTTTTGCATTTCGCGGGGAAACCGGCTATCGCGACATGCTGTTGAAGGGGATATCATGCGGCAGACCGGACTGAAAGCGACGCTCTTCCTGCGCATGCTTTGCGCATTGAGCCTGCTTTTGCTCGGCCTTGCCCATCAGGCGCCGCAGGCTGTCGCCTCCGAAGGCTACGATAGCGCGGCCTATGTGCTGCCCGACGGCACTTTCGCCTCGCTCTGCGTCACCGTGAAGGACGCCGACGGCAAGACCTTCGCCTTCAAACCGAATTGCGAAGCCTGCCGACTGTCGGCCTCCGTCATCCTGCCGATGCCGGATGCGAGCTCCTGGCTCGAGCGCAAACTCGCCTCGCTGATCAACGCGCCGATCGAAATGTCAGCCGTTGCTGGTGCCAGCGCTGTCAGCCGGCCAAATTCCCGCGCGCCTCCCATCCTCGCCTGATCTGCCTTCGCAATCATGAGCAGCATGCCGGTCCGCCCGAGAGAAGTCAGCGGCCGGCGAGGAGACATCCAATGAAAACTATCAAGACATCTGGCAAGACATTCGGGCTTGCCGCCGTTCTTTCCGCGGCCGCCTTTGCCGGCGCCGAGGCGCATGTGACCTTCCTCGACAGAGAGGCGACGCAGGACAGCACCATTCTCGCCACGCTGCAGGTGCCGCATGGCTGCGACGGCAAGGCGACCACGGAAGTGCGGGTCAAGCTGCCGGAAGGTTTCGTCTTCGCCAAGCCGCAGCCGAAGGCAGGCTGGGAGCTTGAGGTGATCAAGGGTGACTACCAGAAGACCTACGACAATCACGGCGACAAGGTGAAGACAGGCGCGATCGAAGTGCGCTGGAAGAACGGCAATCTCTCCGACGATTTCTACGACACCTTCGTTATCCAGGGTAAAGTATCGGGCGTTGAAGCCGGCACCTCGCTCGCTTTTCCGGTGACGCAGATGTGCGGCGCCACGGTCGCGGCCTGGGATCAGGTGGCCAAGGAAGGCGGAGACGCGCATGGGATGAAAAGCCCGGCGCCGCTGTTGAAGGTCGTTGCCGGTGAAGACCATGGTCACGATCATGACGATATGGCCGGCATGGACATGACCGCTATGGCGGGTGCCGCCGCACCGGCTGGCGACACGGTCAAGGCCGGCGATCTCGAAATCTCCGGCGGCTTCGCCAAGGCAATGCTGCCCGGCCAGCCGGTCGGCGGCGGCTTTTTCACGGTGAAGAACAACGGCCAGGCGGACGATCGCCTGGTGTCCGTCAGCTCGCCCGCAGCTGGCGAGGTTCAGATCCACGAGATGGTGACGAAGGACAATGTCATGCGGATGCGCCAGCTGAACGACGGCATCGCCATTGCCGCCGGCGAGACGGTCAAGCTCGAGCCCGGCAACCTGCACCTGATGTTCCAGAAGGTGAAGACGCCGTTCAAGCAGGGCGATACGGTGCCGGTGACGCTGACCTTCGAAAAGGCCGGCAAGGTCGACCTGGTCCTGCAGGTGCTCTCCGCCCAGGGCAAATGAGAGCAGCGATTCAAAGTGCTATAGCGTCCTTTGCGCATCTGAAAAGACGCGCGGCGCTGTAGTTAAAACAAAAAAGCCCGCGACTGTCATGTGAATTGCCCCCGAAGGTTGATGTCCAACTTTCGGGGGCAGTTGACATCGCAGTCGCGGGCTTTCGTTTGGAGGCGATGGCCTCAGAAATCTTCGTAGGATCGCAGCGCCTGTTTCAGGCCGGCTTGCGGCTGGCGGTTGCCCTTGGCCATCAGGTCGAGGGCCACTTCGGTCGACTGGATGATGCTGGAGGGCTCGTCTATTTCGTCAGTGCCTTCTGCCTTCAACTGCCGGTCGGCAACGCGGCGCGCATCGCGTGCGGCGGTGCTCGTCGCGACACGCTGCGGAATTCGGAGGGATTCGAAGGCAATGGCGGCAGTGGTGGCCGATATGGACAGAAGCTGGGTCATGCCGTTACCGTATCGGCACGACCTTGGCGCCATTATAAGAAAATCATCGGCATTTTACCGGATGGTAAGAATTCATTCCTTCTCGATTGGAATCGCTGCGGAGTTGCGATAAATCCGGCTGATGATCCAGGCTCTTCTCGTCGCCTTCGGCGGCGCTATCGGTTCTCTTCTCAGATATTATGTCGGCCAGTGGGCGCTGAGACTCATGGGTCCGGCATTTCCCTGGGGCACGCTCGCCGTCAATGTCGTGGGCTGCTTTGTCATCGGCGTCTTCGCCGAGCTGATTGCGCGGAAGTTCAACGCCTCGGTGGAACTGCGCCTCCTGCTGATCACCGGCTTCCTCGGCGGCTTCACAACCTTCTCGGCCTTCTCCTTGGATGCCATCTCGCTGTTCGAGCGCGGCGAGGCCGTCGCCGGCAGCATTTACATCGCTGCGAGCGTCGGGCTTTCGATGGCGGCCGTCATCGCCGGGCTCGCCGTCATGCGCGCTTTGGCCTGATCTCTTTTCCGGTTTCCGTTTTGCGTGAAAATGCTCTAAAGGCTGCGGCAAGAACGCCGGCTTGGCCCGCGCAGCAATTTCCGAAAGATTTCTTATGGCTGGCATTGAACATATCAAGGTTGAACCCGACGAAGCCGGCATGCGGCTCGATCGCTGGTTCAAGGTGCACTTTCCCGGGCTCGGCTTCGGTCCGCTGCAGAAGCTACTGCGCTCCGGCCAGGTGCGCGTCGACGGTGGACGTGTCAAGTCGGATGCGCGCGTGCAGCCCGGCCAAACGGTGCGCGTGCCGCCGATGGATGTCGATGCGAAGCTGAAATCCGGACCGATCGCCGGCAAGGATCTCAAACATTCGACGGATTTCCAACTCTTGTCGCGCATGGTGCTGCACGAGGACGAAAAGGTGATCATACTCAACAAGCCCCCCGGTCTTGCGGTCCAGGGCGGTTCCGGTGTGGCCAGGCATATCGACCAGATGCTCGACGCTTGGACCAGCCCGAAGGGTGAGAAGCCGCGGCTCGTCCATCGTCTCGATCGCGACACTTCAGGTGTTCTCGTCATCGCCCGCACCCGCGGCGCGGCGCAGAAGCTGACGGCGGCGTTCCGCGAGCGCGACACCAAAAAGACCTACTGGGCGCTGGTCAAGGGCGTGCCGCGCAAGCACGAGGACAAGATTTCGACCTGGCTCGTCAAAGAGCCGACCGCCGACGGTGACCGCATGCGCATCGCCAAGCATGGCGAGGACGGCGCCGACCATGCGATTTCCTTCTACCGCGTGCTGGAGACGGCGGCACAGAACCTCGCTTGGCTGGAGATGGAGCCCTATACCGGCCGTACCCATCAGCTGCGCGTCCATGCCCTGCATATCGGCCACCCGATCATCGGCGATCCGAAATATTTCGACGACGATCCGAATTGGGATTTTCCAGGCGGCGTGCAGAAGAAGCTGCATCTGCACGCGCGTCATATCGACATCCCGCATCCCTCCGGCGGCCGCCTGCGCGTCAGCGCGCCGCTGCCAGCGCATATGGTGCAGACCTGGAACCTTCTCGGTCTCGACCTTGCCGGCGCTGAAAGGGACGCCGAATGAAGCTGGCCCTTTTCGATTGCGACGGCACGCTGGTCGATAGCGCCAGTCTGATCCACGAAACCATGCGCAGGACCTTCGACAAGTTCGGCAAGCCGGAACCGCGATTTGAAGACACCAAGGCTATTATCGGCTTGTCCCTCGATATTGCGATCGCCCGCATGCAGGGCAGGCCGCATGTGGAGCAGCAAGACATCGACATGACGGCGCATTACAAATCGCTGTTTTCGATCGTGCGTCAGGATCTTGACTATAAGGAGCCGCTGTTTCCCGGCATTCGCGAGATGATCGACGCACTGGCTGGGCGAGAAGACCTGCTGATCGGCGCGGTGACCGGCAAATCCAGGCGCGGGCTCAAGCTTGTGATGGAGACGCATGGCTTCGATAAGCATTTCATCGTCGCACGCACCGCCGACGATTGCCCCTCCAAACCGCATCCGGCCATGGTGACGGAATGCTGCGATGAAACCGGCATGAATGCTGCCGACACCATTGTCATCGGCGATGCGGTTTACGATATGCAGATGGCAAAGGCTGCTGGCGCCAAGGCGATCGGCGTTGCCTGGGGCTATGCCAGCGTGGATGAGCTGATCGCCAACGGCGCTGATGCGATCGCCTACCATCCGAACGACATATTGCGTCATTTTTCCTGAGGTGAGCCCATGCGCGATCTGCTGAACGACCTTTCCGAAGGCCTGAGCCATCCCGATCCCATCCGCCGCGCGCAGATCCAGATGAAGAAGCCGCTGCCGAAGCGTTTCTATACCGATGTCTCCGTTGCCGAGCACGAGGGTGGTTTTGCGATCACGCTCGACGGCAAGATGGTGCGTACGCCGGCGCGTCAAGTTCTCGCAGTACCGACCGAAGCGCTGGCGCGGCTTGTCGCCGCCGAATGGCAGGCCCAGGGCGAAGAGATCAATCCCGTGAGCATGCCGGTGACCCGGCTCGTCAACACCGCACTCGACGGCGTTGCCGCCAACGCGCAGGCGATCTTCGAGGATATATTGCGTTTTTCATCCAGCGACCTCATCTGCTACCGCGCCGAGGAGCCGGAACTGCTGGTCGAGCGCCAGGCCGAGCACTGGGATCCCGTGATCGACTGGGCGGCGACCGATCTCGGCGCTCGCTTCATCCTCGTCGAAGGGGTGATGCCTCATGAGCAGCCGCGCGAGGCGATTGCCGCCTTCGCCGTCACGCTCGCGAGATATGATAGCCCGATGGCGCTGGCCGCCCTCCACACAGTCACCACGCTGACGGGCTCGGCGATCCTGGCGCTGGCCTTCGCCGAGAGCCGGGTAACGGTGGAGGAGGCTTGGTCGCTTGCCCATCTCGACGAGGACTGGACGATCGAGCATTGGGGCAGCGACGAGGAAGCCGAGGAGCGGCGGGCCAAGCGCTTTGCCGAGTTCAAAGCCGCAGCCGATGTTTTTTTCGCCCTAAGCGCCTGAAACATATTGCCTTCCAATGCATTATGACGAAGTCTGCGACTCCAACGGGGTGTGCGGGATTTTGCAATGAATTGGCTGAGGTCGTGTTTTTGCCGGGCGACACTCGTCTGTGTCGCGCTCACGGCCTGCGGCAGCCTCTCGGCCACCAAGCCGGCGGCGCCGGTCTATGATGTGCGTAGCGCCGTCGTTCTCTCAGGTCCGAACATGCCGGCCGTGCTGCTTTCCGGTATCAATGACCGCGTCAACGCAGCGATCAACGCCACCGTGCGCGACACCGTGCTGCCGCGGGTGGTGCTAACGATCCGCGTGGTTTCCGTCCAGAAGGGCCTCGGCTTCCAGAAGGACCGCAACGTCGCCAAGATCAGCATCGACGCGGCCTCGGTCGAGGACGGTTCGGTCATCGCCGTCAGCGCCTTCGACGTCACCAGCATCGCTGCCGATCCCAAGCTTGCCGACGAGATCCTGGCCGAGGATGCCGCCGCAAGGATACGCTCGGTTTTCTCACTCAGCGGGCGCGCTCGATAGCGCGACGCTCTAACCGCCGGATTGCCGCCGCAGCGGCGAGGGAGGTCACATGAAGGAAATTCTCGAAGAACTAGAACGGCGCCGCGACGTCGCCCGCCTCGGCGGCGGCGAGGCGCGCATCGCCGCCCAGCACAAGCGCGGCAAGCTGACGGCGCGCGAGCGCATCGATCTCTTCCTCGACGAAGGCTCCTTCGAGGAATTCGACATGTTCGTCGAACACCGCTCCACCGATTTCGGCATGGACAAGAGCCGCATTGCCGGCGACGGCGTCGTCACCGGCTGGGGCACGGTCAATGGCCGCACCGTGTTCGTCTTCGCAAAGGACTTCACCGTCTTCGGCGGCTCGCTATCGGAAGCGCATGCCGAGAAGATCATGAAGGTGCAGGACATGGCGCTGAAGAACCGCGCGCCGATCGTCGGCATCTATGATGCGGGCGGCGCTCGTATCCAGGAGGGCGTGGCAGCTCTCGGCGGTTATGCCGAGGTATTCCAGCGCAATGTGCTCGCCTCCGGCGTCATTCCGCAGATCTCGGTGATCATGGGTCCCTGCGCCGGCGGCGACGTCTATTCGCCTGCGATGACCGATTTCATCTTCATGGTACGGGATACTTCCTACATGTTCGTCACCGGGCCGGACGTGGTCAAAACCGTCACCAACGAGACGGTGACAGCAGAAGAACTCGGCGGCGCCGTGGTGCATACGGTGCGCTCGTCGATTGCCGACGGCGCCTATGAGAATGATGTCGAAACGCTGCTGCAGGTGCGCCGGCTGATCGATTTCCTGCCACTTTCGAATACGGCGCCGTTGCCGGAGATCGAATGTTACCAGTCGGTGACAGATGTCGATGCCTCGCTCGATACGCTGGTGCCGGCGAGTTCCAACAAGCCTTATGACATCAAGGAACTGATCCGGAAGGTAGCGGACGAGGGGGATTTCTTCGAGATCCAGGCGAGCTTTGCCAAAAACATCGTCTGCGGCTTCGGCCGCGTCGAAGGCTCGACCGTCGGTTTTGTCGCCAACCAGCCGATGGTGCTGGCCGGCGTTCTCGACAGCGACGCCTCGCGCAAGGCGGCCCGCTTCGTGCGCTTCTGCGACTGCTTCAACATTCCGATCGTCACCTTCGTCGACGTGCCGGGTTTCCTGCCGGGTACGGCGCAGGAATATGGCGGCCTCATCAAGCACGGCGCCAAGCTGCTTTTCGCCTATGCCGAGGCGACGGTGCCGAAGCTCACCGTCATCACCCGCAAGGCCTTCGGCGGTGCCTATGACGTGATGGCGTCGAAACATCTACGCGGCGACCTCAACTATGCCTGGCCAACGGCGCAGATCGCCGTGATGGGCGCCAAGGGCGCTGTCGAGATCATCTTCCGCAAGGATATTGCCGATCCGGAGAAGATCGCCGCGCACACGAAAATGTACGAGGACCGGTTCCTCTCGCCCTTCGTCGCCGCCGAGCGCGGTTATGTCGACGAGGTGATCATGCCGCACTCGACCCGGCGGCGGCTGGCGCGCGGTTTGAAGATGCTGCGCAACAAGGATCTCGCCAATCCGTGGAAGAAACACGACAACATCCCGCTTTGACCATGGCGCGGGCGAATAAGACCGTCCATTCAGGCGTTTAGCTGCTGTCGAAAAAGTGAACGGATGTCAGCAATCCGTGTGTTCAATCCTTGGCGAGGACAGGTTAACGCTCGGCTGTGTCTTTTAAAGAGGGGTTTTAATGTCAACTTTCGACCGTCTTTCCGCCTATCAGCCCTATGGGCTGGCTGCGCTCAGAATCATCACCGCGCTGCTGTTCATCGAACACGGCACGATGAAGCTTTTCGGCTTCCCGGCTTCGCAGATGTCGGGCTCGTTGCCGCCGTTGATGCTGTTCGCCGCCCTTCTCGAGCTTGTCGGCGGCATCCTCATTCTCGTCGGCCTACTGACGCGTCCGGTCGCCTTCCTGCTGGCCGGCGAAATGGCGGTCGCCTATTTCATGGCGCATGCCCCGAGCAGCTTCTTCCCGGCCGTCAACCAGGGCGACGCCGCGATCCTGTTCTGCTTCGTTTTCCTCTACCTGGTCTTCTCCGGTCCCGGCGCTTTTGCCGTCGATAACCGCAAGACAGCCTGAACGATACACTGAGGGGCGTCGGTGACGCCCCTCAGCTTCATGTCAGGCAGTAAGCTTGAGGCCGGCGATGCCGGCGACGATCAGCGTGATGCAGGCAAGGCGGGAGACACTTGCCTCATCGCCAAGCAGCCAGATTCCGAGGAATACGGTGCCGACCGTGCCGATGCCGGTCCAGACCGCATAGGCGGTGCCGATCGGTAGATGCTTCACCGCCAGGCCGAGCAGCACGATGCTGATCACCATCGATATGACGGTCAGCGCCGTCGGCATCGGCCGTGTGAAGCCTTCGGTATACTTAAGGCCGATCGCCCAGCCACATTCGAAAAGACCGGCGAGAAAAAGCAGAAACCAGGCCATGCGACTCTCCTTGTTCAAGAGCGAGGCCGTCCCCGCGACGGTTGCATCCCGGAGGATGCCGCAGTCGTCTGCGATAGCGCCTATATGCGTGAGGAAACGGCCGACTTCAAGGTAGGAATCGGCATGGCTGCCATGCCACCCGTTTCTTGCGAGCCTGTGCGAGCCACATCACGGCTGCCCGCCAGCCTCCGCGGCAAGGCTTTTGGCGCGGCGGCAGAGGCGATCGAAGGTTTCGAGGAAGCGTGAGCGGTCCTTCGGGCTGAAGGCGGCGTTGTAGCCCTTGCTCTCGCCAGTTTCGCGCAAATGCGCGCCGAGATCGCGCATGGCGCTCGCCATGCCGATATTGGTCTCGTCGAAGACGCGCCCGGCGGGGCCGCTGACGAAGGCGCCGGTCGCGACACAGCGCACGGCAAGTGGCACATCGGCGGTGACGACGACATCGCCCGCGCCGGCGCGTTCGGCGATCCAGTTGTCGGCGGCGTCGAAGGCGTTGGAGACGATGACGTTGTGGATCATCGGATCGCGCGAGGGGCGCAGGCCGGAATTGGCAACGAAGGTGACTTCGAGGCCGTGACGTTCGGCCACCTTCAGGACTTCCGGTTTCACCGGGCAGGCATCGGCGTCGACGTAGATCATGACAATATCCTCATGCCGGTTGCGTGGCCCGCTGGCGGACCATATCGATATGGGGAATGCCGTCTTCCAGATATTCCTGCGATGTCCCGATAAAACCGAAGGATTCATAGAAGCGCTGCAGATGGGCCTGCGCCGACAAGGCGATGGCATTTGCCGGATAAAGCCGCTCACAGGCGGTGATCGCTTCGCTCATCAACGCATCGCCCAGACGCTTGCCGCGATGGGCAGGCGAGACGACCACGCGACCGATCTTCGACGCATCCTGCGGCTCATGCGGTTTCAGGATCCGCGCCGAGGCCAGCAGCTCGGCGCCGTCCAGCAGCCGCAGATGCAGAGCATCGATATCCTTGCCGTCGAGTTCGGAATAGGGGCAGTTCTGCTCGACGACGAAGACGTCAACGCGCATCCGCAGGAGGTCGTAAAGTTCGCGCGCGGAGAACTCGTCAAGACCCTTGAGGTCGGTTGTGTAGGTAGTCGGAGCCATCATTTGACCACGCTGCGGATGCTCTCGCCGGAATGCATGAGCTCAAGGTTTTCCGTATATGTACGACGGGAACGCTGACTTCAAGCGAGGAAATGGTTGCCCCTGTTTTGCTAATCTTCGCGAAGGTACTGATGAAAGTTCAAGCCGTACGCATGAGGAGCCTCTGTCGGAGGCTGCTGCGGTTCGGTCGAGTAAACATAGATTCGCCTGGACGCGCTAAATCCCAAATCCCGACCAATCGTCACGATCATATCAACAGCTTGGTCATTGTCGGTCGCCCAAGCTTGTATGGTAAAGAAGGCTGCCGAGCCCGCCGTGGTACCGAAGTCTGGATTGGAGTTTATGATCTCTCCCTCTGCAATAACGGTAAAGTGGCGGAAAGCAGTTTTCAGCTTTCCGTATCGTAGTTTCAATTTCCAGTTCTTTAGCAAATCCATATACGATCAAAACAAGGTTTAGGCTGCGAATAGACATCCGGATTGCATCAGCTCACAGCCCCTGTTGATGTCATCCAGCGGTATGGGATGGTTGGTCATCGCGTCGATCGCGATTTGCTTTGTCACGGCCAATCTTCGCTAGGCGGTAGGCCGAGCGCGGAAGGTCTGGCCTGCCACTTTTGCCTCAGGCAAATTCCATGATCACGGCATCGACGGCCAGGCTTTCGCCGGCCGCGGCATTGATCTTCGAGACGACGAGATCGCGGTCGGCGCGCAGCACGTTTTCCATCTTCATCGCTTCGACGATCGCAAGCGTCTCGCCGGCCTTGACCTCCTGGCCCTCGGCCACCGCGATGGCGACGACGAGGCCGGGCATCGGGCAGAGCAGGAGCTTGGAAGTATCGGGCGGCAGCTTCACCGGCATCAGCCTGTCGAGCTCGGCATGACGCGGCGAAAAGACCTTGGTCGTCACTGAAAGCCCCTGCCAGTCGATACGCAAACCGTTCAGAACAGGGCGGATCTGCGCGGTGACGTCGCGACCGCCGACCTTGCCGCTCCAGACTGGGTCGCCCGGTCTCCAATCGGTGACAATATTCTGGCTCTCGCCCTCTATCGCCCCATCGATTGCGATATCCATATCGAAGGGGATGGTGACGAGGCCGTCGAGCAATCTTGCCGCGACGTGGTTGTCGCCGATCTTGACCACCCAATCCTCGCGCAACGCGCCCGCTGCGGCGCGCAGACGATCGGCGAAACGTTCGCGGCGGTTCGTCTCGATCAGCGAGGCGGAAAGCGCGATGCCGGCAAGCACGGCCTCTTCCGCCCGGTCCGGTTTCATCGGCGCAAAGCCATCGGGATATTCCTCGGCGATGAAGCCTGTGGAAAGCCGGCCCTCGCGCCAGCGCGGATGTTTCATCAGCGCCGACAGGAAAGGAACATTGTGCTCGATGCCATCGACGACGAAGCCGTCGAGCGCCTGACCCATGGCCTCGATCGCTTCCAGCCGCGTCGGCGCCCAGGTGCAGAGCTTGGCGATCATCGGATCGTAATACATCGAGATCTCCGCACCTTCGAAGACGCCGGTATCGTTGCGGACGACCACATTGCCGGCCCTGCCTTCCGAAGGCGGCCGGTAGCGCGTCAGGCGGCCGATCGAGGGCAGGAAGTTGCGATAGGGATCCTCGGCATAGAGCCGGCTCTCGACCGCCCAGCCGTCAAGCCTGATATCCTCCTGGGAAAAGGGAAGGGGCTCTCCGGCTGCGACACGGATCATCTGCTCGACGAGGTCGATGCCGGTGACGAGTTCGGTCACGGGATGCTCGACCTGCAGGCGGGTGTTCATTTCGAGGAAATAGAAATTGCGGTCCCGGTCGACGATGAATTCGACGGTGCCGGCGCTCTGGTAATCGACGGCTCTCGCCAGCGCCACCGATTGTTCGCCCATCGCCTTGCGGGTCGCTTCATCGAGGAAGGGCGAGGGCGCCTCTTCCGCCACCTTCTGGTTCCGCCGCTGGATCGAGCATTCGCGCTCGCCGAGATAGACGGCGTTGCCATGCGCATCGGCGAGGACCTGGATCTCGATATGGCGTGGCTCGACGACGAACTTCTCGATGAAGACGCGGTCGTCGCCGAACGAGCTTTTCGCCTCCGAGCGGGCACGCTCGAAGCCGTCGCGCACTTCCGCCTCGTTCCAGGCAATGCGCATGCCCTTGCCGCCGCCGCCGGCCGAGGCCTTGATCATGACGGGATAACCGATCCCGCCCGATATCACTTCCGCATGGGCGGCATCCTCGATGATGCCGAGGTGGCCGGGCACGGTGGATACACCGGCTGCATTGGCGAATTTCTTCGATTCGATCTTGTCGCCCATCGCCATGATGGCTTTCGGCTTCGGGCCGATGAAGATGATGCCCTGTTTTTCCAGTTCAGCGCAGAAGGAGGCGCGTTCGGACAGGAAGCCGTAGCCGGGATGCACTGCCTCGGCGCCGGTTGCCTTGCAGGCGGCAATGATCTTTTCCGCAACCAGATAACTCTCCGATGCCGCGGCCGGGCCGATATGCACAGCCTCGTCGGCCATCTCGACATGCAGCGCGTCCCGATCCGCATCCGAATAGACCGCGACGGTCAAAATGCCCATGCGGCGCGCAGTCTTGATCACGCGGCAGGCGATTTCGCCGCGATTCGCGATCAGGATTTTCTTGAACATCGAGACTCCACCCAGAAATGCATCCCGGAGTTTTACGCACAAAACACCGGAACGCACAATCAGGCTTGCGGAGCGTCAGGCGACGGCAGCTTCTGCGACGGGTTCCTCGTCGACGATGCGCAGCCAGCGGCTGCGCCGCGGCTCGGCATAGTCGCGCAGCTCGACGGCAGCCATGATCCCCGCCCAGTGCGGATGATTGGCGCCGCGCAGCGTTGCCTGCTCGATCTGCTGGAGAACGCCGTATTCGACAGACGAGACCGGGATGGTGCCGCCTTCGGCGACGCTTCTGAAGATGCGCATCGCATAGTCGATGTCCTGACGGGTGATGCCCCTGCGATCGATGGCGCGCGACAGCTTGTAGCCACCGATATTGTCGGTGATCGCCAGGCGGAGCTGATCGAGGGCGAGCGCTCTCAACTCGACTGGGACATCGGCCGAAATCTCCATGACGTGGAGAATGAGCTCGAGCTCGAGCGCCGAGTTGACGACACCATCGGTCGTGAACATGCGCATGATCCAAGCGACGTTGATTTCATCCAGCGAGCCCTGCGGATAGGTGTAACGGACAATGAAACCGGCGAGCTGCTCCACGAAGAAAGCGTTCCAGTCGGCACATTTTTCAGGGCAGGAATTATTGAGCGCCAACATCGCCACGACATCGTCGGATGTCCGGATACCCTCCGGAAAACTATGTTTGCGCAACAGTACTATATCTTCGGCCGTCAGCCGATGCTTGCCGGCCACGACACAGGCCGGAAAAGCGAGACGAAATTCGCTCATGTTTTAACTCCAGGCTTCATCATGAAACCGGAGACAGTTTTACCGTCTGCGAATTGACGATCCCTCAAGAAGAGGAGTTAACCCGATATTCCCGAGGTCAGGAAGATCTTAACGATTGCGCCTGCAGCCGCTCGCGCCAGATGATGAAGAGGCCTGACGCAACGATGATGAAGATGCCGATCCATTTGGAAAAGCTCGGGAAATCGTTGAATAGCGCATAGCCGAGAACGGTCGCCGAGATGATCTCGAAGTACTGGAATGGCGCAAGCAGCGACAAGGGCGCGAGACGAAAAGCCCGGACGACGAGCATATGCGCATATCCCGAGATCGAGCCAAGGGCGAGAAGCAGGACAAGGCCGAGGCTGGAGGAGGGCAGAGAGACTGCAAAATCGGCATTGCCGGAACTGTTGCCGAGGAAAAGGGCGGCCGCCATGAACACTGTTCCGCCGATGCCGGCCATCGTCTGCATGGTCAGCGGCGAATCGGCCTCGCCGATGGCGCGGTTGAGGAAGAGATAGAGCGAGAACAGAAAGGCGCAGGCGACCGGTAGCAGCGCCTTCAGGCCGAAAATCTCGTAGCTCGGCTGAATGACGATCATCGCGCCGCCGAAACCGACGACAATCGCCGTCCAGCGCCGCCAGCCGACCTTCTCTCCGAGAAACAGCGCCGACAGGGCGGTCAGCATGAAGGGCTCGACGAAATAGATGGCGAAGACATCGGCAAGCGGCATGTATTTGACGGCGACGAAGAAAAGCAGGCTCGCACCACCATGCAGCGCACCGCGCAACAGGTTCATCCACGGCCGTTGCGCCGAAAGCGCCTTCAGGCCGAAAAGGGCGAAAAGAATCGGCAGGGTGCAGGCGATCTGGAAGAAGAATCGATAGAAGGTCACCTGACCCGGCGACATCGCTTCGAAGGTCGCCATGTATTTGGCGATG
Source organism: Rhizobium sp. WYCCWR 11146 (assembly GCF_013591995.1). Lineage (NCBI taxonomy): Bacteria > Pseudomonadati > Pseudomonadota > Alphaproteobacteria > Hyphomicrobiales > Rhizobiaceae > Rhizobium > Rhizobium sp. WYCCWR 11146. The sequence continues at coordinate 713,597 of NZ_JACCEY010000024.1, forward strand.
GCATCCATGATCGGCAGGATGAGCATGGCGCCGGACATGATGGCCATGCCCTGCAGGGAATTTTGATGGGGCTCTGACATGGCTGCTGATTCTTGCGAGGATGACGCCATCAACCACGGGAAGGCCGGGCAATCAAGCCGAGCAATCGCGAATGGCTTCGAGGTGAAAACGAAATCGTCGCTTAGAGAGCGTTTCCCTGAAGGGAAAATGGTGCGGTCGAGAAGACTCGAACTTCCACGGGTTGCCCCACAGCGACCTCAACGCTGCGCGTCTACCAATTCCGCCACGACCGCATCGTGGTAGGTGCCGATTTGCGTCGGCGGGGCAGCATGTAGCAAAAGCATCTGGGGTGCACAAGGGCGATATGACAGTTTTTTTGAAAACCGCTCACAGCATTTGAATTGGCCCCGAAACGGGTCCATATAGCTGTGCTGCCGCCCCTTTTTTCTGGCATTTCGGGAGAGCGGCAAGGAATGGCCATGCTTCGAACCGATCTCGAATTTTCCATGCTTCCCCAACTCGGAACCCGGCCGGTACGCTGGCGCATCGCCGACGGTCTCGTTCCCTATGAGGAGGCGGTGGAGACGATGGAGCGCGAGGTGGCGATAATCGCCGATGGCGGTGATGAACTCGTCTGGCTCGTCGAACATCCGCCGCTCTATACCGCCGGCACCAGCGCCAATGCGAGGGACCTCGTCCAGCCGAACCGGTTTCCGGTCTTTGCGACCGGGCGTGGCGGTGAATACACCTATCATGGACCCGGCCAGCGCGTCGCTTATGTCATGCTCGATCTGAAGAGGCGGCGTCAGGACGTGCGCGCCTTCGTCGCCGCTCTCGAAGATGTCGTCATCCGCACGCTGGACATGATGAATGTGCGCGGGGAGCGACGTGAAGATCGCGTCGGCGTCTGGGTGCGCCGGCTGGAAAAGCCGTTGCTGGCCGATGGGACGATGGCCGAGGACAAGATCGCCGCCCTCGGCATAAGGCTGCGGAAATGGGTGACCTTCCACGGACTGTCGCTCAACGTCGACCCCGATCTCGATCATTTCGACGGCATCGTGCCCTGCGGGATATCAGCCTATGGCGTGACCAGCCTCGTCGATCTGGGCCTGCCTGTAATGATGGCTGATGTCGATATCCGGCTGCGCGCCGCCTTCGAAGCGGTTTTCGGCGAAACGACGGGCGAAACCTGACGCTTTAGGGAACCGCTCGCCGGGCATGTAGAGATGGATTGAAAAGAGAAGGGCCGATTTCCGGCCCTTTCTTTTATCGAATCCCGGTCTTTTATGGATCAATGCGTCGCGCGGCATGCTTCGGTGCGGGAGGCGCCGCTGTCTGCACCCTTGGTGTGGGAGCCCTTGGGGCCAATCATGCTGTGGCATGGGGGCAGGGAGTTGATGCTGGCCGTTGCGGTCTTGTCGACGACAGGAGACGCCATGGCGCTCGGGGCGAAGCCGTCGCTGTCGTTGGTGTAGTCGCTGGAATAGGCCGGGGCCTTGCGGCTGCTGTAGTGGACAGGAGCGGGCTTCGACATCGGGCTCGGGGCGAAGCCGTCGCTGTCGTTGGTGTAATCGCTGGAATAGGTCGGCTGTGCGAAGGCAGCGCCTGCAAGGCTGACGGCGAACAGGGACGCGGCAAGGGCAAATTTGATGCGCATGGGTCTATCTCCTCAATCTGCTGTTGAACTCGACAACATAAACTCACCCTCGGCACACACGAGTTCGCGCCCCAATTCAGGCAATTTTGTGATAATATGGCGACGCAGCCGCGACCATTTGTCCGAATGAAATCACAGTGTTGTCAACGGAATTGACGTTCTCGTGACAGAAGCCGCCTAACAGAAATTGGCAATTGGTCTCGTGAATAAGACAGTTGTTGCTACAATCGTAAATTGTTAACTTTTGGTAATGTTGAGAACGATCATCAACGGAAGGCGGCAGCCCTCCCGTTGATGATTTGCGCTGTGCGTAATGCGTTAGTCCTCGTTCGGGATATGCGCGTCAACACCGGTCAGCTGCAACTTATTGCGGACATGATGGACGCCGTCGACCGAAAGCGCGCCGAGTTCGACCTTGCGGGCGATGCCGATCGTTTCCACCGATCCTTTCAGGGTGACGACGTGACCGTCTGCGTGAACCTCGATGCTGTCGATATCAACCTCGGGAATGTTTTCGAGATTGTCGTTCACCCGCGCTTCGAGGTCGTCGCTTTCACCGCGGTCGATTGTATCTGCGCGCAGCGAATCTTTCAGGCGGTTCTCGTTGCCGTCTTCATCCGTGCCATCTATCCGGAAGCCCTTGTTGGGATCGCTGTCGAAATTGGCCGTGGTCTCGCCGTAAGGACGATTATCCGGACCGCCGGTGTCTGCGCCGCTGCCATCGGCATAGGGCCAGCCTTCGTCGAGATTGCGCTCTTCGAGGTCGCGATAATCTTCCTCCCGGGAAAGCTCAGGCTTCTCCCGGGAAAACTGGGTCTTGTCACCGATCCTTGCCATTGCACTCGCTCCTTGTTTCTTTGCTGGAAACGCCGGCAGCGGCGAATGGTTCGGTGCAGACGGCGATTTGTCAGCCGTGATTGTCAGCCCTGTGCCTTCTCCCATTTCTTCACCAGACGGTCGCGCTTCAGCCGTGAGAGGCGCTGCAGCCAGAAAATGCCGTCGAGCTGGTCGACTTCGTGCTGGATGCAGATGGCGAGGAAATCTTCGGCACCGTCCTCGTGCACCGCGCCCTCGGTATCCTGATAGCGGAAGCGGATCGCCCGTGGGCGCGTGATCTCGTCTGTCGCGCCGGGCATCGAGACGCTACCTTCGGTATGGTTCATCATCTCCTTCGAAAACCAGGTGATATGAGGATTGACGTAAAGGCGCACGCCGTCGGCCTTGTCGAGCTCCAGCACCGTGACACGGCTGAAGACGCCGATATGGGCGGCGGTGATGCCGACGCCGGGGGCTGCGCGCATCGTCGCCAGCAGGTCCTCAGCAAGCGCTGTGAGCGAGGAATCGAAGACCGTCACCGGCGCGCAGACAGTTTTGAGGCCCGGATGCGGATAACGCAGAATCGGACGGATGGGCATGGGGCAGGCTTCCTCTGCTTGGACGGGTGAGGAAACTATCGCCGGCCGCGTGCATTGTCATCACGAAGCACGGTTTGCCGCTTTACGACACGGATGCTTTGGGCTAGCAGGGGCCAAGAATTCCGGCTGCGGGAGCCTCGCGCGGGATTCGCTTATCCGCTTGTTGACAATGTGTTTTCGGCCGACATTTGCGAATGCGGCGCGGCAGTCGTTGAAATTCGAACCAGATGCGAGGGCGGCAGATGACGACGACCGATGGGGAAGACCGCATTCGCAGGCGTCCCGATGACGAGGAAGCCGATATCTACGACGAGGACGGCAATGTCCGCGGCGATTTCCTGGCGCTCGTGGGTGCTGCGATCGCCGACCGCGACACGCTGTTCCTGCGCCAGAACGTTGCCCGCCTGCATGAATCGGAAATAGGCGACCTGCTGGAATCGATCCAGCCGGATCAGCGCCTGGCGCTGGTGCGCCTGCTCGGCGACGATTTCGATATGACGGCGCTGACCGAGGTCGACGAGGCGATCCGCCGCGAAATCGTCGACCAGATGCCGAACGCGCAGATCGCCGCCGCGATCGGTGAGCTCGATTCGGACGATGCCGTCTACATTCTCGAAGACCTCGACAAGGAAGACCGGGAAGAGATCCTCGCCCAGCTGCCGTTCACCGAGCGGGTGCGGCTGCGCCGGGCGCTCGACTATCCCGAAAGCTCGGCCGGGCGCCGCATGCAGACGGAATTCGTCGCCGTGCCGCCGTTCTGGACGGTCGGTCAGACGATCGACTACATGCGCGACGAGGAGGATCTGCCCTATTCCTTCTCGCAGATCTTCGTCATCGATCCGACCTTCAAGCTGCTCGGCGCCGTCGATCTGGACCAGATCCTGCGCACCAAGCGGCAGACGAAGATCGAGCAGATCATGCGTGAGACCAACCATCCGGTTCCGGCCGAGATGGACCAGGAGGAGGCGGCCCAGCTCTTCGAGCAGTACGACCTTCTCTCGGCCGCCGTCGTCGACGAAAACGGCCGGCTGGTCGGCGTGCTGACCATCGATGACGTCGTCGACGTCATCCACGAGGAGGCGGACGAGGACATCAAGCGCCTCGGCGGCGTCGGCGACGAAGAGCTGTCCGACAATGTGCTCTCGACGGTGCGTTCGCGCTTCCTGTGGCTTTTGATCAACCTCGGCACGGCGATGCTGTCGGCCAGCGTCATCGGGCTGTTCGACGGCTCGATCGAGAAGATGATCGCGCTTGCCGTGCTGATGCCGATCGTCGCCTCGATGGGCGGCAATGCCGGCACGCAGACGATGACGGTGACGGTGCGCGCGCTCGCGACCCGCGACCTCGACATCTACAATGCCGGCCGCATCATCCGCAGGGAGGCGGGCGTCGGCATCCTCAACGGCGTCGTCTTCGCGACGATCATGGGCGCGATCGCCGGGACCTGGTTCCACGACTACCAGCTCGGTGGGGTGATTGCGGCGGCGATGATGATTAATCTGATAGCGGCGGCCCTTGCCGGCATCCTGCTGCCGCTGCTGCTCGACAAGATGGGGGCCGACCCGGCGATCGCCTCTTCCGTCTTCGTCACGACGGTGACGGACTGTACCGGCTTCTTCGCCTTTCTTGGTATCGCCACATGGTGGTTCGGCATCTGAACCGCCCAAAAATTGACTATTACGTAAAAGTCAATATTATCGTCTGTCCGACGACGGGGAACACATGCCGGTGAACAAATATTATAGCATAACGGAACTGACGCGCGAATTCGGGGTCTCGACGCGCACGCTCCGCTTCTACGAGGACGAGGGACTGATCCATCCGGAGCGGCGCGGGCGCACGCGTCTGTTCCGGCAAGCCGACCGGCGGCTGATCGGCGAAATCCTGCGCGGCCGGCGCATCGGCTTCACCATCGCGGAGATCCGCGAGATCATCCAGGTTTACAAAGAACCGCCGGGCGAACTCGGCCAGTTGAAGCTCCTGATGAAGCGCGTCGACGAGAAGCGCGACGACCTGCGCCAGAAGCGCAAGGATATCGACGACACGCTGGCGGAACTCGACGCTATCGAAGAGACCTGCCTCGGCCGCCTTGCCGAAATCGGCGTCACCACCTGATCACGCGCCGTATTGTCGGTGAACTCATTCAGCCTCGGCGCTGCATTCGGCAGCGATCGTCTGGACCCGCTCGTCGTTCTGTATATCGATCGCGCCCTCCTGCAGCGGCGTGAACAGGGCTTGCGCCTGCAATTTCCCCAGCGTGCATTGGCAGAAGCTGTGGCAGAGCGCTTCGCCTTGCTGCATGACGCAAGAGGCGTTGCATTGCCTTAGGTAAGTTGCGACCGGATCCGGCGCCTGCGGCGGGACGACGAGCGAAATCCCATAGGCGATGGCGATCAATATCGGCTGATGGATCAGATAGAAGGCAAGGCTGTGGCGGCCGAGCCTTGCCGGCCACCAGGAGCCGGTGCCGACGGCGGCAAGCCGGTGCAGCAGCCTGGTTCTGAGGGCGATCGAGGCAATACTCAATCCGGCGAAGAAGGGCGTTGCCCAGGGAAACAGCGGCACATAGTCGTTGGACCGTTCCGGCGCCACGGCAAGGCCGATCCAGGCGAGATAGCGCGGATCGAAGAAGGATGAGCGAAGCAGGCCGGGTGGCCCGAAATTATCGGTGATCCAGGCGGCAAAGAGCGCGAGCGTGGCGATGAGCGTGAAGGCGAGCGGCAGTCTCAAGAAAACGACGCCGATGAGCGTGAGCACCGCGATACAATGCAGGATGCCGAAATAGATCCATTCGTTCGGCATCGCGATGCGCGTGGCGATCGAGATCACCGCGGCTGCCGCGGCGATCATGCCGAAGCGCTTCCAGAAGGAGGGCCAGCGAATCTCGGGCTTGCTCGACAGCACCAGGCTGATGCCGACGATGAAGAGAAAGGTCGTGGCGATCGCTCGGGCATAGATCTTCAGCCAGCCGGTCTCGGCCGTGCCTGGCGCGAGATAGCCCATGAACTCCATGTCCCAGCTGAAATGGTAGCTCGCCATGGCGATCAGCGCGACGCCGCGCGCCGTATCCAATAGACCGATGCGCGGCGGTTTTGCCGCCGCATCGGCTTCCCTTGCCGGCAATGTCATCAAAGTCCCTCGGACAAATCATTTCCGTCGCTCGACGGCCTATCGCGGCGAATAGCAGAAAGGTGGAGATTTGATGGCGGGCCGGTATCCATGATCGCCAGTCGCGCCTGCGAGAAAAATTGCCGGCGTGTCAGCACGAAGATGACGATCGCCGTCGTCAGCATGAAGACATAGGGGTTGATGAACCAGCCGAGATAGCCGATCGACAGGAAGATCGCCCTGAGGCCCTCGTTGAAATTGCTGCCGGCAATGACGTTCATGCGGATGACGCGTTCGGCGGCCCGCTCGGCGGCGATGACGTCGCGCTCGGTGTCGCGCATCATCGGGATCGAGCCGAAGAGGATGGTGCAGTAGTTGAACAGCCGGTAGGACCAGCCGAATTTGAAGAAGGCATAGCCGAAAAGCGCTGCCAGGCCGCCGACCTTCATCTCGAAGACGGCATGGCCGCCATGGAAGACGAAGGGCAGGTCGGCGAAGACGGCGTCGACCTTCTCCGTCGCGCCGAGCAAAGCAAAGCAGCTGCCGATCGCGAAGATCGAGGTCGAAGCAAAGAAGGCGGTGCCGTTCTGCAGGCCGGCCATGATCTGCGTGTCGATCATCTTCAGGTCGCGGCGCAGCGAATTGTAGATCCATTCCCGGCGCCGTTCGGTCATCGCATGGGTCAGGCTGGTGCGCCCGAAGAAGGTACGGCCATGCAGCAGCCAGGAATAGCCCATCCAGACAAAGGCAAAGAAAGCCAGAGCGATATAATCCGCCGTCGTCATCAGTGATTCAGTCTCCGCATGAACGCGGCCACTATGCCGCAAGTCGGATTATGCCGCATGGCCGAGTTCGGCGGCTTTACGCGGGCTTTCGGCCATGCGGCAGTTCGGCTTAATCGAGCCGTCGGGAAACGACAAGGCTTGGTGGATAGCCGACCGGCATCTTCTGGAACGAACGACAGCAATGCGGTCATCCGTCAGCTTGCGGATTCGGGGCGGCGACCCAAAGAAAGGAAGGCGCTACCCCTCCAGCGCCTCAATCATCCCCACCCGCGTCGCATGCCGGCCGCCCTCGAAACGAGCGGTCAGGAACGCATCCACGATATCGAGTGCCAGCCCTTCGCCGACTACGCGCACGCCAATCGAAAGCATGTTGGCATCGTTGTGCTGGCGGATCATGCGGGCCGAGAAAGTGTCGACGCACACGCCGCAACGGATGCCCTTTACCTTGTTCGCCGCCATCATGATGCCCTGGCCGGTGCCGCATAGAATGATGCCAAACCGGCAATCGCCGGAGGCGACGAGCCGCGCCGCCGCTTCACCGTGCTGAGGATAGTGTGTGCTCTCCGGCGTTGTCGGTCCGATATCGACCGCTATCCAGCCTTGCGCCGCGATATGACCGGCAATGGCCTGCCGGAGCTGAATGGCGGCGTGGTCGCTGGAGAGGGCGATGCGGTTGGTGGCTGGCATGGAGAAGTGGTCCCGTTTTCCAAAGCAATTTTTCGTTCTGACGATGCACGCTGGCGCGAGGCCAGTCTAGAGGCGCACCAGCAGGGCGCCGCGTTAACCGCTTTTAAAGTCGTGATGGCCAATTCTTCAGGACTGAACCTGAACTCCGAATTCAAAAGTGACCCATGAGTCGGCCGGATTACATCCCGAGTCTTGATGGCCTGCGCGGTGTCGCTGCGCTTCTGGTCGTTGGAGCCCATGTTGGCCTTATTTTTCCGATCACAGCTCCGCATCTCGTGACGATGGGCGACGAAGCTGTCGGTTTGTTTTTTGCTCTCAGCGGCTTCCTGATGGCTCACCTCTACGGATCACGGCCGGTCACGAGAGAAAATGTGCTGGATTTTCTTGTGAGCCGCTTTGCCCGCATCTATCCGGTTTACCTGGTGGCCGTCGTTCTCGTAGCGATGCTGTCGAGCATGCAGAATCTGGATTTTGTTCAGCCGATCGCTGGCGGCACGGATTTTGTGCGCCATGTCTTTCTTCTCGGCTCGAGTGGTGTTTTCTGGTCGATACCACCCGAGATCCAATTCTATCTGCTCTTTCCCGTCCTGTGGCTCTGCCTGGCCCAGCCGCGCCGCTATAGCGGCATGATTGTCGGCCTCACGGTGGCCGTCGTCGTGGATGGCCTGGTTGAATTGCCAGGTCCGGGAATAGTGCTCGTCTCCAAGCTTCCTTACTTTCTTTTCGGCGCACTTGCCGGGATCATGCATTCCTACTGGAACAGCTGGATTCCATCTGCCCTCACAGGCATTTCAACGCTTTTCCTTCTGGCGGTGTTTTTCACTTACCGGCATATCTTGCCCGGCTTTTCCCCGGAATTTTGGAGCCTGCAAAGTGCCGTGGCCGCAGCCGTCATTGTCGGGCTCGTCGCTCGACAGCCTCCCATCACAACCCGTGTCCTGGCAGCTGCACCAGTACGGTTTTTCGGAAAGATCAGTTTTTCACTTTACCTTTTCCATGTCCCCACCATGTTCCTGGCGCGTTTGACCTTTGATGCCTTGATGCCCGAACCGGCGCTCATCGTGGTGACGCTTTGCGTTGCGGTCGTCGGGGCATGGTTCATCCATGAGACGATAGAGGTTCCAGGCCGGCGGTTGCTGGTCCTGATATGGCAGGATAATCGCTGGCGTCTGGTTTCGCGCGAAACTCCGGCCGACCAAATGGACCGCGCAATTCTCGACCTTCAGGAGATCGAAAAGCGCCTGCTGCGCGGGGCAACGTCAACCATGGACGATCAACGACAAATCTCGACGACGCCCGAACCCCGGGATGGCGCCGACGGCACGGTCATTCAAGATGAACGCGACGAGAAGCGTCGCGCATAGCTCAGCTAAGCTCTTGGGCGAGTCCGATGAGAACCCCTCCAGGCCCGCGGATGTAGCAGAGCCGATAGGTGTCTTGATAGTCCACGACTTCGCCGACGAGCTGCGCGCCGCGCTTGCTGAGCCTCTCAAGCGTCTCGTCGATGTCATCAAGGGCGAACATGACGCGGAGGTAGCCTAGAGCGTTCACCGGGGCATTGCGGTGATCCGCAACGGCAGGCGGCCTGAGGAAGCGGGAGAGCTCGAGCCGGCTGTGGCCATCAGGCGTGCGCATCATGGCAATCTCGACGTGCTGATCGCCCAGTCCAGTGACACGTCCAGCCCATTCTCCTTCGATCATGGCCCGCCCTTCGAGCTCGAGGCCGAGGTCGCGAAAGAAATCAATCGTCTCTTCGAGGTCATCGACGACGATTCCCACGTTGTCCATCCGTTTGAGCGCCATGTGTCCAATCTCCCAATCTGCAAGGTGTCGTCTAGCATCGACGTCAGCAGGACATTGGGAGTCGGGGCAGACTGTCAAGATAAGGCTACCAGTTCTTCCGCCGCATAGGTTTCATTGAATGCAGCAATGAGTGGCAAGGCGGACCACTTGGTTTAGGGCATGACCCCGAAAATCGGATTCGATTTTCGGGAAGGATTATGCGCACACTCAAAGTGCCTGCGCGTCCTATTGGACACGCGGCGCTCCAGTGTGCAGCCGGAATGTCGCACCGGCTCCATGCGATGTCGGTGTGCTGCACGGATTCGAAACCGACCTCGCTTAAGCTTGCATCCTCGTATTCAGAAGGCGCACCCATGTTTCTCTCGGTATTCGATGTCTTCAAGATTGGTGTCGGGCCGTCGAGCTCACACACGATGGGTCCGATGTCGGCGGCCAACCGGTTTCTCGAGCTGATCCTCTCGAACGAATGGCCGCGGCCGTCATCTGGCGCGCAGGTCACAGCCATCAAGGTCAGCCTGCACGGCTCACTCGCCCATACCGGTATCGGCCACGGCACGGGCAGGGCTGTCATTCTCGGGCTGATGGGCGAGGCGCCCGACAGCGTCGATCCCGACAAGATGGACGGCATCGTCGACACGGTGGAGCGCACCGGCCGCATCACGCCGGAGGGCCATCCCGCCTATCAATTCCAGCCGAAAATCGACCTGATCTTCGACAAGAAACAGCCGCTGCCCGGCCATGCCAACGGCATGGTCTTTTCCGCCTATGACAGGGACGGCCGGCTGCTCGTCAAGCGCATCTATTATTCGGTCGGCGGCGGCTTCGTCGTCACCGACACCGAGCTGGAGCAGATGCGGGCGAAGAAGAACGCGCCCGGCGGCACGCGTGTGCCCTATCCCTTCTCCACCGCCAAGCAGATGCTCGAGATGGCGGAGCGCTCGGGGTTGTCGATCGCCCAGATGAAACGGGCGAACGAGGAGAGCCAGCGCAGCCAAGAGGCACTCGACCAGGGGCTTGACCGCATCTGGGAGGCGATGCGCTCCTGCATCGAGCGCGGCCTCAAGGTCGAGGGCATCATGCCGGGAGGCCTCAACGTCAAGCGGCGCGCGCGCAGGATTCACGACAAGCTGGAAGAGGAATGGCGCAGCAACCGCATCAACCCGCTGCTCGCCAACGACTGGCTGAGCGTCTATGCGATGGCCGTCAACGAAGAGAATGCGGCCGGCGGGCGCGTCGTCACGGCGCCGACCAACGGGGCGGCCGGCGTCATTCCGGCGACGATCCGCTATTACGAGCATTTCCACGAGGACTGGGACCAGAACGGCATCCGCGACTATCTGCTGACGGCAGCCTACATCGGCGGCATCATCAAGCACAATGCCTCGATCTCGGGCGCCGAGGTCGGCTGTCAGGGCGAGGTGGGGTCGGCGGCGGCGATGGCTGCCGCGGGCCTTGCCGCGGTCATGGGCGGGACGCCGGAGCAGATCGAGAACGCCGCCGAAATCGCGCTCGAACATCATCTCGGCATGACCTGCGATCCGATCGCGGGCCTCGTGCAGGTTCCCTGCATCGAGCGCAACGCGCTCGGCGCCGTCAAGGCCGTCACGGCGGCCTCGCTCGCCATCAAGGGCGACGGCCAGCATTTCGTGCCGCTCGACGCTTGCATCGAGACAATGCGCCAGACCGGGCATGATATGAGCGAGAAATATAAGGAAACCTCGACCGGGGGGCTCGCCGTCAACGTCGTCGAATGCTGAGTTTGTGGACGCTGCATGCTTGGCGCTTGACGCTCGCTGCCAAAAGGATTTCAACGGCAGCATGGCATTGCATCTCATCAAACTCTGTGTCGGCGCCGATTCGATAGACGATCTGCGCGAATGGGTGGCGGAACGCTCGCTGCGCGCCATCGCCGCCGGGCTCGAGCCGCATTCGGTGCATACGACGCGTATGGCGCCGAAGCGTATGGAGGAACTGCTTGACGGCGGCTCGCTCTACTGGGTGATCAAGGGGCAGGTGCAGGCCCGGCAGAAGCTGCTCGACATCGAGACCTTCACCGACGGCGAGGGGATTTCGCGCTGCCGCCTGATGCTCGGCCCGGAGGTCATAGAGACGGCCGTACAGCCGAAACGTCCCTTCCAGGGCTGGCGTTATTACACTGAGGACGACGTGCCGCGCGACCTGACAAGCCTCGGCGCCGGCATTGCCGAAATGCCCGCGGATCTCCGCCGCGAGCTTACGGACCTTGGTCTGCTCTAATCCCCGAAAATCGGAGCCGATTTCCGGAAAGGTTCATGCGTGGATTGAACGTCCTCCGCGCGGCCTTTCGGGCGCGCGGTCCAGTGCAGTTCAGCGTAGGCGCAACTGCACCGGTGCGCTGCCATCCGGCGAGGTCACATGCAGATGGATGCGGGCTTCAGGCTGGGAATAGCGCCAGGCGCGTGCACCATGGCACAGCAGCAGATTGATGAGATCCCGGGTCTTCGGAGACTTCGCCTTCGGCCGTTGCAGGCCGATCTCGGCGAGGCGCAAAGCCGCCTCGTGCAGCGGATGCAGAGATGAGCGCCCCTTGGCCGCCATGCGGCGGTCTGAAGGCATTCCCGGAACATTCTCATTGATCGCCATTGTTTTCCCCGTACGCAATACTGATCGAGTTCAAGAACGGTGGCCGGAAACGCAAACACCGATTCCGGCCGTCACCGATGCCGCCGGCCATCTTGCAGGCAGCATCGAATAGCTCATTGTGCAGCCGCCCAGCACTTGATGCCGGCCTTCTTCAAGGCCTTGCAAGCGTTGACGGCATCGCGCTGATCGTCGAAGCCGCCGAAGCGGGCGCGGTAAAGCTGGTCACCACCAGCGGCGTAGGCGACCGCGAAAGGTTTTGCCGAGGCCAATGCCTTGCCGCCCTTGCTCTTGGCGCCCTCCAGGAGGTCCATGGCCATCTGCCGGCTCGGCGAGACGCCGACTTGCACCACCCAGCCGGTCGGACCGTTGCTGGTTGAAGCAGCACGAGTCGGGGAGGGAGTGGTCGACGCAGTGGTGAGGTTATCGACCGACGTCTCGCCCTGTTCCGTCGGCATAGATGCGGGCGTCGGCTTTGGTGCGGCGACCGCTGCCTGCTGCTTGAAGGTCATGGTCTTGACCTTGGTCGGCGCCGGCATCGGCTGGGCTACCAGCGGATTGTCGGAATTCGGCGCAGCGGTCTCGGCATAGGCGACCTCGGTCTCGGCGACCTGATAGCGCGCATCCGGCAGCGGGCCTTTGTGCGGCAGGCTGAGATCGGCAGCGGCCGCCGAAACCGGCGGCTGGGCTGCGGTGATGGTCTTCGCCATTTGCTGAGCCTTCTTGGGCTGGACCGGAGCCGGCGTCACGATCATCGCCGGGGCAGGGGCTGCCTGGGCGATCAGCGCCGACGATCCGCCACGGCTCGATGCCTTCGGCAGATAGGTGGCGATCAGATTGCGCATCTGGGCATCGCGGGCAGGCGTCGAGGCGCCACCCATCACGACGCCGACGATCGTTTTGCCATCGACCTGCACCGAGCTGACCAGATTGAAACCGGCAGCCCGCGTGTAACCGGTCTTGATGCCGTCGACGCCGCGCACTGAACCGACCAGGCGGTTGTGGCTGCGGATCGTCCGGCTGCCGAACTTGAAGGCACGGGTAGAGAAATAGCCGTAATATTGCGGGAAATGCTGGCGAAGGGCGATGCCGAGGCGGGCCTGGTCGCGCGCTGTCGTCATCTGCGCCGTATTCGGCAGGCCGTTGGCATTGCGATAGGTGGTGCGCGTCATGCCGAGCGCATGCGCCTTGGCGGTCATCAATTGGGCGAAGCGATCCTCGCTGCCGCCGCCCAGCATCTCGCCGAGCGCCGTTGCCGCATCATTGGCCGACAGGGTGACGAGACCGAGAATGCCCTGCTCGACGGTGATCGTACCGCCGGCGCGGACGCCGAGCTTGGTCGGCGCCTGGGCTGACGCATGGGCGGAGAAGGGAACCGGCGTATCGAGACGGATGCGACCCTGCTCCAATGCCTCGAAGGTCATGTAGAGGGTCATCATCTTGGTCAGGGAGGCGGGGTATTGCAGCCGGTCGGCGTTCTCACTGTAGAGAACGTTGCCGGTCTTGGCGTCGACGACGATGCCTGCATATTTCGGATTTGCCGCTTCCGCGTCGGCATTCACCGAATCGACCACAACGATCGTGATGGCCACCGAAAGGACCGCCAGCAGCCTTGCGAAAAAACTGCCGGATCGGGACGATGATACGGAGGAGACTGACCTTGACACTATTCCACTCTTCGCTTGCATTTCAGATATTTGGCACTTCAGTTTTTGGCAGGAACCGCACACCTCCCGCCGCACAGCTCGTCTTCTAAAATTACCGGTTGGGCGTTACCAATCCGTTTATGATGAATCCTTTATTTCGCTGTCCGGAGAGCATTTCAGGGACTTGTCGCAGAACGGTTCACAAGACGCGCGTCTACAAAGGTGCGGATAGCGGCATCAATATGTTCCCAGTCGTCGAGATGGCTGCTTGAGAAGCGGTAGAGAACGCTGAGATCTCGACCGACTTTGATATCGCGCTGACAATCTCCGCCCGCTGCCTTATCCGGGGCTGACGGCAATATGCAGCGCACGACGTAATCCGGCCCGCCCTTGACGGGCGCCGTCAGCAGCACCTCGTCGCCGTAACCCGCATCGGCGCGAAGACGGTGCAGCGTCAGCCCGTCGCGGAAGGGCTCCGCAGGTCCTTCGAGCAGATGCGAATAGATCGGCTCCAGCCGCCCGGACATGTCGCGCGACATGGTGCTCTGGGTGATCTGCAGGAAGATCAGCCCGGAGGATTGAGCGATATCGTCGAATCGAAGGTGATTTTCCTTGCCGTAACCCTGCATTTCCGGCCAGGCGAGGTAGAGATCGACGCGCTCGGCGGCGCCTTCATGCCTTTGACTCGGGAAACGGATGGCATTCTCGGGGAATTTGACGGTGTCGCGGCCGATGGCCAGCTTGATTTCCACCGTGCTGTCGGTGTTGCCGGCAAGCGAGATATGCCGGCCGAACCAACGGCCGCCGATGCTGATGGCAACGGTCAAGACCGCCATGACTGAGATCACCGCCATCGTGCGGAGGAGAAACCCCATGGAAAGAAGCGGCTGCTCGTCGGGTGCGCTGTGCGCGGCATGGCTCATGGCGGTTCTTCGGGTTTCGGTCCGCCGCAGGAGGAACATGAGCCGCCGGTGCCGATGATGAATCTCATCACCATAATCGAACCGGCATGGTTAATAATCCGCTAATGCGCTGATGGGGAAGTCTTTAAATGGGGCGAGCCGTTCCCGGGACAGCGGGAACGGCTCTTGGGCACCGGTCGGGGACGGGATGCGGGGACTGACCGGGCCGCAGGCAGCAACCGGCAATGGCCGGCAGGCTGTTCTTACTTGACGCTACCGACCGCGACAGCGCGGCCATCCTGAAGCTTCGACCAGCGGGCCGGATCGTCGGCGGACTGGCGCTTCAGATAGGTGTATTCGGTGTCCGACCACAGCAGAACCTTGTTGCGCATGTTGTCGAGAATGAAGTCGCCATGATCGGTACGAACAGTCAGCACGGCATGGCCTTCGCCATTCGGCTGCAGCACGACGGTGATCAGCGTGTCGGACGGCGAGAAACCGTCGTCGATCAGCATCTTGCGCTTCAGCAGGGCGTAATCCTCGCAGTCGCCGACGGTGCGCGGATAGGCCCAGCGCTCCTCGACCCCGTAGATCTGCTCATCCGTCATCGGCTGAATCGTCGAATTGACAGTGTAGTTGACCTTGAGAATTTCCTTCCAGCGATCTTCAGTGAGGATCGCCGGTCCGGCATCGCCGCCGACTTCGACACATTCCGTCGGATTCGCCTTGCAGAATTCGTAGTGTCCGATCGGCGGGCTGGCATTGCCTGCCAGGGCCATGCTGGCGGGCATCGCCTGTCCCGAACCCGCCATTGCCATCATGATGGCACCGGCCAGAAGGCCGCCTTTCAGGATGTTCGCAGTTGTCATTGCCGTCTCCCCGTAAGTTGAGGTGACAATGGCACAGACGTTTTTATCTCACGCAAAATTACATAATAGAATTAAAGGCTTAGTTGATTCAAATGCCGAGAAAACTCGACTAAAAACAGATTCGAATGCGCATAAAATTTGACGCGGATTTGTCTTGAAATCGATTAAAATTGTAATCGACGCAACAAGGCTTTCGCCCACGAAAACGCTGCGTTGCCGTCCTGATGTTAAGGATTTTCGTTGAGCCGGGTAAATCTCAGCAGTGTGCTGGCGATCTGCGGCAGCGCGTAGCCGACCGGCGATGCCGCCGGAATGGGCCGATTCGGCTGGTTCAAAAGCAGAATATCGCTTAGATCGCCGATCCGGGCGGGAAAATTATTTTTGAGGAAAGTCGCGAAATCGATCGGTGGCAGCCACAATCGCCGCGCTCATATCGGGATTTGCGGTGGAATGGGCAGCATGCGGAAGGATGGTGAGCTCGCTTTGCGGCCAGGCGCGGGCCAGTTCCCAGGCGGTGACGAGCGGCGCCTCGATGTCGAGCCTTCCCTGCAGCAGGATACCGGGAATGCCGATGAGCCGAGCGGCGTTCTTCAAGAGCTGGCCGTCCTCCAGCCAGGCGCCATTGCTGAAGTAATGGGTGATGATGCGGGCGCGCGTGAGCATATAGGCCGGATCGGCCCAGCGGCGTGGCAGGCCTTGGGGATCGGCAAGCAGAATCGAGGCCGCCTCCCAATCATGCCAGTCACGCGCCGCCTTGAAGCGCGTTTCCGGATCCGGATCGTTGAGAAGACGATGATAGGCGGCGACGATGTCCTCGTCTCGTCCCTGGCTGTCTGCGGGAATCACCTGGCGGAAACGGTGCCATTCCTCCGGAAAGAGTGGCGCCATGCCGCGACAGAGCCAGTCGATTTCCGAACGCCGGGTGGTGGTCACGCCTGACAGGACGATCGCTGCGACACGCTCCGGATGGGTTTCGGCATAGGCCAGCGCCAGTGTCGAACCCCAGGAATTGCCGAAAAGGAGCCAGCTGTCGATGCCGAGATGGGCCCGCAGCCGCTCGATATCCGCAACGAGATGCCAGGTGGTATTGACGGAGAGATCGGTTTTAGGATCGGCAGCACTCGGCAGGCTGCGGCCGCAATTGCGCTGATCGAACAGAATGATTCGGTAGGCGTCGGGATCGAAATAGCTCCGCGCCGCGGTCGAGCAGCCGGAGCCCGGCCCGCCATGCAGCACCAGCGCCGGCCTGCCCGCCGGATTGCCGCAGACCTCCCAATAGATCAGATTGCCGTCGCCCGTATCGAGCTGACCATGATCATGGGGTTCGATTTCGGGATAAAGAGCTGACATGGACGCGCCTCTCGAATTAAGGCGGGCCTTATCCGTCATATCCGTGACGAATGGATGACGACGGGCGAGGGCAGGGCATTCCCGGACGCAAAATCACTGCACAATTTTGCGCAACCTTATTGCGTGCCGATCGGTGTCGCAGCTTGTTCCACTCATAATGTTGTCTAACGACTGGGTGGAACGACTTGCGACAGGATTTCGCGGCTTCTTTCCAAAGCCAGATTCGTTGCCGCTTGCAAATCTCCTGCCGTGAAGGGCGGGCGTTTTCAACGCGACCTGACCGGGTGCGCACCGGAGGGCAGCGTCATTTCAGCAGCTGTTAAAGGAATTCGCGCAGCGTCTCGCGGGACTGGATCGACAGGAATTCGATCGCCACGCCTTCGACGAAGTGGCGCACGACGCGACCACGCATATTGCCGAGGCGCACGGCCGTTCCGATCGAAGGGCGCATCTCGACGTCGACGGCAGCGCCCGACAGCGAAAGGTCCATGATGCGGCAGGAATAACGCGTGCCGTCCTCGAGCGTCAGCTCGGTCTTCGTGTCGCGTGGCGTCAGACGGTCGTGGCGGCGATCCTCGGGCAGGCCGAGCTCGTGCTTGTTGGCAAGCCAGGTGAGCTGGGCCGCGAGCTTCTCGCGCTTCCGGTCGGTGGCATTGATCGACATGGTGAAACCGCGGCCATCGATCGTCTGGACATAGCCTTCGACGCGGCCGAGATGGTCAATATAGGCGACAACGCGTTCGTTGGCGCGCGGCCGACCGAGGCAGGTGACGTACATATCGCCAGGCGACATGTCGATCACCATGCATTCGAATTCCTCGTAGTTCGCAAGCATCAGCCGGCCCTGCATGTTGATGGGCACGCGCTGAAAAACGCCCTGTTCAGGGCGCGGCGCAGGTCGTTGCGTCTGAGCTGGCTGGAACGAGTGCATCAAAGGGCTTCTTCATGAAAATCGCAGAGACCGATCTTTACCCACAATCCATTAACAGAAGGTTGTTTTGCCCGATCCCCATATAGCGGAAAACGAGTATGCCGGATGTGCCGAAATGGGATTGTCAGCGCGCCTCCGCGCTCAGCAGCTGCGACACCATGCGGCGCATGACCTGGCCGAAATGGATGCTTTTGCCAGCGACGATCCTATTGATGGGGCGCGGTTCGGTCGGTGCTGCCTTGTCGAATTTTTCGGGCAGCAGGCGGCTGCGGTCGAGCGCCAGGAATTCGAGCGGCACGATCTCCAGCCAGCTCGCGGCCGCTGCCGGCGCGATCGCGCCGAGCAAACGGTCGCAGGCGCCGTCCGGCGAACGCAGCGGCATCATGATAATCTCGAAGGAGGCCTGATGACCGACAGTGCTGTAGCCGGTGGCGTTGAACAGGGCCGGCATGGCGTGGTCCATGACGCCCATCGCCGTGCGTTCGATGTCCGCGAGCTGACCATTTGCCCAGAGAGACGAAAAACGTTCGCCGCGCAGGTCACGCCCAAAGAGATCACAGATGCGGGTGCCGGCGAGCCGGAAACCGATGTCTCCGCCCTCGCGCTTCTCAAGAATGAACAGACTTTGGAGCAGGTGGGGGACGGCGGAGGGTTCGACCTGTGATTTCAGCGGCGCATCGGCAGCGCCGCGGATACGGTTCCAGTAGTCAAAAATTTCGATGGTCGTTTGCACACGCATTTCACACCAACCTGTCCCATTCCGGAGCATTTTCGGGCAGTCATTGCCCCTACAGGCTCTACCTTGCGGATTTCATGCCAGATCGCGGCGGTTAAGGTTAAGAGATGGTTTCGGTTGAGATGCAGTGCCCGTCGTGACACTGTCCTGCCATCGCTTCGACTTTCGAAGTTCAGCACAACCTGCCCGGGCCGAGGTCTTTCCTGGAGCTCCCGGTACGCCGTCCGGCCCTTCGGACGGCTTTTTTTTTGACAGTCGCTCCTGTATGGCTGTGGCCTCAACGAGGCAAAACACAGATGAATGAGCAGACGGCCGAGCCGCATAAGGCGCCCGAACCTCCCGAGGTCCAGCCGCCGGCACGGCGACCGCGCGAACCGGTCTTCAACCTTCCGCCGGCGCTGTTCTTCAGCCTTTGCCTGCTTGGTGTCATTTATGCGGTGCAGGAACTCCTGCTCTCCGACGATGCGATGAACTGGCTGTTCTTCACCTTCGGCTTCGTTCCCGCCCGCTATGTGATTCCGCTGTCGCAGCAGGGGCCGGAACTGTTCTGGACGCCCGTCACCTATTCGCTGCTGCACGGCAGCGTCCAGCATATCCTCTTCAACGCCTTCTGGCTGATGGCCTTCGGCGCGCCGGTCGTGCGCCGCATCGGGACGCTGCGTTTCGTGCTCTTCTGGGTTTTTTCCGCCGTCGCATCCGCCATTCTGCACGCGGCCCTGAACTGGGGAGACGTGTCGCTGCTGATCGGTGCGTCGGGCGTCATCTCCGGGCTGATGGGGGCCGCCTGCCGATTCGCCTTTCCGGCCGAACGGCGGCCGATGCTTCCAGCGCATCTCAATCCCCGGCTTTCCATCGTCGAGGCGCTGAAGAGCCGCACCGTCATCATCTTCATGCTGCTCTGGCTGGTCGGCAATGCGCTGATCGCTGTCGGCATCCCGCTCGTCGGCGACAGCGACCAGGCGATTGCCTGGGACGCGCATATCGGCGGCTTCGTCTTCGGCTTCCTGCTGTTTTCGCTGTTCGACCGGGCGCCGCGCCCGCCGGTGATGGAACCTGACGGAACCGAGAAGGATGTGTTGCAATCCTGAGCCGGGCAGTGCACCATCGACCTATATCCGTGCCGGGGGGAGAAACCGCCGCGGATGCCTGTGACAAGTGTTTCACGGACATAGGAGGTTCGAATGACCAGTTCAGTCAAAGCAATCCTCGACCTGAAGGGCAGGGACGTCGTCACCGCCGGGCCGAACGCCACCGTCGCCGAGGCGGCCGCCATCCTCAGCAAAAAGAAGATCGGCGCCATCGTCGTCGTCGGCATGGAGAACCGGATTTCGGGCATGTTCACCGAGCGCGATCTCGTGCATGCGATCGCCAAACACGGCAAGGAAGGCCTCGACCAACCGCTGGCTCAGGTCATGACCGCAAAGGTCTATCGCTGCCATGAGGAGACGACCGTCAACGAGTTGATGGAACTGATGACCAGCCGACGTTTCCGTCACGTGCCGGTGGAAAGCAACGGCAAGCTTGCCGGCATCATCTCGATCGGGGACGTGGTGAAATCGCGTATCGCCGAAGTGGAGCGTGAGGCCGAGGAAATCAAGGCCTATATCGCCGGCTGAGGTTTTCGCGTGCTTCGCTAGACTAGTCTCGTCGTCCCAAACCGCCACGCGCTTTTGGACGACGTGCATCAGGGGTTGCTTGCGTAGACTTCCTGCATGCGTTTGATCTCGGGGAGCCGGGCTCTGGCCTCCTCGTAGCCGCGTTCGATCGCCTCGCCGGCCCGGTGGAATTCGGAAAGGCCGATATAGCTGAGACGCGGCTGCAGCGAAATATCCGGCGGGTCGCCGGCAAGGCGGGCCCGGGCGATCCTGTCCTGGATGATGTTGAAGGCCTGCACCATGACGCCGGTCATGCCGAGGCGCGCATAGGGCGCCTCTTCCTGTTTCTGCACTTCCTGCGGCGAGAGGCTGGCATTGTGCCGGACGACGGCGGAGCGGCCGTAGAGATCGTAATTGAGATTGACGGCGACGACGAGCGGCTGTTCGTAGGCGCGGCAGACGGAGACGGGGACGGGATTGACCAGTGCGCCGTCGACCAGCGTGCGGTGATTGCTGCGCACCGGCTCGAAAATGCCGGGCAGGGCATAGGAGGCGCGCAGCGCCGTGATCAGCGAACCATTGGCGATCCAGACCTCATGACCGGTATTGACCTCGGCCGCGACCGCGACGAACGGCCGGTCGAGATCCTCGACGTTCAGGCCTTCGAGATGTTCCTGCATGCGCTTGGTCAGCCGCATGCCGCCGAACAGGCCGCTGCCGCCGATGGTGAGATCGAGGAGACTTGCGATGCGGCGCATCGTCAGCGAGCGCGCGAAGCTTTCGAGTTCATCGAGCTTGCCGGCAAGATAGCAGCCGCCGACCAGCGCGCCGATCGAGGTGCCGGCAATCATGCCGATCTCGACCTTTGCCTCGTCGAGGGCGCGTAGCACGCCGATATGGGCCCAGCCGCGGGCAGCGCCGCCGCCGAGTGCCAGCGCGATCTTGATTTTCTTTTGAGGCGCAGGAGGTGGGAGCATATCGAGCGTGGTCGACATGCCGGAACCGGCACCTTCGCCTTCAGAGCTTTGACGATGCAGACTCCAGCTCAGCATGGCGCTCTCCCCTCCCAGCAGAACACTTGATTTTCGATAGTGTGCCCGATCAGTTTCCAAATGGTATAGAGATGCGGTTTCTGGCGCAATAAGGAGCAAATGCCAGGAATTTCAGGCTATTTTCCGTAGACATCCTGCGGATCGAAATGAAGCTCGTCGTCAACGATATCAAGCATCGGCTTTCCGTCTCGAAGCGTGATCGTCCGGTAGAAGCAGGAGCGGCGGCCGGTGTGACAGGTAGCGTCGTGGCCGGCGACCTCGACCTTCAGCCAGATGGCGTCCTGATCGCAATCGGTGCGGATTTCCTTCACCGTCTGGAGATTGCCCGAGGTTTCGCCTTTCTTCCAGAGCTTGCCGCGCGAACGGCTGAAATAGTGCGCCGTGCCGGTCTGGATGGTCAGCGCCAGCGCCTGGGCATTCATATGCGCCACCATCAGCAGCTCACCGTCGCCGGCATCGGTGACGATCGCGGTGATCAGGCCGCGGTCGTCGAAACGCGGCGTGAAATCGCCGGCGTCTTCCAACGCCGACTTGTCCTCGGATGGTTGATTGAAGATCAGTTGACTCATCGCGGCCCTCCTGAGGGAGCCGGTATCAGCGGCTCCGCACCATGGTCATGAAACGGGCCTGATCGGCCGGCTCAGTCTTGAACGTTCCCGTAAACGTCGTCGTCAACGTGGTCGAGCCCTGCTTCTGAACGCCGCGCATCGCCATGCACATATGTTCGGCCTCGATCAACACCGCGACACCGCGCGGATTAAGCGTATCGTCGATGGCCCGGGCGATCTGCGCGGTCATCGTTTCCTGGGTCTGCAGGCGGCGGCCATAGATCTCGACGACACGGGCAATCTTCGACAGGCCGAGCACGCGCCCGTCCGGCATGTAGGCGACGTGGGCCTTGCCGATGATCGGAACCATGTGGTGTTCGCAATGCGAGTAGAACGGAATATCCTTGACGAGAACCATGTCATCGTAACCGGCGACTTCTTCGAAGGTGCGACCGAGCACGTCTTCCGCCGCCATGTCGTAACCGGAAAAAAGCTCGCGGTACGATTTGACGACGCGGGCCGGCGTTTCGAGCAGGCCTTCACGCGTCGGGTCGTCACCGGCCCAGCGCAGCAGAACGCGAACGGCTTCCTCAGCCTCCTGCTGGGAGGGGCGATCCGAGTCGCGGTTCGTCTGCGGAAAGTTCTTTACGATGGCGTCCATGAACAATGGTCTCCTGGCCCGCACCGCGGACCCATCTGTCGGAATCGCCACTGGTCAATCCCATGCGGGAATTCATGCACCTTTGGCAGGCTCCGGGGCTTTCAGGGCAAGTTTAGCCCGTCCGGCACGGTTTCCCAATCAAACTTACACCAGGCCATTGCATTTTCATGGCCTTCGAACGACATACATATAGGAAGACGGCCATCGTATGTAAGTATCCTCACACGACACGGTGTGTTTTTTGTTTTGACGACAATAGCGCCCCACAGAGGCCGATCCGCAGCGATTTTGGAGCGGAAATCCAGCATGGACGATATATACAACAGCAAAATCCTCGAATTCGCCGGCAATATTCCGCTGACCGGCACGCTTGATGATGCCGATGCGAGCGCCCAGGCCAATTCGAAACTCTGCGGCTCGAAGGTGCGGATCTGGCTGAAGATGGATGGCGACACCGTGACCGGTTTTGCTCATGACGTGAAGGCCTGCGCGCTCGGCCAGGCCTCGTCCTCTATCATGGCCCGCCATGTCGTCGGCGCCACATCGGACGAATTGCGCCAGGCCCGCCAGGACATGCTCGCCATGTTGAAGGCGGACGGGGCGGGGCCTCATGGACGATTCGAAGACATGCGCTATCTGCTGCCGGTGCGGGACTACAAGGCCCGCCATGCCTCGACGATGCTGACCTTCGATGCCGTCGTCGATGCGATCGGGCAGATCGAGGCGAAACGGGCGGAAGTTGTCGAGGCGTAACTGACATGTGCGAGTTCTGCATTCGGCAGGCCGATGATGAGGACGACGGCGGTGCCGCGGGATCGGGCAAGCCGCGTGAAAAGGCCGCACGCACTTCCCGCAACTATACCGGTCCGTTCCGCAAGACGCCCGACCGCCTGCTCGGCATGGGGCTCATCCGCCTCTACCAGCTGACGCTTTCCGGCTTTGTTGGCAATTCCTGCCGCCATATCCCGACATGCTCCGAATATGGCTACGAGTCGATCGCCCGCCACGGTCTTTGGGCCGGCGGCTGGATGGCGCTGTTTCGCGTCGGCCGCTGCGGCCCGGGCGGCACCAGCGGCCTCGACCAGGTGCCGGAGATGCTCGGCGACAGCTTGCGCTGGTGGACTCCCTGGCGTTATCTCGCCCTCGGGCGGAAGAAAGGGTGAGCGCCATGAGCACCTTCATCGCCCTGCTGCACAGCATTGTCCTGACGCCCGACCGCCGCGTCATCATGCAGGATTTGCGTGCACTTGCCGAAGAGCTCGGTTATCGCGAGCCGCGCACGCTGGTTTCCACAGGCAATCTTGTCTTCGAGGCCGACGAGATGCGGCCGCACGAAGTCGAGACCCATCTGGAAGAGGGCTTTGAAGAAAAGTTCGGCAAACATGTCGATATCATCGTGCGCAGCGACTGCACCTGGATGGCGCTTTGCAGCACCAATCCCTTCAAGGACGGCAATGGCGACCAGGTCATCGTCCGGGTGATGCGTCTGCCGGTCGATCCCAAAAAGGTAGAGGCGCTGAAACCACTGATGACGGAGGGACAGCGCATCGCCGTCGTCGGCGGCGATCTCTGGATCGATTTCGCCGGCAAGCCGAGCCAATCCAAGCTGCTTTCGGCGCTGACGACCAAGCGACTCGGCGTCGGTACGATGCGCAACTGGAACACCGTGCGCGGGCTGACTGAAATGATTATATAACCTCGCTTTTTCTTTACTCAGACAGGAAATCTGGCTATCAGGCGGCTGCGCATTCAGCTCCGCGGAGGCGCTTTCATGTCAACCACCCGCATTCGTTGGCGGGACTGGACAAGGAGAATTTCGATGTCCCAAGCTATTTCCCTGACATTTCCCGATGGTTCCGTGCGCGGCTATGATGCCGGCGCAACCGGCCGGGATGTCGCCGAATCCATTTCCAAGTCGCTCGCCAAAAAAGCGGTCGCCGTTGCGATTGACGGTACCGTGCGCGACCTTTCCGATCCCGTGACGACCGGCAGGATCGAGATCATCACCCGCAATGACGACCGCGCGCTCGAACTCATCCGCCATGACGCGGCGCATGTCATGGCCGAAGCAGTGCAGGAGCTCTGGCCCGGCACCCAGGTGACGATCGGCCCGGTCATCGAAAACGGCTTCTACTACGACTTCGCCAAGAACGAGCCCTTCACACTCGACGATCTGCCGAAGATCGAAAAGAAGATGAAGGAGATCATCGCCCGCAACGCCGCCTTCACCAAGCAGGTCTGGTCGCGCGAGAAGGCGAAACAGGTCTTCGCCGACAAGGGCGAGCAGTACAAGGTCGAACTCGTCGATGCGATCCCGGAAGGGCAGGATCTCAAGATCTATTACCAAGGCGACTGGTTCGACCTCTGCCGCGGTCCGCACATGGCCTCGACCGGCCAGATCGGCAGCGCCTTCAAGCTCTTGAAGGTGGCCGGCGCGTATTGGCGCGGCGACAGCAACAATCCGATGCTGAGCCGCATCTACGGTACGGCTTTCGCCGAACAGTCGGAACTCGACAACTACCTGCATATGCTTGCCGAAGCCGAAAAGCGCGATCATCGCCGGCTCGGCCGCGAGATGGATCTCTTCCATTTCCAGGAAGAAGGTCCCGGCGTCGTCTTCTGGCACGGCAAGGGCTGGCGCGTATTCCAGACGCTGGTTGCCTATATGCGCCGCCGGCTTGCCGGCGACTATCAGGAAGTCAACGCGCCGCAGGTGCTCGACAAGTCGCTGTGGGAAACCTCCGGTCACTGGGGCTGGTACCGCGACAACATGTTCAAGGTGACGGTTGCCGGCGACGACACCGATGACGACCGCGTCTTCGCGCTGAAGCCGATGAACTGCCCCGGCCATATCCAGATCTTCAAGCACGGGCTGAAATCCTACCGCGAGCTGCCGATACGCCTCGCCGAATTCGGCAATGTCCACCGCTACGAGCCGTCGGGCGCGCTGCATGGGCTGATGCGCGTGCGCGGCTTCACGCAGGACGATGCCCACATCTTCTGCACCGACGAGCAGATGGCCGCCGAATGCCTGAAGATCAACGACCTGATCCTTTCGGTCTATAAGGATTTCGGCTTCGACGAAGTGACGATCAAGCTCTCGACCCGGCCGGACAAACGCGTCGGTTCGGACGAGCTCTGGGACCGCGCCGAAAGCGTGATGATGGGTGTGCTGGAGACGATCCAGCAGCAGTCGAACAACATCAAGACCGGCATCCTGCCGGGCGAGGGCGCCTTTTACGGTCCGAAGTTCGAATACACGCTGAAGGATGCGATCGGCCGCGAATGGCAGTGCGGGACGACGCAGGTCGACTTCAACCTGCCGGAACGCTTCGGCGCCTTCTACATCGACAGCAACTCGGAAAAGACGCAGCCAGTGATGATCCATCGCGCCATCTGCGGCTCGATGGAGCGTTTCCTCGGCATCCTGATCGAGAACTTCGCCGGCCATATGCCGCTCTGGGTATCGCCGCTGCAGGTGGTGGTCGCAACAATCACCTCGGAAGCCGATGCCTACGGGCTTGAGGTGGCCGAGGCGCTGCGCGAGGCCGGCCTCAACGTCGAGACCGACTTCCGCAACGAGAAGATCAACTACAAGGTCCGCGAGCATTCGGTCACCAAGGTTCCCGTCATCATCGTCTGCGGCAGGAAAGAGGCCGAGGAGCGCACGGTCAATATCCGCCGCCTCGGCAGCCAGGAACAGGTTTCGATGGGGCTCGACGCCGCCGTCGAGAGCCTTACCCTCGAAGCGACACCGCCCGACATTCGTCGCAAGGCCGAAGCAAAAAAGGCCAAGGCGGCCTGAACAAATGTCAAAGATCCGACAGTGCCGTACGCGGCGCTGTCGGCCGCTGATCTATCGCTATAATATTATCGGAACGTGTCACCCCGAGACCCGGGTGCGTTTCAGAAAATACTCCTATGCCAATGATGGAATCCGCGCCTGAGCACTGCTGAGCTGCACGGTCGGGGGCTTCTGGCCGCGATCCGTCTTCTCAGTGGCGCCGACGTCGTCTCGAGCCGAAACCGCTCACGGAAAAATCAATCGAGGCTGGTGTCGTCACCGCCCTGCTGCGGCACGAGCTGTTCGTAGGAGGGCAGCGGCGCTACCGGAGCCGGCTGGACGCCTGGCGGCGACGGCGTGCCGACCGGCACCTGCTGTACCGTGCGGGCCGCGTCGCTTACCGGCGGCTGCGGCTGCTGGTCTTTCATCAGAACCTCGACATCGGTATTCCTGCCGGCGACGACGGTGAAATCGCGCTGGTAGATCTTGTCCTTGTTGCGGGCGACGGCGGAATATCCGCCTTCGGCGAGAACCATTGTCGGGAAGGCGCTGACGCTTTCGCCGACGCTGTCGCCGGCCGCCGTCAGGATCGACCATGCCGTATCGGCGATCGCCTCGCCGCCGGTATCGGAGACCAGCTTGAAGGTGATCTGCGCGGCGCGATGCTGGATCGTCGCCTCGGTCAGTTTGCCGGCATCGACCTGGATGTCGGCGCGGATCACGGCATTGACGCTGCCATATTCGGAAACGATGTGATAGGTGCCGGCATTGAGACGGACGACGGTATTCGGCGAGACATCGGCCACCACGAGGCCGCGCTCGCCATCGTCGCGCACTTCCGAGGAATAGATCGAGAAGCTCAACTGGTCGGGGCGAATGCGGGCGTCGGCGCCGGAGACGGCATTGAGCAGCAGGCCGCCGGCATCGAGCACCATCACCTGCTTGTCGACCTCGCCTTCAGCGGGCACGGTCAGTTTCTTGGTGACCCCGGCGCGGCCGAAGGAGACGTTGACGAAATAATCGCCCGGGGCGAGCTGGAAGGCGGCGGGGCCGCCCTTGGCGCTGGCGATCAGCGGCAGCTTGCCATCGGTTCCGGCGATCGGGCTGAAGACGTACCAGGAAAGGCCCTCTTCAACCGGCGTGCCGTCGGCCGTCAGCTTGGCTTCCATCGGGACGTCGCGCAGCTTGACCCCTTCGGGCACCGTGCCGGGCGCGATAAAGGCATCGAGCTTCGGCATCTTCGGTGTCGATTCAAGCTGTTTGAATTCCTTGAAGGCATCCTGAGCGCCGGCGCCGAGGGGCATCAATACCATCAGGGCAATGGCAAGGCCGATGCGTGCAAAAGGCAAAATGCCAAACATCTGTTTCGTGAACCGATTGACTTCTGAAATCGCAAAGGTCACTTCAAGACCAACGCGATGGCAAATTCAAGACCCACCCTTTGCAGCAGCATAAAAATGAGAGCTTCTCCCGTATGAAATCCGATATCAAGCTGATCGACTACCTCGCCGTGCGCCGCTCCATCCCCGCTTTTCAGATGTGCGAACCAGGCCCCGAGAAGTCCGAGATCGAGGAGATCCTGCGTCTTGCCTCGCGTGTTCCCGATCACGGCAAGATCGCCCCATGGCGCTTCATCGTCTATCGCGGAGAGCAGCGCGTGCGTCTCGGCGAGGAACTTCTGACGCTGGCTCTTCAGACAAAGCCCGATCTTTCCGAAGAGATGATCCAGGTCGAGCGCAGCCGTTTCACCCGTGCGCCGGTGGTGGTCGCCATCGTCAGCAAGGCGGGGCCGCATATCAAGATCCCGGAATGGGAGCAGTTGATGTCGGCGGGCGCGCTTTGCTTCAACGTCATCCTCGCCGCCAATGCCAATGGTTATGTCGCCAACTGGCTGACGGAGTGGTTCGCCTATGACGAGCGTGCCTATCCGCTGCTCGGCGTCGGGCCTGATGAAAAGGTGGCGGGCTTCATTCATATCGGCTCGACGACATTTCCGGCGATCGAGCGGCCGCGGCCGGAACTTGTCGATACCGTAACCTGGGTCGGCGGAGAAGACTGATGTTCTACACCACCGACAGCAACCGGCATGGGCTCGCGCATGATCCGTTCAAGGCGATCGTGTCGCCGCGCCCGATCGGCTGGATCGGCAGCAAAGGCAGGGATGGTTCGATCAATCTCGCGCCCTATTCCTTCTTCAATGCCGTTGCGGACCGGCCGAAACTGGTGATGTTTTCTTCAGCCGGACGCAAGCACAGCCAGCGCAATGCCGCCGAGACCGGCGTCTTCACCTGCAATTTCGTCAGCCGCGATCTTGCCGAGAAGATGAACCTCTCCTCGGCGGCGCTGCCCTACGGCGACAGCGAATTCGACTTCGCCGGCCTGACGCCGAAGCCGGCCGAACTGATCGACGCGCCCTATGTCGGCGAGGCTTTCGCGGTGCTCGAATGCAGGGTGACCGAGATCATCGAGCCGAAGACGCTGTCGGGCGAACCATCCGAAAACGTCCTCGTCTTCGGCGAAGTGGTCGGTATCCGCATCGATGAAGCGATCGTCAGGGACGGCCGCCTCGACATGTCGATCGCCCGACCTTTGGCCCGCATGGGTTACATGGATTACAGCGAAGGCAGCGATGTTTTCGAGATGATCCGGCCGAAGACGCAGCAAGGCTGAGCCGAACCGGCAAGGCGTCCAAAGGCTTAAGAAACATGGTGAACCAATCTTAAACCTTTTGCCACTACGGTCGCAGCATTGAATGGAGCGCGAGGGAATCGCGTTCAAATGCTGGGGCGTCGCGTGATCGTAGAAGCTTTTCTTCGTTGGATCGAAACGGCCAAGAGCGGTGACCGGGCCCGGGCCGCAAACGCCCTCGGGCGCGCCTATCTGCAGTCCGAAATGTCCGCGGACGAGCGGGCGGCGGCCGAAATGGCGATGACCTTTCTTCTCGACGATCCGTCGCCGCGCGTGCGGCTTGCGCTTGCCGAGGCGATCGCCTGGTCGCCCGATGCGCCGCGCAACCTTATTCTTTCGCTTGCCGAAGACCAGCCCGAGGTCGCCTGCCACGCGGTGACCTGCTCGCCACTTTTGAGCGACGCCGATCTCGTCGACCTTGCCGCGCGCGGCAACGGCGCCACCCGCATGCTGATCGCCGCCAGAGCGCATCTGACACGCCCGGTCTCCGCCGCCCTTGCGGAGGTCGGCGACGAGGAAGAACTGCTCTGCCTGCTGGAGAACGACGGCGCGGTGATCTCCAGCCTATCGTTGAAACGTATCGCCGAACGGCTCGGCGACTGCTACGACATTCGCAACCTGCTTCTCGACCGCAGCGATCTTCCCGCCGATGCCCGGCAATTGCTGACCCAGCATGTCAGCAATGCGCTGGTCGGCCTGCCGCTGGCACAGGCGGCGATCGGCCTGCAGCGGCTTCAGCGCATCAGCCGCGAGGCGACCGAGGCCGCCATCGTTTCGATCGCCGGCGACATCGCGCCGCGCGAAATACCCGATCTCGTCCAGCATCTGCGCCTCAACGGCCGGCTGACGCCGTCCTTCCTGATGCATGCGCTCTGTGCCGGCAAGGTAGATTTCTTCGCCGGCGCGATCGTCGATCTGACCGCGTGCAGCGAGCGCCGCGTGCGCTCGATCCTGGCAACCGGGCGCATGCATGCGGTGCGCGCGCTCTATGAATCCGCCGGCCTGCCGAGGGACATCAGCGTGATCTTCGTCGAAGCGACGATGCTGTGGCGCGACGCCGCCAGAAAAGCGCCGGCCAGCGTGCTCGGCAATGTCTGCGGCCGTCTTCTCGAAAAATTCCGCCATCACGACGCGCATGGCGCAATCGGCGAGTTGCTCGACATGGTGGAAAAGCTGCACGTTAACGAGCAGCGACAATCCGCGCGCGTCTACGCGGCGCTTGCGGCCGCTTAATCGGCCAGCCGCGTCACCACCCAGGAATAGCTGGCGGAGACGAAGTGCACGGGTTTGGTCAGTGTGTCCTTGACGCTTCTGCCCGAGGGCAGGTGGGCGCGGACCTGGCCGGCGATGCCTTCTGCAAAACCGGCAATCCTTCCTGCGGGTTGGGGCGCTGCGACAGCGACCTCGGGCGCGGCGGCAGGCACGGGCGCCGATTTCGGCGGCTCGGCGGCGGCGATGGCTTTCGGCGCCTCGCACACCGCAATCACCGAGGGATAGTTGACATTCACATAGGTCTTCAGCCGTCGTTCGGCTTCGGCATCGCAGGCGGCAACGGTTTCCCAGCGTTTATCGACCGTCGCGACATAATTGCACTGGCTGATGGAATCGTCGCAGCCGAGAATGGTCATCGCGATCAGCACCGCTTGCATATTCTGCTTCCTTGATTATTGAGCACATCATCGTCTTAGAGGGCGCAATTCCAACCGAATGAAGGCAAGGACGCTAACTGTTCGTCATATCGGGGGAAATATTGTCACGCGCCGGCAGAGGGAGCCAACATGTCCGTCACCATCGCTCTTGAACCGCCACGCCAGGAGGGCGTCATCCGGCTTCTCGATCTCTCTGATGCCTATGCGCAATCGCTCTATCCTGCGGAGAGCAACCATCTGGTCGACCTTTCCGTGCTGGAGAAGCCTTCGGTGAGCTTCCTCGTCGCGCGCAATGGCGATGCGACCGTCGGCTGCTGCGCGCTGGTCGAGGCCGGCGACGGCACGGCGGAGATCAAGCGCATGTTCGTCGACCCCGAGGCGAGGGGGCTGAGGATCGCCAGCGGCCTGATGAATGCGCTCGAAGCGATCGCCGGGGAAAAGGGTCTAACGGCGATCCGGCTTGAAACCGGCATCTACCAGCCCGAGGCGATCGCTCTCTACCGCAAATACGGATATCGGGAAATCGAGCCGTTCGGCAGCTATCTGCCGGATCCGCTCAGCCTGTTCATGGAAAAGCGGCTGGGGTAGCCGGTCTGCGAAGCCATGTTCAGCCTTCGGCGACGCGCGGCATGGTTTTCGGCGAACCGGGGACCGGCGGCGGGGCCTGTTCGTCGATGATGATCTGCGGTCCGGTCTCGCTCTTGTCGGCGTTGCGGGCCTCGTGGATCCATTCGCGCCAGATGGCGACGATCAGCGCCATCAGCACCGGGCCGATGAAGAGGCCGAGGAAACCCATCGTCTTGACGCCGCCGACGAGGCCGAAGAAGGTCGGCAGGAAGGGCAGCTTGATCGGACCGCCGACGAGCTTCGGCCGCAGCGTCTTGTCGACGATGAAGAGCTCGACCGTCCCCCAGACGAAGAGACTGATGCCGGCGACATGCGAGCCGCTCGCCAGCAGATAGATGGAGACCAGCGTGAAGGAGAGCGGCGCACCGCCCGGTATCAGCGCCATCACGCCCGTCAGCACGCCGAGCGTCACCGGCGAGGGCACGCCGGCAATCCAGTAGGCAAGACCGAGCACGATGCCTTCGCCGATCGCGATCAGCGTCATGCCCATGACGGTTGAGCTGATCGTCGCCGGCACGACGCGAGAAATTCGCTCCCAGCGGTTGGGCAGGATGCGCTCACCCAGCATGTCGATCTGCTTGGAGAAGGAGAAGCCGTCGCGATAGACGAAGAACAGCGCGATCAGCATGAAAAGCAGCGTCAGCAGCAGATGGAAGGCGCCGCCACCGGCCGCCAGCACTGCACGGTATATGTTGCCGATATTGGCGCCGCTGACCGCCTGGATGACCTCGCCGAGCGCGCCGGGACTGCCGATATATTTTGTCCAGACTTCATCGAGATAGGCGCCGGCCCAAGGCAGCGCGACGATCCAGTTTGGCGTCGGGGCGCCGGCGCGGTTGGCATGGATTGCCCAGGCGACCCAGGTGCGCACTTCGCCCGTCGTATAGGTGACCGCAAGCCCGATCGGGATGACCAGGAAGGTGATAATCAGGATGATGGCGATGGTCGCGGCGATCGTCGTATTGCCGCCGACGCGGGCAAGAAGCTTGCGGTAGAGCGGCCAGCTGGCAAAGCCGATGACGAGGGCTGCGAGCACCGGCACGAGGAAGCCGTAGAAGAAATAGACGCCGGCAGCGACGACCAGGACCAGCAGCCAGCGCGCCGCCGAAATGGAGGGAATCAGCGGCGTACGCGTCTGCGCCGACGATCCGAGCCATCGCGGTTCATGATTGCTTTTCTGACGGTCGAACACACCCACGCGCGCCTCTTCTTTTTCTTGTACTCTGGTTATGGGCCATCAACCCGGTGGTTTCAAGGTCCGCACCGTGAAAGCGTATACAAAGCGTGCCTATTCGACCCTCAGATCCGGACGTCTTACTGCTGCGGGCGGTTGAGAACCTTGAAGGCATAGAATTGCGTCTTCTGGCCGGCCGAGAAATTATTGTCGGAGCCGAGAATGAGAATATCGGTGCCGTCCTTGGCCTTGCCGAGCGACATGGCCTCGATATTGTCGGGAACGAGGCCGATCGCCCTCAAATCGAGGACCTGGCTTTTGCGGACGGGGACGACGCGCTGGTCGTTTTTGGCGAGCGAAGCGATAGCGGATACATCGGTGGCATCAGTCAGATCCATCATCATGATCTTGATGGTGTTGCCGAAGCCCTGGGCATAGCTGCGTTCGACGGCGAGCAGGCGGTGATCGTCGAGGGCAAGAATCTCGGACATGCCGTTGTCATTGCCGCCGTCGGCCTTGGTGGCGGCCTGCGGGATCGGCGAGACGGGGTAGACGTACTCAGCCTTCGGCTCGCCGGTGGCGCCGTCATAGCGGACGATGCGCGACAGGCTGCCCGACGTCAGCGAGGGGTTCGGACCATCCTGGTAAAGGGCCGCTTCAACACCGACGAAAACGTCGCCGGAGGGCGCGATGGCAAGATCCTCGAAGGCAAGATTGTCCCGGATGCCGGTCGACTTGTCCGCGGTTGGCGCAAAGCCCTCCGGCAGCATGAATTCGCGGACGAAGGATCCGTCCGGCGAAGCAACGCGGACGAAGGGTGCCAGCAGCGCCTTGCCGTCGCCTTCGCTGCCCCAATAGATGCCGTCCTTGCCGAGGCGGATCGATTCCGGATCGACGGTCCGGGCAGCGAAGGGCTCGCCATTCTTGTCCTTCAGGGTCACCTGCTTGACGACCGAAACGCCCTTGAGGCCCGACGCGTCGAGATCGACGTCGAGTTCATAGAAACGGGCAGGGCCTCTTTCCGAACGGTCGTCGCTGATGGCGATATAGTGGCCGGTGGCGGCATCGAAATCGAGGCCGGAAATACCGCCGAATTCGACGCCGTTTTCCATGTGGCCTGTGGGGATGACGAATTCACCGAGATAGGAGAGCGAGATGCCAGCGGCGCAATCGCCGAAGGGGCAGGCGGTCTCAAAAGTGGTGCCGATATCGGTGGCGCTGACGGTGCTGGACAGGAGAACGAAAGCGGCAGCCGCGAGAAAACGCTTGGTCATGACAAATATCCGGCAAGGGGTTTGAAAACGGTTCGACCGGC
The DNA here is from genome assembly GCF_013591995.1 of Rhizobium sp. WYCCWR 11146. NCBI lineage: Bacteria > Pseudomonadati > Pseudomonadota > Alphaproteobacteria > Hyphomicrobiales > Rhizobiaceae > Rhizobium > Rhizobium sp. WYCCWR 11146. The sequence goes on from NZ_JACCEY010000024.1 coordinate 747,198, forward strand.
GCAAATGCTCCCTGGGGGAGGCACGCCGACCGTTTAATGCGCCGGTTGTTTGACGGAGTTGTTACGGTTCTTCGTCAGTTCCGTGAAATCGTGAATGCTAAAATGCGGCGCGCCGAACCCGTGTCTATCCGACCGTTTGGCGCGCTCGACCTAATACCCTAGATATCGAGGTTTTCGGCGAAGGCCGCGCGATCCTGGATGAAGCGGAAGCGGGCTTCTGGCTTGGTGCCCATCAGATCGTCGACGGCGGCGCGGGTGCCTTCGAAATCCACCTCGTCGATCAGCACCTTGAGCAGGGTGCGCTTGGACGGATCCATGGTGGTTTCCTTGAGCTGGGCGGGCATCATTTCGCCGAGACCTTTGAAGCGGCTGATCTCGACCTTGGCCTTGCCCTTAAACTCCGTCTGCATCAGCTCGGCGCGATGATTGTCGTCGCGGGCATAGGCGGATTTCGCCCCTTGGGTGATTTTGTAAAGCGGCGGCACGGCAAGGAAGAGATGGCCGCCGCGCACCAGCTCCGGCATCTCCTGATAGAAGAAGGTGATGAGCAGCGATGCGATATGGGCGCCGTCGACGTCGGCATCGGTCATGACGATGATGCGCTCGTAGCGCAGGTCTTCGTCGCGATATTTCGAGCGCGTGCCGCAGCCGAGAGCCTGGACGAGATCGGCGAGCTGCTGGTTGGCGCCAAGTTTTTCGCGGCCGGCGCTGGCAACGTTGAGGATCTTGCCACGCAGCGGCAGAATTGCCTGATTGGCGCGGTTGCGCGCCTGCTTGGCCGAACCGCCTGCCGAATCACCCTCGACGATGAAGAGTTCGGCGCCTTCGGCGGTGTTCTGCGAGCAATCGGCGAGCTTGCCGGGCAGGCGCAATTTGCGCACCGCACTCTTGCGGTTGACTTCCTTTTCCTTCCGGCGGCGCAGGCGCTCCTCGGCGCGCTCGATCACCCAGTCAAGCAGCTTGGCCGACTCATTCGGATTGTCGGCAAGGTAATGGTCGAAGGGATCGCGGAGCGCGTTCTCGACGATGCGCTGCGCCTCGACGGTCGCAAGCCTGTCCTTGGTCTGGCCGACGAATTCCGGCTCGCGGATGAAGACCGACAGCATGCCGACGGCTGAAATCATCACGTCGTCGGTGGTGATCTGCGCGGCGCGCTTGTTCTGCGTCAGCTCGGCATAGGCCTTCAGGCCCTTGGTCAGCGCAATGCGCAGCCCCGCTTCATGCGTGCCGCCTTCGGTCGTCGGGATGGTGTTGCAATAGGAATGCACCTGAGGATCGCCGCCATACCAGGTGATCGCCCATTCCATCGAGCCGTGGCCGCTCACCTTCTCCGTCTTGCCAGCGAAAATCTCGCGGGTGACGGTGAACTCCTTGCCCATCGTCGCCTGGAGATAGTCCTTCAGGCCGCCGGGGAAGTGGAAGACGGCCTTGTCAGGGACCTCGGAGCCTTCGGGCAGCACGCCCGCCTCACAGCTCCAGCGGATTTCGACGCCGCCGAACAGATAGGCTTTCGAGCGCGCCATGCGGAAGACGCGGGCGGCATCGAACTTCATGTGATCCCCAAAGATCTGGGGGTCGGGATGGAAGCGCACGCGGGTGCCGCGGCGGTTGTGAACGTCGCCCAACTCTTCGAGACCGCCCTGCGGCAGGCCGCGGGAGAAGCGTTGGCGGTAGAGTTTGCGGTTTCGCGCCACCTCGACCTCGAGGTCGTCGGAAAGCGCGTTGACGACCGAGACGCCGACGCCGTGCAGGCCGCCTGAAGTTTCGTAAGCCTTGCCGTCGAATTTACCGCCGGCATGCAGCTTGGTCATGATGACTTCGAGCGTCGACTTGCCCGGCACCTGCGGATGGTTCTCGACCGGGATGCCGCGGCCATTGTCGGAGACGGTGAGATAACCCTCGAGGTCGAGATAGACCTCGATGAAATTGGCATGCCCGGCGACCGCCTCGTCCATCGCATTGTCGATGACTTCGGCAAAGAGGTGGTGCAGCGCCTTTTCATCGGTGCCGCCGATATACATGCCCGGGCGCATGCGCACCGGCTCGAGGCCTTCGAGGACGCGGATCGACGAGGCGCCGTAATCATCGGAGTTCGAGGCGGCGGGCGCCGGGCGTGCAGAGGCTCCGGCAGCCGGGGGTGCTGCCGCTGCGGCGGGCGCAGCCGTCACCGGCGGCCGTTCGGCGGGCGCCGCAGGCTTCTGCGCCTCCTCGCGTTTTTCAGAGAGGGGCATTCCGGAAAAGAGGTCGTTGCTATCGTCCATGGAGCCGTTCAGATCTTCATCCTGTCTTAGGTCTGGCCTGGGCGGGCATCCGCCGCCGACCCAAAATCACCGCATTTCATGCCACGTTTGCGAATCAGGCAGATTTTGCCAGAAAGCACCTCTATACGCGACACACCGCCGGTTTGGGCGGGCTTTTCCCAAATGATTTGCGTTGCCGGGCGCAGAATGGCAAGCGGCGGCAGGCTTCAGGAACCATCCGAATGCGAATGTCCACAAGTCATTGCACCATCATCACCGCAATTGCGGCGTTTTTCTTGTCTGTTGCCATGCTGTCCGCTGTTGGCCCGGCTCAGGCAGCCGATGTGCTGGCGCCCTTCAAGGACGATCTGTTTTCGAAGCAGACCGTGCTGCAGACGGGCGATGACGGTGCCTTCGAGGTCATCGACTATGACGAGATGCGCGATATCAACGGCCGCGACCAGATTCCGCAAAAGCGGGCGCAGCAGAAATATGTGGCGCTCGGCATCCGCAAGGCGCAAGCGGACGAGACGCTGTCCCTCGACGGCATCAAGCTCGATGTCACCAGGGTGGGACCGGCCGGGAATGCCGCCTTTACGGTGATTTTCATCCATGGGCGCGACGGCGACCGCCGGCTCGGCGCCAACGACTACAGCTTCGGCGGCAATTTCAACCGGCTGAAGAACCTCGTCGCCGGCAATGGCGGCGTTTATTATTCGCCGACGGTCAAAAGCTTCGACAGCAGCGGCGTTGCGGCGATTGCCGGCCTCATCCGCTATGCCAGCGCGCAATCGCCCGGCCGGCCGATCATCCTTTCCTGCGCCTCGATGGGCAGCCAGGTCTGCTGGGGCATTGCGCGCGATGGTGACAGCGTCAAGCGGCTGAAGGGCATGCTGATCCTGAGCGGGGTGACCGATCCCGATTTCACCAGAAGCGCCTTCTACAAGGCGAAGCGGCCGCTCTGGTTCGCCCACGGCAGTCGCGACCCGGTCTATGCTGCCGCTAACCAGCAGGCGCTGTTCGAAAGTCTGCACAAGGCAAAGTATCCGGCGCGTTTCACGCTGTTTCAGACCGGAAATCACGGGACGCCGATCCGGATGATCGACTGGCGTCGGGTGTTGAACTGGATTCTGGCTGGCTAAAGCATGTCGCGCAAAAGTGTGCAGCGGTTTTTGCGATAACGACATGCGAAAAAATACCCAAAGGGCGGTTTTCGGCAGAAATATGCGCGGGATCGCAGAGATTCCCCTTACGTCAAGGGCATGATGCTTTTCTTTGCTGCAAGCTTTTGATATTGCCCAAGGCATAAGCAGATTGTGGAAGGCCAGCATGACACCTGATGTGCGCCCGCTTGTGGCGGGAAACTGGAAAATGAATGGCATGCGTGCCTCCCTGGATCAGATCAAGGCGATCGCCGAGGGTGTTCGCCCGCCGCTGGCCGACAAGGTCGAAGCGCTGATCTGCCCGCCGGCGACGCTGCTCTATGTGGCGACGGCGCTGTGCACCGACAGCCCGCTGGCAATCGGCGCTCAGGACTGCCATCAGAACCCGTCCGGTGCGCATACCGGCGACATCTCGGCCGAGATGATTGCCGATTGTTTCGGCACCTATGTCATCGTCGGCCATTCCGAGCGGCGGACCGACCATGCCGAAACCGACCATCTGGTGCGCGCCAAGGCGGAGGCCGCCTTCGCCGCAGGGCTGACGGCGATCATCTGCATCGGCGAGACAGCGGATGAACGCCGGACGGGCCAGGCGCTCGACGTCATCAAGCGCCAGCTTTCCGCCTCCGTTCCGGACGGCGCCACCGCCGAGAGCACAGTCATCGCCTACGAGCCGATCTGGGCGATCGGCACCGGTGTGACGCCGACATCAGGTGATGTCGAAAAGGCGCATGCCTTCATGCGGGCAGAGCTTGCGGCCCGCTTCGGCGACGAAGGCCGCAAGATGCGTCTTCTCTATGGCGGATCGGTCAAGCCGGCCAATGCCCATGAGCTGATGGGCATTGCCAATGTCGACGGCGCGCTGATCGGCGGAGCGAGCTTGAAAGCGGCCGACTTCCTCGCCATCTACCGGGCCTATGAGGCGCTGCTCGCCTGAGGCATTTTTTATTCCTGGGTTTATTCCCGAGTTTATTCCTGGCCGAAGGGCTTGGAATAGATGAAAGCCTCATGTAAAGAGCCGCCAGAATTCTTACTTATGTCCGTCTCCAGGCGGGCAGGACTGGACCCATGCAGACCGTATTGATTGTCATCCATCTCATGATCGTGCTCGCCCTTGTCGGCGTCGTGCTCATCCAGCGCTCGGAAGGCGGCGGCCTCGGCATAGGCGGCGGTTCCGGCTTCATGTCGGCCCGCGGCACGGCCAATGCGCTGACGCGCACGACCGCGATCCTTGCGACCCTGTTTTTCCTGACCTCGCTCGGCCTCGGCATCCTGACGCGTTACGAGGGCCGTCCGAGCGACATTCTCGACCGCATTCCGGCAACAGGCGGCCAGGGCAACGGTATTCTCGATTCGCTCGGCGGCGCGCAGGCTCCGGCAACCCCGCCGGCCGGCAACGGCGTTCCGAGCAGCGGCGCGGCAGCACCCGCACCGCAGGCTCCCGCCGCTCAGGCGCCAGCAACTGGCACTCAGGCCCCGGCGGCCACCGCGCCTTCAACGACCGCTCCGGCAACGCCCGCAGCTCCGGCCGCGCCGGCACCGGCTCAGCCCTCCGGCGTCCCGACGGGACAGTAAACCGGTCTTCGACATAAACCGCCGGCAGGCCCTCGGGTCTGCCGGTTTTCTTTTGTTCAGATTCCTGCGCCACGCATCGAAAGTTCTGGAAAAGAATTTTTGGGCTGGTGGAATCGTTTTTGAAAAGGTATCCGGTGAATCCCATGGCGCGATACGTATTCATCACTGGCGGCGTGGTTTCTTCTCTCGGAAAAGGAATTGCGGCCGCGGCTCTCGGAGCGTTGCTGCAGGCCCGTGGATATCGGGTTCGGCTTCGCAAGCTCGACCCCTATCTGAACGTGGACCCGGGCACGATGAGCCCGACCCAGCACGGCGAGGTCTTCGTCACCGACGACGGCGCGGAAACCGATCTCGATCTCGGTCACTACGAACGCTTCACGGGGCGTTCGGCGACCAAGACCGACAACATCACCACCGGCCGCATCTACAAGAACATCATCGACAAGGAACGGCGCGGCGACTATCTCGGCGCGACGGTGCAGGTCATTCCGCACGTCACCAACGAGATCAAGGATTTCGTCATCGAGGGCAATGACGATTACGACTTCGTCATCTGCGAGATCGGCGGCACGGTCGGCGACATCGAAGCCATGCCGTTCATGGAGGCGATCCGCCAGCTCGGAAACGACCTGCCGCGCGGCACCGCCGTCTACGTTCACCTGACGCTGATGCCCTATATTCCGGCGGCTGGCGAGCTCAAGACCAAGCCGACGCAGCATTCGGTGAAGGAACTGCAGGCACTCGGCATTCATCCCGATATCCTGCTGGTGCGGGCCGACCGCGAAATTCCCGAAGCCGAACGCCGCAAGCTCTCGTTGTTCTGCAACGTTCGCCCGTCTGCCGTCATCCAGGCGCTAGACGTCGCCAACATCTACGATGTACCGATCGCCTACCACAAGGAAGGCCTCGACGACGAGGTGCTCGCAGCTTTCGGTATAGAGCCGGCGCCGAAGCCGCGGCTCGACCCGTGGGAAGAGGTCTGCAACCGCATCCGCACGCCGGAGGGCGAGGTGACGATCGCGATCGTCGGCAAATATACCGGCCTCAAGGATGCCTATAAGTCGCTGATCGAGGCGCTGCATCACGGTGGCATCGCCAATCGCGTCAAGGTCAATCTCGAATGGATCGAGTCAGAGGTCTTCGAAAAGGAAGATCCGGCGCCCTATCTCGAAAAAGTGCATGGCATCCTCGTGCCAGGCGGCTTCGGTGAACGCGGTTCGGAAGGCAAGATCCACGCTGCCCGCTTTGCCCGCGAGCGCAAGGTTCCGTATTTCGGCATCTGCTTCGGCATGCAGATGGCGGTCATCGAGGCGGCGCGCAATCTCGCCGACGTCTCCGGTGCCTCCTCGACCGAATTCGGCCCGACGAAAGAGCCGGTGGTCGGCCTGATGACCGAATGGGTCAAGGGCAACGAGTTGCAGAAGCGCACGGCAGCCGGGGATCTCGGCGGCACGATGCGCCTCGGCGCCTACAAGGCGGCGTTGAAGAAGGGCACGAAGATCTCGGATATCTACGGTTCCACCGATATTTCCGAGCGTCATCGCCACCGCTACGAGGTCAATATCGACTACAAGGATCGGCTCGAAAACTGCGGCCTGGTCTTTTCCGGCATGTCGCCGGACGGAGTTCTGCCGGAGACGATCGAATATCCGGATCATCCCTGGTTCATCGGCGTGCAGTACCACCCGGAACTGAAGAGCCGGCCGCTCGACCCGCATCCGCTGTTTGCCAGCTTCATAGAAGCGGCGACGGAACAGAGCCGTCTCGTCTGACGACTGACAGCACCAGATCGCGTTGTTTCAGGCGCGATCTGGATAACATCCATGCCTGCGCTAACTTGTCGGCATGACCCCTTCACGCAGCACGACCGTCTCACGCTTCATCGCGGCACCACGCGAGCGCATCTACCGCGCCTTCCTCGATGCAGATGCGGTCGCCACCTGGCTTCCCCCTGATACAATGAAGGGCATCGTCCATGCCTTCGAGGGCAGGGAAGGCGGCGCCTTCAGCATGTCGCTCGTCTATCCCGACGACGAGACATCGCAATCGGGCAAGACCTCCGACAAGACGGACAGGTTCGAAGGCCGCTTTGCCAAGCTCGTGCCGGATGAAAACATCGTCTGGGCAACGGTCTTCGATTCCGAGGACGAGGGCTTTTCCGGCGAGATGACCGTCAGCACGATGTTGTCGACTGCGGATGGAGGCACCGATGTGACGATGGTCAGTGACAATATTCCGTCCGGGATCCGCCTCGAAGACAATGAGGAAGGGTGCCGCTCGACGCTCGACAAGCTGGCTGCTTTCGTCGGCGGTTGAGGATCGGCGGCAGGACATGCTGCCGCCGAATTCACTTTCAGGCAGCGGCGGGCAGCGGCCCGATATAGACCGAACGTGGACGGATCAACCGGCCGTCGAGCGCCTGTTCGCGGGCATGGGCCAGCCATCCGACGGTGCGGCCGATCGCGAAGACGCCGGTGAAGGCCTCGCGGGGAAAGCCGAGCGCTTCGAGCAGCAGCGCGGTATAAAACTCGACATTGACGTCGAGCGGCCGGTTCGGCTTGCGTGCCTTCAGGATCGCCAATGCAGCGACCTCCACGGCGTCCGCCAGAGCGCCGCGGGCTCTGTTTACCTGTCCGGTGGATATCAGCGGCTTAAGCGCGCCCTTCAGCGCATCGGCTCGCGGATCGCGGACGCGATAGATGCGGTGGCCGAAGCCCATCAGCCTTTCGCCGCGGTCGAGCGCTTCGCCGAGCCACGAGTAAGCATTCTCCGCCGTTCCGATCGCATCCAGCATGTCGAGCACGGGACCGGGCGCGCCGCCATGCAGCGGCCCTTTCAGCGCGCTCACCGCCGCGAGTACGGAAGAGGTGAGGCCGGCCTGCGTCGAGGCAATGACGCGCGATGCGAAGGTCGAGGCATTGAGGCCATGGTCCGAAATCGTCACGAGATAGGTGTCGAGTGCCGCTGTCTGCTCCCTGGTCGGCAATTTTCCGGTCAGCATACGCAGGATATCGGCCGCCTGCGGCAGCGAGGCGTTGGGCGCGATCGGTCTTTTGCCGCTTTGCATGCGAAGGATCGCCGGCAGGAAAACTGCGGGCGCAGCGAGAAGGCTGAGAGCGGTATCGAAATCCTCGCCGTCGGGCAGGCGGGCGATCAGCGCCCGCATCGCATCAACAGGAGGCAGAGCGAGCAGGGCGGTATCGGCGGCCTTGATAAGGCCGAAAATCCTCGTTCGCGCCCGCGCCAACCAGTCGCGCAATTCCGCTTCGTCGAAGCTTTTTTCCATCAGCCCATCGAGCAATAGGGCGGCGACGCCTTCATAGGTGCCGTCTGCAACCAGGTGATCCAGCGATACGCCGCGGATGATCAGTCGTCCCGCTTCGCCATCGACATCCGAAAGCTGCGTTTCGGCAGCAATGACATCTTCCAAGCCGTTTTTCATGTTGTTTCTCCTTTACGATCCGGATGATCCGACCTAGTTTCATTGACGTCAATCTTGACGCAATTGATCAATATGAGGTTCCGATGTCTTGGCTGACCGCCGAGGAGGCGCTGCAGGCGCTGAAGACCAAGCCGCAGACGCTTTACGCCAATGTCAGCCGCGGGCGCATCCGCGCCAAGGCGGATCCCGCCGACTCGCGCCGCAGCCTCTACCAGGCCACCGACGTACAGCGGCTTGCCGAACGCCATGCCGGCCGCCGCAAGACCGAAACGGTCGCCGCCGAGGCGATCCGCTGGGGCGATCCGGTTCTGTCGTCGGCAATCTCCACCATCATCGGCGGGCGGCTTTTCTATCGCGGAAAGGATGCTGCCGGTTTCGCTGAAGTCGCGACGCTGGAGCAGACGGCGGCACTGCTCTGGAACGGCGCGGAGCCACTCTCCTCCGGCAGCGGGACCGGACATGCCTCTCCGTCGCTTCAGGCGGCATTCCTGGCGCTGGCAGGGCGGGTGACATCGGATCTGCCGTCGCTCGGCCGCTCGCAGCCAGCACTTCGCCGTGAAGCAAGCGGGGTTCTCTACGCGGTCGCCAATGCGCTGGCGCCTGGGCCTTTCGACCAGCCGCTGCATTTGCGGCTTGCGGCAAGCTGGCAGCGGCCGGATGCTGCCGATTGTCTACGCCGCGCGCTGGTGCTGCTTGCCGATCACGAACTCAACGCTTCAACCTTTGCGGCGCGGGTCACGGCATCGGCGGGCGCAGCCCTTTCGGCCACCGTGCTGTCCGGGCTGGCGACGCTGACAGGGCCGCTGCATGGTGCCGCCTGGCAAGGCGTCGACGCCTTGATCGAGACCGCTTCCGCGCTTGGGGCGGAGCAGGGGATTCGCCGTACGCTTGCCCAGGGCAATCGCCTGTCGGCCTTCGGCCATCCGCTCTATCCCGATGGCGATGTCAGAGCCTTGGCGCTGCTGTCGCACTTCCCTCTGCCGCCGCAGTTTGCCGAAGTCCGGGAAGTGGGCGAGGAGATGGTCGGCGAGAAGGTCAACGTCGATTTTGCGCTTGCCGCAATGGCCGCCGCCTTCGATCTCCCAAGGGAGGCGCCGATCATCATTTTCTCGCTTGCCCGTTCAGTCGGCTTGCCCATGCAATGGAACAGATCCACAGCGGCGAATTGATCCGGCCGCGGGCGCGTTATACCGGACCGGCGCCTGAAACGGATAATAGAACGTAATAATTCCGCCGGCGATTGCGATGATTTGCTTTTTTGGTCTAGGGAAATATTTGAATTCGGCTATCATGCTTCATATTAGAAGACGGTTGGGAAGAAGACGGTTGGCGGGCGCTTTCGAAAAGAGCTGTTCCGCACGGTCAAGGGGACTTTCCATGAATACGACGTTTCGCAGCCTTTTTGCCGCCGCACTCGCTGCCGGCCTCATTCCGCATGGGGCGGCCTTTGCGCAGTCTGCCGGCTGCACGGTATCGCGTGATGCCGGCGCCCGGCAGGTGCTCAGCTGTCCCGGCGGCGTGACGGTGACGGCGGAGGCCGGCGCGGCCTACAGCCTCGTCGACCGCAACCGTGACGGCAGCCCCGATTCGGCATCGCTGCGCCGCAAGGCCATTCTTGTCGATGTCGATAACACCCAGCACGCCGGTGGTTTCCAGGTCGTGACGCCGCAGGCGATTGCGGCCGTGCGCGGCACCCAATGGGCTGTCGATGTCGCAGGCGGCCAGACCTCGGTGCTGGTCGTCAGAGGCAGCGTCGCGGTTCGCCGGCCGGCCGGCGAGCCGGTGGTGCTGTCGCCGGGCGAGGGCGTCGACGTTACCGCCGGAACCGAACCCCTCGTCGTGCGTCGCTGGCCGGCGCCGCGCGCCGCTGCCCTTCTTGCCCGTCTCGGCCAATAAATCCGATGAACCATCGCCTGCTGACTGTGATCGCGCTGCTGCTCGCCGGTCTTTGGGGGGCTGCGCTCGGCTATGTCAATCTCCATGCCGGAAGTGGCCTTCTCGACCGGATGGAGGCCTCGCTTGCCGATATCCGCAGTGCCATCGTCGGGGCGAAGACACCACCTCCCGTCGTCTCGATCGTCGCGATCGACGACCGTACCGCTAGGGCACACGGCTATCCGCTCGATCGGGCGACACTTGCGCGCCTCGCCAATGCGATCACCGCGTTGAAGCCGAAGGCCCTGGCGATCGACATTCTGCTCGTCGATCCGGGGCCGGAGGCGGGTGATGCGGCGCTGACTACCGCCCTTCGCCAGGGGCCAAGCGTGATTGCGGCCGCAGCCACCTTTGCGCAAAGCAGTCAGCGGGTCACCGATGCGGCCGGGGATCCGCTTGCCGCCATCCCGGAGGCAAACCAGCTGCTGTTGCCGCTTCCCCGCTTTGCCGAGGCCGCCGCGGTCGGCATCGTCAACGTCGCGACCGACCAGACCGGCACGCCGCGCTTCATCCCGCTGATCTCGCGTGCCGCAGACCGGCTGGATCCGGCTTTTCCGCTGCGTGCAGCGTCGGTGGCGCTCGGCGTCGATCCCACCATCGAACGTGACGCCATCATGCTCGGAAAGCTGCGTATTCCCACAGATATCGGCCAGCGTCTGCCGGTGACCTTCTATGGCGGGCACGGCAGCATAGCCACCTTCAGCGCCGCCGATGCGCTGGATGGCAAGCTTTCGCCGGATGCGGTCGCAGGCCGCATCGTCGTCATCGGTTCGACTGTCACCGGCGGCGGCGACGTCTTCCCGACGCCGTTCGATCCCGTCATGCCCGGCGTCGAGGTGATGTCGACGGCGATCACCCATCTTGTTACCGGTGACGGCATGGTGCGCGACCGAAGGATGCGGCTGATCGATGCCGCCACCGCCATCGGACTGCCGATCGTGCTCGTGTCGCTGGTCGCCTGGCGCCGGAGTGCGGCAGGCTATGTCATCATCGTGCTGACGCTGATCGTCTGGGCGATGCTCAATCTGTCGGCCTTCGCACATGGCTACTGGCTGAGTGCGGCGCTGCCGATCGCCGCAGCGCTGCCGCCGGCGCTGGCTTATGGCGCGGCCGAACTTTGGTTTGACCGCGGCCGCGCCCGTCATTTCGCTGAGCAGAGCGCGCTCCTGCAGCGCATCGAGGCGCCCGGGCTCGGCGAGTGGCTGGCGCGCGATCCGAATTTCCTTGCCGCGCCGGTGCGCCAGAACGCCGCCGTCATCTTCATCGATCTCTCGGGCTTCACGGGCCTCAGCGAAAATGTCGGGCCGGTGGCGGTGAGCGAGATGCTGAGCGGCTTCTTCGAACTGGTCGACGAGGAGGCGCGCGCCCATGGTGGCGCCATCACCAGCTTCATGGGAGACGGGGCGATGATCCTGTTTGGCCTGCCGGAGCCTGCCGATGACGACGCCGCCCGCGCCGCTGCGTGCGCGGTCAGCCTCTGCGAGCGCACAAGGGCCTGGCTTCAAGCGCATGCGGGCTTTGCCCAGAAGAAGATCGGCTTCAAGGTCGGCGCCCATTGTGGCCCGATCGTCGCCTCGCGGTTGGGCACCGGCGACCGGCAGCAGATCACGGCGGCAGGCGATACCATCAATGTCGGCAGCCGGCTGATGGAGGTGGCCGCCCGCCACGGCGTCGAGCTGGCGCTGAGCGCCGAAATCGTCCGCGCCGCCGGTCCCGATAGCGTGCTCACGCAGTCCGGCCGGATGGAGGGACCGTTGGAAACGGCGCTGCGCGGCCGGGCAAGCCGCATCGACGCCTGGCTGTGGCGTAGCCGCACGCTTTGACAATCGCCGCGGGAGCGGCTAGGAACGGCGCAAATACCCCGCCGGCTGGCTCCGGCCATGGCGCAGCAACGCGCCTGACAGCTCCGAAAGATCGAACTCATGACAGAATTTAACGGCGTCGTTCCGGCGATCGCCAAGGCGTTGCAGAAGCGCGGTTACGCCGAACTCACCCCGGTGCAGAAGGCGATGCTCGATCCGGCGCTTGCCGCTTCCGACGCGCTGGTCTCGGCCCAGACCGGTTCCGGCAAGACTGTCGCCTTCGGCCTGGCGCTGGCGCCGACGCTGCTCGAGGGCAGGGAGCGCTTCGGCAATGCCGGCGCGCCGCTCGCACTCGTCATCGCCCCGACGCGCGAGCTTGCCCTGCAGGTGAAGCGCGAGCTCGACTGGCTCTTCGAGATGACCGGCGCGGTGATCGTCAGCTGCGTCGGCGGCATGGACATCCGCAGCGAGCGCCGCTCGCTCGAACGCGGCGCCCATATCGTCGTCGGCACCCCCGGCCGGCTTTGCGACCATATCCGCCGCAGGGCGCTCGACATGTCGGAACTGAAGGCTGCCGTGCTCGACGAGGCCGACGAGATGCTCGATCTCGGCTTCCGCGAAGACCTCGAATTCATCCTCGATGCGGCGCCGGACGAACGCCGGACGCTTATGTTCTCGGCAACGGTGCCGGCGGCGATTGCCAAGCTTGCCAAGAGCTACCAGCGCGATGCCGTGCGCATCAGCACCGCGGCCGAGGAAAAGCAGCATATCGACATCGAATATCGCGCACTGATGGTCGCCCCGAGCGACCGCGAGAATGCGATCATCAACGTGCTGCGCTATTACGAGGCGACCAATGCCATCGTCTTCTGCTCGACGCGCGCGGCCGTCAATCATCTGACCGCACGCTTCAACAACCGCAATTTCGCCGTCGTGGCGCTTTCCGGCGAGCTGACGCAGAACGAGCGCACCCACGCACTGCAGGCGATGCGCGACGGGCGCGCCCGTGTCTGCATCGCGACCGACGTTGCCGCCCGCGGCATCGACCTGCCGGGGCTCGATCTCGTCATCCATGCCGACCTGCCGACCAATCCGGACACGCTGCTGCACCGCAGCGGCCGAACCGGCCGGGCCGGACGCAAGGGCATCAGCGCCATGATCGTGCCACTGAATGCACGGCGCAAGGCAGAGCGCCTGCTTGAGAATGCCGGAATTTCGGCTGCCTGGGCGCGACCGCCTTCGGCCGAGGAAGTAAGCGAGCGCGACGACGAGCGGCTGCTCGCCGATCCGATCTTCCACGAAACACCGCAGGAGGAAGAGCAGGGGCTGGTACAGCAGCTTCTCGCCAGCCACGGCGCCGAAAAGCTCGCCGCCGCCTTCCTGCGTCTTTACCGCACCAATCATTCGGCGCCGGAGGACCTCATCGAGGTTACCGTGCAGGATGACCGCAGCCGCAAGCGCCGCGACAATGCCGAGCCCTACGAGCCGGCGCAGAAGGGACCGCGCGAAGATTTCGGCGCCAGCGTCTGGTTTTCCGTCTCGGTCGGGCGCAAGCAGAATGCCGAGCCGCGCTGGCTGATCCCGATGCTCTGCCGCAACGGCAATGTGACGAAGCGCGAGATCGGCGCGATCAAGATGCAGCCCGAGGAAACTTTCGTGGAGATCGCCGCGGCGAGTGCCGAAAGCTTCCTGGCGGCGATCGGACCGAACAAGGCGCTCGAACGCGGCATCCGTGTGACCAAGCTTTCCGGCACGCCGGATTTCAGCCGGGCGCCTGCGCCGAAGCCTTATGCCGGCAAGCCATCTCGCGACGAGCGGCCCGATGATTCGTTCCGCAGCGAGCGGCCGAAGAACAAGTTCGGCAAGGGTCCGGGCGGCGGATATGCCGCGGCCGACAATAGCGGCGGGGACAAACGGGATAGCAAGCCCTGGAGCAAGAAGCCGGGCAACCCCCCTTTCGATGGCCCGAAGTCCGACAAGCCGAAATTCGACAAGCCGAAATTCGAAGGTGCTAGGTCCGAAGGCCCCAAATATGAGGGCAAGGGCGGCGCCGCACCGAAGAATAAGTTTTCAAAGAAGAAGCCCGGCTGATTTTACCGGCAGCCCTTCGCTGGTCCAGCGGAGGGCTTTGGGCCGTATCCCTGAGGGAGGCAAGGATGGTGATGGAAACGGCGATCCTCAGCGTCCCGGTTTTCAGTACGCTCTGCAATGAGGCCTTCCGGCTGCGGCGCGCTATTTTCGTGCATGAGCAGAAGGTTCCCGAAGCCGAGGAATTCGATGCCGACGATCTCAACGCCCATCATCTTGTCGCCGTCACGGCGGGCGAAGTCTCCGGCACCCTGCGGGTGATTTATGCCGAGGAACATGTGAAGATCGGCCGGGTTGCTGTTGCCGGCCAATGGCGCGGCCAAGGCATTGCAGCCGCAATGATCGGGCGAGCGATAGACCTGCATCGCGCTGCCCGCGACAACCGCTTCTATCTCACAGCACAGGCGGACAAGCTGCCGCTCTACGAGCGTTTCGGCTTCGTCGCCTATGGCGCGGAATTTCTTGACGGCGGGATACCACATCTTGCGATGAAGAATTACTGAGCATCTGCAAAGCGTCGTTTCAGGCTTGGGATTTCACGTCAAAGGCAAGCGAACTTGAAAGCTCCCGGTAGGCATCGATCTGTTGCTGCAACAGCGCGATTTTCTGTTCCACCATGCCAACAGCATCAGCTCCGGCGATGAACCGGCGAGGTAGCTCCGGATGGTTGACCAGGGTGATCAGCGCTTGGGCGAGTTTTGCGGGATCGCCGCTCTGCTGGCCGCTGGCGGATTTCCTGAATGCCAGGTGTTGGGAGCGTCTTTCGTCGTAGTCGCTGACAGATGACGGAGCATATTGGGTTGATTCGTCAGTCAGCAATTCCGTGCGAAAGAAGCCCGGATTGACGATCATCGTTTCGATCCCAAACGGCGCCACTTCGGGCTGCAACGATTCCATCCAACCATCGAGGGCAAACTTCGCGGCAGAGTAAGCGCTGCAAAACTCAAAGCGCAGCAAGCTGGCCGTCGATGAGATCGAGATGATCTTGCCGGACCCCTGCCGGCGCATCACCGGCAGGACGGCGCGGGTGACACTCATGGGGCCGAGGAGACTACTAGCCAGTTGCAGATTGATCTGAGCCGGCGTCAGCTCCTCAAAATAGCCTGAGTAGAAGTTTGCGGCATTGTTGACCAATAGGTCGATGCGACCAAAGCGTTCGAGTGCGGCCTTGACGGCAGAGTCGGCGTCGGTCGGCTTGGGTACATCCAGCGTGACGACGAGCAGATTTTCCGACTGGCCGATCGCCTTGGCAACGCGCTCCGGATTGCGGCCGGTTGCAACGAGTTTGTCGTCAGCAGCCAGAACCGCCTTTGCGAAATCCAGGCCCATGCCGCGCCCGGCTCCTGTGATCAACCAAACCTTACTCATCGAATTTTCCTTCATGCGAGATTGTGTGCCGATGCTCTATGCGGTGGCCTTCTGCCGCTGCGCTTCGTGATCATCGTTGATGCTGAACCAGCCGGTGGCCGCCTCGATGACGCCCCAGAGTTTGGCTGGAAGGGCAATTTCCGGGATTGTCGTGGTCCTGATCTGGTTCTCGATCAGCTTCTCATTGCCACTGCGTGAAAGTTCGACCCACTCTGGGTTTATCACCAGCCCTTGGCCGACAGCCACAAGCGAAAGGCCCAGATGAAGGGCGCTTTCCGCCTGTCGGGGTGACTTGATCTGGCCAGCGGCGATAACCGGAACGCGCCCTGCTACCCTGGCGGCGATCAGTTCAGCGATAGGACGATCGGCGATGGCTTCGAGTGGTTGGGCCTCGAGTACGTTCGTCAGCGAAGCATGGATGTAGTCGACGCCGCCGTCGATCAGATGCTCGATGAGTTCGTAGGTGTCTTCAATACGAAGGCCGCCTTCTTCAGGTTCTTCGGGCGAGACCCGGTATCCCAGAAGAAACGGACGCGTCGCGTGTGTGCCTATCACCCGCCTCACGTTGCGGATCACGGCGAGCGGAAACCGCATCCGGTTTTCCGGCGTGCCTCCCCATTCGTCGTCGCGATAATTGTGGAGCGGCGAGTAAAAGTTCTGGATCAGGAAGCCGTGGGCCGCATGCAGTTCGACCCCATCGAAGCCGGCTTCGATAGCGCGGCGGGTTGCTTCGCCGAAAGCAGAAATCACATCAAGGATTTCGTCGTGGCTCAGTGCGCGCGTCGTGCCGCCGCCTGGATTGAAAGGACCGGCTGAAACTTGCAGCGAACTGGCGCTGACAACGTCTCCGTCCGGGATAAGCGCCGGCACGGCCTTGCTGCCGGCGTGAAAAATTTGAAGAATCGCTGGCGCACCGCCGCTTTTGGCCGCCTCGGCCAGACGCCGGAGGCTTGGTGTGAAGCTGTCATCATAAGAAGCGAATTCGCCCGTGAACCCGATGCCATTAGGCAAGACATGCGTGCAACCCGTTAGAACGAGGCCAACGCCGTTCACCCTGCGTCGATAGTAGGACACTTCCTCATCGGAGACTGTTCCGTCGTCATTGGCTGACCACGTCGTCATCGGAGCCATGACGACCCGGTTTCGAAGCGTGATCCCATTGGCGAAAACGAAGGGTTCAAATAGTGCGGGGGTGGCTTCCATCATCATTGTCTCTCTTGCATGCCGTTCAAGTGGTTTGTGAAATGACAGGTAGCAATGAAGACAAACTTTGATTAGTTGGTATAATCTGCATGAAGTTAGAAATGAGAGAGATAAATGAGGCACGGTGATTTCAGCGAGCTTGCAGCCTTCATCGCCGTCGCCGAAGCCGGAAGTTTCACGCGAGCCTCCGCCAAGCTGGGACTTTCCCAGTCTGCCGTCAGTTACTCAGTCAGGATGCTGGAGCAGAGGCTGGGGGTGCGGCTAATCTCACGCACCACGCGAAGCTTGTCGCTGACCGATGCCGGAGAGCGTATGCTTCGGAGCCTCCGCCCTGCCTTCGAGCACATCGAAAGCGAGATCGCAGCCGTCAGCGCACTTCGTGACAAGCCGGCGGGCACTATCCGCATCACGACGTTTCGATATGCCGCCATGAGCGTGCTTTGGCCTGTCATGACAACATTCTTGGCGGAATACCCGGATATTGAAATGGAGGTCACTCTTGACGAGGGCCTGACGGATATCGTGGCCGGCCGGTTCGACGCCGGTATTCGCATTGGAGAACAGGTTCAAAAAGACATGGTTGCCGTCAGAATCGGCCCTGACCTTCGCATGGCGGTCGTGGGATCGCCGTCCTACTTCCAGAACCGCACAATCCCGATGACGCCCCGCGATCTCGGCGACCACCGGGGTATTAGCTACCGGCAAACCACAGGAGGTGGATTGTATGCCTGGGAGTTCGAGCGCGACAGCGAGGAGCTTGTGGTCAGAATGAACGGGCCGCTCATCATCAACGATAGTTTGATGCTGGAAGCCGCTGCTTTGGATGGGCTCGGGCTTGCCTACACTTTCGAAAGTCAGGTTTCACAATACATTGCAGACGGGCGACTGATCCGAGTCCTCGACGATTGGTGTCAGCCGTTCCCTGGCTATCACCTGTATTACCCAAGCAGACGTCAGCATACGGCCGCGTTTGCGCTCCTCGTCGAGGCGCTTCGTTTCAAAGGCTGACGCTCCTGCCAGGGCTGTCCGGAAGATGGTCGCGATGGGTTGGGGACTGATCTCAATTGCGCGATTGCCGATAGATGTGAGGTCCTGCCTGCCCTGATTGCTGGTGAGCCGCGCTGTCATCGCTGACCGCAGTCATAGCGCCATTATTGTCAAGACGCCACGCAACAGGAACATCGCGGCCCTGTGCGGCCCGCTGCATTCAGCGGCACACAGGACCGGGGCAGGCTCTCGTCCGAGCCAGGTTCTAAGCGAGGTTGAAAGGCATCTGTCGGACTGGCTTGCCCGTCAAGCGCGAGATGGCATTGGCAAATGCCGGCGCCAAAGGCGGCAGGCCGGGTTCGCCCATGCCTGTCGGCGCATCCGCGCTTGGTACGATGTTGACGTCGAACTCCGGCACATCCGTGATCCTTGCCACGGTGAATTCGCTGAAGTTGCCTTGCTCCACAACACCGTCCTTGAGCGTGATTTCTGAGCCGGCAAGGCATGTCGACAAGCCCATGATCGCCGCGCCCTGGACCTGCGCTTCCACGGTCCGAGGGTTGACGGCCAGATTACAGTGCACCCCCGCCGTAACCCGATGCAGCTTAGGCTGCCCGTCGACGACGGAGGCTTCCACCACGTAGGCCACCACGGATGAAAAGGATTCGTGCACGGCCACACCCCAGGCCCGGCCTTCTGCCAATGCCCTACTGCCGTAACCGCTCTTGTCTACGGCGAGCTGCAGTGCATCGCGATGACGAGGATGCTCGTTGCCAAACATCTTCATGCGATATGCGACCGGGTCTTGGTCGGTGGCTCGCGCTATATCGTCAAGCAAGGTCTCCATCACGAAAGCCGTATGGGTGGAGCCAACGCTGCGCCACCACAGAACCGGCACGTTGGCAACAGGATGATGCACTGTCAGGCGCATGGGAAGCGGATAGGGGCTCCGCATCCCCT
This sequence comes from Rhizobium sp. WYCCWR 11146, assembly GCF_013591995.1. Lineage (NCBI taxonomy): Bacteria > Pseudomonadati > Pseudomonadota > Alphaproteobacteria > Hyphomicrobiales > Rhizobiaceae > Rhizobium > Rhizobium sp. WYCCWR 11146. Next base: position 765,961 of record NZ_JACCEY010000024.1, read on the forward strand.
CGGTCGTGGCGGCATCGATGCCGTCCTTCACCTGGAACTTCTCGAACACGGTTCCCGTCAGTATGGACTGGCCGACGATGGTGTGGTCCCAGGCCAGCACATTGCCCTCTTTGTCGAAGCCGATGCGAGCGCGGTGAAGATGCGTTGGACGGTAGTAGCCGCCCCTCATATCGTCCTCGCGGCTCCAGAGCGTTCGCACTGGCGCGTTCAGCCCCGCCGCCCTGGCGGCTTTGGCTATCTGGCAGGCCTCCATTGCCGTGTCGCTGCTGCTGGAAAAGCGCCGGCCGAAGCCACCACCCGATGTTTGCACGTTCACCACGACCTGTTCCGGCTTGAGGCCGAGCACGTTTGCTGCAACGCCGGCATCGAGCCCTGCACTTTGGCTCCCCATCCAGATCTCGGCACGATCGTCGGAAAGCCGAACCGTACAGTTCAGCGGTTCCATCGCCGCGTGGGCGAGATACGGGAACACAAACTCGGCTTCCAGACTCAAGGGTGCGGCTTCCAATGGCGCCATGTCGGCATCGAACTGGCGCGGGCCGGGGCGATTGGCGATCTCGCGAAACTGGGCAAGTTGCTTTTCACTATCGACCTTTTCGACAGCCGATGTGTCCCACTCCACCTTAAGGGCGTTGCGACCCTGAGACGCCTGCCAATATCCGTCGGCCACCACGGCCACACCCTCAGCACCGCGATCCAGCGGTACACGCAAAACAGCTTTCACGCCCTTTACTGAACGTGCTGCGCTGTCGTCCAGGGAGGCTATCTTGGCTCCGAAGACCGGAGGGCGAGCCACCACGGCTGTCAATTGTCCCGGCAGCTTGAAGTCGATGCCAAAACTCTGTTGGCCGCTGCTCTTGGCTTGTGCGTCCAGACGCTGGGTGGGCTGGCCGATGATGCGGAAATCCTTCGGGTCCTTCAACGCTATTTTCTGAGGCACGGGCAGGGCCATGGCCGCTTCGGAAAGTTCTCCATAACCGAGCTTGCGGCCATCGGGAGCCAGAACCACTCCGGCCTCGGTTCTCAGCGCGGAAACATCGACGTTCCAGCGGTCCGCCGCGGCCGCAAGTAGCATGGCGCGGACGCGGGCACCCAGCTCGCGATACTGCGTAAAGCTGTTCTTGATGGTGTTCGAACCGCCGGTAAGGTGCATGCCGAAGAGCGGATCAACATAAGCCATGTCATTGGTGCCGAGCTGGCTGCGTACTAAATTCCAGTCCGCGTCGAGTTCTTCGGCAAGGATCATCGGCAATGCCGTTTGGACGCCTTGACCGAACTCCAGGCGGTTGATTGTGACCATAACTTCGCCATTTGGCGCAATTTGAACAAATGCGGAAGGCTGCTCGGTCGGCTTCAGAGCGATGGGCGCCTCACCCGCGTCGGTGGACTGGGCGGCGGCCAGATGGGGGAAAATGCCGACAGCCAAACCGAGGGTCCCCGTCAGCTTTAGAAAGCTGCGGCGTGGCAACGCCTGGACCGATGTTGAACGGCCTCGTTCCAGCATGTGCTGCAGCGCACGCGGTAATTCGCTATAATCCATGTTCGGCAACATATGGCGTCTCCTTCAGACAAGATTGCTGGCAGCATCGGCTATGGCGGCGCGGATACGGGTATAAGTTCCGCAACGACAAATATTGCCTTCCATTGCCGTATCTATCTCCGAGGCGGTCGGCTGCGAGCCGGAGGGCAGGGATGCCAGGAACGCCGTGCCGCTCATGATCTGACCGCTCTGACAATAACCGCACTGCGCTACATCGTGCTTGACCCAAGCTGCGCTTACAGCGGCGCCGACGCGGTCGCTGCCGTCGGTCGCTTTTTCTATGGTGGTGATATTCAGGCCCTCGGCAGCGGAAAGAGGGGTGCTGCAGGAACGGACGGCCTCACCATCCAGATGTATCGTGCACGCGCCGCAAAGCGCGGCGCCGCAGCCGAACTTGGTCCCAGTCATGCCGAGCGTGTCGCGCAGGACCCAAAGGATGGGTGTCTCCGGGTCGGCATCGACCTCGTGCTGATTACCGTTGATATTCAGTGTGATCATGACTGGTCGGTTCTCCGATGTTTCATAATGGATGTGCTCGTTGCCGATCTCTAAGGAGAGCGACGGCGACGGGAGTGCCGCCAGCAACCTCCAGGATGATGAGACGCCGTCGACCAAGAGCCTGCTCTCCGCGGCAACGTTAGCTCGTCCGGCGGCGCCAAATTAGTTGGCAAAACCTGCACGACGTTAGAAAGGCGGCTTCTGAATACGAGGCAAAAGCACGAGCAGACCCGTCAACCCAAGACCGGTCAGCGATGATCAGCCGCGTTGGGTGCCCATCAATCGCCGGCTTGCTCAGCCAAGAGGTTCGCCGCTATTCCGACAGGGACTTCAGGTAAGCGATGATGTTTAGCCGATCCTCAGGCTTGGGTACGCCCACGGTCATTGTGGTGGTCGGTACAACTTCGCGAGGCGCTGCTAGAAATCGGTCCAACGTCGCCTCGTCCCATACTAATCCCGATGCCTTCATGGCCGCCGAATAGCGGACGCCTTCCGCAGCGCCGGCCGCGCGCCCGACAACGCCACCGAGCCCCGGCCCAACCTTTTTCTGATCCGTGGTCGAATGACAGGCGGAACAGCGCTGAAACGCTTTTTGTCCCAAGGCGACATCTCCCTCCGCTGCCGCAGGAGCCGTCGCCGACACAAGGATCAAGGTGGAGATCACAACAGAAGCGAAAATTTTTGTCATGCGTGTTCTTCCCGAATACAGGCTGTCGAAGCCCTGAAAGGACAGTGGAGTAGCGCGCGCCAGCACCGTGCTGGCAGGCCGCGCTAAAGACCTTAGACCCAAGACACGCCTCATCTTCGCCGGACATGGCATCGCACTGGAGATGGCGGTCGGTTGGGGACGTTACCTCGCCTCTGCATGGAGCATTAGGCGGTACTATCTGCATGATGTTAGAAATGAGGTTCATAAATGCCCGCGAGCCAACGATCGTCGACGAAGGGTGTCTGCCGCAGCATGCAAGCAGTGAAGCTTAAGCTTCCCTCGGAGCGGTTCTGAAGACATCGGTTGCAGCGCGGAAGTTCGCCTATTTAGAAACCGCATTCATAACTTCATGCGAGCTACGACGGCTAATCGTGCCGTTCGGTCTCCGCTATCGCTCTTCACTGCCCATAGTGGAGTCTTCCACCCAGAAGCCGAGGCTCGCAAGACGGTCTCGCTTCAACGGCCTGTGTTGCGTTCTTGAATGGCATATGGCACGCCTCATCACGAATAGCGGCTCAGTTCCTTGCGAAAAGCCTGGCTTGTCTTCATTATTTCACCTAAATCGTGGCGTGCATAAATGGCGGGGAATTCCACAACGGCGGCCTGCTCTTGCTATTAAAAACGATACGCCGTTACAGCGCCGGCAGGAGCAGACGACGATGAAACGCCCCGGCATGTCGCAACCCGATCCGGCCGCCTTCATCAAGGCCAACCTGCCGATATCACCTGTTCCCTCCATCCCCGAGATCCGGCTTCATACGGCAGGACCTGCGAGCGGGCTCTGGCGGCTTGCCGGCCGCGGAGAGGCCGATCCGCCGCCTTACTGGGCCTATCCCTGGGCTGGCGGCGCGGTGCTTGCCCGCCATCTGCTCGACCAGCCGAAAACGGTCGCCGGCCGCCGTGTCCTCGATCTCGGCGCCGGCTCCGGGCTCGTCGCCATCGCGGCGGCGAAGGCCGGAGCAGCCAAGGTGACGGCGGTCGACATCGATGCCAATGCAATTGCCGCGATCGGGCTCAACGCAGCGATCAACGGTGTGAACATCGTGGCCTGGGTCGCCGATATCATCGAGGCGCCGCCACCCGCGACCGACCTTCTCGTGGTCGGCGATCTGTTCTACGATCCCTCGCTTGCCCTGCGAGTAATGGCCTTCCTCCGGCGTTGCCAGGCGTGCGGCATCGAGGTGCTGATCGGCGATCCCGAGCGGGCCTACCTGCCGGAGGGAGAACTCAACCGAATCGCCACCCATGCGGTTGCGGATTTCGGCGGAGGCAGCGGCGGCGGGGCGGTGCCGGCGGGCGTCTTTGCGCTCTTCGGCTACGGCTGAAAGGCTGAGATTATGCCAAGAGATCCGGCCGCAACAGCATGACCGGGCAGGGCGCTCCGGCCGGCAATTCCCCCGCATGCGGCGGGCGGATGACGAGGCAGTCGGCTGCAGCGAAGACCTTCATCATCGAGGAATCCTGCTTGCCGAAGGGTTCGGCGAGCCAGTGGCCGGCAGCGGATTTCGAAAGTCTCGCCCGGATATAGTCCTGCCGGTGGTCATTGGCGCGCAGTGTGACGGCCGCCTCCACCGTTACCTCGCGCTGCACCGGCGGCAGGGAGGCAAGCTTGCGGATCAGCGGCTCCAGGAAGAGCAGCGAACAGACGAGGCTGGAGACCGGATTGCCGGGCAGGCCGAGTACATGCGTCTCGCCGAAGCTGCCGACCATCAGCGGTTTGCCAGGGCGCATGGCGATGCGCCAGAAATCGAGCTGCATGCCGGCCTCGATCAGCGTGGCCTGCACCAGATCATGGTCGCCGACCGAAGCGCCGCCGAGCGTGACGATCACATCGACCTTGGCGTCCCGCGCTGTGTCGATCGCCGCGCTGATCTTGGCCTTATCGTCAGGCACGATGCCGAGATCGAGCACATCGGCGCCGGCTTTGCGGGCAAGGGCTGCAATACCGAACGTATTGGATGCGATGATCTGCGAAGGGCCGGGCGTGCTTCCGGGCGGCAGCAGTTCGTCGCCTGTTGCGAGGATGGCGATCAGCGGGCGACGCAGCACCTCGACATCAGGCCGGTTCATGCCGGCAGCAACCGTCAGCCGCGAGAAATCGAGCACGGTGCCAGCAGACAGCACGGCTTCGCCTTCCGCGAAATCCTGGCCGCGCGGACGCACATGCTGGCCATGCCGGACAGGGAAATTGGTTCTGATGCCGCCCTCGATCTTCTCGGCATCCTCCTGCAGCAGGACGCTATCGGCGCCTGGCGGAACCGGCGCGCCGGTGAAAATACGGACGGCTTCACCCTGGCCGACGCTTCCCTCGAAGCCGTGGCCGGCGGATGACATGCCGATGACCTTCAGCTCGGCGCCCGGTTCCGGCGCGTCTTCGCGGCGTAACGCATAGCCATCCATGGCGGAAGCATTGAAGGGCGGCTGGGTCAGGCCGGCGGTCAGATCGACGGCCAGGACGCGGCCCTCGGCCTCGGCAAGCGGCAGCGTCTCGGACGCAGCAATGGGCTTTGCGCGGGAGAGCAAGCGGTTCAGGGCCTCGGCGACCGGGAGAAGGTTCATCTTGCCTCCGGATGACGGAAATCGCCGGATTTTCCGCCGGACTTTTCAAGGAGCCGGATGCCACCGATCTCCATTGCCTTATCGGCCGCCTTGGCCATGTCGTAAATGGTCAGACAAGCGACCGAGACGGCAGTCAGCGCCTCCATCTCCACACCGGTCTTGCCGGTCAGCTTGGCGGTCGCCGTAACGCGCAGGCCGGGCAGGGCGGCATCTTCCTCAATCTCGACCGTGACCTTCGTCAGCATCAGAGGATGGCAGAGCGGAATGAGATCGGCGGTGCGTTTTGCCGCCATGATGCCGGCTAGGCGCGCCGTGCCGATCACATCGCCCTTCTTGGCATTGCCTTGGCGGATGAGAGCGAGCGTTTCCGGCGCCATCTTCACATGGCCCTCGGCAGTGGCGATGCGCACCGTCTCGGCCTTGTCGGAGACATCGACCATATGCGCCTCGCCGGAGGCACCGATATGCGTGAGGCCTGGCTTTTGGCCGCTCATATCATTCGGCCGCGATGGCGGCTTCGCCAAAGAGCAGCGCGCGGGTGGCGGCGACGACGTCCTCCTTGCGCATCAGGCTTTCGCCGACAAGGAAGGTATTGATGTCGACGGCCTGCAGGCGCTTGCAATCGGCATGGGTGAAGATGCCGCTTTCGCCAACCAGGAGCCGGTCATCAGGCACCATAGGGGCGAGCGCCTCACTGACGGTGAGGCTGACCTCGAAGGTGCGCAGATTGCGGTTGTTGCTGCCGATGAGCGGCGAGGAGAGTTTTAGCGCCCGCTCCATCTCCTCGGCGTCGTGGACTTCGACCAGAACGTCCATGCCGAGGGCGAAGGCCTCGTCCTGCAGGCGTTCGGCCTCGTCGTCGGACAGCGAGGCCATGATCAGCAGGATGCAGTCGGCGCCCCAGGCGCGGGCCTCGTGCACCTGATAGGTCTCGAACATGAAATCCTTGCGCAGCGCCGGCAGCGTGCAGGCAGCGCGGGCGGCGGTCAGAAATTCCGGCGCCCCCTGGAAGCTCGGCCTGTCAGTCAGCACCGAAAGGCAGGCGGCACCGCCGGCCTCATAGGCGCTCGCCAGCGACGGCGGATCGAAATCCGGGCGAATGAGGCCCTTCGAGGGGCTTGCCTTCTTGATTTCGGCAATCAGGCCGAAGCGGCCGGCATCACGCTTGGCAATGAGCGCCTTGTGGAAGCCGCGCGGGTCGGACTGACCGGCCTGCATCGCCTTCAGATCGGCAAGCGACACGGCCGCCTTGGCAGCGGCGATCTCCTCGCGCTTGTAGAGTTCGATCTTCTTCAGGATATCGGTCATCGAACAATCCTAGTCGATATCGTTGGAAACGGCGATGAGTTTGTCGAGGGCGAGCGCGGTCGCACCGCTATCCAGCGACTGCGTGGCCAGCGTCATGCCGTCGCGGATCGTCTCGACCTTGCCGGCGATGACGAGCGAGGCGGCGGCATTGGCGAGCGAGACATCGCGATAGGCATTCTTGGCGCCGCCGAGCACTTCGCGAAGCGCTGCGGCGTTGGCGACACCATCACCGCCCTTGATGTCGGCGAGCACGCAAGGGCTGACGCCGAAATCGGCGGGCGAGAGCTCGAAGGTACGGATCTTGCCGTCTTCGAGTGCTGCAACTTTTGTGATGCCGGTGGTGGTGATCTCGTCGAGGCCGTCGCCATGGACCACCCAGACGCATTCGGAGCCGAGATCGCGCATGACTTCGGCAAGCGGTACCAGCCATTGCGGCGAGAAGACGCCGAGCAGCTGGCGGCGCACGCCAGCCGGACTGGAGAGCGGCCCGAGCAGGTTGAAGATCGTCCGCGTGCCGAGCTCAACCCTTGAGGGGCCGACATGGCGCATGGCGGAATGATGCAGCTGCGCGAACATGAAGCCGACGCCGGCCTCGGCAATGCAGCGGGAGATGATCTCGGGACCGACGTCGAGCTTGACGCCGAGTGCTGCCAGATTGTCGGCTGCGCCCGATTTCGAACTCAGCGCCCGGTTGCCATGCTTGGCGACGGGCACACCGGCGCCGGCGACGATCAGCGCCGCCAGCGTCGAGATATTGTAGGTGCCGCTGGCATCGCCGCCAGTGCCGACGATGTCGATCGCATCGGCCGGCGCCTCGACTGTCAGCATTTTCGAGCGCATCGCGGTGACCGCGCCGACGATCTCATCGACGGTTTCGCCGCGCACGCGCAGCGCCATCAGGAAGCCGCCGATCTGCGAGGGCGTCGCCTGGCCCGACATCAGGATGTCGAAGGCGGCGCGGGCCTCGTCACGCGTCAGCGGCTCGCGGCTTGCGGCCTTGGCCAGGAACGGCTTCAGATCGGTCATAAAATCTCCTAGCGGACCGTCGCCTTTTCAGCGAGCGTCTGGTTGATCTGCGCGCCGTACTGCGTCTGCAGCAGGTTGACCATCTGATCGAGAATATCATCGCCGGCGGCATTGGCCATGGCGGTGATCTGGGCATCGCGGTTGTTCAGCACATCGCCGGTCGGCTGGGTGTTGACTTCGGTGACCTTCAGCAGGATCTGCGTCGAGGGATCGGCGCCGACAGCACTTGCGACCGTGTCGATGGGGCCGGAGAAGGCAGCGGTGACGCCGGCCCGGCCGAGGACCGCATCATCGGTGGAGCGGGTGACGCCGCTCTTGCTCTCGACGGCGATGCCGAGCGGCGTCGCGATATCGGCAAGTGCTGTGCCCTTGGCCGCTTCGGCCTTCAATTCGCCGGCCTTCTTGGCGAGCTCGGCCTTCTGCTGTTCCGCCGTCCAGTCCTCGACGGCCTTTTCGCGCACTTCGGCGACCGGGCGGTCGCGGTCCGGCGTGATTTCGCGGACGTTGAACCAGACATAGCCGTCATTGCCGATCGGGAGCGGCGGCGCATCGACGCCGACCTCGGTCTTGAAGGCTTCGCCGAGCAGCTGCTGCTTGGCTGGGATATCCTTGACCTCTTTGCCATCCTTGTCGGCGCCGGTCATATCGACGGCATCGACGGCCACGGCGGTGAGCTTCAGCTGGCCGGCAATATCCTCGAGCGTCGAACCGCCCGCGCGCAGATCCTCGATGCGATCGTGAACGTTGATCACTTCCTGAGAGGCGTTGGAGAGCGCCAGCTGCTTGCGGATATCCTCCTTCACCTCGTCGAAATTCTTCGTCGTTTCCGACTTGATATTGGTGACGCGCAGGATGACGGGGCCGAAGGAGCCATCGACGACAGGCGTCGTGCCGCCATCGCGCGAAACCGTAAAGGCCGCATCGGCAACGGCCTGGTCGGGAACCTTGTCCTTGGTGAACTCACCGAGAAGCACATCGCTTGCCGTCTTGCCCTGGTCGGAGACCAGCTGATCGAAGCTGGTGCCGCTCTTCAACGCCGTTTCGGCGGCGGCGGCGAGATCCTTGCTGGCGAAGGTCAGCTGTTCGATGGTGCGGCTTTCCGGCGTGCGATAAGTATCCTTGCTCTTGTCGAAGGCTTCGTGGATCTGGTCGTCGGTGACGGTCGCGGCATCGGCAATATCGCCAGGCTGCAGCTTGAGATAGACGAGCTTGCGGTATTCGGGTGCCCGGTAGCGCTGCTTGACACCTTCGAACCACGTCGCCAGCACGTCGTCGGCAGGCGCCTTGATCGGCTCGATATTGGCATTGGTGAGCAGCAGGTATTCGACGCTTCGGCTTTCGTCACCATAGAGCTTCAGGGCGTCGACCAGCGTCTTCGGTGCGGTGAAGCCGTTGGAGATGGCATCGACCACCTGGCTGCGGACAGCAACCTTGCTGCGCTCCTTGATGTAATCGTCCTGGCGGATGCCGGCATTTTGCAGGCGCGAGATGAAGAGCTCGCGGTCGAACCGGCCATTGACGGCCTTGAAAGCCGGATCGTCAGCGATAAGCTGGGCGAGGCGATCTTCGGAAAGGCCGAGGTTCATGTCTTCGGCGAGCTGGTCGAGCGAGGCGCCGGCGACGAGCTGGGCGAGCACTTGCTGCTCGACGCCGAAGGCGCGGGCCTGCTCGGGGGTGAGGCGCGTGCCGAACTGCTGGCTGAGGTTTGCCACCTGGCGCTGATAGGCGAGGTGGAATTCGTTGACGTCCACATGCTGATCGCCGACGGTCACGACCGTGGTGCTGTTGCCGCCTGACAGCAGCTCATGCGACACGCCCCAGACGCCGAAGGACGCGACGAGCAGAAGCAGGAGGAGCTTGGCAACCCAGGTCTGAGCAGCTCTTCTCAGGATATGGAACATAGAAACGCAAACCTCGCAGTATCATTGACCCGCGCGCGGGCGGACATTCGACGTTCCTTAAAACAAACCCGACAGGAAATGAAGGGTTTGTCGCGCGAAAAGCTGCACAAGGCGGCCGCTCGGCCGCGGCGGCTTTGCGGCGAACAAAAGATCGGTTGCGGCGGAACCTTTCGGGCCGCCATTTCGTTGAAGCGGCATCCCATGAAACAGGAGCAGACCATGGCAGAATTGAAAACCGCTTCCGCCGAATCCACCGCTGCGCGCGTCAAGGCTGATATAGCAGCAGACGATCTGTCGGCGCAGGTCGCAGCCCTTCGCAACGATCTCTCCCGGCTGACGGAAAGCGTGGTCGCGCTGGGGCAGGGGGCGAAGTCGGCGGTGACCGACGAGGCTTCGGTGATGACGGAAAGACTGCGCGACAAGGTGCGCGAAGAACCGCTCGTGGCACTCGCCGTGACGGCAGGCATTGCCTACGTGTTCGGCCTGCTCAGCCGCCGCTGAACGGTAATTCAGAGTGAAGAAAAGCCGGGCGCCATGAACGCCCGGCTTTTAGTGTTTGCATCCGCCAAAAGTAACCGGGCCAGTTGACGCGACCGTGCTCAGCTGGCGCGACCAAGTCAACGGCGGATGACGCGCCCGATCGCGATCAAGATGCAGGCACCGACGAAACCGGTGATCAGATAACCCAGCCAACCGGCGAGCGGCTGGATGTGCAACAGACCAAGGATCCAGTTGGCGACGATAGCGCCGATGATGCCGAGCAATATATTCATGAGCAGGCTCATGCTGCTGCGCATTGCCTTTTCCGCCAGCCATCCGGCGACACCGCCGATAATGATGGCTGCAATCCAACCCACGCCTGCGCTTTCCATGGTTATCTCCCTCCTGGCAAAACGAGTCACAGAATGCACGAAACGAAACGAAGTTCCACTCCCAGTTACTGAGATCGCGTGCGCGTTCAGCAACTTATGTGACTCACAGCTGCAGCAGGGTGACCGGAGAGTGCAACGCGTGGGCGACAATCTGGAACAGCAGGCCGGCAATGGCGAGCAATGCGAAGCCAATAGGCATAATCAGACTTTTGCTAAACATCATCCCTCTCCCCTTTTGCGTAAAGCATAAGCGGAAGGGGACGGAGCGCAACAATATTGTTAACAGATAGTTAAGCCTAGCAATTAACTAAAATTAATTACATCGAGGATCGTAAAAATACTTGCGGATGTCGAAAGCTTTATTTTGCACCTTTCCCGTGTTGTTGACGGATGGTCTGCGATCTATGCGCTTCAGACCTTCCGATCTACGCGTTGTCGTCGGGGCAGCAACTAGTGCCGCTACCTCTCCGGATCGCAAACATTGAGGCCGCGCTTAACGACTTCGGGCACTGGGCTCCAGTGATCGCGCGCCTTAGGGCCAATCCGTTTGCCGCGGGCCAGTCAGGTCCGGTGGACGATCAGCATGAAGACGAGGAAGGACGCTGTTGCGACCGTGGCGGCGAAGGCAATCTGGTAGTCCATGTCGTTAACCCCAGTTGGATGGCTCCCGTAAACGCCTGTGACGTCACCGAGTTCCATGTCGTGCGTTCGCGCTCATCGCCTGCGGATTGATTTTGGCGAAGAATGCGTCATCTTCCCTTGATCGCCATTCAATCCGGGGAAACACCTGATGCCTAAAGTTGCAATCGCCATCGCCTGCATCTGCTTGCTGACACTGTCCGGCTGCGGCAATACCGCATACGGGCTGAAGAAGGATGGGCAGGAGGCGAGCCACGCCATGGACAATGCGACACATCGGGTGCTTTCGGCCGGCGCCAAGAAGTGATGCGGGCGATGGAATAAAAAAGCCCGCCTGGGGTGAGGCGGGCTTAGGATTAACAGGGAGAATGGACGGATAGACTCCGCCTCAACTAATAAAGCATTTTCTTAAGCGGATGACTTTACGTCATTCGACGTAACGGCGACCGTCACGACCGATGCGGCCATGATTCGGAATCGAATCGAAGATATCCGGATCGAATCAGAAGTTGCCCCAGTTCTGAGCGCGGGCACGGGCGCGAATAATCCGGTATTCGCGACCGCCATAGAGCGAGCCGATTGTCAGCAGAAGCGTCAGAACGTCCCAGATGATATGCATGTTATCCTCTTAGGTTGGACGGCCCTGCCGTCGATCGGTGAAGATACAATAGCAATCTTTCGAACGTGCTTATATGACAAGAAATCGGGATGAGCGGGAAAGCCGGCAGGGCGCTTCCGCAGAAGAGGGGCGGCGTTGCCGCCTTGGAGCAGCAAAGTGAACAGTTTCGGCGGTGGCTTATGACGATTTTCTCCGTCCGCCACATCACGTCCTATCGTTACGTCAGGGATGTCGATTTCGGTGAGCATCGCTTGATGTTCCGGCCGCGCGACAGTTTCGACCAGCGGCTGATCGAAGCGTCGTTGACGATCTACCCTGAGGAAAGTCATGTGCGCTGGATCCACGATGTTTTCGGCAATTGCGTGGCGCTCGTCGATTTTTCGAGGCCGGCATCCGAACTTCGTTTCGAAACCTGGATCACGCTCGATCACACGCCGCAGGTCGCCCTGGATCTGAAGGTCGACGACGCGGCCCTGACCTATCCATTCTCCTACGACAAGGACGAGATCGCCGATCTGACCCCGGCGATGCAGCGCCATTATCCCGACCCGAACGACGAGGTCGGACGCTGGGCGCGCCAGTTCGTGCGCCAGGGGCGTCCGACGGAGACCGGGCATCTGCTGATGACGCTCTGTTACGCCATCCGCGAAAGCTTCGTCTATGCACGGCGCCATGAACATGGAACGCAGACGCCGGTGCAAACCTTGCAGCTTCGCTCCGGCACCTGCCGGGATTTTGCGCTTCTGATGATGGAGGCGGCACGCATCCTCGGCCTCGCAGCGCGATTCGTCACAGGCTATGTCTATGTTCCAGACCGGGACGGTTCCACCGTGCTCGGTGGCGGTTCCACGCATGCGTGGTGCCAGATCTATCTTCCAGGCGCCGGTTGGACGGAGTTCGATCCGACCAACGGCATCGTCGGCAACCGCGATCTTATTCGTGTCGCGGTTGCCCGCGATCCGCGCCAGGCCGTCCCGTTGAGCGGCAGCTATGACGGGGACGGGAAGGATTTCGACAGCATGACTGTGCAGGTCAACGTCACCACGAGGTAATTCGATTACCTCCGAAGTAATCTTGGATTGCTCCGAGCCGGCCGCGCAGTGACAGTCCCCCAGCCACGGAACCGGGTAGCGCGATCAACGTTCCATACTCACCTCCACCGATGCGGGGACGCGACAAGGAAGCGACAATGAAGATACGCGCCGGGTTTCATCTGGGCTATGAATGCACGCAGCCGACGCCGATGCTGCTCGTCCTCAACATCCATCCCTCCCGTCGCGCCGATCTTCTCAGCGATCAGATCCTGACATTCGACCGGCCGATCGAGGCCTGGGGCTATACTGATGTGTTCGGCAATGCCTGCAGCCGGATCGTCGCTCCGCCGGGGCTGACGACGATCTCCACGGAGTTCGAGATCTACGACAGCGGCCAACCCGACATCGTTCCCGACGATGCCGTCCAGCACGCGATCAATGACCTGCCCGACGATGTGCTGGTCTTCCTGCTCGGCAGCCGCTATTGCGACACCGACAGGCTTGCAGATTTCGCCTGGGCGACGTTCTCGTCGACACCGCTCGGCTGGGCGCGCGTGCAGGCGATCTGCGATTTCGTCCATGACCACATCACCTTCGACTACCTGAAGGCCGACGTGCTCAGGACCGCGCATGGCGGCTTTATCGACAAGGCGGGCGTCTGCCGCGACTTTGCCCATCTCGCCATCGCGCTTTGCCGATGCATGAATATCCCGGCACGATATTGCACTGGTTATCTCGGCGATATCGGCGTTCCGATCGATCCCAATCCGATGGATTTCAGCGCCTGGTTCGAGGTCTTTCTCGGCGGCCATTGGCATACTGTCGATGCCCGCCACAACACGCCGCGCATCGGCCGGATCCTGATGGGAACCGGCCGCGACGCCACTGACGTCGCCATGTCGACGGCCTTCGGCCCGGCAACGCTTTCCCGTTTCGAGGTGATCACCGAGGAAGTGCCGCCGGAGGCGGTGAAAGCCGATTGATCGCGGAGTCGCGGGCGAGGGACTTTATGCCTTCTTCAAAAACTCGGTTTTCAGCACGAGGCCTTTGACCTGCTTGGTGCTGCACTCGATCTCGCCAGGATTGTCCGTCAGGCGAATGCCCTTGACCAGCGTTCCACGCTTCAGCGTCTCCGAGGTTCCCTTGACCTTGAGGTCCTTGATCAGCGTCACGGAATCGCCGTCGTGAAGCTGGCTTCCGTTGCTGTCCTTTACAATGATGTCGGTCATAATGTCCCCGCTTGGTGATCCCGGACGGGAAATCATGGCGACGCAGGATAGTCAATACGAACGGCTCAGTTGGCCTGACCTCTGATCCTACGCGGCCCTTCAATCAGCTCGCGCGCAGGCGTCGCGAACGCAGCCGCGCAGCCAGCGATGCGCCGGATCGGCATCCATCCTGGGGTGCCAGAGCAATGACACCGTGATCTCAGGCGTCGGGACGGGGAGGGGAAAACTATGCATTCCCGCGCGCAAGGCTCCGGTGTGCCGTTCGGGCACGCTGGCGATCAGATCGCAGTTCCGGGCGAGCGCCAGTGCCGTGGAAAAGCCGCTGACGATGGTGGCGATCTGCCGTTCCAACCCGAGCGCGTTCAAGGCTTCATCGATCGGTCCCTTGTCGAGCCCGCGCCGCGAGACGTAGATGTGCTGGCCGCCGGCATAAAGGGAGGGAGTCATCTCGCGCCCACAAAGCGGATGCCCCAAGCGCACGACGCCGATGAAACGATCGCGGAACAAGGCCTGCGCCCGCACCTCCGGCCCGGTCGTCCCGCCGACGACGCCGGTTTCCAGATCGACGGTCCCATCGCGAAGCGGGGCGCTGTCCTTGTCCGGCTTCTGCACGAAGCGCAGCCGCACGCCGGGCGCTTGCCGACCGAGGCAGGCGATGAGATCAGGTCCGAAGCTCTCGGCAAAGCCTTCGCTGGTGCGCAGCGTGAACGTCCGGACCAAGCGTTGAAGGTCAAGCGCCTCGGCAGGACGCAGGATCGCCTGCGCGTCCTCGACAATCCGGCCGACCCGCTCGCGCAGTTCGAGCGCGCGCGGCGTGGGGACGAGGCCACGGCCGGCGCGCACCAGCAGCGGATCGCCCGTCGTTTCACGCAATCGCGCTAAGGCCCGGCTCATCGCCGACGGGCTGAGCCGCAGCCGTTGCGCCGCACGCGCAACGCTGCCCTCGGCAAGCAGCACATCGAGGGTGACTAGCAAGTTGAGATCAGGTGTCGACATCCATCAGCTATAACACGGCTTCAACTTGATGTGGCGTCAAACGCATGAATAAAGTGCAAATCGTGCGCCTTTCGCCATATTAAGCAGAGGACTAGGTTTTCACCAGTTCCATTCGGGGAACTAAGAGAAAACGGAGTTCACGAGGTGAAATCGATCATTGCAGAGCGAAGCGAGGCCATCGCCGAACAGGCACCATCCATACGATGGGCGCTTGCCAGTCTTTCCCTCTCGATGTTGCTGCCGTCACTCGGCACCAGCATCGCCAATGTGGGCCTGCCGAGCCTGGCGCAGGCGTTCGATGCCGCCTTCCAGGATGCGCAGTGGATCGTTCTCGCCTATCTCCTTGCCATCACCACCCTGATCGTCAGCGTCGGACGGCTCGGCGACATCACCGGCCGACGTCGGCTGCTGCTCATCGGCATCCTGCTCTTCACGCTGGCCTCGATCCTCTGCGGCGTCGCGCCGACGCTATGGCTGATGATTGCCGCGCGCGCTGTGCAGGGCCTAGGTGCGGCCATCATGATGGCGCTCACCATGGCCTTTGTCGGCGAAACGGTGCCGAAGGAAAGAACCGGGAGCGCCATGGGGCTGCTCGGAACGATGTCGGCAATCGGTACCGCTCTTGGGCCCTCGCTCGGCGGCCTGCTGATCGCCGGGCTCGGCTGGCCGGGAATCTTCCTCGTCAACGTGCCGCTCGGCGTTCTGACCTTCGTTCTCGCCTATCGCCATCTGCCCGCCGATATCAGCAAGGGGAAGACGGGTCGGAAGGGCTTCGACATCGCAGGCACTTTGCTGCTTGCGCTGACGCTGTCGGTCTACGCGCTGGCGATGACGATCGGGCACGGCCGATTTGGCCTATTGAACATCGCTCTGCTCTCGGTCGCCGTCTTCGGCGCCGGTTTGTTCGTCTTCGCCGAGGCGAGAGCGGCATCGCCGCTGATCCAGTTGACGGTGTTCCGCAATCGCGTGCTCACCGCTAGCCTGGCGATGAACGTGCTGGTTTCGACTGTGATGATGGCGACGCTGGTAGTCGCGCCGTTCTACCTCTCCCATGCGCTCGGGCTCAATCAAGCTCTCGTCGGCATCGTCATGTCGATCGGCCCCGTCATCTCCATCTTGAGCGGCGTCCCGGCCGGCCGTCTGGTGGACCGTCTGGACGCGCCATTCGTGGTTGTCGCAGGGCTCGTTGCCATGGCGGCAGCCTCCCTCGCAATGGCCGTACTTCCCGGGATATCAGGCTACATCGCCGCCATTGCCATGCTGACACCCGGCTATCAGCTGTTTCAGGCGGCCAACAACACAGCCGTCATGGCGGATGTCCGCCCGGACCAGCGGGGCGTCATCTCGGGCATGCTCAACCTGTCGCGCAATCTCGGGCTGATTACCGGTGCATCCGTGATGGGCGCCGTCTTCGCGTTCTCTTCGGGAACACCCGATATCACAGCGGCGCATCCCGAGGCCGTCGCCTCAGGCATGCGGATCACCTTTGCCGTCGCAGCAGCACTGATTATCGTCGCGCTCGCTATTGCACTCGGGACTTACCGCCGCCGCCGAGCGCTCGGGGAGAGTTGAGCCCGGCACTTATCGGCCGCGCGAGCGAAACCCAGACCAAGGTCCGATCCATCCCGGACTTCGTGCCCATAGGAACTTTCCGTCGATGCAATAGGTAGCTTCGACATGCGTGGAGGTGTTCGGAGTTTTGCTGTGACTAAAATGTTCGTTGCGGGGATGATACTGACGCCGCTTATCTTCTGGGGTTCTATTGGCGTGCTGATATATTCGTACTTCTCGTGAGGGCTGTCCGGCGACATCGACTTCGCCGAGCCCGTATTTTCGAAACATTCTGCGCCTTGACGATACCGGCCTCGATGGCGCCGAAGAGATACCGCCTGACCGCCCACATATCGGGATCAGTTCGAGTGGCCACGAAAGATCGCAACGGCCGCCGTGACCAGCGCGGCATTGTCGTTCGCAATCGTCCCACCCGGGAGGTGCTTGGCATCTTCCAGGCCGATTCGGGTGGAGTAGCGCCGCTCGCGCGCCAACCTGACGAAGGGCCAGACGGTGTCGTCGAAACCGTGCAGAAGAATGGGCCGAATAACCCGGCTATCCGTGAGCACCTTAATGATGCCGTCCGCGATATCGCATGCGCGCTGCAAATCCTGTTCGTCATCGAGCTCGATGAGCACGCGAAAGACCCGCTCATGATCATCGAGGCTGATGTAGCGCTCCGCATCGGCGACCGATGCCAGCCCGACTTCGATGCCGATACCCTTCTGCTGCAGCAACCGCATGACACCAGGGCCATCGTCTTCCGAGAGGTTCACCGAGGCATAATCCGGCAGAACGGACCAACGGCGGATGGCTTCCCGCGTTTTCTCCCGATCGCCTTCGATCCAGGCGCCCGTGGACACACCGATCAGCGTTCCCGGACAGACACGGCGGATCGCGCCGACAGTGTCGTCGACGGCGGCAAGGCTCTCCTTGCCATCGGCTCCGCGCGGATGGACGTGGAGCTCCGCAGCGCCGGTAGCGACCGAAGCCGCGGCATCACGCACCATGGCATCGATCGTCAGCGGAAGGAGCGGATGGAAATCGCTCGGCCGCGCGCCGTTGATGCAAGCTTGAACGATCATAAAGGAGCCTCGCGCTTGTTGGGCCGCTTAAGACGCCGGGTATACCAAATTGGAAACCTGAATACTTAGGGGCGCTGCTGACAAAGTCATTTCCCTTGCCGTTACAGCCCCAATAATATCAAAACAGTCGAGATAGGCGACTGCTGCTCTCGTGCAGGGTCAAGCTGTGCGGACGCCGACTAGAGGACGGCCACGTGATCTCGTGGCAGCGACGTGACGTCAATCTGCCGCCCGACCCCATTCTTAAGTTAATGGCGGTCGCGTCCTGTTGCTGCCTGTATATCATCTCATCGTCGACGCAAAGGAGGAGGGTGAAACTCATCTGTTGCCCTCAGGGAAGGCCAACCTTCCTGAGGTACAAAACCGCAATTTTCGGAAAACGACGGATGGCGGAAGGGTCGCAAACTCTACGACATAGAAATTCTTAGCTCAGCTCACGGCAGGCAGCGGCGAACAGTCGTTGACCCGGCCATCGAACCCATCACCGGCTGATCATGACCTGCCACATTCAGAACCGCATCAAGATGCGCGAGAAACAGGGCGGCCGCTGCTGCTACCCTCCAGCCTATGGTTCTGAGTGACAAACCGCCTCATAAGCAGCCGCGGAATGCCGAAACCCTTGAGCACCTGCGGCGCCGCTCTGATGGCGGCCGCAACAATCGATGCAACATCGCTTTGGCGTGCAAGCGGTGCAACGAAGAGCGCGGCGGCATGGACTGGCTCCGGTACACGAGCTACCGAGGCGGCGAGATCTGGGAACTAATCGAATGCGCGCCGCCCTGTGCGCATCGGCGTGGGTCGTAGACCTGCGCTAGCCAGCTGCCGAGCCGCATCGACGGTGGGACCAACACCATAGGCCGGCGCGATCACCATCCGCGACCACACCAGCGGCACGCAGGCCGGTGTTTTCTGGGATGCTCGCACCGTTCATCGGAGGTTAATGCTTATTAACCCAGAATCGCAGCCTGAAAGGATGCGCCGATGAAGATGCTCTTTACCTCACTTGCAGCCATGATCTTGTCTGCATCTTTCGCCCTGCCGCTGAACGCCGCGCCGATCGTCGTGCCGAACGCAGTACATATGCATACCTCCGACGTCGAGCAGGTCAAACACCGTCGCCACGGTAATGGACATGCGTATGGCCACCGGAAGAAACACCGGTACGCTTACCGCGACTGTCGGTATTACGGCTCGTGCTATCGTCCGCGGTATTACGGCAGTCGCGACTATTACGGCTATCGCGACCGTTACCCCTATCGTCGTCGGTCAGGTGTGACCGTGTATTTCGATTTTTAGCCGGCAGCGCCACTGAAACCAACCTTGGTGCTCAACAAATGCGCCGTCAGCCTCACCAGCTGGCGGTTTTCATACCAGAAGCGGGTTTATGACAAGCGTGCAATTCTCGCGCGAAAAGCGGAAATTGTGCAATAAAATCAATATAAGATGGCGGAAGAGGTGGGATTCGAACCCACGGTACGGTTTCCCGCACGCCGGTTTTCAAGACCGGTTCCTTAAACCACTCGGACACTCTTCCATCTGATTGAAAAGGTTGAGACATCAACATGCTGTTGATTTCTACGAACCGGTCATTGCTACCGATTTGCGACCCAATCACTCGATGGCTGGCTTTTTAGCAGCTTTGGTAGCAGCGTCAACGTGCTCTGCAGCATTTGCCAGCATCTTCGCCATGACGTGCGACTAGCTCGAGAGAGCCGACCTTCAGCTGTTCTTCAGCCTGCGCGAGCCGGTAGAGGTTCCGGCGCAAGGACGCTGGAGGTCAACCCCACGCTGCTGAACAACTCAACCCTGTTGCGACCCTTGTTTTTGGCAATGTAGAGCGCCTGATCTGCACGCTTCTGGACGTCTTGTTCGGTTAGACCCGCTTCCCAAAGTGCCACACCTGCACTGACGGAAGGTGTGACCTGATTTCCTTCGAAGACAAGGCTCAGGGCGTTGACAGCCTCGCGTATCCGCTCAGCGAGCGCAAAAGCGGAGGCTGCCGTTTGGCCGCGAAAAAAGAGGCTGAACTCCTCGCCGCCCAACCGACCTAGCACGCAGGAAGTGGGGGCACTCTGAGCAATCGTCCGAGCAACGTTTATGAGAACGACATCACCTTTGTCGTGTCCGTACATATCGTTAACACGCTTGAAAAAGTCGATATCGATGAGGACGAAGGCGTCCCCGGGGCTGAGGCTTTTCGGAAGGGAATTGAAGAAATGCTGCCGGTTGGGAATGCCGGTCAGCATATCGGTATTTGCAAGTCTGATAAGCTTTTCTTCGGCTCTTTCCTGCACGAGGACGAGCACGAACAGAGCCACTGCGAAATGACAGATGATCAGCAGAAAGAATGCGTAGCGCGGGGGAAGAGGCGCATCGTTCGGAAAGACGAAGCCAATGACGACCAAAGCCGAGAGAGACGTCGCCACCCATATGGATGCGGAAAGCCCGAGCCGCGCGGTAAGACGCTCATGGAAGAAGTCGCGGGCGATCACGAAACCTGACAAGGCAAGCAGGATGGCGGCGTTGCCATTGAACACCGATGCTCTCAATCCATTGTTCAAATACCATGGCGTGATCGCCGCACTCAGCATCAGGACGACGGGCAGGAGCAATGGCCACCAATCTCGTATAGAATTTTGACGCCGGCTGAGGCCGAAAAGACCAACCGCCATCAGCCCGTAACCATTGGCGCCCAGCGCAAAACTCCAGAACGTCCTGGCATTATCGGACATGTGAAGGCTCTCGTCCCACCCAGCCAGCGTTGAGGCGATCGCGAGCAAAGTAAAACCAACTGCAAGTACGCCGAGCCCCGGCGTCGCTCCGGAACGCCATCTCACATAGAAGAAGCAGATTGCTCCGACGATGAAGGAAGACTTGTGTAGAAGAAGGACTGTCGCAAGATCCATTGCCGGAACCCGATGTGAGAGAAGCGGGGTCCGAATAACGGCTAAAATCTACTTTTCGATGAACGCCCCGCGACCTTCTGACGGCGGAACTCGCTGCTCTTCCGGAGACTGCCGACCGAGATCGTTGGGACCCCGTCCATATATTGGAAATGACTCGCGTTCTCCCCGGCTTGAGCGTTAACTGTGTTGTTCTGGCGGAGGAAACAAACCATGGCCATGTATCTCACGCGCTTCAGCTACACGCCCGAGACCTGGGCGCGGATGATCGAAAATCCCGAGGATCGCCGAGAGGCGGCACGCAGTTACATTGAATCCGTGGGCGGAAAGCTGCATGGCTTCTGGTACGCCTTCGGCGAGCATGATGGTTGGAATCTGTGGGAGGCGCCCGATAACGTATCGATGGCGGCCGTCGCACTTGCGATCGGTGCAGGAGGTGCACTCAGCTCCATGGAGACCACTGTCCTCCTCAGCGTCGAGGATACGATCGCAGCCTTGGAAAAGGCGAAGTCGGTACGCTATCGTCCACCGGCAGCATAGGCGGCGGCCCACGGCTTCCCATCCACGTCGAAGATCAGCGCTTTGCGCTTCTCGTTTCGGCGCAAACTTTCTGTGAATTGCGCCGGAGACATGACAGACTTAGCTTCCGTCAGATCCAAGGCCCTTCGGACCGTTGAGCTGGTTCATATCCTCGCCGAGAGATCGAACCGCCTCCATCGTCACGGCGAGGGCCGACATCAGGATTGCGATGTCGTTGTCTTTATCCGGCTTGGAAAGCGCGCGAGATCGAGCGTGCAACTGCCGGCTGACCGTGTCGAGCTGCGTCAGGGTTTCATCGTTCATGGTGATCCTCCAAAGGTCTAAACCTTCAAAGCTCGCGGCGGACAATTCGTTCCCATACGGAATGAAGCGCCACCCCGCTGCGGCGCATCAAATCGGGCGGTGTTTCAATATGGAGCTTTGGGGGCGTCCGGAAGAGGCCCGGATGTTCACCATATGCCCCGCATCGGCACGATGATTTCGGGCCTCATTGCGGCGGCGAAAGGGCAGGCGGAAAGGGCTTTCGTTAGTGATTTATAAACCATAATCATTAGAATTGTCGCTATCGCTGCGAAATCGTTCGTAAATTTGCCACGAACTTAGCAAGATTAAAGCCTCGTTAGGCGGGCGGGAATAAGGCGCTATTGCCCCAAGATGGGGCAGGGTTCCTTAACCATAACGATCTTTGAGCGGCGTGGGGCATATGAAACTGGATTACGGGGCGGCGTCTTTCGCAACGGCAGCACGGTGGCTGGCGATCTCGGCGATGTGTGCGACGGTTGCGGCTTGCGGCACGACGCAGGCGGTGCCGAAGAAAAAAGCCCACGGCAAAGAGTATTTCTCCGAATCCGAATATGGCGTGAAGGCGAGCCCGCGGGTCGCTACCGGCAACAATATCCCGAAGGGCGGCGGCCGCTACATCGTCGGCAACGCTTACGAGGTGAAGGGCAAGTGGTATTATCCGAAGGAAGATTTCGCCTATAACAAGGTCGGCGTCGCCTCCTGGTATGGCTCGGCCTTTCACGGGCGCCTGACGGCGAACGGCGAAGTCTACGACCAGATGCATCTTTCCGCTGCACATCCGACCTTCCCGCTGCCGAGCTATGCGCGCGTCACCAATCTCGAAAGTGGTTCTTCCGTCATCGTGCGCGTCAACGATCGCGGCCCCTATCACGAAGGCCGCATCATCGACCTTTCCAACAAGACGGCCGACATGCTGGACCTGCAGCACAGCGGCACCGGCAAGGTGCGCGTGCAATATGTCGGCCGCGCCCGCATGGACGGCCACGACATGCCCTATCTGATGGCCTCCTACGCGCCGAAGGGCAGCCGCATTCCCGGCGTCAATCCTGAAGGCCAGATCGCAAGCGGCGTGATGGTCGCCTCCAACAGCCGAAAGATCACCCGCGACCAGCTGCAGAGTTCGGAAAACTACGAGACGCCGGCCAACGTGCCGGTGCCGAGGTCGGCCACCTCCTATGCCGGCTCGACGCCGAGCGCCCGCAACAATGCGGCAGCCGCCGCCGCACCCGTTCTGGCGCCAGCTGCCCATGTTCTGGTGGCGCCATCAGCGCCGTCCTTCAACAATGGTGCGCAGGCCATGGACCAGATGGTCGTGCTGCCGGAGATCGGTCCGATGCCCTATGAGCGGCCCCAGAATTCGCTGGCGCTCGGCTACCAGAACGAAGAGGTGAAGACGGTGACCGTCGATCTCGCCTTCGACGCGGTGATGGTGCGCAATGACGGGCTGACGCAAGAGTCCATCCTTGCCTCGGCCAAGCGCCATCAGGCAAAGTTCGCCCAGCGCTGAACTGGCAATTGCATCGGATTTCCTCGCGTTCTAACCTCCTGAAATACGCCGCTCGATCAATGGAAATTGCGATGCTGAAGCCCGCGCTTCGCCTGCTTGCATGCCTGATGCCGTTCGCCACCGGAGCCTTTGCAGCCGATGGCGGTGCCGCCGGCTTCGCCACCAAGGCGGCGCAGGCCTATATGATCGAGGCCACCACCGGCACCGCGCTTCTCGCTAAGAACGAGGATCAGAGCTTTTCGCCGGCCTCACTCGCCAAGCTGATGACGATGGATCTCGTTTTCGAGGCGCTGACCAGGGGCCAGATCACGCTCGATACCGAATATCCCGTTTCCGAATATGCCTGGCGGACGGGCGGCGCGCCGTCGCGGACGGCGACAATGTTTGCCAGCCTGAAATCACGCGTGCGCGTCGAGGACCTGATCAAGGGCATCGCCATCCAGGGCGCCAATGACAGCTGCATCATCCTTGCCGAGGGCATGGCCGGAAGCGAGCAGCAATTTGCCGTGTCGATGACGCGTCGTGCCCGCGAGCTCGGCATGGAGAAGGCGGAGTTCGGCAATTCCACCGGCCTTCCCGATGGCAAGAGCAAGGTGACTGCACGCGAGATGGTGACGCTCGCCGCCGCCCTTCAGCAATCCTATCCCAATCTCTATCCCTATTTTGCGCAGCCGGATTTCGAGTGGAACAAGATCTTCCAGCGCAACCGCAACCCGCTGCTCGGGCTCGATCTCGGCGCCGACGGGCTGGCGACTGGCTTTACCGAGGGCGCGGGCTATTCGATCGTCGCTTCGGTTCAGCGCGACGGCAGGCGGCTGTTTCTGGCGCTTGCCGGCATCGCTTCCGACAAGGAGCGGACGGAAGAGGCCAAGCGGGTGCTCGAATGGGGGCTGACGGCCTTCGAGAACCGGCAGATCTTCGCCGACAAGGAAGTGATTGGCGCCGCCAGCGTCTATGGCGGCACGTCGCGCACGGTCGATCTCGTCGCCAAGGCGCCGGTCAGCGTCTATATCCCGATCAGCAATCCCGACCGGCTGTCGGCGCGCATCATCTATCGCTGGCCGCTGACGGCGCCGGTCAAGCCGGATACCCAGGCAGGGACGCTGAGGATTTTCGCCGGCAGCCGGCTGCTCAGGGAAGTGCCGCTCTATACCGTGCAAGCGGTCGGCGAAGGCTCACTCAGCAGCCGGGCGATCGACGCCATGCTGGAACTCGGCGAATCGCTGTTCTTCTCCTGGCTCTGGGACAAGCCCGCGCCCGTCTGACGAGCTGTTTCCAATGCAATTTGCCGGGAAAGGTGAATATGTCGCCGCGGCGAAAGGTTTTCCTCCCTGATATCTTCGGATAGATAGAAGGAGCGGGGCGCGTGCGGCGCCTGGAATGCGGGAAGTTGTCATTGTCATCCGGTACGGGATTGTTCGTTACGTTTGAAGGCGGGGAAGGCGCTGGGAAATCCACGCAGATCCGCCGCCTCGCCGAGGCGCTGAAGGGCGAAGGTCACGACGTGCTGATGACGCGCGAACCAGGCGGATCGCCGGGCGCCGAAGCCGTGCGCCACGTGCTGCTGTCGGGGGCTGCCGAAGCCTTCGGCACGCGGATGGAGGCAATCCTCTTTGCCGCGGCCCGCAACGACCATGTCGAAGAGGTGATCCGGCCGGCCCTGGCCGCAGGCAAGGTCGTGCTCTGCGACCGCTTCATGGATTCCTCCCGCGTCTACCAGGGTATTACCGGTAATCTCGAGCCCGATTTCATCGAGACGCTGCAGCGCATCGCCATCAACGGCGTGATGCCGGATTGCACCGTGATCCTCGACATCCCCGCCAAGGTCGGGCTGGAGCGGGCGCAGAAGCGCGCCGCGACCGATGCTCCCGATCGCTTCGAGAAGGAGCGGCTGGAAACGCACGAGAAACGGCGCGAGGCCTTTCTCGATATCGCTGCCCGCGAGCCGGAGCGCTGCCACGTCGTCAACGCCATGCAGACAGAGGAGGCGATCGCCGCCGAGATCCTGGCGATCATCCAACAACTGCTGTCGCCGGCAGGCCGTGCGCGAATGCCGGAAGCCGCCCATCATGAGTGAAGCCCATTATGAGTGAGGAAAGGCCCGGACTGCTCGACGGCGCCATCTGGCCGGGGGAAAATACCAGGCTGTTCGGGCATGCGGAGGCGGAAGCCTTCCTTGCGCAGTCCTACCGGTCCGGCAAGGGCCACCACGCCGTCCTGATCGAGGGGCCGGAAGGCATAGGCAAGGCGACGCTCGCTTTCCGCTTTGCCAATCACGTGCTCTCTTATCCCGATCCCGAGACAGCGCCGGAGACAATCGGCGATCCGGATCCTGCCTCTCCCGTCAGCCGGCAGATCGCCTCTGGCGCCTCGCACAATCTGCTGCATCTTGCCCGGCCGGTGGACGAAAAGACCGGCAAGGTAAAATCGGCGATAACAGTCGACGAGGTGCGCCGCGCCGGCAAATTCTTCTCGCAGACATCCGGCACCGGCAACTGGCGGATCGTCATCATCGATCCGGCCGACGACATGAACCGCAATGCTGCCAACGCCATCCTGAAGATCCTGGAAGAACCGCCGAAGCGGGCGCTGTTCCTGGTGCTGTCGCATGCGCCGGGACGGCTGCTGCCGACAATCCGCTCACGCTGCCTGCCGCTGAAGCTGGCGCCGCTTGCCGATGATGAACTCGTCGCGGCCCTTGCCCATCTCGGCATATCAGGCGAAGGCGCGGCGGTGCTTGCCGCCGCCAAGGGCAGCGTCGGCGAGGCGCTGAAACTCCTGAACTACGGCGGCGGCGAGATCATCGCTGCCTATGACGAGATGCTTGCCGCCGAGGGACCGACAGCCCGCAAGGCAATGCATCGGCTGGCCGACGCGCTTTCGGGTCGGGAGAGCGACACGATCTTCGATTTCTTCGTCAGCCATGTCGGCGACGACATCATGAACCGCGCGCGCGCGGCAGCCGGCGAGGGGCGGATCGCGGCGGCGGAGCGGCTGGCGCGGCTCTATTCCGAAATCACCGAGCGGCTGACCATTTCCGATGGTTACAACCTCGACCGCAAGCAGACGATCATCAGCATTCTCGCCGATATCAAGCAGCCGGGCCTTTAAAGCGCGTCACCGCTGACACTTTCGGCACCGTGCTCTGATCAGCCGGTCAGCAGCTTGACTGCGACAACAGCAAGCGTGGCGGCAAGGACGATGCGGATGGTGCGTTCGTGCAGCTTCGGCGCCAGAAGGCTGCCGATGATGATGCCGGGGATAGAGCCGATCAGCAGGGCAAACAGCATCGGCCAGTCGATCTCGCCGATCAGCCAATAGCCCGTGCCGCCGATCAACGTGAGCGGTACTGCATGAACGATATCGGAACCGACGATCTCGCGCACATCGAGCCTGGGATAAAGGACCAGCAGGATCGTCACACCCAGCGCGCCGGCACCGACCGAGGTCAAGGTGACGAGGACGCCGAGAACGAATCCGAGAATGACGGTGAGGGCGAGGATGGTCGTCGGCTTCGGCGGTGTGCGATCGCCGATGGCGCGCCGCGCCAGCTCGAGGATCGGGCCACGGAAGACCAGCATGATCGCGGTCATGACCAGAAGCCAGCCGAGTGCCGTGGTGATCGTATTGGTCACGCCGATGCTTTTGCGATCGACGCCGGCCAGCAGCCAGAGCATCAGCAGGGCGGCCGGCAGGCTGCCGGCCGCGAGGCTGCCGACGATCTTCCAGTTGACCCGCCCATGCATGCCGTGAACGGCGGTACCGGCCGTCTTGGTGATCGCCGCGTAGAGAAGATCGGTGCCGACGGCGGTGGCGGGATGGACGCCGAAGAGCAGCACCAACAGCGGCGTCATCAGCGAACCGCCGCCAACGCCGGTGATGCCGACGAGCGCGCCGACGAACAGGCCGGAAAGCGAATAGAGCGGTTCGAATGTCAAACAAGCGCCCCTGACGGCGCGCGGCCACGACAAATCCGATAGATGAAAACTCGCACTTCGTTCTTGTCCCGCCCTCTTTCCCAAGACGGGTAGATTGGGCGAGAAGCTGAGTCAAGTTCACGCCCCCATCGTCCCGGAAATCATCGACGACTGGAAAGTTGAGGTTTCGCTTGACGGTGACATGCGCTAAGAGCGGCTGACCATTTTTATAGAGTTAGCCGGACATTGGCCGCCATGACAGACAAGACACCCTTCTACATCACCACCGCGATTTCCTACCCTAACGGCAAGCCGCATATCGGCCATGCCTATGAGCTGATCGCGACCGATGCGATGGCGCGTTATCAGCGCCTGGATGGCAAGGATGTCTTCTTCCTGACCGGCACCGACGAACACGGCCAGAAGATGCAGCAGACGGCCCGCGCCGAGGGCATCACCGCGCAGGCGCTCGCCGACCGAAACTCCGGCGAATTCCAGGCGATGGCGACGCTGCTCAACGCCTCGAATGATGATTTCATCCGCACCACGCAGGAGCGTCATCACGAGACGTCGCGCAACATCTGGAAGCTGATGGCCGACAATGGCGACATCTACAGGGACAGCTATGCCGGCTGGTATTCGGTGCGCGACGAGGCCTACTACCAGGAAAACGAGACGGAGCTGCGCGCCGACGGCGTGCGCTACGGGCCGCAGGGCACACCCGTCGAGTGGGTGGAAGAGGCAAGCTATTTCTTCAAGCTCTCCGAATACCAGGAGAAGCTGCTTGCGCATTATGAGGCGAACCCCGACTTCATCGGTCCGGCCGAGCGCCGCAACGAGGTGATCTCCTTCGTCAAGTCGGGACTCAAGGACCTCTCGGTCTCGCGCACGACCTTCGACTGGGGCATCAAGGTGCCGGACGATCCGGCCCACGTGATGTATGTCTGGGTCGACGCGCTGACCAATTACATCACCGCGACAGGCTATATCGAGGACCGGAACGGCCCGCGGGCGAAATACTGGCCGGCTGACGTGCACATCATCGGCAAGGACATCATCCGCTTCCACGCCGTCTACTGGCCGGCCTTCCTGATGTCGGCGAAGCTGCCGCTGCCGAAGCGCGTCTTTGCCCACGGCTTCCTGCTCAACAAGGGCGAGAAGATGTCGAAGTCGCTCGGCAATGTCGTCGATCCGGTCAATCTGGTGAACCATTTCGGCCTCGACCAGGTGCGCTACTTCTTTCTGCGTGAAGTGTCCTTCGGCCAGGACGGCAGCTACAGCGAAGAGGCGATCGGCACTCGCATCAACTCCGACCTCGCCAACGGCATCGGCAATCTCGCCAGCCGCTCGCTATCGATGATCGTCAAGAATTGCGACGGCAAGATCCCGGAATGCGGCGCGCTCAGCGACGAGGACAAGGCGATGCTGGCTGAGGTCGATGCGCTGCATGCCTCGACCCGCGAGGATATGGGCAAGCAGCAGATCCACCGGGCGCTCGCCTCGATCATTTCGGTCGTTTCCGAGACTGACCGTTATTTCGCCGGTCAGGCGCCGTGGGCGCTGAAGAAGACCGATCCGGAGCGGATGGGCACCGTGCTTTACGTGACTGCCGAAGTCGTGCGCCAGATTGCCATCCTGCTGCAGCCCTTCATGCCGGACTCATCGGCCAAGCTGCTCGATCTGGTCGCAGCACCCGAAGACAAGCGCGACTTTGCTGCCCTCGGCGAAGCCGGCCGTCTCATTGCCGGAACGACGCTCGAAGCGCCGACGCCGGTCTTCCCGCGCTACGTGGCTCCGGAGGCTTGAGGCCGTGCTGATCGACACGCATTGCCATCTTGATTTCGCCGACTTCGAGGCGGAGCGGGACGAGATCGTCGCGCGCGCCCATCAAGCTGGCGTCGCGCAGATGGTGACGATCTCGACGCGGGTGCGCAAGCTCGGCGCGTTGCTTGCTATCACAGAGAAGTATCCCTCGGTATTCTGCTCGGTCGGCACGCATCCGAACAATGCCGACGAAGAGCTGGAGATCCAGACGGAAGAGCTGGTGCGTCTCGCCAATGCCCATGAGAAGGTGGTCGCGATCGGCGAGGCCGGTCTCGACTATTTCTACGATACGCAAAAGCCTGAGGACCAGCAGACCGGCTTCCGCCGCCATATCGCCGCGGCGCGCGAGACCCGGCTGCCGCTCGTCATCCACAGCCGCAGCGCGGACGAGGACATGGCTGACATACTAACCGAGGAAACCGGGAAGGGGGCCTTCCCCTTCATTCTCCATTGTTTCTCGGCAGGCCCGGAGCTTGCCAAGACTGGCGTCGCGCTTGGCGGCTACATTTCCTTCTCGGGCATCCTGACCTTCCCGAAGTCGGAAGAGCTGCGGGAGATCGCCAAGACGATCCCGCAGGATCGGCTGCTTGTGGAAACGGACGCGCCCTATCTGGCGCCGAAGCGCTGGCGCGGTAAGCGCAATGAGCCGTCCTATGTCGTCAACACGGCCGAAGTGCTCGCCGAGACGATCGGCCTTGCTACCGAAGAGGTCGCACGGATCACGACAGAGAACGCTTTCCGGCTGTTCTCGAAGATGCCGAGGATCTAGCGGCGTGCTCTACCGGCGGCGTTTCACCATTCTCGGCTGTTCGTCGTCACCGGGCGTGCCGCGCATCACCGGCGACTGGGGTGCCTGCAATCCCGACAATCCGAAGAACCGGCGCACGCGCGCTGCCTTCATGGTGCAGCAATTCGCACCCGATGGCGGTGTCACGACCGTCGTCATCGATACCGGGCCGGACTTCCGCGAGCAGATGATCAGGGCAGGGGCCGACCATGTCGATGCCGTGCTCTACAGCCATCCGCATGCCGATCACATTCATGGCATCGACGATCTGCGCGGCTATTTTCACAATACGCGCCGCCGGGTGCCGATCTTTGCCGACCAATTTACGATGGACAGGTTGCGGGAAGCCTTCGGCTATTGCCTGGAAACGCCGCCGGGCAGCAACTACCCGCCGATCGTGCTGCCTGTTGTCATCGAAAACCTCGACGCGCCCGTGGAAATCCATGGTCCCGGCGGAACGATCGCCTTCCATCCGCATATCCAGCAGCATGGGGATATCCACTCGCTCGGCTTCCGCATCGGCGAAGTGGCTTATTGCAGCGATATTAGCGATTTCCCGCCGCAGACCGTCGAAAAGCTTCAGAACCTCGACATGCTGATTATCGACGCGCTGCAATATACCTACCATCCGAGCCACCTGTCGCTGGAACAGTCGCTCGACTGGATCGGCCGGCTGAAGCCGAAACAGGCGATCCTCACCCATATGCACACGCCGCTCGATTACGACGTGGTGATGGCTGAGACGCCGGACCATGTGGTGCCGGCGTATGACCAGATGAGCTTCGAGACCGAGGTCAGGCTCTAAAGCTTTAACCCGCTCGCTTGCACGTACGGCCACAGTTCGACGCCACCGCGGTGGATCATGTCGAGCGAGACGTAGAGGATGATCAGCAGGCCGACATAGGCGATCCAGCGATGGTTGGTGAGCAACCGGGCGATAAAGTTTGCGGCAATACCCATTAGCGCGATCGACAGGGCAAGACCGATGACTAGCACGCTCGGATGTTCGCGCGCAGCACCGGCAACGGCCAGCACGTTGTCGAGGGACATCGAGACGTCAGCAATGACGATTTGGGTCGCCGCCTGGAAGAAGGTCTTTCTCGGCGCGCCTTCGGCACCCACCGCTCCGTGATTCTCGCCATGGCCGGCGCGAAGCTCGCGCCACATCTTCCAGCAGACCCAGAGCAGCAACAGGCCGCCGGCCAGCAGCAGGCCGACGATCGCCAGCAGATAGACTGCGACGCTGGCAAAGAGAATACGCAGAACGGTCGCGGCCACAATGCCGACGATGATCGCCTTGCGGCGCTGCGTCGCCTCGAGGCCGGCAGCAGCAAGACCGATAACCACGGCGTTGTCGCCGGCGAGAACGAGGTCGATAGCAATGACCTGCAGCAAAGCCGTCATACCGGCTGCCGTAAACATGTCCATATGAATTATCCCCAATGCGTCAAAGCCGTGCTAGCGTCTCGAAGGTTTGACGTCAACCGCTGAGAGATTTCGCAAGCGGCGTATTTGCGAGTCTGCGCGCCGAAATGGCAGGCGGCAATGAAACAGCAAGCGATGCAGTGGAGCATCGCCATTCCCCTGGAACATTCAACTCAGCCGACGGTTCTTCAAGTCAGGAAACCAGACACCGGTCAATCATCGGCCAAACTTCGCATTGGCGGCTGGATCTGCACATCGAGAGGAGAGTCCCATGGGCAGCATTTACAACGATACCAACCCGACTTTTTCAGGCCCGACAGGCGGCAGCAGCCTTGCCGCATTTTTTGACAACCGATCGGACGCCGAATCCGCCGTCTCCCGTCTTGAGGACGCAGGCGTGCCGGTTGCGAGAATAAGGCTGATGCCCGGATATGAGGCGGGCGCAAAAAATACCGGCGCAATGAGCGAAGGCCGCAGCGGCTTCTTCGACGCGCTGGCCGACTTCTTCCTCCCAGACGAGGATCGCGCGGTCTACGCAGAAGGGCTGCGGCGAGGTGGATTCCTCGTCCAGGTCAATGATATCGATGACACGCTCTACGAGACCGTCCACGATATTCTGGACGACGAGGGCAGCATCGACATGGATGAGCGGGCGGATCTCTGGTCGTTGGAAGACAGACAGCAAGGCGCGTCCAATACCGGTTTTGCCGGATCGGCCCAGGGCGGCAAAGCCTCGGAAAACCTCGCCGTGTCCGAGAGTGCATTTGACGATGCGCGCCCGGTGGCAATGCGGGACACCGCGCATGGAAGCGCCAAGGTGCGTGCCTATACCTTCCCCGAGCCTGGCACCACGTCATCGGACGAAACCAATCGCCAATCCCAAGGCCAGTCCCAAACCCAATCGCAAGGCGGATCTCACCAGAGCCAGGGTTTCCGGCGCGACCATTAATATTATGAGGCCCGGCCGCAATGCCGGGCCTCATTTCCTCTCGCTCACCTATTCGAGGACATGTCGATGCAATCATCCATCAACCGCCACGGCCTTCCCCCAGATCCCGACGAACTGATCGCAGAAGGTGAGCCGCCTTTTGCCGATGCCGCGGAGCAGACGGCGCGTGAAAAGGCCGACGAAAGCCTGAATGCCCTGCAACATGAGGTCAGACTGCTGAATGCCCGCATGGGCGTGCTGCGCGAGGATGCGGAAGCAGCGCTGAAAGCCAAGGCCACATCGGTCGATGGGAGTGCCCATGTGCAGCTCGGCGATTACCCCTGGCTGAAACTTGCCGCGGCAATCGGCGCAACCTTCATTGCAGCCAGACTGGTTCGGCGTCTTCCGCTCGGTGTGCTGCTTGCGGGATTTGCCGGCCATATCCACGAAGTGAGACGGCAGTGACGGTTTGAGCGTGCTCCTGGCATAGGCGCCGCTTGACCCTGCCGCGCAGGTTAGCCTGCTGCGGCACGTCGGCGGCCGGCGTGATTTGGCACCGCCGCTGTTAGCCACTCGCATGATCCTTGGAGGCACTCCGTAGCGCTACGATCGCATTCGGCGCCTCGATATAAGAGAGGCAGCAAGCTCGTCCCCGTTTTACGCCGAAGTCAGATGCTGCCCGAAAAAGTCGCTGAGCTTCGCGATTGCAGGCCCGACGAATTGCGGCTTGTCATAGAGGTCGACGTGGGTCGCACCATCCACAACGAAGAGTTCCTTAGGCTCCCTGGCCTTTTCATAGACCTGGTCGCTCCAGAATTTTGTCTCGGCTTTGGAACCCGCGATCACCAGAAGAGGCCGAGGCGAAATTGTCTCGATCATCTCGAACGGGTAGAATGCCATCTGCTGAGGCAAGCTCGAGAATATATAGCGATTAACGGAATTCGGATGCTGACCGCGAGCCGTGCGGTAGTATTCATAACCCTCCCTGTACATGACGGGAGTCGCTGGCGTGAAGTCGTCGGGAGAATTGGCCACAACAGGCACAAGGCGAACTGGTTCGCCACGCGCTTCACGGCTGCGCTGCTCGCCGGCATCCTTCAGCCGCTTGACGCGCTCTTCATAGGAGATGGAGTTCGAAAGTCCCTCGCGACGACCCTGGCCAATATCGAAAGTGCTCACGGCTGCGACGGCCCTTACGCGGTGCTCGTGCTGTGCGTGGTTCAACGCGTAGCTGCCGCCGATGCAAATTCCCAATGAGCCGATCCGCACCGGATCGACCTGCGGATGCTGAACCAGGAAATCAATGGCGCAACTGATATCATCCACGCGCTGTGCCGGCACTTCCATAAGACGCGGCTCGCCGCCACTTTCGCCTTGATAGGATGCATCATAGGCCAGGCCGATAAATCCCGCTTCGGCAAGGCGCTGGGCATAGAGACCGGAGGACTGTTCCTTTACGGCGCCGAACGGATGGGTCACCACAACTGCCGCATACTTCCTGCTGCTGTCGAAATTGGCGGGCTTAAACAAGTTAGCGACAATGTTCGTGCCCATGTTCCGTGCAGGGTAGGTGACACGTTCAATCGTCACGCCTTTGTCGTTCGGGTAGTTGACAACAGCGGGTCCTTTGACCTTAGCAGATTGACCCGACGCCGCGGCGTTTCCAGCCAGTACTGAGCCGGCGACGGCAGCGCCAGACAAGACAAGCGCAGACGTTCCGAGAAACTGCCGCCGCTTCTCATCGATAAATTCATTGTCCATTGTAAAACTCCCTTGCTAGCGATCTGATTTGGAAGGATCAACGCGCTCATTTGGCGGTGATCTTTGTTCTTCTTGGTGCCAAGAATCGAATTCAACTTGTCGATCTCTCCTTGGTGAATGAGCCGCGGGAAGTAGGTTCAGTCCCGCCTTGTGAAGGCGATGTCCCTGAACGGGCATTCCCCCGACAGTAAAGATGATGTGCTGCTTGAGCCGGACCTCAGATATTGATACGGCACTCCGGCGGCACCGCTCCTTCAACGTTTTCATGCGCGACGATCTTTGGAATGACCCTATACGGCTGTGTCTGGGGCCTTAGCGCGCTCCAGGTCCGCGAGAAACTGCCGCATTAAGGGGGAATCTCCAAACCGGCGATAGTCGCGTTCCGATTTTAGCGAAAACTCGGGATTTTCCCTGACAAGGTCGGCCATCGTCGTTTGGGCATCGCCCAGATCGTCCCTCGCAGCCTGCAGCGCGGTTTGGATTAACAAGCAATTTGCGTCTTGCGGCGACCGGATCAGGCATTCGCGGATGACATTTGCTGCCTCGTCGCGGCGACCCGCCGCGTAGAGAGCCTGCCCATGCACGTAAGCATAATATTCGGGGGCAATTGGATGAAGGCGGCGCGCGCGCTCGGCATTCGAAACAGCAGCCGCATAGTCTCCAAATCGAACTTGTGCCTTGGCTAGCGCCATTAGGCTATCTGGGGCGTTCGGGTTGAGCTCCACGGATCGTTTCGCGGCCTGTAGCGCGCCGGGATAGTCGCCGGCGGCGGACAGGCCGAAGCTGAGCACCTGGTAACCGATCGCCAGATTTGGGTCGAGGCGGATAGACTGGCGCGCCTCGCTCAAACCGATTTCCACGTCTCTTTCCGTCGCCCGACCGGTGACCCGTTGCGTCATGTCGAAGATGTACGTCATACCGAGGCTGGCGCGCGCGACCGCATAGGACGGGTCCAGTTCCAGCGCCTTCTGGTAAAGTCCGCGTGCGGCCAGGAGTCCCTCGATATCCTTCGCGTCGTGCTTGAACCGATTTCGGGCCTGCAGGACAAGATCGTAGGCCTGCAGGTTCTTCGTCGGGCGCCGGATCGCCACTTCTTGCTCCGTTCTGCCGACATAAGACACGAGACTGGCGACGATCTGGGATGTCAGTTCGCTTTCAACGGAGAAAATATCCTCGACATTCCGGTCATAACTTTGTGTCCAGAGATGCGCTCCGCTTTTCACGTCGATCAGCTGCGCGGCGATACGAAGCTGATCACCGACACGACGCGCGCTTCCATCGACTACATAGGCAACATTCAAGCGGTCACCAATCGTTCGAATGTTACCCGCATCATCCCGCACTGCAGATGTAGAGTCCGGGTCGATCACCTGGAGATCAGGATTGCGCGCAAGCTGGGTCGTAATGTCCTCGGTAAGGCCATCGGCAAAGTAGGCCTGCGCGGGGTCGCCACTCATATTGTCGAAAGGCATCACCGCTACGGACGGTCGCGGATCGATTCTTTCCGCGTTCGCTAGCATGGTAAAGTCGGACGGTATCCCGGCGATCATCGCAGACAGTGGAATTGGCTGAAGCGAAAGTCCGATCCCGAGCGAAATTGCCCCGACCCCATAGGCGAGCCGAACGCCCACGTGGGGCACGAAGGAACGCACGCGGCTCCAACGTCGATTTCGCCGGCTCGGTCGTTTGACGGCGTAGACGTCGAGGCGTTCGGGAATGTTCTTCGCCGTTCGGCGCCCAATATGGGAAAAGCTCTTGCCGCGGCTGCGGTCGGCGCTCAACACCACCGCGTTACTGACAAAAATGCTACCCGGGTCGGCCATGGCTTCGAGCCGGGAAGCCACGTTGACGCCGTCGCCATAAATGTCGCCATTGTCCTCAATGACATCGCCGAGATTGACGCCGATCCGGAACTCGAATCGTTGGTTCTCGAAGCCGTTCTGGATCTCTACTGCCGCATCCAGCGCGTCGTTGACACTGGGGAAGGTTGCGAGAAAACCGTCGCCAGTGCTTTTGAACGTTCGTCCGCCATGTTGGCTGACAGTCGGTTCGATCAGGTCGTCGAATACAGAGCGGAGCTCTGCGTAAGTTGTCGCCTCGTTTTCAGCCATGAGACGACTGTAGCCAACAATGTCTCCGGCCATGATCGCCGCAAGCTTACGTTCCATCGCCACAGCGGCCGCGCCAGTTAACGCCAGAGCCGAAACCCCGAGCAGGTGTCTCCTGTTCAAGTCAACACAGCGGTCCGGCATGTTCGTAATCCTCTAGGGTCGATGCGGAAAAAGGGGCATCCTTGTTTAAAATGGTCGTCCTGTTCAGGCGTCGATCATGCGGAGGGCACCCTCGTGGAGCCGCTGGCCTTGGATGGAAATCCGGGACAACGCTTCCTCGATGGCCTGCCGGTCGATTGGGGTCAGCACGACCTCAGTGGCTCCGAGATTTTCTTTGAGACGGTGTAGTTTCGTGGTGCCGGGGATCGGCGCGATCCAGGGCTTCTGAACGAGAAGCCATGCGAGGGCGAGTTGGGCAGGCGTCGCCCCCTTGCCATCGGCGATCCGCTTTAAGACATCCACCAAAGCCATGTTGGCGGCACGAGCCTCTGGCGAAAAGCGGGGTCCGTTGGCACGGAAATCGGTCGGGGCGATCTTGGTCTCGGCGGTGATCGCACCGGTGAGGAAACCTGCACCGAGAGGGCTCCACGGCACAAATCCGATGCCCAGTTCCTCGCAGGCGGTTAGAATGCCATTCTGCTCGACATCCCTTGTCCAAAGCGAGTACTCGCTCTGTATGGCGGCGAGCGCCTGTACGGTGTGGGCACGGCGGATTGTCGACGCATTGGCTTCCGAAAGACCCCAATGTTTGACCTTGCCCTCTGCGATAAGCCGTCCCACCTCGCCGGCGACATCTTCGATCGGCACGGTGGGATCGACGCGGTGCTGGTAGAGAAGGTCGATCGCGTCCACCTTCAGGCGGGACAGCGAGCCGTCGACAGACTTTCGAATTGTCTTCGGGCGGCTGTCCAGGCCTGTGCGTCCACCGTCAGGGTTCAGGCCGAAACCGAACTTGGTGGCGATGATCACTTGGTCCCGGAAGGGAGCAAGGGCGTCGCCGACCAATTTTTCGTTGATGTAGGGGCCGTAGACTTCGGCGGTGTCGAAAAAGGTAATGCCACTTTCGACGGCTGCGTGGATCATCCGAACGCCATCGACGTGATTGAGCGGCTGACCATAGGTGGTGTTCAACCCCATGCAGCCGAAACCGAGTGCGGAAACCTTTAGTTTCCCGAGGTTGCGCTTTTCCATTGAACTCTCCGATCGCCGTTTCGGACGGATTAAGCCGCCCGCAAATCCTTGCCGCCATTTTGGCAGCAGAACCTTTTGTGCTGAGATGAAGATAGGCCAATGGCTGATTGTTGATTAGTCGCTATAATCGGAATGGGCCTATGTCAGGAGTGGATAAATGCGGCGGCAGGATTTTGGAGAACTGAATGCCTTCATGGTGGTTGCGGAAGAGCGCAGTTTCACACGGGCGGCGGCGAAGCTGGGCACGTCTCAGTCCACGCTCAGCCAGACGATACGGCGCCTAGAGACGCGCCTCGGCCTTAGATTGCTGACTCGCTCGACCCGAAGCGTTGCGCCGACCGAGGCGGGAGAGCGTCTTCTCGAAACGTTGCGCCCCGCCTTCGACGATATCGACGACAGGCTCGCGGCACTGACCGAGTTCCGCGAGAAACCCGCTGGAACGGTTCGGATCAACGCCACTGACCAGGTTGCCGAATCCCTTCTCTGGCCCGCGTTAAAGCGGTTGCTGGCAGATTATCCCGACATTCAGATCGAGCTGACCGCCGAGTCCGGGCTCACCGATATCGTGGCTGGTCGTTACGACGCAGGCGTTCGTCTGGGCGAACTCGTCGATAAGGACATGATCGCCGTGCGCATCGGACCGGAAATGCGCATGGTGGCTGTCGCTTCACCCGCATATTTCGCCCGCAATCCGACACCGCTGACCCCACACGATCTCGCGAAACATGAGTGCATCAACCTGCGCCTGCCTTCCCTTGGCGGGCTATACGCCTGGGAATTCGAGAAGGACGGGCATGAGCTGCGTGTCCGGGTAGAAGGGTCGTTGGCATTTAATAGTGGTAGATTGATCATTGCCGCGGCCCTTGATGGCTTTGGCATAGGCTACGTGACAAGTGATTACGCCGACAAGCCAGTCAAAGACGGACGATTGATGAGCGTGCTGGAGGACTGGTCGCCCCCGTTTGCAGGCTACCATCTCTACTATCCCAGCCGCCGACAGCTAACGCCCGCGTTTGCGCTCGTCGTGGACGCGCTCCGCTATCGCCGTGTCTAGGCCAGTTCGATAGAGTATTTATTCATTTCAGCTCATGCTTGCCGGATTTGCTGGTCATCTCTCGGAGGTGAGACGGCAGTGATGATCGTTGATGGGGCTGCCTATGCGGACGAATATCGTTCCACGAACCGAAGGCAAATCGCTTGATAGGTCGCCTTCTGCTTGAGAATGGAGCCGGTGATCGATATGCGAACAAGCGCTCATGCTAGCAGCAGGCCAGCAATTCCGGCCAAAGTCGCGACACCGCCGGCGATCGCGAAACGAACCGCATAGGCGATGCTCCCCATACTTGCAGCAAGAACGGCTTTTGCAAGAAAGTTGGCGAAAGCGGCGACCGCTATGGCGCGAGCGGCCGCATCCGCGGGCACCTGGATGGATGGCAATTTCGCCACGGCAAGCGTTATCGCATCGAGATCGCCCAGTCCTGTGATGAACGCAAGCGCGATCAGCGACTGAGTTCCAAAGACGGTCAAGGTCATTCGCGTTAGGACTGTCACGACGGCGAGAACGAGTGCGAAGCGCAGCACGACCATCACCTCGAGCGGGTTTCGGGGTGAAAAATCGGTGCTATCATCCGGGCGTTGCAGCAATGCGGCGAAGCCGCCAGCTATGGCGAGGATAGCGGCAGCCGGAGCGAGGGATAGAGCAAGATCCCTGAAAATGGCTGGTGCAATGACGCTGCAAATCAAAAGCACGCGGGCGAGAGAAACGGCTCCCGCCAGCATTGCGCCCGCCGAGAGGAGTGGCGAGAGGGCAGGCATCTGCTTCGATTGACGGGCAAAGGAAAGCGTCAGGGCCGTCGAGGAGACGATGCCACCGCTGGTCCCGGTCAGCAATATTCCGGCTCGGGCGCCGCTCAGCTTGATCAGGATATAACCGGCAAAGGAAACGGCTCCCACGAGGATCGTCATCATCCAAAGCTCGAAAGGATTGATTGCCTGCCAAGGATCAATCGGCCTGTTGGGAAGGATAGGGAGGATGACGATGGTCATCGTCAAGAGGATCAGGGCGGCCCTGAGCTCAAGCCAGGTCAATCGGCGAAGAAATCCATGCAACGGTTCCCGCGCTGCAAGAAGGGCGGTTATTGCCACAGCGCTTGCGGCCGTTACCGTCATATCCGCCACAACCGCACCAAAGCCCAGCGCAAAGACCGCCAGGGCCGCAATGGTGCCGGTGGCGCTGTAATCCTCTTCTTGTGCCGCCTGCATGCGGCTGAAGAGGAGAACCGTGATGCAAAAGAATATAAAGATAGCTGTCGGCAGAATCGGCCCTGTCACAGGCTGCAGGAAACCGCAGAAACCGCCAAGGAAACTTGACAGGCCATAGGTGCGGATACCGGCTACTCTTTTGCCTGGCGCAGCCTCACGATCCCGCCAGCCGCGCTCAATGCCGACAAGGATGCCGATTGCAAGCGCCAGGCTGAGGCGCTGGAATGCTTCCGTCGTTACCAATGATGTCATCATCCGATGGGTCCAAGCGCGCCAGCTGATTCATCGAAGGCAGTTGCGCCGTATATGCCATTGCTGTTCATCCGCAAGCTGCTGCTCGGCGGCGTCCGGACGGGTTTGCGCCGCGAAGTGCTGATATTCAATCGCGCTTCGCATTTCATCGCTTAACATAGATCGTTGCCGCTTCGCCCAACGAATTCCGCTTGCTTTCTGATGAGGACGGTCAATATCACGCTCGCGCTTTCGCGGTGGAGCGACCTTGATCTTCGTCAAAGCGCGGGAGACACCTCTGCGCTATGATACCTCCAATCATCGGGAGGACATCAGCCGTGAAAGCACAATTCCATTTACCGCTGGCCACCTATCCAGACGCAAGCTCCTTCTCGCTCCTTCAGAACGCTGTCGCTGTTTCCCTTCACCAGAAGGCCGGGTTGACGGCAAGTATACCGCTGGTCAGGATCGAACCCTTTCAGCCGCGATTTCCATCACTCCTTGACGTAGACAAAATGCGTGCGGAGGCGGAGCGATTGAGTAAAGACAATGGAACCGTTCTCGGGCAGACGCTCCATGATTATGCGAAAAAAGCCGAGGTCGAGGTCGAGATCCAGCCATTCGATGCGAGGGAGCCATTTGTCGCACAAACTCTTGCCGAGTTGTCGCGCGTATACGATCTTTCCATTTTGGAAGCATCTGTGCTGATGAGGCAGCTGATCGAGAGCGTGCTGTTTGAAAGCGGGAGACCGCTCCTGCTTTTCCCCCCGGATAATTTCTGCGGCCGGATCGATGCTGTCGCCGTCGCCTGGGATGGAGGAGCCACCGTCGCGCGGGCACTGGCGGGTGCCAGGTTCTTGCTGGAACGGGTACCGCGTGTCGTCCTGATTTCCGTCACCGATGATAAGCAGATTGACGAGCGCAGCCGAGATCACCTTGCGGCTGCGCTTCGGAAGGCTGGTCTTGCCGTCGATGTCGCAGCCGTGCAAGCGAAGGGAGATTCGCCAGCCAGCGTCATTCAAGCTGCCGCCCTGGAACACAAGGCAGATTTGCTCGTCGCCGGCGCATTCGGTCATTCGAGACTACGCGAATTCCTCTTGGGAGGGGTGACACGGTCGCTGTTGACCCACCTCGAAATGCCCACTCTCCTTTGTCACTAATTCAGAGTGCGCGCGGCGCGTCGCCGATAGCAGCAATATCGCCACCACCGAAAGTCTGATGCCACAACCAACGCTTTGGAAGGAATCAATGAACCTGCGCGACGTCTGAAGGCATCGGCTTGGCAAGCTCCTTGACGATCGCTTCAAGCGCATCGGCCGTCGTCCGCAGGCCGGATGACCGCGCAATTTTCAGTGCCGCTTTGCAATGAGCGGACAATTCGTCTTGCTCCCCGTGATCATTCGTCGGGAAGACGATGCCCGCATATTGCGACGGGTTTCCGGCTTCATCCCTGAAGCAGCGGCCCAAGGCCGCGACGCCGACTATTTGCCCGCTTCGATCAAATACCCGATAATCACAGCGATACGGATTTCCTGTGATCACCGATTCTGAAATTGCCTTGGCCACGGATGGCTTGTCGTCCGGATGAATCCGGTCGAGGTATCTGATGACCGGCAGCCCCGTGAGAGTCTCTTCGGGATCAAGCCCAAAGAGGTTTGCCAGCGCCGAATCCGCATAAACCTTGTCGGTCGCCAAGTCCCAGGTGAAAATGCCAGGCTCTTCGGTAAAAGAAAATTCGGACGTTCCCAAAGCTCTGTTGACAAGACTCATTCCGCATCCCCGGTCTGCACGCCAATGCTGCCGGGTGGCTAGGTCACCTGGCTCTTGAAAGAATACGACGCGCTCGATCAGCGACAGGGCGGTCGACCATTTCACCCCCGATTTTAGCCACGTTTCCATCGGACGCAACTGCAAGGACAATCCACGGGCCTGCGACCACCAGACACGCTCGTTGCGCGCAACCAGCGGCGTCGTTTTCTTGACGGGAACGGCGAAGATGTGCTCCACCTCGGCTTCGACTTTCCAGAATGCGACGAAGCTGACAAGACCGGCGCGAAGGGTTGACGGAAATCATGACGAAAATCGATCTCAATTCTGATCTGGGGGAGGCGTTTGGACCCTGGCGCATGGGCGACGACAAGGCGATCCTTGACGTCGTTACCAGTGCGAACATCGCATGCGGCGGGCACGCCGGAGATCCCGCGACCATGGTGGAGACGCTCGCGCTCGCAAGCGAACGGGGTGTCGTCGCCGGAGCCCATCCGGGCTTTGCAGATCGCGAGGGCTTCGGGCGACGTCTGATCCCCTTGAGCATCCGGGAAGTGGAGCAGCTTGTGGCGACGCAGACAGGCGCGCTGATGGGAGCTGCGGCTCTGGCGGGCGCCCGCGTCCGCTACGTCAAACCACACGGCGCACTCGCCAATTGGGCGGCCGACGAACGGCCGGTCGCCGACGCCATCATACGCGCAACCCGAGCGGTTTCGCCGGAACTTGCCATACTGGCGATCTCCGGGACAGAGCTGGAGCATGCGGCCCGCGATGCCGGGATGACCGTCTTCAGCGAGATTTTTGCCGACCGCGGCTACCTCTCCACGGGTCGGCTCGTTCCGCGCAACTTGCCGGGAGCGATGATCGATGATCCCGCGGAGGCGGCTTCGAGATTGATCGGGTACCTGTCCAGCGGCCTCATGCCGACGGTCGACGGCGTTCCGATCCCTCTCGATGTGCATTCGATCTGCGTTCACGGGGACAGCCCAGGAGCGCTCGCCATGGCCGTCCACGTGCGCCAGGAACTGCAAAAGGCAGGCATCGAGGTGGCACCATTCCTCCAGCCGACACAGGAAAACAGGTGATGGCCAAAGGCTATCTTATCGCCCAGGTTACCGTCACCGATCCGGAAGCCTACGGGACCTGCGCGCGGGCAGCGGATGCGGATTTCATTCTGATCGAAGGCGCCGACTGAGGTGCCACAGGACCCGTCCGCATCGCCCGGCAGCGTTCCGACCTACCGCCCGGTGGGCGGGCACGCGGTGCTCGTCGAATTCGGCGCGACCATCGATAAATGGATCCACGATCAGGTCGTCAAGCTGGATGCCGCCTTGAAGGCGGCACCCTTTGAAGGATTCGTCGAAGCCGTTCCGGCCTATGCCAGCATTCTCGTATGCTTCGATCCGCTCGTGGCCGATCACCGGACAACGGAGGCGGCCATTGAGGAGCTTCTGGGGGCTGAGGTTCCAGAGACGATCGGAGCGATGCGCGAAGTCGAAGTCTGCTACGATCCTGATCTTGCGCCCGATCTTGCCGCCGTCGCCGAGGCAAGCGGATTATCGCCGGAAGACGTTATATCCGCCCATCTCTCCGGCGACTACAGCGTCTTCATGTACGGCTTCGCTCCAGGATACGCTTACCTCGCAGGCGTGCCCAAAGCCATTCAGCAGCCGAGGAAGCCGGCGCCTATTCGCGGCATCGCCGCCGGAAGCGTGCTGATTGCCGGTCCGCAATGCCTGGTGAGCACGCTCACCATGCCGACCGGCT
This sequence comes from Rhizobium sp. WYCCWR 11146, assembly GCF_013591995.1. Lineage (NCBI taxonomy): Bacteria > Pseudomonadati > Pseudomonadota > Alphaproteobacteria > Hyphomicrobiales > Rhizobiaceae > Rhizobium > Rhizobium sp. WYCCWR 11146. Next base: position 808,751 of record NZ_JACCEY010000024.1, read on the forward strand.
GGTGGATCATCGGCCGCTCGCCGACGAAGATCCTCGACGCCGCGTCCAACGACCGTCCGTTCCTCTTCGACGTCGGCGACGCGGTGCGTTTCCGCCGCATATCGAGGGCCGAATTCGACGCGAGGTGCCTCGCATGAGCGAAGCGGTCCTTGCAATCAACTTCGCAGGCCCTCACGTCGCTGTCCAGGACGGAGGACGTCGCGGATTGATGCGTTACGGCGTCCCGGCCTCCGGTCCGATGGACAGGACCTCGTTTGCCGCCGCCAACGTCGCCGTCGGCAATCCTGCCTGTCAGCCCGCAATCGAAGTCTCCATGGGCGGCCTGGTTCTCGACTGCGTGTCGGGGGAGGTTACGTTCGCCGTCGCGGGAGGGGGATTCATCGTAGAGCATGCCGGCGACAAGCGCGGCGCATGGATGGTCGCCACCTTGAGGGCCGGCGAGCGACTGGCAGTTCGTCCGGGACACTGGGGAAGCTGGACGTATCTGGCCTTCGCCGGTCATATCGAGGCGAAGACCTGGCTGGGCAGCATGTCGACGCACAGTCTCTCCGGCCTCGGCGGCGGGCGCCTTGCAGCCGGGCAGACCATCACCGTCGCCGACCCGGAAGTGCGAGACGATCGACATGGTCCGATTACATGTCCGGTCATCGCAAGACCGCGATCCGAGCTGCGTGTGGTGGTCGGTCCACAGGATCGGTTCTTCTCGAAAGGAACCTTGTCGAATTTCCTTTCGTCGCCCTTCCGCCTGAGCGACGCCTATGACCGCATGGGTGTACGTCTTCAAGGTCCGTCGCTTGCACCAAGCGTCGCGTTGGACATGCCGTCGGAAGCGATCGTGCGGGGCTCGGTGCAGGTCGCCGGAGACGGTGTTCCCACCATTCTGCTGGCCGACCACCAGACGACCGGAGGATATCCCAAGATCGCCACGGTGGTGGATTCGGATCTGGACGCCTTCGTCCAGCTACGCCCACGCGACCATATCGGTTTCCTGGCCGTGACACCGCAGCAGGCGATCGAACACATTCGGCTTCGGGCTTCGACGGTGTCCCGTTACCTCGCGGCGCTGTAGAGGACCTCGCCAGGTTTTTCATGCGCGAAAAGCTTGGCAAGACTGTCAGGCTGGTGGTAATCTTTACCACCACAAGAGTCTGGAGGTGCCACATGGCCAATGTTGAAAAGATCAGCGTCTCAATGACGCCGCAGCAGGCGGACCTGCTTCGCGACGCGGTCAAGAGCGGTGCCTATGCCAGCAGCAGCGAAGTAATCCGCGAAGCCATGCGTGACTGGTCAGCCAAATGGGAAACCCGCAAGGGCGACATCCAGCGTCTGCGGACCCTGTGGTCCGAAGGCAAGGCGAGTGGCACGGCCATCCCGGCCGACTTTGATGATGCGCTTGAAGAGGCGCGCCAGGAAGCCAAGTCTACCGCCTCGCATGCCCGCTAAGCTGATCTGGACACCCGCCGCCCGTGCCGGCGCGAAGAAAATTTACGTCGACATCGCCCGCGAGCAGCCCCAGGCGGCCGAGCGGTATTTCCAGCGGTTCCGTATCAAGGCCACGTCGCTGATCGAGCAGCCGCGCCTGGGCCAGCGTCATCCGGAGATCCATCCGGCCGCCCGCATGCTGGTCGAGGCGCCCTATGTGATCCTCTATCAAACTCATCCCAACACGGATGACGGTCCCATCGAGATCGTGGAGATCGTTCACGTCGTCGATGGCCGGCGTGATTTGGCAGCGCTCTACTAGCCAAGCGGCACGATTAGAAGGGCACTCTTTCCCTTGGCCAATGTCGCGGGCGTAGTCAGCGCCGCCGACGCCCGCGATACCGCCACCGTATACGCTTGGAGCTGCCGTTAGCTCGAAGTAGTGTTCAGGAAAATCCAGATTCAATTCGGGGGCACCATGGATTTTCTGAACGTCGCGGCTATCGTTTTCTTCCTTCTCGTCTGGGTGGCGGTCGAGCCTTTGATGGCAGCGGGATGGCCGAGAAGGAACGATAGCCTTTCCGTCGATATGGTGCGCATTCGCACAGCCTGGATGCGCGAGGTTCTGACGCGTGACAACAACTTCATCGGCGACGCCGCGATCCTCGGGCACACGATCAATTCGGCATCCTTCTTCGGCTCCGCCAATCTCATCGTCATCGTTGGCCTGAGCGGCGCGCTGTTCATGGAGCCGAACTATGGGTCGGGTGGCGGGCTGATCGCAATGTTTGCGGCTCAGGACCCAGCGTGGTTTTTCCAGTGCAAAGTCCTCCTGATCATGGCGACGCTGCTGCGGGGACTATCCGATTTCATCTGGGCGGTCCGGCAGATCAACTACTGTCTGGCGGCGATCGGGGCCAGCCCATCCCGGGATGAAGACAGGGACATCGCCGGTTGGACAAACGCCCTGACTCTCGTTTTGAACCCTGCGCTTCGATCGTTCAGCGTCGGTGTCCGATCTTACTACTTCACCTTTGCAGCCGCCTTCTGGTTTCTCGGGCCGATCCCCTTCGCTGTTGCCACCATCCTCAGCGTCGGCATTTTGATCTGGCGTCAATCCTGGTCGGATGCTGCAAAAGGGATCATGGCCATACGGAAGCTGCTTGACTAGAACAGGATGATTTTAGGCCGGGTAGGCCTAAAATGTGAATCCTGTTCTAAGTTAAAGAGTTAGAGCATGATGTCGTCCGAAACCGATCACAGTTTTCGGCATCATGCTCTAAAGCCAAGCCTTAGGCTGGATTGCACAGAAGCGGTATCTTACTGGCGGTGTCCGATGGATCGTCTCGAAGCGATGCGTATGTTACTGGCCGTGGTCGACGCCGGAAGCATCTCTGCCGGCAGCAGGAAGCTCAACGCGCCATTGCCCAGCGTTAGCCGAAAAGTGGCCGAACTTGAGCGACATCTTGGGGCAAACCTCATCGTGCGCACCAGCCGCAATCTGCAGCTCACCGATGCCGGACGCGACTATGTCGATGCCGCCCGAAAGATCATGGCGGATCTTGAGGAGGCCGAACGAAGGGCGTCCGGGGAATACCAGACGCCCAGAGGCGTGCTGACGATCACGATGCCGATCGAATACGGCAGCCGCTACGTGCTGCCCGTTGCGCTGAGCTTCATGGACAAATACCGGGAGGTGTCGCTGAACCTTCTGTCGCTCGACCGCACGGTCGATCTCGTGTCCGAGCAGGTGGATATCGCGATCCGTCTCGGCGAGCTCGCCGACAGCGCCCTCCATGCCGTGAAGATCGGCGAATTCCGCCTGCTGACCTGCGCGAGCCCCGTCTATCTCGAGCGCCATGGCACACCTGAGCGTCCCGGCGATCTCATCGATCGCGACGGGATCATCTTCAACAAGCGAACATTCTTCTGGACATTCGACGTCGATGGTACACCGATGGAGACGGTGCCCCGCAACCGGCTGGAAGTGAATACCGCGGCAAACTGCGTTGCGGCGACCGTCGGCGGGGCGGGGATCGCGCGGCTGTTCGACTATCAGATTCCCGACGAACTGGCGTCTGGCGCGCTCGTCCCCATCCTTGGCGATTTCGACGGGCCGCCACAGCCCATTCATATCGTCTACTCGCGCCAGGGGCTTCTCGCGTTGAAAGTACGCGCTTTCGTCGACTGGGCATTGCCGCAGCTGCGGAATATCCGCTAAGATAATCTAATGTTATCTGAATGATGCGCCTATTTCTTCAATCGTTTGTTCCGGTTTCTGAAGGTGCGGGAAGTGGCCGATACCTGAGAGGATATCGACTTTTGCACCGATCTTGGCGGCGAACTCGATGCCCATCTCGCTTGTGATATAGATGTCTTTCTCGCCCCAGATCACCTTCACGGGCGTCTTCAGCCAGGTGAGGTTGGCCTCGAGATAATGCTGATCGCCGGTGAAATTCGCGTAGTAGTGGGCGAAGGCATCCGCTGAAGTCATTCCGTCAAGGCTCCACGAACGGGTCATGTCCTGCTGGACGTCAGCCGGCAGATCGAATCGCTCATCGGGCGAGAGGCCGCGCCTGTGCACGTTCTGAAGGATCTCGTCGCTTGTCTTGTTCATGTAGGCACGGGTCGGCGAGGCGGTCGGCTCGGCTTTGAGGTTCTGCAGGTTCTCCCACATGTATTGCGGCCGGTCGAACGGCGCGAAGTCTCCGACGATGATCTGCCTGGCGATCGTCGGCTCGTCGAGAGCAAGCAGCAGGACGGGCAGGGCACCGATGTCAGTCGCGTAGATCACGAGCTTCGACCGGTCGATGCCTGCCCGGTCGATATAGGCCTTCAACACCTGGGAGTACGCCCTCGGCGCATAGGAAAACCGTTCCGAAGCCGGGCGCGACGACTGCCCGTAGCCCGGCCAATCGAAGGCATGGACGTCGTAGTCGTGAGCAAGCGTTGTCGCGATGCCGTTCCACACCGTCAGTGTTTCCGGAAACCCATGGAGGAAAAGCACGGTGCCTTTTGGCGCGGGGGCGCGGATTGCCATCCTCCTCAGCGTCAGGACTTCGTCGATCTCGATGAAGCCGACGGCGTCGTGCGCGGCTTGCGTACAAGCGAAGGCTTCAGACGAGTGGGAAGCGGGAGTTGCCGCGACTGATGCAGCATTTACGGTTTTGTCCTTAGACATAGGATGTCCTTTCTGAACGGCGGTCAGCCAAAGCCCAAAAGCCGGCTGTCTGCACAAATAATTGAGCATGGCGTCAGCTCGCGGTAGCCGGAGAAAGTGAGAGGAACCCTCTCTACGGCGGCAGCGCGGCAACCCGGCTGCCCAAGGCTGACAGCTGAACGAGAGGGTGCCTCTCAATTTCCCGAGGTGCCGGCCGGCCGTCGACCCGCCCAAATATCCACCAGCCGCCGATTTGCGACAGCTCGTTGGCGTTTGCGTGCGGAAGGCAGAGCGTCGACCACGACAATATAAGGAAGAACTGATATGAACGACATTACCCAAAGCAGACAGGTTGCGGCCGCCCCCGACAAGGTCCGCAGCCTCCCGGGCCACGCCACTGTCGGCACCAATGATCTGAATGCCGCGTCGGTATTCTACGACAAGCTTCTGGCCGTGTTCGGGATCGGACGAGTCCTCGTCCAGCCCAACCGGGCCATCTACTACGGTCATCGCACGCTCGAATTCGGCATCATCAAGCCGTTCGATGGCCGCCCTGCCACCGTCGGCAACGGTGGAATGATTGCTTTCGAAGCTCCGTCCCGTTCAAAGGTTGACGAAGCCCATGCAACGGCATTGGCGGCGGGTGGCTCGGACGAAGGAGCTCCTGGTCCGCGTGGCGAGAACGGTACGGGTCCTTACTGCGCCTATTTTCGCGATCCCGAAGGCAACAAGTTTCTGGTCTTTCGTTCCGGAGCGGACGAGGCCTGACATTTTCGGCATTGAAGCGGGCAGGGCATCTTTTCCTCTCCTCGACATCACGAAAGGACACGGCATCATGGCAATGCTGAACGTTTTGAAACACCGCGACGTATCGCGCCGCTCGCTGCTATCAGGCTTTGCCGCGGCCGGCATAACCGCCGTTCTCCTTCCGCGCACGTCCAGCGCCGCTGATGTTGTCGGCGTCGCGTCCGAGGAGATTCAACCGTTCAAGGTTGAGGTCTCCGAGGCGGCGCTCGCGGACCTCAGGCGGCGTCTTGCCGAGACCCGATGGCCCGACGGCGAAACCGTTGTGGATCGCTCGCAGGGTGTGCAGCCCGACAGGCTGAAGGAACTGGTGAGCTACTGGCAGTCGTCCTATGACTGGCGGAAGGCGGAGAGCAGGCTGAATGCATTTCCGCAGTTTCTCACCAATATCGACGGACTGGACATCCATTTTGTCCATGTCCGTTCCCGCCACGAAAACGCGCTGCCGCTGATCATGACCCATGGCTGGCCAGGGTCAGTCTTCGAACTGCTTGATGTCATCGGGCCGCTCACGGATCCGACGGCGCATGGCGGCATGGCTGATGATGCCTTCCATCTGGTGATCCCTTCGATTCCAGGATTTGGCTTTTCCGGGAAACCGCCAGCAACGGGTTGGAACCCCCAGCGGATAGCGGCTGCCTGGGACGTCCTGATGAAGCGGCTTGGCTATGACCGCTATGTCTCGCAAGGCGGCGACTGGGGCGCGATCATCAGCGACGCCTTGGGTCGCCAGGCGCCCGATGGGCTGCTCGCGATCCACGTCAACAGGGTCGAGCGTGCCACGACCTTCCCAGCGGACGCAGCGCAGGCTCTTAAAAATGGAGAGCCGGCTCCTGATAGCTTGTCTCCGGATGAGAAGGTCGTCTTCGACGAGGCCCGGGACTTCCTCAACAACGGCTTCGGTTACGCAGCGATCATGAGCACGCGGCCGGAGACGGTCGGCTATGGTATTGCGGATTCTCCGGTCGGCTTGGCTGCCTGGCTTTACGACAAGATCGCCGACTGGGTGTATACACGCGGCGATCCCGCACAGGCTCTTGGCAAAGATGCCATCCTCGACAACATCACGCTGTACTGGCTGACGAACACTGGCCCTTCGAGTGGTCGCATCTATTGGGAGAATGCCATGTCGGGCGCAAAACTCACGCCCGTCAAAGTCCCGGTCGCCGTCACGGTGTTTCCCGGAGAGGTTTACAAGCCGCCAAAGCACTGGCTGTCGAAGGCCTATCCGAAGCTCGTCTACTACAACCGCGTCTCCAAGGGCGGTCACTTCGCAGCCTGGGAGGAGCCAGAACTTTTCAGCCAGGAGATCAGGGATGCCTTCAGAAGCTTGCGGTCTTGACGCCGTCTGGCCTTCGGTTCGCAGTCTGCGTCCCCGAGACTGGTTCGTCGATTGACGTTGGTCGTGCAACGCTTCACAAAGTCCGAAGTTTCGACCAACCCAGCTAAAGCGACGACACCGTCGCGGGGGCCACGGCTACATGCGCATCAACGACGACCGTCATCCCCGCCGCAGAGTGTGCGCATTCCTGACGCTGGTATTTTCAACGCTTCTGCTGGCGAGCACAAACCCCGCCTCGGCGGCTGAGCCGACCAATTCCTCGGCGCCGATCCGGGTTATTATCGAGTTGCCGAATGATGATTCCGGACGAGCGCTGGTTAATCGAATCGTTCCGGGCAATCAGGAACCGGCGCAGCCGGTTGCAGTCTCGCAAGAGGCGGCACCGCCGTCGATTGCCACGTCACTACAGGATTTGCGCCAGAGGTTGCTGACACTCGTCGATGCCGTTCCGACCCTTCCCGGGCAGATCCAGTCGGCGATCCGGGTCTTCCAAACGGATGATCGTATCGAACCGGTCGGCCTGATCTTAGCGGTCATACTCTTCGTCGCAGGCGGGTTCGTTGCGCAGCGCCTTGCCTGGTGGTCAGGGCGAGGGCTGCTCCATTTCGTGCTGAACGCGCCTGCCGACACCGTCCGGCAGCGGATCAGGCTCCACGCCGCCCGGCTTTCCATGGGTCTTCTCGCGTTGGTCGGTTACCTGATCGGAAGCCTCGGCGCGTTTATCCTCTTTCCATGGCCTGCCGTGTTTCGCGATATCGCGCTCATCCTGCTATCGGCTGCGCTCATGGTGCGCCTTGGTGTGCTTGTGGGCCGCATTGTCATTGCGCCAGGCGCCCGTCTGCCGCACATGCGGCTTCTGACTCTTGTCACCTCGCTTGCCTGGTTCTGGTACTACTGGCTCCTCGGAATCGTCGCACTGCTGGCGGCTGGCTGGGCCACCATTGAAGTGATAGGGACGATCCGGGCTTCACCGATCTTGGCCGATCTCTTTACCGCAGCATGGCTCGGTGTCGTTTCAATCGCTTTGATCGTCATGATTTGGCTACGGCACTTTCGTTCTGACGGGCCGCCGGTGGGCCGGCTGGTCTGCGTCGGCTTCAGCGCGAGCATCCTGCTATCGTGGCTGTTGTGGGTGTCCGGTCTCCACGGGGCATTCTGGACGGTGATCATCATTACGCTTCTGCCTCTTACCGTTTCGGTGGTTCGTGATATCATTCGTCGCATTATTCAATCCGGGGAGGGGCAGGCGGTCGAGGATCCGGCCATCGTCGGATGGTCTGTTGTCATCATGCAAACGCTGCGGAACGGCCTCATCGTGGTCGGCGCGCTGCTCATTGCCCGCGCGTGGAATGTCAATCTCAGTGACCTCGCCGCAGCCGAAACAGTGACCACGCGTTTGATCCGCGCAGGAATCCGGATCGTTATCGTGCTGCTGGTGACCGACGTTATCTGGAAGCTCGCAAGCACGCTGATCGACAGCCAGATGGCGGTGGCGTCGCGAAGCGTGCAGGCAGGGCATCAGGACGGACCCGACGCGCGCCGGCGTCAGCGGTTGAATACCCTTCTTCCCATTCTTCGCAATGTGCTGTTCCTGGCGATCGGAGCCGTCGGCTTCCTGATGATTCTGGATGCCGTTGGCATTCAGATCGGACCGCTGCTGGCGGGCGCCGGGGTCGTCGGCATAGCCGTCGGCTTCGGTGCCCAAACACTCGTCAAGGACATCATCTCCGGCGTCTTCTATCTGTTCGACGATGCCTTTCGCACCGGCGAATACATCCAGGCGGCAAAATATAAAGGCACGGTCGAAGGTTTCTCACTGCGTTCGATCCGCTTGCGCCATCACCGCGGTCCGGTCACCATCGTTCCCTTCGGCGAACTCGGTGCGGTGCAAAACCTCAGCCGCGACTGGGTCATCGACATCATTACGCTCACCCTGAACTATGACAGCGATCTTGAAGAGGTCCGCAAGACCATCAAGCGCATCGGCGTTGAGCTTTTAGAGGATGCTGAACTCGGGCCCAACATCATCGAGCCCTTGAAAATGCAGGGGATCGAGCAGATGGCTGACTACGGTGTGCAGATACGGCTGAAGTTCATGACGAAACCCGGCGAACAGTTCGGGGTTCGCCGAAAGGCGCTTGCCATGCTCAAGAAGACATTCGCGGAAAAAGGCATCCAGTTTGCAACGCCGACCGTCCATGTTTCCGGCGGTCCCGCCGATTCAGCGGCAACCGCTGCCGCCTCGGAGCTGCAAAGACCATCGAAAGTCATCCCGACACTTGAGGAATAGCAACGGCGAGCTTCCCGTCGAATCCCGTCAATGCTCAACACTCTGACCCGGACGTTATCGCCAAGCACGCGTCGTCCGAGACACGGGTTTCGGAAGAGTTTGTTGGCTGGGATCAGCTGTTCTATGAGGGCACGTCTGCAGGTCAACTCGTCGATGTGCTGGATCGTCAAGATGCAAATTCGAGCAGGCCTATTTCAAAAGAGTGGGCCTCTGAGATGGAGGAGGAAGGTATGCCATTGTAATCAAACAGCATCATTATGTTCCATAATCTATCTTATGCGATTAACGTATGTAGCCGCAAAGTTAAAGTGTCCTGTTTCTGCAAAGTTGGAATGTCACACTCCCCGCGTTTGATTGGCGCCGGGGAGA
>NZ_JACCEY010000025.1:0-22392 GCF_013591995.1 Rhizobium sp. WYCCWR 11146
CAAAGGTGCATCGGTCTTCCATCCACCACCGCAATAGGCATTACAGCGCCAACAGCGGGTAAAGGGAAGTTACAAAGGTGGCCCGAAGGGTCGGATGAGGGCGCGCCGCCCTATTGCCTTTCGTTTGTCACTCAAGGCATCGCTTCGCTCTCCCCCTCATCTGTCCTTCGGACATCTTCTCCCCGCTGGGGAGAAGGGGAAAAGCCCGCTCAGCAGATCTCCGTCGTGCTGATCTTGATGCCGAAACCTTCCAGGCCGACATAGTGGCGCTCGCGGCTGGTGAGCAGCTTGATCGAGCTGACGCCGAGATCTTTGAGGATCTGGGCGCCGAGGCCGATTTCCAGCCATTCGCTGTCGCGGGTCTGGGCTTCGGCATGGGCTTCGCGGCCCTGGTTGCGGGCCTTGCGGCCGTTGTCGTGATGTCCGACGCCGACGGAGCCTTCGCGCAGATAGACGATGACGCCGCGGCCCTGCTCGGCAATCTTCTGCATGTAGAAATCGACCGGGCTGTTCTTGCCGAAGAGATCCTCGGCGACATTCTCCGGATGCAGGCGCACCGGAATGTCGACACCGTCGCGGATGTCGCCGAAGACGACGGCGAGATGCTGCATCGGGTCCCAGGGCAGGGAATAGGTATGAGCCTTGGCCTTGCCGAACGGCGTCTCGATGTCGAAGCTGGTGCCGAGTTCGATCAGTGTTTCCTTGCGCTGGCGATAGGCGATGAGATCGGCGACGGAGACGAGCTTCAGCCCGTGCTGTCCGGCAAAGTCGACCACCTCAGGGCCGCGCGTCACGGTGCCGTCGTCGTTGACCAGCTCGGAGATGACGCCGATCAGCGGCAGGCCGGCGAGCTTGCAGAGGTCGACGGCGGCTTCCGTATGGCCGGAGCGCATCAGCACCCCGCCTTCACGGGAAACCAGCGGGAAGATGTGGCCGGGACGGACGAAATCGGAAGCGCCGACATTCGGATTGGCAAGGTTGCGCACCGTCAGCGTTCGGTCGTCGGCGGAAATGCCGGTCGTCGTGCCGTGCTTGAAATCGACCGAGACGGTGAAGGCCGTCGTATGGGCCGAATCGTTTTCCGCCACCATGGCGTTGAGGTTGAGGCGCTTGGCCTCTTCCTTCGGCATCGGCGCGCAGACGATGCCGGAGGTATGGCGCACGATGAAGGCCATCTTCTCCGGCGTGCAATGCACGGCGGCAACGATCAGGTCGCCTTCGTTCTCGCGGTCATTGTCGTCCATGACGACAACGATCTCGCCGGCCTCGAAGGCCCGGATGGCGTCGACGACGCGCTTCTGGTCATAAGACATGGGCGAGCGCTCCTATTTCAGACGGCCGGTCTGGCCGCGGTCGCGAAGATAATGGTCGGCGATGGCGCAAGCGACCATCGCCTCGCCGATCGGCACGGCGCGGATGCCGACGCAGGGGTCGTGCCGGCCCTTGGTGCGGATATCGACATTCTTGCCCTCCGCATCGATCGACTGGCGCTCGGTCAGGATCGACGAGGTCGGCTTGACGGCGAAACGCGCCACCACCGGCTGCCCGGTGGAGATGCCGCCGAGAATACCGCCGGCATTGTTGGAAAGGAAGATCGGCGTGCCGTCATTGCCCATGCGCATCTCGTCGGCATTGTCTTCGCCTGACGTTTCGGCGGCGGCAAAACCATTGCCGATCTCGACGCCCTTGACAGCGTTGATCGACATCAGCAGCGAGGCGATGTCTTGGTCGAGCTTGGCATAGATCGGCGCGCCGAGGCCGGCCGGCACACGTTCGGCGATCACTTCGATGACCGCGCCGATCGAGGAGCCGTTCTTGCGGATGCCGTCGAGATATTCCTCCCAGACCGGCACGATTGCGGCATCGGGCGAGAAGAACGGGTTCTGCCCGACCTGGTCCCAGTCCCAGTTGCGGCGGTCGATCTTATGTTTGCCGATCTGCACCAGCGCGCCGCGCACCGTGACGCCTGGCACGACGAGGCGGGCGATGCCGCCGGCAGCAACGCGTGCGGCGGTTTCGCGCGCCGAGGAGCGGCCGCCGCCGCGATAGTCGCGAATGCCGTATTTGAGGTCATAGGTGTAATCGGCATGGCCGGGGCGGTATTGCTTGGCGATCTCGCCGTAATCCTTGGAGCGCTGGTCGGTGTTTTCGATCAGCATCGAGATCGGCGTGCCGGTGGTCGTCATCGTCTCGCCGTCGGCGTCGAGCATGACGCCTGATAGTACCTTCACCAGATCGTCCTCGCGCCGCTGCGTCACGAAGCGGGATTGCCCGGGCTTGCGCTTGTCGAGCCAGACTTGCAGGTCCTCGAGCTTGAAGCTGAGCCCCGGAGGGCAGCCGTCGACGACGCAGCCGAGCGCCGGACCATGGCTTTCGCCCCAGGTGGTTACGCGGAAGAGGTGACCGAATGTATTGTGCGACATGTATTCCCACGGTGGCGCGCCAAAGCCGATCGCTGCCGGCCGCGCCATTGCTTGAAAAGGCGCGACACTCATAGGCCAAAAAACCGCCGAGGCAAAAGCCTTTCTTTGCGCCAAACCGGCAGCTCAGGAAATGCTGTTTCCGTTCGTTGCCAGGGATGGACGCACATCTTGCCGCCATTCTCTCTGCGCAGGCGGGGAGGGGTGAGGGCGAGGCCGATCGGCAGGCGGCGATCAGGACGCCAGCCGCCACCCCGTCCCGGTCGCCTCGTTGGTGAAATCGTCGAAGGAGAGCGGCCGCGAGAAGGCGTAGCCCTGCAGGATGTCGCAGCCGAGATCACGCAGCAGTGCGGCATGCGCCGCCGTCTCCACCCCTTCGGCCACCGTCTCGACGCCGAGCGAGCGGGCGATCTCGATGATCGAGCTGACGAGCGCCCGCTCCTGCGAGGCATTGACGATCGGCTGCACCAGCTGGCGGTCGATCTTCAGCCGCTTCGGCTTCAGCTTCAGCAGGCTGACGATCGAGGTATGGCCGGTGCCGAAATCGTCGATCTCGATGTCGATGCCGAGCGCCTTGATGCGTTCGAGATTCTGCGAGACGACGTCCTCACTCTCGTCGAGGAAGATCGATTCCACCAGTTCGAAGGAAATCTCACCCGGACGGATATGCAGGTCGGCGAGCGATTCCAACAGGCTGCCGTCATGCAGCCGCCGCGCCGATACATTGACCGAGACCTTGGGCACGGCAATGCCGCGCGCCGTCCAGCGCATCTTGTCGCGCAGCGCCGTTTCAAGCACGATCCGATCGAGCATCTGCACGACATTGATCTCGTCGGCGATGCGCAGGAACTTGTCGGGGGTGAGCAGCCCCTTGGACGGGTGCTGCCAGCGGACCAGCGCCTCGACACCGGTCAGCTCCATCGTCCGGGCGCAGAATTGCGGCTGATACCAGGCGGTGAATTCGCCATTGTCGATGCCGGCGAGAATCTCGTCAGCGGTGCGCTTGGTGTTGATGATATCGGCCTGGAGATTGTGGTTGAAGAATTCGAAGCGGTTACGGCCCATGCTCTTGGCGCGATAGAGCGCGATGTCGGCATTGATCAGCACCTTGCGCGCATCGACATGGATGCCATTGGCGAGCGCGATACCGATCGACACGCCGCAGCGGCAGGAAAAACCCTGGAAATCGATCGGCTGGCGCATCTCCTCGATGATCCGCGTCGAAAGCTGCGCCATCTCCTTGTCGCCGACGTCGAGGGCGAGGATGACGAATTCGTCGCCGCCGATGCGGGCGACGATGTCGCTGCCGCGGACGTTCTTGGCGAGCACCTTCGAGGCGTGCACCAGCATCGCATCGCCGGCGGCATGGCCGAGCGTGTCGTTGATGTCCTTGAAGCGGTCGAGATCGATATGCAGGATCGAGAATTTCTGCCGCTGCTGACGGCCGTCCTGGGTGAGCTTTTCAAGCGCGATGTCGAGCTTGCGGCGGTTGGCGAGTGCGGTCAGCGGGTCATGCAGCGAATTGTGCTCGATCCTGTTCTTGACAAGCTCGAGCTCGATATTCTTGGCGACTGCCTCGTCCTTGGCCGCCTTCAGCCGGATCGTCATCAGCACGTCTTCGGTGGCGTCGAAGGCGATGCCCATGATCTTCATCTCGCCGGTCCCCGTCTGGTGGACCTTGCCGACCGAGCGCACATAGCGCACCGAGCCGTCGTCGACGATCACCCGGCAGACGAGGGTGTGCGTGTCGCCATTGCGCTTGAAGTGGCGCGCGCTTTCGAGCGCTAAGGCCCGATCCTCGGGGTGGATGCAGCCAAGCCAGGTCTCTTCGGTCATGAAGCCGTTGCGCGGCGCAAGGCCATAGAGCTCGTGCATCCGCTCGTTCCAGATCGAGCCGCCTCGGCCCGGCCGCGCCTCCCATATGCCGCACTGATAGGAATTGAGCGCCAGGTCGAGCCGGCTGGAAAGCTCGGCGAGCTGCCCCTCGCGACTCGACAGCTCTTCAAGCGCCAGCTCCAGCTCGGCATTCTTGACCTCGCTCATATCCTTGGCCTTGCGCAGCGTGTCGGTGGTCTCCGCATCGGCGGTCACGTCCCAGACGATGCCGATCGTCTTGCTGACGCCGCCGGCATCCGTATAGAAGGCGCCGACCGAGCGCAGGTGCCGGATGCCGCCATCGCCAAGCAGGATCCGGTACTGCGCCGTGCAGGCAGCACCCGCAATGCTGCAGCTGAAGAAATGCACTTCGGCGGTTTCACGATCCTCGGGCAGGATCGCAGCCAGCCATTCGTCCAGCACCCGGCTTCCCTCTTCGGCCGGTTTGCCGTGCAGGGCGGCGGCGCGCGCGTCCCAGAGCAGGCTGCTCGAATGATCCTGCAGCTCCCAGATGCCGATATTGGAGGATTCTAGCGCCAGGTTCAGCCGCTGCGACAGTTCCAGCAGTTTTGCCTCGCGCGTCTCCAGCGCGGTGATGTTGCGATTGCGCTCGCCGAGCAGCAGGGTCGCGAAGAAGATCGGCACGATGATGATGAAGCCGGCGGCAACGATGATCAGGCGCAGCTCGGTGCGGTTTTCGGGTATCGCGTTCCAGCCGCTGTTCGGCACGGCGGAAAGCTCCCACTTGCCGCCGGCAAAACCGATCTTCTGGCGCATCGGATCCTTGCCGTCGATATCGGAGGACCCGAAGAACGGCGCCGGGGGAGGAGCTTTGGCGGCGGTCGGCGAGCCGATATCGCGAATGGCGATCGAAAGATGGCCGAGATGCGGATAGCGCTCCTGGTTTTCGCGGTCGCGCGCCGGCATCAGCCCGGTCGCCTGGTAGAACATCGTCTGGTCGATGGCGACTTCGACCGCCCCCCAGATCCGCCGCTGGCCATTCTCCTTGACGTAAACCGGGAAGAAGATGGCAAAGGCGTCCCGGCCTTCGGTGCTGATCGGGCCGTAGAAGCGCGCCGACTGATTGCCGGTTGCGCCGGTCATCGCCTGGCGAAAGAAGAGAGCCTCGCGCACGTCGCGGCCGATCCGCTCATTGCCGGATTGCGCCGGGTGGATGTCACGGATGATGAAATCAGGCGCGACGGCGATATGAATGAAAGACGGGTTCTGGATCAGCAGCCAGTTGATCTGGCGCTCCATCTCCTCTCCGTTTGCCGCGCTGACGGAGATCAGGTTCGTCAGGTCGCGCACGACGCTGAGGTCCATATTGATCTCGGCCATGACGCGGGCACGGATGAGGTTGGTCTCGTTTTCGGTGCGGATATGAAGTTCGCGCACATGAGACGCAGTATTGGCCTGGTCGAGCCCGAAGCCGACCATGATGACGACGAGGGCGACAAGCGACGAAACCAGAAACGAGACGCGGCTATTCTTCAACACGCGCCGCAACTGCTTGCTGTCGCTGAGCCTGGATAACAAAATGAAACCCCCATGTTGACGAGCAACTGTAGGGCGCGCGGGTTAATTTACGATTGCCCGCCGGCGATGCCGAAAGATCGCGGGAAGGGAAAAACCGCGGATAAACGCACCATCTTGATTATATTTAAAATCCTATTCATCAATTGGGCGGGAAAAGCCATTCTTACGGGCAATTTTCGCCATATTCAGGAGCTTATCTGTGGCCAGTCATGTTCTCGTGCAGCGTCTTAAAAGGATTGTCGCCATGCGTTTCGTCGTCGCCACGCTTTTGGCAACAGCAAGCTTCCTGTCACCGATGAGCGGTTTTGCCGAGAGCGCCGATGTCGAAGCGACGATCAAGAAGGTCGACACGGCCAACCTCGTCCTGACGCTCGACGACGGCAAGACCTATCAGGCACCCGAGGAATTCAATTTCGACGGCCTTGAAGCCGGCGTGAAGGTGATCGTCTTCTATACCGAGGTCGACGGCAAGCGCGTCATCAACGATCTCGATATCGTCAAATAGGCAGCAGATGGCTGCCCCTCACCTTACCGGGGTCGAGCCACTCGTCTCGACCCAGGCAAAGGTGCCGGCAGGCGGATGAGGGGCGGGCTTGGCAATCCTTACAGCCAGGCGATCGTCCGCTCAGTGGTTTCTATCCGGATGATCCGGTCCTGCGGGATCGCGCCTTCCGCAGCGCTGCTTTTCGGCAGGTCGGCGATCGTCTGGAACAATGTGCGGATGACGCCGCCATGGGTGACGCAGACCGTTGGACGATCGACGGAGTTCAGCCAAGAGCCGGTGCGCCAGGAGAGGATTTCGTAGCTTTCCGCGTCATCGCCGGGCGGGATGAAATCCCATTTCGAGGCATTGCGTTCCGCCACCCGCTCGCGCTGCGTCGCCTTCAGCTCCTTGATCGTCGAGCCCTCCCAGTCGCCGAAGGAAATTTCCACCAGCCTCGGATCGGTGCGATAGGCAAGCGGCGGCAGGCCCATGGCGGTGCGCATGATTTCCATCGTCGCGCGCGTGCGCTGGAGCGGGCTTGCGACGAAATCGAATTCGTCGACCGTGTCGCCGAGAATCTCCGCCAGCGCGATGCCGTTCTGTCGGGCCTGTTCCAGGCCCGTAGCATTCATCGGGATATCCTTCTGACCCTGCAGACGGCGCTCCGCATTCCAGTCAGTCTGGCCGTGTCTGATCACGTAGATAAGCACGGTCTCGCATCCCTATGGAGAAATCAGTCCTTGACGACGGAAATGTCGGGCGCATCGACCGCCTTCATGCCGATGACATGATAGCCGCTGTCGGCATGGTGCACTTCGCCGGTGACGGAGCGCGACAGATCCGACAGGAGATAGAGGCCGACATCGCCGACTTCCTCGATGGTGACGGTGCGGCGCAGCGGCGCGTTATATTCGTTCCACTTCAGAATGTAGCGGAAATCGCCGATGCCGGAGGCGGCAAGCGTCTTGATCGGTCCGGCCGAAACCGCGTTGACGCGGATGTTCTGCGGTCCGAGGTCGACGGCGAGATATTTGACGCTCGCTTCGAGCGCGGCCTTGGCGACGCCCATGACGTTATAGTTCGGCATCACCTTTTCGGCGCCGTAATAGGTCAGCGTCAGCATGGCGCCGCCATCCGTCATCAGCTTCTCGGCGCGGCGTGCGACCGAGGTGAAGGAATAGACGGAGATCTGCATCGTCTTGGTGAAATTGTCGGCCGAGGTATCGACGTAGCGGCCGGTCAGCTCGTCCTTGTCGGAAAAGCCGATCGCATGCACGAGGAAATCGATCTTGCCCCACAGCTTTTCAACGTTCCCGAAAACCTCATCGATGGTGGCTTCGTCGGCGACGTCACAGTGGCCGACGAGCGTCGCGCCGATTTCGGCGGCGAGCGGCTCGACGCGCTTCTTCAGCGCATCGCCCTGATAGGTGAACGCAACTTCTCCGCCCTGCGCATGAATGGCCTTGGCAATACCCCACGCAATCGAACGATTGTTGGCGACACCCATGATGACGCCGCGTTTGCCTGCCATGAGGCCGGATGCTTGAGCCATATTTCGCTCCCTAGGATTCTAATCGATCCTGCCTATGGCATAGGCCGTTAATCGGTTCAAGCTTGGCCTGGATCATCAACTGTTAGGGATCGTAATAAAGGGTGCGAATGTCATAAAAATTTCACAGGAACAGGCCTTCGCGCATGCTCCGCATGAGATCGGTGATTTTGTCGTCGGGTTTTTCCCACAGGATAATGCGCAATTCGACGACCAGATCGCCTCTGCCGCCCTCTTCGCGGGGCAATCCCTGGCCGGGAATCCTAATCGTCTTGTCCGAGCCGGACCATGCGGGGATCGTCACGTTCAGCGGCCCGCTCGGTCCTTCGATACGCGCCTCGGTGCCGAGCACGGCATTTTCGATGCTGAGCGGCAGCACGGCGTGCAGATCGAAACCATCGACCGTGAAGCGCGGATCGGGTGCGATGCGAATGTTGATGACAGCGTCGCCGCGCTGCATGCCAGGCAGCTTGAAGCCCTGTCCCTTGAGCCTGATCTCGTGACCGTCGGTTGTGCCTGCGGGCAAGGCGAAGCCGATTTCGCGGCCCTCCGGCAACGACGCGGTGATCCAGCCGCTCTTCAACACGTCGTCGATCGTGACCGTCGCCGTCGTCACCTCGTCCGGTGCTTTATCGAGGCCGGTATCCTTGGCGCCGGTGAAGCGGCGCACCAGGTTTGTCAGGATGCTGAGCGGCAGCGACAGGTTGGCGGCATTTTGCCCAGCTTCGCCCGCTTCTTCGTCGCCCTTGGTGTCGGGCTCGGCGGCATCGCCATCCATGCGCCTGCCGGCGTCGCCCTGTGCGTTTTGTGCCTGCTGATATTGCGCCTGCTGGGCGCGACCCTGCGCCTGGCCGCCGCCGGCCGCGCGCGCCTGGGCGCCAAAAATGCGATCCACCATCTCGTCGGCGGCCTCAGCGGAGCCTGTCTGTTGCCTGGAGCCGTCGGCGGCAGCCTTCTGGGCGGCGCGCGCCAGCTCTTCCATCACGCGCTCGGCATTGGCCTGCGCCGCCTTGGCGCGCACGGCTGCCTCGCGGGCGGCCTGGCGCTGCTGCATGATCGTCTGTTCGTGCTTCTTGGCTTCGGCCATCCGCAGGGCATTGTCGAACAGGCTGCGTTTGCGCGGATCCTTCAGCGTTTCATAGGCGCGGCCGATCTCGGCGAACCGAGCCGTCGCTGTCGGATCGTCCTGATTGTGGTCGGGATGGGCTGATTTGGCCATGTTGCGCCAAGCCGCCTTGATCTCGTCTACTGCCGCGTCGCGCTTGACGCCCAGAATTTTATAAGGATCGCGCATGTCAAAACCGCCGGTGTTGCGATGCGGCAAGCCTCGTCCTTGCCCGGCATCCCCGTCTAATAAAACGTGTGTGCGCCACCCGCCACGAAGGCAGGAAGAACCACTCTCAACGCCGATCCTGCGGCGGAGTTGCTAATCACTTGTTATTTCTGTGGAGAGATGTGGGGTGTTTCGCGGCGAATGGTTAGCTCTTCGCTAATCATTGGGCAGAAAGCCGTCGCACATTAACCTGTTGGCGACGGCCCCGCGTCTTTTCGAACGCGCAAAGGGACGCTGTATACTTTGAGTTCAGCTCGAGGCTCAGCTTTCCCGCTGGATCAGCTTTCCGGCTGGAAGCTCAGAAGCTGCCAGTTGCCGCCGCCGACGAGGCAGGTCTTGCCGAAGAATTTGGCGATGCCGACATAGGAATGCCGGGTCGTGCGGAACTGGCGGCAGACCTGGCCGGACTCGTTATTCTCGACGATCGTATCGATGACGCCGGCACTGCCGGTCGATGCGTTCGCCCAGGGAAGCGGCTGGCCCTCGAGCCTTTGCACATCGGCCGAGGTCACGGCGTTGCGCACGGTCATTTCGTCGGAAAGCGTGTCGGTGCTCGGCGGCGTCTGCGGCACGGTGCCGGTTGCCACCGACCGGTCGACCTTGGCTTCACTCAGGAAATCCATGCCGCCGCCGACGCAGCCGGACAGCGACAAGATCGCGACGCCGATGACGAAGAACGCGCGGCTGCGTCGCCGCAGGCCCTTTGTATGGCGAGATGACTTTGCTATGACTTCCACCCTGCATCCTGTCCAGTTATCAAAAGCTGGGCGAGTTTTGAATAATCCGGGGCATTTGAACCAATATGTCGGCAAACGAGTTAACAAGCGGTGACTTTACCGAAAGTGGCGAGCCCTTCAAGCTCTTTGCCGAATGGCTGAAAGAAGCCGAGGCTTCCGAGCCCAATGACCCCAATGCGGTGGCGCTGGCAACGGTCGATGAGGATGGTCTTCCTAATGTCCGCATGGTTCTCCTGAAGGGATTCGACGACGACGGTTTCGTCTTTTACACCAATTTCGAAAGCCAGAAAGGCCGTGAAATTCTGGGCCAGAAAAAGGCGGCCATGTGCTTTCACTGGAAAAGCCTGCGTCGTCAGGTAAGGCTGCGCGGCCCCGTCGAGATCGTCACCGATGCCGAAGCGGACGCCTATTTCAAGACACGTGCGCGCGGCAGCCGCATCGGCGCCTGGGCCTCCAGACAATCCCGTCCGCTCGAAAGCCGTTTCGCGCTGGAAAAGGCGGTGGCCGAATATACCGCGCGCTATGCCATCGGCGAGATTCCGCGCCCCGCCCACTGGTCGGGCTTCCGCATCCGGCCGACCTCGATCGAATTCTGGAAGGACCAGAAATTCCGCCTGCATGACCGGGTCGAATTCCGCCGCCCGTCACCGGAAGGCGAATGGGACAAGGTGCGGATGTATCCGTAACGGGCTTTACCTGCCCATCAGCTTCAGCGGTATGCCGGAGGCAAGCGCCGAGACGTAGCGTCGCTTCTGGTAAAAGCCGTTAAGCGAAATGCGTGGGAGATAGCCTGTCAATTGCGCTGACGGCAGCCCGGGCTGCGTGGTGACGGCGAGGGTAAAGCCGAGATTGCGAGCGATGCGCGCCTCGCGGGCGGTCGCGGCCGCAGGTGTGCCATAGGGATAGGCGATCGTCTCGGGACGGATGCCGGTCACCGCCACGAGGTAATCCGCCGAAGCCTGCATCTCGATTCGGGCTTCGGCTTCCGGCAGCCGGGCGAGCGCCCGATGGCTGATCGTATGGGCGCCGAGCGTTGCGAGCGGATGTGCCGCCAGCCATTGCAATTCGCCGGGCCCCATCACCAGCTCTCGGACGATATCCGTCGGCTCGATGCCGTTTTCGCGCGCCAGCAGATCAATGGCGGCAACGGCGCGCGCCTCGTCGGAGCCGTGGATGTAGGCGGCAAAGCGGTCAAAGGCATGCCATTGCTGCTGCGGGCTGTCGAGCACCAGCCGCTCCCTGCCGCGGCCGAAATCGAAGTAGATTTCGCTTGGTCGGCGCAGGAGGATGGCGAGCGTTTCCCACCAGATGCTGTGAGAGCCTTCGGCAAAACCCTTGGCGACGAATACCGTGAACGGCGCCTGATGCCGCTCGAACACCGGCAGCGCATGTTCCAGATTGTTGCTGTATCCGTCGTCGAGCGTGAAGGCCGCGAAGGGCTTTGCGCCTTCCGGCTCCGCCAGCAGCGCCGGCACCTGATCGAGCGGCACGAAGCGGTAGCCCTCCCGCCGCAGCCGCCGCAGCGCCGCGTCGAGAAAACGGGGGGTGATTTCGAGATGCGCATTCGGCTCGAAGGCTTCGGCCACGTGCGGACGGACATGATGCAGCGTGAAGACGACGCCGCGCCCGCGTGCTTCGCGCATCAGTCCGACAGACGCGAGCAGCCAGGAAAATTCGAGCCCGGCGCCGATCGCCAGTCGCTTGCCCAATCGCTTGAATTGTCCCGTCATGCGGCGCTTTTCCCTTGCCTTTTCCGGAAACTAGCAAGTGCGACTTAAGCCTTGCTGAATCCCGATCCGGCACGGGTCTTTCATTTCCTGTTTACCAAGACGATGAAAAGACTAGAAAAATAATAGGCGTTGCCTCAAAGTCGCGCCAAACTTACGGCTTCTGTCACATTACGGCACAAATGCCGGTCTGACCGAGAGCCCGCATCAAGGGCTGCGCATCAGGGACCAGCGTATGTAGGGGCCAGGGTATGAGGGGAAAGTGCATGAGAAAGCTTTTGGCGGCTGTTTTGACCGTAACGCTTGCCGTTTCGGCGCCGCTTGCGGCCCTTGCCGGCAACGCTTCGCTGATCCTCGATGCCCGGACCGGCAAGGTTCTCGCCTCCGAAAACGCCGATACGCTGAACCATCCGGCCTCGCTGACGAAGATGATGACGCTCTATCTCACCTTCGAGGCGTTGAAGCGCGGCAAGATCACCTGGGACACCCCGATCCGGATGTCGAAATACGCCGCTGCACGGCCGCCGACCAAGCTTGGCGTCAAGGCGGGCGGCACGATCACCGTGCGCGAGGCGGTCTATGGCATGATCGTCAAATCCGCCAATGATGCCGCCTCCGCCATGGGCGAGAAGCTCGCCGGCTCGGAAAGCGGCTTTGCCCGGGTGATGACGGCCAAAGCCCGCCAGCTCGGCATGAGCCGCACCGTCTTCGTCAACGCCTCCGGCCTGCCGGACGGCCGTCAGGTCACGACGGCGCGTGACATGTCGACGCTCGCCATCGCATTGATGAAGAATTATCCGAACGAATACCGGCTGTTTTCGGCGGCAAGTTTCAATTTCCGCGGCCGCACCGTGCGCGGCCACAACAATCTCATGTATCGCTACCAGGGCATGGACGGCATCAAGACCGGCTATACCAACGCTTCCGGCTTCAACCTCGTCAGCGCCGTCAGAGACGGCAACCGCCGCGTGGTCGGCGTCGTGCTTGGCGGCCGCACTGCCCGCAGCCGCGACGCCAAGATGGCTGGTTTGCTCGACCGTTATCTCGGCCGCGCCTCGTCTTCCGGCGGCGCAAAGCTGGTGGCGAGCGTCGGCGCGAGGGAACCCGTCGAAGTCGCGTCCGCCGCCGAGGCTTCCGATGTTCCGGTGCCGCTCAACGCACGGCGGCAAGTCGACGATCTCGCAGCAAAGAGCCTTGCCTATGCCGATGACGCCGTCGTGCCGCTGGAGCGTCCCGTCGCGATGGACGAGATCCTCAACGCCGGCAAGACGCCGAAGACATCGGCAGAGAAGACTAATGGCGACTGGCAGATCCAGATCTCGGCCGCACCGAGTGCCGATGCGGCGCGTGCACTTCTCGCCCAGGCGAAGTCGGAAGGCGGCGCACCGCTGGTGTCCGCCTCGCCCTATACCGAGGCGGTCGGGCAGGGGGCCAACAAGATCTATCGCGCCCGCTTCATCGGTTTCGCCAGCAGGGATGACGCTGTCTCGGCCTGCGATGCGCTGAAGCAGCGCTCCTATGACTGCATGTTGCTGCCGGACCACGGCTGATCGCCGCCCCGGCACTGCGGCAATTCACTCTGGACAAGCATCGGGAATCAGCGTCTCCTCCATAAACAAAAGGAGAACGCCCATGTTGCGTCGTCTTGCCGACCAGTTCGAAATCTCATCCTCTGTTCACGTCGCTGCCAACAACATCGAGCGTGATGCCGACTGGTTCCTGCTGAAGCTGCAGGAGGAAATGGGTGAACTGACCCAGGCATGGAACCGGCTGACCGGCCGCGGCCGTGCGAAGGGCCGCTCGCCTGAAGACATGCAGCGCGATCTCGCCGACGAGACCGCCGACGTTCTCGGTCATCTTCTGCTGTTTGCCCGTCACAACGATCTCGATCTTGCTGCCGCGATCGAACGGAAGTGGCTGTTTCGGCCGGCGGAGGTGCCGAAGAGCTGATGCATGTCGGCCGATTAAGTCAGTCAACCTTATAACGGTAGAATTTGCTGTCCACAGCCATCAGCGGGAAGGGGCGGGGCAGCGCGCTCTTGGCAATCTCGGTAAAGCCATTCTTCTCGTAGAAGCGATGCGCGGCGACGAACTTGTCGGTTGTGCCGAGGAAGATATCGGTGAGGCCGGCATCCCTGGCATGGGCAAACAGCCGATCGAGAAGCAGCGCCGCCACGCCATGCTCGTGGCCGCGAACTTCAGCTGAGACAAACATCTTGCGCAACGCCGCCTGGTTGTTGCCGATATCCTTGAGCCCGACCGTGCCGACGATGGCGCCATCCAAGACGGCGACCCAGAACTGCCCTTTGCCGGACTGATAGAAATCCGGGATGACCCGGAGATCCGGCTGCGCATCGACGGTAATATCGATGCCGAATTCCTCGCGCTGGATCGGCAGGATCACCGAAAGCACGGCGTCGGCGTCATCGGCGGTGAAGGTTCTGATTTCGACGTCCGCCATGACAGGTCCTTTCGCCTCAGGTCTGCGTGCCGCCGACCGTCACTTGATCCATGCGCAGATGCGGCTGGCCGACGCCGACGGGAACCCATTGGCCGGCCTTGCCGCAATTGCCGATGCCGGTATCGAGCTTCATGTCATTGCCGATCATCGACACCCGCTTCATCGCATCCGGGCCGTTGCCGATCAGCATCGCGCCCTTGATCGGCGCGCCGACCTTGCCGTTCTCGATCAGATAGGCCTCGGTGCAGCCGAAGACGAACTTGCCGGAGGTGATGTCCACCTGGCCGCCGCCGAAGGAGACGGCATAGATGCCCTTCTTCACCGAGGCGATAATCTCCTCGGGCGTCTTGTCGCCGCCGAGCATGTAGGTGTTGGTCATGCGCGGCATCGGCACATGGGAATAGCCCTGGCGGCGGCCGTTGCCGGTCGGCGCCATGCCCATCAGCCGGGCATTCTGCCGATCCTGCATATAGCCGACGAGCTTGCCGTTTTCGATCAGCACGTTGTAGGCGGACGGCGTGCCCTCGTCGTCGATGGTGATCGAGCCGCGGCGATTGTCGATCGTGCCGTCGTCGACGACGGTGACGCCGGGAGCGGCGACCATCTGGCCGAGAAGGCCGGCAAAGGCCGAGGTTTTCTTGCGGTTGAAATCGCCTTCCAGCCCGTGACCAACAGCCTCGTGCAGCATCACGCCCGGCCAGCCGGAGCCGAGCACCACGTCCATCGTGCCCGCCGGCGCATCGATCGCCTCGAGATTGACGAGCGCCTGGCGCAGCGCCTCGTCGGCGCCGTATTGCCAGCTGCCCTCGGCGATGAAATCGCCGAAGCCGATGCGCCCGCCGTGGCCATAGGAGCCGCTCTCCTGCCGATCGCCTTCGCCGACCATCACCGAAATGTTGATGCGCGTCATCGGCCTGATGTCGCGCACACGGTGTCCGTCGGCGCGCAGGATATCGACGACCTGCCAGCTTGCGGCGACCGAGGCCGTCACCTGGCGCACCTTGTCATCCTTGCCTCTGAGATAGGCGTCGATGTCCTGCAGGACCTTGACCTTCTCCTCGAAGCTCGGCTGGCCGATCGGGTTCTCGTCGCTGTAGAATTTCTTGTTGGTGCCCTGGGGTGCGGCCGCATAGGAGCCGGAATAGCCGCGCGTCACCGCGCCGACGGCATCGGCCGCCCGCTTCAGCGCCGCCACCGAGAGATCGCCGGCATGGGCATAGCCGACCGCTTCGCCGGCAACGGCGCGCAGGCCGAAACCCTGTTCGGTGTTGAAGCTGCCGCCCTTCAGCCGGCCATTGTCGAAGGTCAGCGCTTCCGCCTGCGCATGCTCGATGAACAGTTCGCCGTCATCGGCGCCGGACAAGGCCTCGGCCACGTTCTTACGCATCGTCGCTTCGTCGGCATCGAAAAGCGTCAGGAGATCGGTGGTCATGATATGGCTCCAATGGGCATGCGTTCAGGAGTGCACTTACTCCCTAGATAGGGCTCTACCTTATAGAGAGTGAAGCCCTGTCTTCGAATTATTCTTCTCGAAGGAGATGTAAGCTTTTCTACCGTCTTGCTCTGGGTGGTCGCGAGACGCTTTTACATAATCAGTTTGGCGGCTGATTTGTTCGAAATGACGAGCAAGTGGCTGCCCCTCACCCTAACCCTCTCCCCGTAAAAACGGGGCGAGGGGACGTGCCTTGCGAGAGCGAGGTGGGAATGGAGAGGTCGCGGCTATCCCCCTTCGCCCCGCGAGCGGGGAGAAGGTGCCGGCAGGCGGATGAGGGGCAGACACACGGCAGACGGCTGCACTCACGGCAGAGCGTCAAAACCTTCAGCGAAGCCCTTGAGGTCGACGGGGATGCCGATGCCTTCTTCCGGCGTTTGGAAGACGATGAAGGTTGCCTGGGCGCCGCTGCGGAAGGTCTTGAGCAGTTCATCCTCGAGCACGACTTCTGCGTAACAGCCGTCGGCGAAGCAGCGGACGAAATAGGCGCGGCCGATATCCTTGCCGTCGACATTGAGGCCTAGGCCGTTCGGCAGCAGCACGCCAAGTGGTGCCAGCACGCGCAGGATCTTCGACTTGCGGTCGGCCGTCTTCAACACGACGACGGAAAGCCCGACTTCCGGCCGATCCTCGGCGATGACATTCTGCATCAGCGCGCATTGCTCGGTCGAAGCACCGGCCGGCTTGTCGCAGACGACGGACCATGCGCCATGATTGGACTTTACCGTGCCCGGCGCCGGCGGCTGCGTCTGGCCAGGTGTCACCGGTTCGACATTCGGTTTGGCGGCACTCGGCTGTTGCGGCACCGGGGCGGGAGCAGGTGCCGGTGCGGCAGCCGGAGGCTTGGCCTGCGAGGGGGCGGGTTGCTGCTGTGCGAAAACGGGCGTCGTCGCTGCGGCCGCGATGCTGGCAGTCAGGAGAAGCGACTGCGCGAGGGAACGGAAACCCATGGAAACCTCTGGATATCGAATCATTGCGGCTATTGTTGAAGCTGCCCACCAAAAATGAAAAGCCCCACCCCGTGAAAACCGGGGGACTGCGGCGGAAATTGGACCTTTGCGAAATAATGTGTCGCGCGCGGATTGGCCGGAAAGCCGATTTTTCATATGCTGATGAAAAACTTGGGATGTTTTGCCGTTCTGACCTGCCTATGCTTTGAGCAAAAATGCCGCATAGACAATTGCTCTGACCTGTTGCGGCGAATGCCAAACTGTGGTTTGAAGCGCTGAAGATGGCAAGGATTCTGCGTTGTATTTTGCAGGTCAAGCGCTCGAGGGAGATAATAAGGTGATGAAGAAGGCTTATGCAGCCCTGACCACGCTGGTCTGTCTGCTTTTTGCTTCCGGCACATATGCCGACCAGCCCACGCCGTGGCAGGCGACGCTGCAGCCGGCGGCAACGCCGATCATGCGGGAAATCCACTGGTTCGAACAATATACCCTGTGGTTTATCGTTCCGATCACGCTCTTCGTTCTGGTCCTGCTCATCGTCGTCTGTTTCAAGTTCCGCGCCAGCGCGAACCCGGTTCCCTCGAAGACGAGCCATAACACGCTGATCGAGATTGCCTGGACCGTGGGGCCGGTCCTGGTGCTTCTTCTTCTCGCCATTCCTTCGTTCAACCTGCTGACGGCGCAACTGACGCTGCCCGAAAACCCTGACGTGACGATCAAGGCAACCGCCACCCAGTGGCAGTGGAATTACGAATATGAAGGTTCGGGCGAAAGCCCGCTCGCTTTCGATTCCTTCCTGCTGAAGGATCAGGACCGCGCGGCCGCCGGCAAGGAAGACAAGTCGATCTATCCGCGTCTTCTCGCCGTCGATAACGAACTGGTCCTGCCGGTCAACAAGACGGTCCGCGTTCTTGTGACCTCCGCGCCGACCGACGTCATCCACGCCTTCGCCATGCCGTCCTTCGGCGTCAAGATCGATGCCGTGCCGGGCCGCCTGAATGAGACCTGGTTCAAGGCCGAGCGCGAAGGCCTGTTCTACGGCCAGTGTTCCGAGCTCTGCGGCAAGGACCATGCGTTCATGCCGATCGCCATCCGCGTCGTCTCCGAGGACAAGTATAAGCAGTGGCTGACCGCAGCCGCCAGCGACCTGCCCGGCGCCTACAAGTCACTCATGGCCGCAACCGATGGTCCCGCAAAGACCGTCAACGTCGCCGAAGCACAGTAATAAAGGGGATCGGGACAATGGCTGGACCTTCCGCTCACGACGATCATTCTCATGATCAGGCCGCCCATCATGACCACGCGCATGACGATCACGATCACGGGCACAAGCCGAGCTTTGCCAATCGCTGGCTGTTCTCTACCAACCACAAGGACATCGGCACGCTCTACCTGATCTTCGCGATCATTGCCGGCATCATCGGCGGCGCGCTGTCGGTTGCCATGCGCATGGAGTTGCAGGAGCCTGGCATCCAGATCTTCCACGGCCTGGCCTCGATGGTCTACGGCTATGAGGGCGATGCCGCGATCGACGGCGCCAAGCAGATGTTCAACATGTTCACGACAGCGCACGCGCTGATCATGATCTTCTTCATGGTCATGCCGGCGATGATCGGCGGTTTCGCCAACTGGATGGTGCCGATCATGATCGGCGCGCCGGACATGGCCTTCCCGCGCCTCAACAACATCTCCTTCTGGCTGATCGTTCCGGCCTTCGCGCTGCTGCTGCTGTCGATGTTCGTCGAAGGCCCGGCAGGCGCCTATGGCACGGGTGGCGGCTGGACGATGTATCCGCCGCTGGCGACAAGCGGCACGCCGGGACCGGCGGTCGATCTTGCGATCTTCGCGCTCCACATTGCCGGCGCCTCGTCGATCCTCGGTGCGATCAACTTCATCACCACGATCCTCAACATGCGCGCTCCCGGCATGACGCTGCACAAGATGCCGCTGTTTGCATGGTCCGTGCTGATCACCGCCTTCCTGCTGCTGCTGTCGCTGCCGGTTCTGGCAGGCGGCATCACCATGCTGCTCACCGACCGCAACTTCGGCACTGCGTTCTTCTCTCCGGAAGGCGGCGGCGATCCGATCCTCTACCAGCACCTCTTCTGGTTCTTCGGTCACCCCGAGGTCTACATCCTCATCCTGCCGGGCTTCGGCATGGTCAGCCACATCATCTCGACCTTCTCGAAGAAGCCGATCTTCGGTTACCTCGGCATGGCCTACGCCATGGTCGCGATCGGCGCCGTCGGCTTCGTCGTCTGGGCCCACCACATGTACACGGTCGGCCTGTCGCTCGACGCGCAGCGCTACTTCGTCTTCGCGACGATGGTCATCGCCGTTCCGACGGGCGTGAAGATCTTCTCCTGGATCGCGACGATGTGGGGCGGCTCGATCTCGTTCCGCACGCCGATGCTCTGGGCGATCGGCTTCATCTTCCTGTTCACGGTCGGCGGCGTCACCGGCGTCCAGCTCGCCAATGCCGGTCTCGACCGCTCGCTGCATGACACCTATTACGTCGTGGCCCACTTCCACTACGTTCTGTCGCTCGGCGCCGTCTTTGCGATCTTCGCCGGCTGGTACTACTGGTTCCCGAAAATGACCGGCTACATGTACAACGAGTTGGTCGGCAAGCTGCATTTCTGGATCATGTTCATCGGCGTCAACCTGGTGTTCTTCCCGCAGCACTTCCTCGGCCTCGCCGGCATGCCGCGCCGCTACATCGATTATCCGGATGCCTTTGCCGGCTGGAACTATGTTTCCTCGATCGGCTCCTACATCTCGGCCTTCGGTGTGCTGATCTTCCTCTACGGCGTCTTCGAAGCCTTCGCCAGGAAGCGTGTCGCCGGCGACAATCCGTGGGGTGAGGGTGCAACGACGCTCGAATGGCAGCTGCCTTCGCCGCCGCCCTATCACCAGTGGGAACAGCTTCCGCGCATCAAGTAAATTGCGCGGGCATCAGGACGCCGCACTCGATACGGCGTCTTGATGGTAAGACATTCAGGACGGAATGATGACGGTTATCGACAATCACGAGGTGCTTGCAAAGGACGGCGAATTGTCGGAAGCGAGTGCGCGCGATTATTTCGAATTGCTGAAGCCACGGGTCATGTCGCTCGTGGTCTTCACTGCCTTTGCCGGTCTCGTGCTGGCGCCGGGCCATATCCATCCGGTCCTCGGCATGATCGCCATCCTCTGCATCGCCGTCGGCGCCGGCGCCTCCGGCGCGCTGAACATGTGGTATGACGCCGATATCGACGCCATCATGAGCCG
The DNA here is from genome assembly GCF_013591995.1 of Rhizobium sp. WYCCWR 11146. Taxonomy (NCBI): domain Bacteria; kingdom Pseudomonadati; phylum Pseudomonadota; class Alphaproteobacteria; order Hyphomicrobiales; family Rhizobiaceae; genus Rhizobium; species Rhizobium sp. WYCCWR 11146. The sequence goes on from NZ_JACCEY010000025.1 coordinate 19,838, forward strand.
CACCGCCAACCGCCCGATCCCGGCCGGCCGCATCGCGCCCTCCGAGGCGCTCGCCTTCGGCCTGGTGCTGTCCGGCTTCTCGGTCGTGATTCTTGGTCTCGCCGTCAACTGGCTCTCGGCCGGCATCCTCGCCTTCACCATCTTCTTCTATGCCGTGGTCTACACCATGTGGCTGAAGCGCTCGACGCCGCAGAACATCGTCATCGGCGGTGCTGCCGGCGCCTTCCCGCCGATGATCGGCTGGGCCTGCGTGACCAACAGCGTGACGATCGAGAGCACCGTTCTCTTCCTCATCATCTTCCTGTGGACGCCGGCGCATTTCTGGGCGCTTGCCCTCTTCAAGATGCGCGACTACGAGGCCGTCGGCGTGCCGATGCTGCCGAACGTTGCCGGCGAACGGGTGACCAAGCATCAGATCGTCGCCTATGCGGTGCTGACCGCCGTCTGCGCGGTATTGCCGTCCTTCCTCGGTTTCGCAAGCCTCGGCTATGGCCTCGTCGCCGCCGCCCTCGGCGCGATCTTCATATACTGTTCCATCGCCGTCTGGCGCATGCCCGACGGCGATTTGAAGATGATCCCGGCGAAGAAGCTTTTCGGCTTCTCGATCTTTTATCTCTTCGCCGTGTTCTCCGCCTTGATGATCGACCGGCTGGCGTCGGTGCTGGTCTCGCATGCGGGAGGTTGGTTCTGATGGAATTGGTCAAGCTCACGGAAAAGCAGCTCAAGTCGCGCCGCAACCGCAACATCGCGCTGGGGCTGGTGCTTGCCGGCCTCGTCGTTCTCTTCTACGTGATGGCAATCGTGAAGATCGGCGGGGGAACGACCGGATGAGCGATAACCCCGCCGCACCGAAAAAGCCCGGCCGCAACAACGGCGCCGTCGTCATGATGTGCCTGAGCTTCGTCTTCGGCATGGGCGCGATGAGCTATGCCGCCGTGCCGCTCTACCGCATCTTCTGCCAGGTGACCGGCTATAACGGCACGACGCAGCGCGTCGACCAGGTGTCGAGCGTCGTGCTCGACCGCACGATGCGCGTCACCTTCGACGCCAATGTCGCCCCCGGCCTGCAGTGGGACTTCAAGCCGGTCGAGCGCGAGGTCAACCCGAAGATCGGCGAGACCATCCAGGTCAATTTCACCGCCGAGAATCGTTCGAACGAGACCCAGCGCGGCCAGGCGGTTTTCAACGTCACGCCGGGCGAAGCCGGCGTCTATTTCAACAAGGTGCAATGTTTCTGCTTTACGGAAACGGACCTGAAGCCGGGCGAGAAGCTCGACATGCCTGTCGTGTTCTACATCGATCCTGAAATCGTCAAGGCGGTGGAATCGAAGAATATCCATACGATCACGCTGTCATATACGTTCTACCCGAAAGAGGGTCCGAAGCCGGTGGCTTCGAATGAGGGTGGAGCGGAGAAGATTGAAAAGAAACTTTGATCAAGGCTCGTTTCCGGCTATGCCGGGAGCGGAGTGAAGGAAGACATCCGGGGATAACGACATGGCCGATGCTCACCAGAAGAATCACGACTATCACATCATCGATCCGAGCCCCTGGCCGATTCTAGCCTCGCTCGGTGCCTTCATCATGGCGCTCGGCGGCGTCTGCTACATGCGTTATCTCAATGGCGGCTCCTTCAAGGTCGCCGGCTTCGAGCTTGCCAATCCCTGGGTTTTCTATATCGGCTTCGCGCTGGTGCTCTACGTCATGTATGGCTGGTGGGCCGATACGGTGAAGGAAGCCCATGAGGGCGCCCACACCCGTGTCGTCTCGCTGCACCTGCGCTACGGCATGATCATGTTCATTGCTTCGGAAGTGATGTTCTTCGTCGCCTGGTTCTGGGCCTATTTCGACGTTAGCCTCTATCCGAACGAAGCGATTCAGGCCTCGCGCGTGCTCTATACCGGCGGCACCTGGCCGCCGAAGGGTATCGAGGTTCTCGACCCCTGGCACCTGCCGATCTACAACACCGTCATCCTGCTCCTGTCGGGCACCACGGTCACCTGGGCGCACCATGCGCTGCTGCACAACGACCGCAAGGGCCTGATCCAGGGCCTGACGCTGACCGTGCTGCTCGGTATGTTCTTCTCGGCCGTTCAGGCCTACGAATATGCTCACGCCCCGTTCGCCTTCAAGAGCTCGATCTACGGCGCGACCTTCTTCATGGCGACCGGCTTCCACGGCTTCCACGTCCTCGTCGGCACGATCTTCCTGGCTGTGTGCCTGATTCGTGCGCTGCGCGGCGACTTCACCCCGAAACAGCATTTCGGCTTCGAGGCGGCAGCCTGGTACTGGCACTTCGTCGACGTCGTCTGGCTGTTCCTGTTCTTCTGCATCTACGTCTGGGGCGGCTGGGGCGCACCCGTCGCAGCCGGCTGATCGGAACAAAATTTGAGAAAAGGCGGGCCTCGTGCCCGCCTTTTTTGTTGGCAAATCTCGTTTGCTTGGCCTCGTGCCACTGATGTCCGGTTTGCGCCGACGGCTGCCCCCTCACCCTAACCCTCTCCCCGTAAAAAACGGGGAGAGGGGACGTGCCATACGAGACGCGAGAGAGGGAC
>NZ_JACCEY010000025.1:22494-69327 GCF_013591995.1 Rhizobium sp. WYCCWR 11146
CGAAGGACGGGTCGAGACCCGTGGCTCGACCCCGGTTGGTGGCGGCAGCCGGATGAGGGGCAGGTGCGGCAATCTCCTGGGCCGATGAAGGCCCTCGTGCCCGCTTTTATCGCCTCAGCGCGCCCCGGCGATCCGTTCGAAGGCCGAAGGTTCGGGAATGCCGAGATCCAACTGATGGCGGATCGCCTCGGCGCATTCGAGTGGTGTCAGCACTGACGTATCGACCTCCATGTCGTAGATGCCGGGACGATGCACCTCGTCCTGCCAGCGCTGCACCGGTTCTGGAATGGGCACGTCCTCCGTGGCGCTGAGATAAAGCGTCTCGCGCCCTTCTTGGACAATGTCGCGCCGCTGCATGATCGTCTCGATCGGACAGCGCACGCCGACGAACAGCACGGGAAAGTCTTCCAGTCGCCGGGCGCAATCGGCGAGGATGCCGAGCGGCTGCGAATAACTGTCATGGTGGCCGAGATCGGCGATGACATTAAGCCCCAGGCTGGCATGGATGGCGATCGATTCGTAGAGCGCCGCATAAAAGAACGGCACCAGTTCCTCCAGGTCCGGCCGTTCGCCGCCCGGCCGCAATCCGATGCCCGGAAGGTAGCGTTTCGGTGTCATGGCATTGTAGCTGTCGACGCCGAGGTTGATCCACGGCCCCTCGAAGTGTTCCTGTACCGCGCGCGCGATGCTTGATTTGCCGCTCCGCGGCGCGCCGTTCAGGATAATGATCTGCACGGAATGGCTATCATTGGTCATCAGTCTTCTTCTTCTGTTTGGCGCGAATCATTACAGCGCCGCGCGACTTTTCAGACGCGGCAAGGACGCTGTAACACTTTGAATTGCTGATAGTTCCTCACATCGATTTCGATGTGAAGAACTATCAGCGGGACAAAAAAGCGCAGGCATTTCCCTTCGTCCTGCGAATACTTTATGGGAGAGTTAAGGCGGCATCGCGCCGCGACCACCAAGGCTGCCGGAAGGAATGGCCAGAAGGAGTGGCCAGAAGGAGTGGAATGAACGAGGACAGCGCCCATTTTCCGCCCGTCGATCCGGTGAAAACCGGCATCAAGGGCTGCTGCCCACGCTGCGGCCAGGGCAAACTGTTCGACGGCCTGCTCGGCGTAAAGCCGCGTTGCGCCGCCTGCGGCCTCGACTATTCCTTCGCCGATTCCGGTGACGGCCCCGCCGTCTTCGTCATCCTCATCGTCGGCTTCATCGTCATCGGCATGGTGTTGTGGCTGCAGGTGAATTATGGGCCGCCGATCTGGGTGCATATCCTGCTCTTTGCTCCGTTGACGATTATCCTGTCGCTGCTGACGCTGCGCTGGTTCAAGGGCATCCTGATCGCCATGCAATACCGCCATAATGCCCGCGAAGGACGCCTGAGTGACTGATATCGACCATGCCGCGCCGCGCCGCCGGCTGCCGGTTTTCACCGGCATCCTGGTGCTGATCGCTCTTGCCATCCTGATTTCGCTCGGCACCTGGCAGGTGGAGCGCCTGCACTGGAAGGAGGGCCTGATCGCCGATATCGCCGCGCGGCAGGCAGCAAGCCCCGTGCCGTTGGCCGACATCGAGGCGATGGCGGCTGCAGGCGGCGATATCGAATACCGCAAGGTCACCGCCGCCGGCCGCTACATCAACAACAAGGAGCGGCACTTCTTTGCCACCTGGCGCGGCCAGACCGGCTATTACATCTATACCCCGCTGGAGCTTGCCGACGGGCGCATTCTCTTCGTCAATCGCGGCTTCGTTCCCTTTGACAACAAGGAGCCGGAAACGCGCATGCAGGGCCAGCTGACGGATCAGCAGACCGTCACCGGCCTGGCGCGCGAAAAGCTTCCCGGCAAGCCTTCCTGGATAGTGCCCGATAACGACGTCGCCAAGAACATCTTCTACTGGAAGGATCTCGACGTCATGGCCGAGAGCGTCGGGCTGGAGAAAGCGAACGTCATTCCCTTTTTCGTCGATGCCGATTCCACCCCCAATCCGGCCGGCCTGCCGATCGGCGGCGTCACCCAGGTGGATCTGCCGAACGACCATCTGCAATATGCTTTCACCTGGTACGGGCTGGCCGCCGTGCTTCTCGTCGTGGTGGCGATCTCCTGGTTCCGCAAGGGTGCCAAGCCACCTCAGAAATAGTATCACTTCAATTCTCGACCATATTGGGCTAGAGGTCCCTAAGCCCTACGCGGGACGTTGCTGTTGAAGCTGGACGTTGCCAAGTTCTCCCTCATTCCTGTGCTTGTCACAGGAATCCAGTGCGCCAAGTCCTTGGGCGCGGAAGAGGGACGAGGATGTTGACAGTCATTCACGGCGCCGACGCGCCGTGGCTGGATTCCTGTGACGAGCACAGGAATGAGGAATTTGTGGAACAGACATGAATATTGCGGCGAAACCTCCTTTGACGATCAGGCTCTGCGGCCCGCGCGGCTTCTGTGCCGGCGTCGACCGCGCCATCCAGATCGTCGTGCTGGCGCTGAAATCCTATGGCGCGCCGGTCTATGTGCGCCACGAGATTGTCCATAATCGCTATGTCGTCGAAGGGCTGGAAGCCAAGGGCGCCGTCTTCGTCGAGGAACTGGACGAGATCCCGGCCGAACATCGCGCCCAGCCGGTGGTTTTTTCCGCTCACGGCGTGCCGAAATCCGTGCCGGAGGATGCGGCAAGCCGCAACCTCTTCTATCTCGACGCCACCTGCCCGCTGGTCTCAAAGGTCCACAAGCAGGCGATGCGCCACAATCGCCTCGGCCGCCATGTCGTCCTTATCGGCCATGCCGGCCATCCTGAGGTGATCGGCACGATGGGTCAGCTGCCGGAGGGTTCGGTCTCGCTGATCGAGACGATCGAGGATGCCGACGCTTATGTCCCCGCCGATCCCGACAATCTCGGCTATGTCACCCAGACGACGCTGTCGGTCGACGATACGGCCGGCGTCATCACCCGCCTGCACGAGCGCTTCCCGAACCTGACGGCGCCGGCAGCGGACTCGATCTGTTATGCGACGACCAACCGCCAGGAAGTGGTGAAGCAGGCAGCCCCCGGCTGCGATCTCTTCATCATCGTCGGCGCGCCGAATTCGTCCAATTCCAAGCGTCTCGTCGAAGTGGCGCTCAGGGCAGGGGCGAAGAAATCGATCCTCGTGCAGCGCGCCGCCGAGCTCGACTGGGACGAGATCGGCGCGATTTCGACGCTCGGCCTTTCCGCCGGCGCCTCGGCCCCCGAGGTCATCGTCAACGAGATCATCGAGGCCTTCCGCGCCCGCTTCGACGCTCGCGTCGAGCTGGCCGAAACGGTGCAGGAAACTGAAAACTTCCTCGTCAACCGCGAACTGCGCAATATCGAGCTGACGGCGGCCGACATGGCCTTCGTCAACGGCTAGATCGGCCTTTCGGCCTGGCGTCCACTCCGGCAAATCCAATATCAACAAGGCATGAAGGGCGAGACCTCACTTGGCAGTCTATACCGATATCGCCGAAGACGATCTGAAGTGGTTCCTGACGGAGTATGACGCGGGCACGCTGCTCTCCTACAAGGGCATTGCCGAAGGCGTCGAAAATTCCAACTTCCTGCTTCACACCTCCAAGGATCCGCTGATCCTGACGCTCTATGAGAAGCGGGTGGAAAAGAGCGACCTGCCTTTCTTCCTCGGTCTGATGCAGCATCTTTCCGCCCGCGGCCTGTCCTGCCCGCTGCCGCTGCCGCGCCGCGACGGCGCGCTGCTCGGCTCGCTGTCCGGCCGTCCGGCGGCGCTGATCTCCTTCCTCGAAGGCATGTGGCTGAGAAAGCCGGAGGCGAAACATTGCCGCGAGGTCGGCAGGGCGCTGGCCGAGATGCATGTGGCCGGCGACGGTTTCGACTTGAAACGCCCGAACGCGCTGTCGATCGACGGCTGGCGGGGGCTGTGGGAAAAATCCGAGGCGCGCGCCGGCGAGGTCGAGCCCGGCCTGCAGACCGAGATCCGCAACGAACTCGATTTCCTCTCCGCTGCCTGGCCGAGCGGCCTGCCGGCCGGCGTCATCCATGCCGACCTCTTTCCCGACAACGTCTTCTTCCTCGGTGATCAGCTTTCGGGCCTGATCGATTTCTATTTCGCCTGCAACGACCTGCTCGCCTATGACGTCTCGATCTGCCTGAATGCCTGGTGCTTCGAGAAGGATGGCGCCTATAACATCACCAAGGGCACGGCGATGCTCGAGGGGTACCAGAGCGTCAGGCCGCTGAGCGATGCCGAAATCGCAGCCTTGCCGGTGCTGTCGCGCGGGTCGGCGCTGCGGTTCTTCCTGACTCGGCTCTATGACTGGCTGACGACGCCGGAAGGTGCCATGGTCACCAAGAAGGACCCGCTCGAATATCTCCGCAAGCTGCGGTTCCACCGCCAGATCAAATCCCCGGCCGAATACGGATTGAGCCTATGAAACACGTCGATATTTTTACCGACGGCGCATGCTCCGGCAATCCCGGCCCCGGTGGATGGGGTGCGGTGCTGCGTTATGGCGATGTCGAAAAGGAGCTTTGCGGCGGCGAGGCGGATACGACCAACAATCGTATGGAACTGCTGGCGGCGATCTCGGCGCTATCGGCCTTGAAGAGCCCTTGCGAGGTCGATCTCTATACCGACAGCGCCTATGTCAAGGACGGCATTTCCAAGTGGATTTTCGGCTGGAAGAAAAACGGCTGGAAAACCGCCGACAAGAAGCCGGTGAAGAATGCCGAACTCTGGCAGGCGCTGGAGGCGGCCCGTGACCGCCACAAGGTGACGCTGCACTGGGTCAAGGGCCATGCCGGCCACCCGGAAAACGAACGCGCCGACGAACTTGCCCGCCGGGGCATGGAGCCTTTCAAGAAGGGCAAGGCGGTTTCGTTTTAAGTCCCGCACATTTGCCTTTGCGCGTCTCGGCGACATTGAGCGCCGTGCGTCCTTTCCGTCCCGGGCGAAATCAACTGCGATAACGCAATGCATTCACCAGAAGCGAGAATGCGGGGGAGGCAAGCCGTCTGCTCGGATAATAAAGGTGATATCCAGGAAATGGCGGTGACCAGTCCTCCAGCACGGGCACCAGTTTTCCTTCACGGATCAGCGGCAGGAGGTAATCGTCTGGCAGGCATGCCAGGCCAAAACCACCCAGCGCCGCATCTATGATCATCTCGACGTCATTGCAGATGAACTGACCTTCCACACGAACATTCAGCGGCTTGCCGTCTTTTTCGAACTCCCAGGCGTACAAGCCGCCAACAGTTGCAAGCCTGAGATTGATGCAACGGTGCTGCGTCAGCTCATGCGGCGTGGCCGGTTTCGGATGCCGTGCGAAATAATCCGGAGAGGCAACGACCAGCATGCGCATTTCCGGTCCGATCTTGAGCGCGATCATATCTTTTTCGATATGCTCCCCAAGCCGGACCCCGGCGTCAAAGCGCTCGTTCACAAGATCGATCAGCCGATTGTCGACAGAGATCTCGATGTTGATATCCGGGTAGGACTGCATCAATCCCTTTACGGCAGGCATGAGGATCGTTTCTGCGGCATGCCGGATCGAAGTGATGCGTATCGTGCCTCCCGGCGCATGACGCATGGCGCCAAGTGCATCCAGCCGGCTGCGGATATCATTGAACGCAGGTCGCAGCGTTTCGGCCAGCTGCTCTCCGGCCTCGGTTGGAACAACGTTGCGGGTCGTCCGCGTCAGGAGCCGGAGGCCCATGCGATCTTCCAGTCGGCGCACTGTATGGCTGAGGGACGACTGCGAGGTCCCCAGCAGCGCGGCCGCACGTGTGAAACTTCGTTCTTCAGCGACCGTCAGGAAGGCTGCCAGGTCACCCAGTTCATCGCGCCTCATTCATGAATCCTCAATATAAGTCTATTTGGATCCTAGCATCTAGTCGGAGTAATCGGCCAGGAGTAAATTCTCCTCGATAGCCGGCGGTCTATAGATCCGCCAGGAACAAAGGCCCGCTGACCAACTGCCCAGCGGAGCGGCGTCCTAGAGGCCGCCCCTTTCATGAATGGCGGATATAGCCCCTTTCGGAATCCGATGCCTAATCGGGCCCGTCCTCCGATCCTATGTCGGAGCAGACAGTCAATAAGGAGATCACCGTGAAAACCATCGCCGCAAGCCTTGCCATCTCGGCATTCGCAGCCGCAGGCGCCGAAGCGCAGCAGAACCCCCGCGTGGCTCCGCCGGCCGTCTATGACGTCGCCCCGGGCCTTGGCCACTTCACGGATGACGTTCTGTTCGGCGAGTTTTGGAAGCGCGGGGATCTGACCCCGCGCGATCGCAGCCTGGTCACCATTTCGGTACTGATCTCAACCGGCAAGGGGCACGTCCTTGCCAATCATGTAAAGCGCGCCCTAGAAAATGGTGTCGAGCCCAGGGAAGTGGGCGAGGTCGTCACTCATCTCGCATTTTATTCCGGCTGGCCCAATGCGATATCGGCCGTGACGGAGACCAAGAAGGCCTTTGACGAGCTGAAGATCGCGCCCGTGGCGGACAGCGGTGACCCACGCATTCAGTTCGATGCCGCAACGGAAGCCGCCCGCAGCGCGTCCGTGGACGCCGAGGTGGCACCTACCGCGCCGGCCCTTGCCGACCTGACAAACCGGGCATTGTTCGGTGATCTGTGGCAGCGCCCGGATCTGTCGGCCCGCGATCGCAGCCTCGTTACGGTGGCCGCTCTCGTGGCGATGGGGCAGTCTGACCAACTGACGTTCCATCTCACCCGCGCCATGGATAATGGTCTCAGCCGCGAAGAGGCAGCTGAAGCTGTTACCCATGCCGGGTTCTATGCCGGCTGGCCTCGCGCCATATCAGCAGTGCCGGTTCTCAAAACGGTCTTCGCAAGCCGTGAAGCGTCCGCCTCGAGCAACCCGGCAGAAGCAGATATCAAGGTGGTCAAACGCGGCAGCCAACCGGTAAGCGGTCCGGCCGAGCGTTTCACCGGCGAGGTCCAGGTATCGGCCGCTTACAAGGGTGATGGCGCTGCCCGCATTGGCGGTGCCACGGTTGCCTTCGAACCTGGCGCCCATACGGCCTGGCATTCGCACCCGCTCGGTCAGACGCTGTTTGTCGTTTCCGGCCGAGGCTGGGTCCAGAAGGAAGGCGGCACGGTCCAGGTCATGGAACCGGGTGATGTCGTCTGGATTCCCCCGATGGTAAAACACTGGCACGGTGCGTCGGCTGATGAAGCGATGGTGCATTTTGCGGTATCGGAAGCACTTGACGGCAACAGCGTGACCTGGATGGAGAAAGTCGCGACTGAGGACTATCGCCAGGGTGGCGAAGCTGAATAATTGACCGACAAGCTGTGAGGAAAAGCGCATGCAGAAATCGAGCGCACGCCGGCATTTTCTCACGTCGCTGCCCCTTGCGGCCATCGGGCTGGCTATGACCTCCGCCGGCACTGAGGCTCAGCAAACTCCGTCCGCGAACACGCTGGTCGCGTACTTTACCCGGACAGGCAATACACGGGTCATTGCCCTGCAGGTCCGCCGGGCACGCCAGGCCGCGCTGATTGAAATCCAGCCGGCCGAGCCCTATCCGGAAGACTATGAGGAAACTGTTGCCCAGGCTCGCCGGGAAACCGAACAAGGCTTCCTCCCGCCCCTGGCTCAATTGGTTGCCAACCTCGATCAGTACCAGGAGGTTTTCCTGGGCTTCCCGATTTGGGGAACAACGGCACCGCCGGTTATCCGCTCATTTCTGCAGTCTCATGATCTTTCGGGCAAGATCATCCGCCCCTTCATCACTCATGGCGGTTACGGCCTTGGAAGCAGCCTTGAAGTGATCAGGTCCCTGGCGCCGCGTGCTACGATCGAGCCGCCGTTCTCCTTGGAAGCGGACCAGGAACGCCGGACGATAGAACAGGTGAGGAGCTGGCTGGGTTGAATAAAGACACAAGCTCTTCGCTGATCAGATCATGATGCGGTCATTCCAGCCAAACTCGCCGGCGCAGTGGGATAGCGGCAACGACGTGGCGGGCCTCAGTACCTTAAGCCGCCCGCTGCTGCGGTGCCGTCGCCGCGCCCTGGATCAGCCGGTGCAGATATTCGAGTTTTGCCACAACAGGCGAGGAGAGCACGAAGGGATAGGAGTCAGGCTGACCCATGCTGCGCTGGATGGCGTTGATCGCGATGCTGAGCGGCACCCAGGCGCTGACCAGCTGTTCGGCGCTTCTTGCCCTGTAGGGGATGAAATCCACCTCGCCGGCGATTTCTTCATGGCCGCGCGGATCGATGGCGATGCCGAAGGCGCGAGCGGTTTCGAGCGTATCGACGATATGGAGGTAATGCGCGAAGCATTCGGCGAAATCCTCCCAGGGGTGTGATGCCGCATAGGCGCTGATGAAATTGTCCTGCCATCCCAAGGGGGCGCCGCCGGCATAATGGGTCTGGAGGGCTGTCGTATAATCCTGCCGTTCGTCGCCGAAGACCGTGCGGAAATCGGCAAGGCCGCCCCGATCGCGCACCAGCTTGTTCCAGATGAAATGGCCGGCCTCGTGGCGGAAATGGCCAAGCAGCGTGCGATAGGGTTCGTTCATCGAGCTGCGCGCCTGTTCGCGCGTCGCATCGTCGGCCTCCGCGGCGCGGATGGTGATCAGGCCTTCCTCGTGGCCGGTCATGGCCGGCACGATAAAGCCGTTGCTCTCTATCGAATCCTCGAGGAAATCGAAGACCAGGCCGCCTTGCGGGTCTTGCGCCCGATCGGGATGCGGCAGCTTCCAGCGCAGCAGCGAATAAAACAGATGACGCTGCGCCTGGCTGATGCGCCGCCAGCGATCGATGCCGTCCTGGGTATCGGTGTTCGGAACCAGCCGGTTATGGCGGCAGGCAACGCAGAATTCGCTCTCGCCATCATCGTCCACCAGCCAGTTGCAGATGTCGAGGCTGGCATTGGCGCAGAAGCGGACATCGCGATCGGGATTGGAAACGAGCTGCCAGAGCGTCTCGTCGCGCGGCTCCAGCGCATGCATGGCGAGGTCGCCTGGCAGGAAGCCGAGGCGATGGTTGCAACGCACGCATCGACGGTTGTCGAAGTGGACGACCTGATCGCAATTGTCGCAGGCAAAAAGCTTCATCTTGTCTATCTCTGCAAAGCATGAGGGTGGGGGATTAAAAATGCCTGCCGCGCGAGGGGCGCAGCAGGCATGGTTCTTGAAGGATGCACTATTGCTCAGAGCCGGTCGACGGCGCCCTTGAGCTTGTCCTTGACCTTGCCGGTTGCGACCTGTCCCTTGCCCTTGGCTTCCTGGACGGCGCCCTTGGCCTGCATTTCGCGATCGTCCGTCGCCTTACCGACGGACTGCTTGGTCTTGCCGGCAATTTCGTTTGCCTTACCGGAAATCTTGTCGCTGGTGCTACCCATTATGTGATGTCTCCTTGGTCAGCATGGGCCTTTTGTCCATGCTTGCCGAAATGAAACGTCACTCGCAGCTATTCGTTCCCGCTGCCGTCAGGTCAGCTGCTGTCAGGCCAGCCCCTCAGGCATGGCCGGCTTCGGCCGAAAGCATGGCAGCGGTCACGCCCATGCCGGCGAGCGCCCGCTCGTATTTGTCGTCGAGGCTGCGGTCGAAGATCAATTCCTCATTGGCCGGGCAGGTGAGCCAGCCATTGTTGACGACCTCGCTTTCGAGCTGGCCGGCCGACCAGGAGGAATAGCCGAGCAGCATCGTCGCCCGCGTCGGCCCATCGCCCTTGGAGATGGCGCGCACGATATCGAGCGTCGCCGTCAGGCAGATATCGTCGCTGACGGGAATGCTGGAGTCGCTGGAATAATCGTCCGAATGCAGCACGAAGCCGCGGCCGCTTTCCACCGGCCCGCCGGTCTGGATCGGGAATTCGCGCGCCCGCTTCGGCAGCACGATCGAATCTTCCTGCTTGATCATGTCGAGATGCAGCAGCACATCGGTGAAGGTGAGGCTCTGCGGACGGTTGATGACGAAGCCCATGGCGCCGGCATCCGAATGCGCGCAAATGTAGATCACTGTGCGCGCAAAATTGCGGTCTTCCATGCCCGGCATGGCGATGAGGAATTGGCCATCGAAGAAGCCACGTTCCCGTCTGTTCTTCAGCGTCAATAAGGACATCGTTCCTCCTGCTGCTAGACCGCACCAAGGCCTCGACAAAAGAAACATGGGCCAATGTCACACATCAATCAACTGAAAATGAAGATTTAAATCGCCGCGACTTCTGGCGGCCAAACAGCACATTCGGTAAACCTTTGTTCCATGATGATTATTTCCTCAGGCCCGCGCAGGCTTTTAATCGCGGTTGTGTCGGTGGTAGCAGCCCTTGTGCCGTTTTATTCCGCCCATGCGGAAATGAGCGCCTGGGCGGACAACGAAGGCGGCCGCATGCGCCTCGTGGCGCTCGCGCCCGATGCCCGCGGCAAAATCCGCGCTGCCCTTCAGATCGAGCCGAAGCCCGGCTGGATCACCTATTGGAAAGAGCCCGGCAACAGCGGCATTCCGCCGCAAATCACCATCGCGGCGGCAAGCGGCGTCACGCTCGATGCCATCGCCTATCCCGTTCCGAAGCATTTTTTCAACGGCGCGATCGAGGATATTGCCTATGACGCGCCGGTGACGCTGCCGCTGTCGCTGACGGCGGCCGGCAAAGGCCCGGTTACGATCGATGCTGCCGCCTTCATCGGCATCTGCAAGGATATCTGCATTCCCTTCCAGGCGAATTTGCAGCTGAAGCTCGGCCCCGCCATCCAGTCGCACCCGCAAGAGGAGGCGATCCTTCAGGCCGCCGATGCGAGCCTGCCGAAGCCGCCGTCGCAGGATTTCGACGTGACGGCGCATGCGATGTCACCCGATGGGAAGACGCTGTCGCTGACGCTCGCTTTGCCGGGCGGGGGGCCGGGCGAGGGGAAGGCCGCGCCGGATATCATCGTCACCGGCCCGAGCGGTTATGCCTTCACCAAGCAGATCGGCGGCAAACGCGACGGCGCCACCTTCAAGGTCGATATATCAATCGGCAAGCTGCCGAAGGATTACGACATGGCAGGCAAGCAATGGAGCGTGCTCGTCATCGACGGTGAACGGGCGATGGAGACGACGCTTGCCTTCGAATGACCGGTCTTGCCTTTCAATGACCGGCCTTGCCTTTCAATGATGGGCTCCTATAGTCGCCGCAGATCCCCTACGGCGCCCGCCACCGCCAAGCCGGAATCCCCAAAGCCAGAACCCCCAATCCAGAACTCAAGGAGAAGACCATGACCATCGCGATCGGCGACAAGCTTCCTGCCGCCACCTTCAAGGAAAAGACGGCTGACGGCCCGGTCGAAATCACCACCGATCAGCTCTTCGCCGGCAAGCGCGTCGTGCTCTTTGCCGTGCCGGGCGCGTTTACGCCCACCTGCTCGCTGAACCACCTGCCGGGTTATCTCGAAAACCGCGACACCATCCTTGGCAAGGGCGTCGACGACATCGCCGTCGTCGCCGTCAACGACTGGCACGTGATGGGCGCCTGGGCGCAATCGTCAGGCGGCATGGGCAAGATCCACTTCCTCGCCGATTGGGATGCCGGCTTCACCAAAGCCGTCGGCCTCGACGCCGACCTCTCCGCCGGCGGCCTCGGCCTCCGCTCCAAGCGTTATTCGATGCTGGTGGAAGACGGGGTGGTCAAAGCTCTCAACGTCGAGGAAAGCCCCGGCCAGGCAACCGTATCAGGTGCCGCCGCGATGCTGGAACAGCTCTGAGCGTTCATTGCTGATGGATGAAGGGGCGGCCGTTCGGGCGCCCCTTTTCGATTGTGTGAGTCTTCGGCGGGACTCGAGCGGCGTCTCAGGCCTCGGTCAACCGGCCGCCATCTCCATAGTGTCACGCCATGTGAAATGCGAAGTGCGCTTCGAGATCAGCCACCGACCATCCTGGCGCACATACTCGTCATTGTAATAAACGCCGTTGGTATTCCTCATCTTTTTGCCGTCGACTGTGTTGACGAGGACGACCAGGCAATAGTGCACTGCCGTTGCGCGGTCTCCGTCAATTTCGGCGGTATGCTGCCCATTGATATGGTAGGCCGTCTCGAAATTGGCCATGAAGCCCGTAAAGGTCTCCTGAATCTCCTTGCGACCCTTGAGCGACGCAAAAAGCTGTCCTTCGAAGTAGGTGTCGACAACCGCGTCTTCGGCAAACAGCAGCGATTGAGTGGCCAAATCTTTCTGATCCGCGAGATTGGCGAAAGTGTCGACGAGTGCTTTGAGGGCGACCTTGTCTTCGAGGGTCTGGATGCGTTGTTCCAGAGTATTGTCTTGCATGGAAATCTCCTTGAGTTGGAACGGATTGGCGGATTGCGTTTCAGGCGACGTCGACCGACTCTTCGGCGACCGGGACGATGGCTGAGGCGGGGTGGCGCTGCCGGACGATCAGGGCGAGGACGAGAACAAGCGCGAGCGCCATCATCGCGGCTGAGCCCGTCAACGCCATCGTCACGCGATGGGCAAGAAGTGGGATGCCTTCCAGGCCGCTCGTGCCGAAAGCCGTGACGGCGACTAGGATCGCAAGACCAAGGGAATTGCCGAGCTGGTGGGCGACGTTGACCACACCTGAGGCGGCGCCGGCATCGGCCCCGGAGACGCCTGATATGCCCGAGGCTGTCAGAGGGCTCAGGACGAAACCCTGGCCCCAGCCGATCAGGATCATCGGCAAGGCGATGTCACTCAGATAGTCCGCATCGGCGGAGACACGGCTGAGCCAGGTCATGCCGACAAGGGTCAGGACAAAACCCGTGGCAAGCAGGCGGGCGTTGCCGAACCGCTTCGTCAGCTGCGGCACGGCCATTGCCGATGCAAAGTTCACGAGTGTCGCGGGCAGGAAAGCCAATCCGGTGGCGGCAGCGCTGTATCCAAGAACACTCTGCAGGAACTGCGTCGTGAAGAAAAAGAAGCCGATCATTCCGCCGAGGAAGAGCATTCGCGCAGAATAGGCCCCGACGCGTTCGCGACTGGCGAAGAGACGCAACGGCATGATCGGTTGCCGAGCATTCCGTTCGATGGCAACAAAGGCCACCAGCAGCAATAGGGAGGTCGCGATAAGCCCGATGGTCAAGCTATCATGCCAGCCATGCGTCGCCGAACGGATCAGGCCATAGACAAGCGCCACCATGCCGATCGTCGAGGTCAGGCCTCCGGCAATATCGAGCCGCCCCGACTGCCGTCCCGTCTCCGGAACGAAGCGGATCGCGGCGAGGATCATGCCGAGGCCAATCGGCAGATTGATGAAGAAGCCCACACGCCACGACAGCCACTCGGCCAATATGCCGCCGAGCACGAGGCCGACGCTGGCCGCAATGCCGGCGACGGCGCTGTAATAGGAAACTGCGCGGGTGCGCTCGGTCCCTTCAGCGAAGGTCGTCTGCAGCAAGGCCAGCGTGGCCGGCGCAAGAATAGCGCCGCCAAACCCCTGGACGGCACGCGCGCCGATCATCCAGGCCGGCGTCTCGGCAAGACCGATGGCGAGCGAAGACGCGGTGAAGAGAGCAAGGCCGATGGTGAGCATGCGCTTGCGGCCGAGAATGTCGCCTGCCCTTGCACCCAGAAGCAGGAAGCCTCCGAAGGTGAGGGTATAGGCGCTCTGCACCCAGGCGAGTTCAGGATCGGAAAAGCCAAGTTCACGATGAATGCTCGGAAGCCCCGTCAGCACGATCGACGTGTCGAGTACGAGCATCACGTAGCTGGTGAGGATGATGGTCAGGATCGCTGTCTTGTTGACCGCGTGCGATAAAGGTTTTTCCGCTCGGCTGGAGGGCCGGCTGGCCTGTGGGGGTGATCTCATGGCGCTCTCCGGAACCGTCATTGCGGCGATTGCCGCCGATGTCCCGAGAGATAGCACCCGCCTATTCTGCCGATTAGATTGCTATTCCTGCATGCGCTTTTGAGGAATTCTCATCAATGATCGGAACGTGATGGTCGGTATCGCAGCGCGTCGACCAGCACGCTGAAGGCCGGAGACATCTGACGGCGGCTCGGATAGTAGAGGAAATAACCATCGAACAGCGGGTTCCAGTCGTCGAGAACGGTGACAAGCCGCCCGCTCTCGATTTCATCTCGTGCATGATCCTCGAACAAGTAAGCAAGTCCGACGCCCCCGAGCGCCGCTCTCATCACCATCTGCGTGGTGTTGAAAGCCAACGGGCCATCGACACGGACACGAACCTCCCGCCCGTCCTTTTCGAACTCCCAAACCAGATAGCCTCCATAGGTCGGCAGTCTGATGTTGATGCAGGCATGGGCAGTCAGGTCCTGCGGCGTCGACGGTTTTGGGTGGCGCGCGAAATAGTCTGGCGAACCAACGACCACCATTCTCATCTCAGGTCCGATCCGCACGGCGATCATATCGCCGTTGAGCTGCTCGCCGAGCCGAATTCCCGCATCGTAGCGCTCCGCGACAATATCGGTGAGCGCCCCGTCCACGGTGATTTCAAACTTGATATCCGGATATTCTGGAAGAAGTCGCTCTATCGCCGGCCAGAGGATCGATGTCGTCGGATGCTCGCCGGCGGTGATCCGAACCGTCCCCGCGGGTTTGTCGCGCAGTTCTGTCAGAGCCGCCAGTGCGGTATCGATGCCGTCGAAGTGCGGCTCGATCGAGTGCAGCAACCGCTCCCCGGCATCGGTCACGGAGACGCGCCGGGTCGTTCTCGTCAGCAAGCGAATGCCGAGTCGCTCCTCGAGCAGCCGCATCGAATGACTGAGCGCCGAAGGCGAGACGCCAAGCTTTGCCGCCGCTCTCGTGAAGCTCTGTTCTCTGGCGACCGCCAGGAAAACAGTGAGGTCGTTGATGCTGTCTCGAGACATTTTTGAATTCTGCTCAATACCGAATGCGGATTTTGCAGCCTAATCGTCTTTTCGCCCATGGACTAGATGATGGGGGCAGGCAGTGCCCAGGCACATCTCGACCAGAAAGGCTGTTCTCGATGAACCACGCAGCATCAGGAAGCGCCGAGGAGGAGATCATTGCCCTCTCGCTGGACAAGTTCCGTTGGAAAACTTCCGGCCGTATCGATCTGGTCGAGGCGCTTTTCGACGACGATCTGCATTTCGTCCACATCACCGGGCATGTGTCTTCGAAGCGAGAATGGATCGAAGAGCTGCGATCGGGCCGCTTTGTCTACAACCGCATCGAGCCGCGGGGCGCTTCGGTTGCGGTCGAGGGCGATCGAGCCACACTCCGAGGCAAGGCCGTTTTCACGGTGACCATGGGCGGGCACCGAGGACAGTATCGTCTGGCTTTCACCGAAGTCTATGTGCGCAAACCCGCCGGGTGGAGGCTCGTCGAGCTTCTCGCCTCGACCTATTGAGGGAAATCAGCATGACCAACATCCTTATACTCGGCGCCAACGGGCAGTTGGCGCGCAACACGACACGGATGCTCCTCGACAGGACGGACGCCAATCTCACCCTCTATCTGCGGCGGGCGAGCCGTCTCACCAACCCGGCGCCCGAAAGAGTGAGGATCGTCGACGGCGACGTTCTCGACACCGCGGTGCTCCGCCTGGCGATGGCCAAGCAGGACGTCGTCTATGCCAACCTTTCCGGCGATATGGCTCGCCAGGCCCGGTCGATCGTCGACGCCATGCACGCGGCGGAGCTGAAACGGCTGATCTTCATCAGTTCGATGGGCATTTACGGCGAAGTCCCCGGCGAGAAATATCGCAGCATCCTCGATCCTTATCGGGATTCTGCGGCGCTGATCGAGCAGTCGGACCTCGATTACACCATCCTGCGGCCGGGTTGGTTCACGCACGACGCTGAGATCAACTATCAGCTCACCGGAAAGGGCGAGCCCTTCAAGGGACACGACGTCTCGCTAAACAGCCTGTCGGACCTGATCGTGAAGCTCGCCTCCGATCCCGCATTGCATGCTCGCGAGAGCCTCGGCGTGAGCAGCTCGTGAAATGCGCCACAAGCGGACTCGGATGGTCGAGACTCCATTCGAAGCTAGGATGGAAGCGACTGCGATCCTCTCCGTCGAACCGTCAGAAGAGCGACGAGCCCACAAAGGCCGAGGACCACCAAGGGCGGAATTGCGTGCGTATATTCGCCATGGAACAGAACCGTACCCACAGCCGCCAGCATTACCGCACTTCCAAGCACGGAACCGTGGAGGCGGAGTGGTTTGAAGATGAGCATGACCGCTGTGGTGAATTCGCAGATGGCGGTCAGATAGTGGAAGCTTTCCGGATAGCCCCACCGGGCGTAGTCCGCGGCAATTTCGGGGCTGACGAAGGTGTTGCCATAGGCGCCGACGAAGAAGAAAGCTGCAAGCAGCCAGGCAATGACGTTTGCTAGGGACAGGTTGACGAGAGACATAGGGCGTGACCTCAATGTGATGGCGCTTGCAGCGCGAGAATGCGGCTCGCCAGACGCCAGCCCTCCGGCGTCCGCCGCAGCCGGTCGGTATAGGTCACGCTCGCCACTGCCCCGTTCGACAACAGGCCGAGCCCCTTCGAGACGGCGACGAGTTCGTTGCCCGCGCCTTCCTGAACGTAGACATTCGTCGTGTGATGGGCCTTCGCATGGCCGTCCTGGCTGGCCATATGGCAGATCGCTGCGATGCCCGTGGCCGGAGCAAACCCGAAAACGCTCGAGTCGAAATGCGCATCCTCGGTAAAGACGTCACCGAACCTGTCCCACGCATGATTGTCGACGAGGTGTGCCCAGAGCGAGAGGATCTGGTTGATCTCGACGATGTCATCCGCCGTTGGTTTCATTTTTCATGGTCCTTGAAAGGGAGTGGGGTGCAAGATTCGGTATCGCTGAACGGTCCTGCGCACGCCGGACTGTCCAGGCGTCAGGCCGAGGGCCATCACCAGTTGATCGGGCCGTCTGTGTTGAAAAACTGGCCGGTCGGTCCGGCATCGTCAAGCAAAGCATATTTGACCGGGGCGCGAACGCCGTCTTCGATGGTGATGTAGCCGCCGCCTCTGTTCAATTCGGTCATGACATAGCCGGGGCAGACAGCGTTGACCTTGATCGGCGTATCTTTCAACTCAAGGGCAAGCTGCACGGTCAGCATGTTGACCGCCGCCTTGGAGGCGGCATAGCCAAGCCATTTGACATCGGGGGAGGGATTGTTCGCATCGCCCGTCCACCAAAGCGAACCCACGCTGCTGGAAAGGTTGACGATGCGCCCGCTGACCGCCTTGCGGATCAGCGGCAACAGTTTCTGGGTCACGATCACCATTCCGATGAAATTGACCTCATAGGATTCGCGTAGGGTTTCGACGGAGGCCACGCTGGGGAAATCGTCGGTGTCGAGCAGCAGGATTCCCGCATTGTTGATCAGGATGTCGAGCCTGCCGAACCGCTCGCCGATCGACGATGCGGCAGCGTCGATCGTATCAGGGCGATTGAGATCGATCTCGATCGCCTCGACCGCCAACCCCTCCGCACGCAATGCTTCGGCCTTTGCCTGCCCGGTTGCAAGATCGCGTGCGCCGAGAAGGACGAAGACGCCCTCCCGGCCGAGCTGGCGAGCCGTTTCAAAGCCAAGGCCGCGGGTGGCGCCGGTGACGAGCGCGATCTTTTGATGTGTGGACATTCTATCTCCCAAGCAGGCGCGCTCGCAGGGCGAGGCTGTTTGCAATGACGTTACTCAGCAACGCATTGTGAAATTGCATAGGAAATTATGTCTGTCAACGACAAATGACACTAAGTGACATTTTGTTCGAAGTGAAGGATACCGGCGGCGCGATCGAAGAGATCGACAAGTGACATTGCCGCTCCGCCGTCCACCCAACTGTTTATCGATGCCCGGATGAGCGCGAAAACCGTCCCCGCGACCGTATAGGCGACAACGTCAGGGAGCGGAGACCGCCTGTCCGGCGAGGCGAGAATATGGGCGATTTCGTCGATCAGTTCGGCGATCATCTGTTCTTTTCGCGCAGAAATGCTCCTGTTGGAGCGGATTGCCGTCTCGATGGCGAGAAAGAAACGCGACCTTTCATCGAAAGCCGTAAGCATCGCCCGCGCGGCAGCAAGAAGTGCGACAACCGGCGGCTCCGAGGCGAGCCGCTCCGTCAGTTCAGCACGGATGATCGTCATGCCATCCTGCACCCAGCTGACGATCACATCCTCCTTTGTCGGGAAATAGCGAAGCAGGGTGCGGGGCGAAACGCTGACGGCGGCAGCGATATCGGCGACGGTCGTTTCTTCGAATCCGCGCTTGTGGATCAGGTCCAACGCCGCCTCGAGCAGCTGCGCTCGCGTGCGATCCTTCTTATCTTCCCGAAGTCCCAAGATTGTCTCCACGCTGACATGCGGCGGGCTTCTTTTGACACATCATGCCATTTGTCGTCCAGCGACGACTTCCGCTTGGGCGCGACGTGAGCATCCGCTGCGCCGGCGGGGGAGTTTGGCGGAAACGTGCCCCCAGCCTCCGTCATCCCAGGCCTTGAGCCTGGGATCCATGCCCGGTCCCGATGGAAACGAGAGTGGATCCTCGGGTCAAGCCCGAGGAAGACGGAGGGTGGGGTGGCTTCTGGAGCAAGGACAGCGGAGCGCTGCATCTGCGAGCATCCTGACAGATAAAGAGCGGCCGTTTGTCGCGCTTTTCAATTGTGTGAGCAACTGCCGGGCCTCGCCTCAATCTCGCCGCATTCGTTATAACATAACCGTAATGTTATTACATTGTAGGATGCGCCATGCCCCCGAGCCCCGACCGCCCCTCCGTCAGCCTGCTGGGACAGTCGGCTTTTTCAAGGGTAATCGGCATGGCGCTGGTCATTGCCGTGCTCTGGCTGGCGATCCACTGGGCGGTTCTCTTGCCATGACGCCGCTGATCCGTCTCGAGAATCTGACCGTCGCCTATAACAGGCACCCCGCCGTCCATCATGTCTCCGGCGCCTTCGCCTCAGGCAGCCTGACGGCAATCGCCGGGCCGAATGGGGCGGGCAAGTCGACGCTGCTGAAGGCGATCATGGGGGAGCTTCGCCCGGCCGAAGGCAGGGTCGAGCATCGGCTGGGGCGGGCGGAATTCGGTTATCTCCCGCAGGCGGCCGAGATCGACCGGCGCTTTCCGATCTCGGTCATCGACACCGTCATGCTCGGCGCCTGGAAGAAGACGGGCGCCTTCGGCCGCATCGCGCCGGACGAGGTGAAGAGGGCAGGCGAGGCGCTCTCCGCCGTCGGGCTTGAAGGCTTCGGCCGGCGCCATGTCGGGTCGCTGTCGGCCGGCCAGTTCCAGCGCGTGCTCTTTGCCCGCCTGCTGCTGCAGGATGCCGGCATCATCCTGCTCGACGAGCCGTTTACGGCAATCGATGCCCGCACCACCAGGGACCTCGTCGATATCGTCACCCGCTGGCATGGCGAGGGCCGCACGGTGATCGCCGTGCTGCACGATTTCGAGCTGGTTCGCGCCCATTTCCCGCAAACCCTGCTGCTCGCCCGCGAGCTTGTCGGCTGGGGTGCGACCGCAGACGTCATGTCCTCAGTCAATCTCCTGAAGGCTCGCGCCATGGCCGAGCGCTGGGACGAAGATGCGAATGCCTGCGCACCCGAAGAGGCGCCGGCGGCATGACGGCCTACGATCTCTTCCTCGCACCCTTTGCCGATTATGGTTTCATGCGCCGGGCGCTCATCGCCTGTCTCTGCCTTGGGCTCGGCTCCGGCCCGATCGGCGTCTTCCTGATGCTGCGGCGCATGAGCCTGATGGGCGACGCGATGAGCCATGCCGTGCTGCCGGGGGCGGCCATCGGTTACCTCGTCGCCGGCTCGCTGTCGCTGACGGCGATGGGCCTCGGCGGTCTCATCGCCGGCCTGTCGGTGGCGCTACTATCAGGCGCCGTCAGCCGGATGACCGTGCTGCAGGAGGATGCGAGCTTTGCCAGCTTCTATCTCGCATCGCTGGCGCTCGGCGTGCTGATCGTCTCGCTGCGCGGCTCGAATATCGATCTCCTGCATGTGCTCTTCGGCACCATCCTGGCGATCGATGCGCCCGCCCTTTATCTGATCGGCGCGATCACCTCGCTGACCCTCGTCATCCTCGCCTTCATCTACCGGCCGCTGGTGGCCGAATGTTTCGATCCGGGTTTTCTGCGCGCCGTCGGCGGGCGCGGGCCGGTCTATCACGTGCTCTTCCTGCTGCTCGTGGTGCTGAACCTCGTCGCCAGCTTCCAGGCGCTCGGCACGCTGATGGCGGTCGGCCTGATGATGCTGCCGGCAGCCGTCGCCCAGCTCTGGTCGCGCAGTCTGCCGGTGATGATGGCGATAGCAGCGGTCAGTGCGGCCGCCTCCGGTTATCTCGGGCTGATCGCCTCCTACCATCTCGAACTCGCCTCCGGCCCGACGATCATCATGACGGCGGCGTTGCTCTACGCCTTCTCCATCTTTTTCGCGCCTTCCGGCCTGGCCAGGCGCTTCTTTCCCCGCCCGCATTTGAAGGGCTGATCCCAAGGAGACTTCGATGACACCGCACAGACTGCTTCTCTCCGCAGCAATCCCCGCTTTGATGGCGCTGTCGGCCGTGCCCGCTTCCGCCGAAACGCTGAAGGTTGTGGCGTCCTTCACCGTGCTTGCCGATGTCGTCAAACAGGTCGGCGGCGAGCATGTAAAGGTAACGAGCCTCGTCGGGCCGAACGGCGATCCCCACGAATTCGAGCCGTCGCCGGCCGACGCGAAGAATTTGAACGCCGCTCAAGTCACCTTCGTCAGCGGCGAGGGGCTGGAAGGCTGGATGGACCGGCTGATCACCGCCTCGGGCTATAAGGGCAAGCCGGTCACCGTTTCCGAAGGCATCAACACCCGCACCATGGAAGAGGACGGCGAAAAAATCACCGATCCGCACGTCTGGAACAGCCCCGTCAACGTCAAGATCTGGGTCGCCAATATCGAAAAGGCGCTGTCATCGGCCGATCCCACGGACGCCGCCGCCTTCAAGGCCAATGCCGAGAAGTACACCAGGACGTTGGACGAGCTGAACGCCTACGCCCATGCGAAATTCGACAAGGTGGCCGACGATCGCCGCAAGGTGCTGACCAGCCATGATGCCTTCGGTTATTTCGGCCGCGAATATAATGTCAGCTTCCTGGCGCCGCTCGGTCTGTCCACCGAAAGCGAGGCCTCGGCCGCCGACGTCGCCAAGCTGATCGAACAGATCAAGGGCGAGCACGTGAAGGCCTATTTCTTCGAAAATTCGAACGATCCGCGCCTGGTCAAGCAGGTCGCCAAGGCAACCGGTGCCGAGCCCGGCGGCGAGCTCTATGTCGAATCGCTGTCCGACGCCAAGGGGCCGGCGCCGACCTACGAGAAGATGTTCAAGTATAATGTCGACCAGCTCGCCGCCGCCATGGCGAAATCGAGCTGAGGAATCGAGGGCTGCAGGTTATCCTGCGGCCCTCACAAATTAAGGTCGAAGACCAGGATGCCGGCAAGGCCTCCATCCGTCGACGAGACGATGCGCTCGCCCACGGTCACATGCTCGGGATGGATGAGATAGGCGTCGCGCGCCTCGGCGCTTTCAAAGGTCACGGCAAAACCGTCGATGAAGCCGCCATGCAAACCCTCGGGCGAAACATTCGGCCCGTATTTGATATCCAATATGCCGGGAATGAGCTGTTTCAGGGCGACGATCGCCGCAAACAGCGACTGCTTGTCGTCCGCCGTCACCGCGGTCTTCAGCCGCAGGAATACGCAGTGCAGGATCATCAGTGGTCCTCCCGATTTTCTTTGGCTGGAGAATAGCGGCGAAAGCCGGGAGAGCAATGAGATTTATTTTCACGCAGGCGTTGCGCCGTAAGCCGGCCAGATTACATCTGGTCGGTCTTAACCATGGGCCGCTTGTAGATCCTCTGGACGAGATCGCTCGCCAGCGCGCGGGATTCGTCTTTCTCGGCCGCCGTCATCGGCCGGCAGGTGTTCCGGGTGTTGGAACTATCGAGCACTGTCGTGGAACCGGAATTGGCGATAACGAGATGCCAGCTGCAGGAGGCGACCTTATCGATGGCGACGGCACCGTGGCAACCGGTGGACAGGCAGAAGGCAATGGTTCTCTGCGCCCCGTGGTCGCCTTTATAGGCCAGCGCGACGGCTTTCTTAATATCCGTGACCCATCGCTCGCATTGCGCCTGTTTTGCCCCCGGCTGGCAGCTCTGGGTAACGGGAGTGACGTCGCCGGCCTGAAGCGGCGAGACGCAAAAAACACCCATCGAGAGGGCGAGCAGAAACTTGAGCATGGGATTTTCCTTGTGCAAGCAATGAGAGACGCACATCGCAGGCCGTTGGTCAATGGCCACTCACAAAAGGGAAGGGTGCGCGCCAAGCGGATGTTGGCGCGCCACCGGGAAAATCCGAAATTATGTCGATCCGGCGCCGCTCTATTCCAGAATGACGACGGCTTCGACCTCGAAGAGCATGGGGTCGATGGCAAGCTTGGGAACGGGAATCAGCGTCTGCGCCGGCAATGCTACGCCGAACATGTCCTTGACGTTCCTGGTCAGCACCTCGAGCTTGGACATATCGTGATCGACCACGAAGACCGTCAGCTTGGCTACCTGATCCGGCTTTGCGCCGAGCGCATCGAGGGCGGTGCGCAAATTCGCATAGGCCTGCTTCACCTGGACGGCGAAGTCGGGTGACAAGGCTCCTGTGCTATCCTGGCCGCCCTGTCCGGAGATATAGGCCAGCCGGCCTTGGCGCGGCACGATCACCGCCGTGCTGTAGCCATTCGGTGAGGGGTCGTAGAGGTTTTTCGGATTGACGATCGTCAGTCTGAGATCGTCTTCATTGGCTGTTGTCGCGGTGGGAACGCTAATGGTCATGATGATGAGTCCTCCGATAGTGAGATGCTTGATTGCGCGTGACATGACTTTCTCCTGGCTCTCAGGGCTGCGAGCGACGGAGCCTCATGGCCTGCAAGATGAAGTTTTATCGCCTATGACACGGCTCGTACGCGGTACGATTAAATTGCATCGTACCGCGTACGAGTCAATCGGTCAGCATCGACATTCCCAGCATTGTCGGCTTAGATCGACGTCTGATCGGTAAGGAAGACGAATGTCAGCCAAACGCAGCGGTGCTGAGAGCAAAGGGTCTGGGCGGAGAGGTGCGTCACCCCAGTCCGGGCAGGAGCCGCGCAGTGAGCCGCCTCTTTCCCTCGAGCGGATCGTGGCGACCGCGGTGGAACTGCTGGACGCCGAGGGCGTCGATGGATTGAAGATGCGTCGGCTGGCCGATCGCCTCGGCTCGGGCGCGATGAGCCTCTATTGGCATGTCGGCAACAAGGAGGAGGTCTTCGATCTGGCGCTGGATTCGGTGCTCGAATATCGCGGACCGTCTGAGATCGTCGAGTCTCGAGACTGGCGCGGGAACGTCGTGCATATGCTCGAAGACTGGCGCGCCAGCATGCTGCGCCATCCCTGGTCGGCATCGCTGCTGCCGCGCCGGGCGCTCGGCCCGAACATCCTCATTCGCCTGGAACTGTTGAGCAAGACCTTGTCCGGAGCCGGTGTCACTGATGCGGATTTGAACGTCGCGATCTGGTCGCTCTGGAATTATGTGATCGGCGCGACCATCACCCGGGCGAACTTCGATCTCTCGGACGACGACAGAGCGGCCGCGCAGCAGCGCCTGACAGGTCTCAGCCAACACTATCCGACGATCGAACGCTCCCGTCTGCTGCTGGATAATGATTGGGACGGCGCTTTCAGGAAGGGCCTCGACTTCCTGCTCGATGGTCTTGCTCCGCGACGGTGAACATTCGTCATTCCTGGACGGGACGGTGCCGGATTCTGCGCGCGTACCGTGGGTGATCGCGCACTGCCGCGACACGGTTCCCCGCCTATTTCCGCAGGATTTTCTCCATCGCTTTCCCCTTGGCCAGTTCGTCGATCAATTTGTCCAGATAGCGGATTTCCCGCATCGTCGTTTCCTGGATGTCTTCCACGCGGACACCGCAGATCACGCCTGTAATCAAAGATCGGGAGGGATTCATCTGCGGTGCTTGCGCAAAGAAATCCTCGAAGTTGGTCTTCTCAGCCAACTGATCGTCCAGGCTCTGCTGGCTATGGCCCGTCAGCCAACAGATGATTTCATCGACCTCTGTCTTCGTGCGCCCCTTCTTCTCTGCCTTGGCGACATAGTGGGGATAGACGCTCGCGACGCTGATGGAATAGATGCGATGCTTCGTCATGCCTGCTCCTCAACATTCCAGATATTTTCCGGCTTGAGATAGCTGACTTCAAGACCTCAACAAGTGGCCGACAATGGGCAAGCTTCCGCGGCCGCGAAGCAGATCAGTGCAAAGGCGGCATCTCCACAGCGCCGCGCGTCTTCGACCGGATTGCACCAACGGGAATCGGCTCGGCTTGGGTAGAGGCAGATTTTGGGCCGTGAAAGCACAATTGCAGCCATACATCCGCCGAATAGATCAAGTTATCAACGGCAGCCGCTTCGCTGCTTCTTCACGGGTAATTACAGGCTTAGGCGCTCCCGAACCCTTCTCGACGATTATTCAGCGAACAATCTCGCCGTCATCGAAAAAAAAAGTGCTCTTTTGGATTAGCTTAAGCTCATCGTAACTTTTTTCTCGAAGCCAAATTTTGATGTCGGCTGTCCACCCCACCTTCAGCCCAAAACGATCCGCGGCGGTAATTATGTCGACGGGCCGCATTTCACTAACGGAACCGCAGCGCGTGTTGCCGCCCTTTGGATAAAGGTAAGTCCAGTGATCGTTCCAAGTCGTCCAGCGTCCAATTAGTTGACCATTCACCTCTGTGAGAATTCCACCGCCTCTGCAGTGATAAGAAATTGGCTCATCGAATACATAGCTTGCTGGTAGGCTTAAACCGAGGTGAAATAGATCGCCCATCCAATAGCCGAAAGGGAACGGGAAAATGTCGACGCAAAAAGGCAGTCGTGTACCCTGCGAGGTCGGCCGGGCGTAGTCATCGGCTCCGAGTCGGCGTGGCTGACCTGCAAAAAGCGATCCAGTGGGAAGATCCCAAGCTGATGACCGGAGATCTGCAATGTCCATATCAGGGACGGGTACAAAGTCTTCGCTTAGGAGCGCGCATGACAGCGTCAAAGAGGAAAATTCCGAGATTTTCAATGAAAGTGGCGTCCTCAAATGGACTGGAACTAAGCCGTCAGATTTCATCGCTGCCTTCAGAATCTCTTTGATGATAGGCTCGAGCGATGCATCGTCGGGAGCGCACTCATCGGGGAGTTCTCCGAGCCAGTGGGGGCGATCAACTGGTCCGATGTCGACTAGACCGCGATTGAGCGGCAAGCACTTGGTCGCTGCCTCGGAGGCCACTTCCAAAGGCATGCGCCAAGTATCGACCGCGCAATGCAGTGTCCGCAGATAGGCCGACCGATAGATGTCGCCTTGACGTTGATCGAGCTGGGCTGACACGCCAGATCGCTCCAACGCCGCCTCTAGGAAATGGTACGGAAATCCCGAAAGAGGTGCGTTCGTCGAGGTTTTCGTGTGCTCCCATTCAAAGGCCCACTGTTTCAAGAAGGGTAGACCGGACAACTGTTCTAGCCGGAGAAGTTCCGCGCCGAGCGACGGAGGTATTTGATCTCCTTGATGACGCAAGAAATACTCGCCAGGTTCGAAGGAAGGAGGCGCTCGACCCGAATGGTGTGAGGCCCAACTGTCGCCAGGAGCAGCCGGCCCATAGATCTCTTTGAGCATGTAATCGGCGAGTATGGACGGGCGTGGTAGATTCTGCGAAAGGACGTCAATGCCCGGAAGGTAGTTTGTGCTCGCGGCGAGCAGGACAGCAAGCCCCGAGCAAACCTCGTTTTCGCTTTGACGCTCCGAAAGCCAGGTCAGGTAGATCTGAAGCGCGACCGCTCCGAAAGACGCGTCAGCCAGCAAATTTGCGTATTCACGCGCAGCTTGCAGCCTCGCAAAGCGAACGGGCCAATTGAGGCGTTCAAGAAGAAAATGTGCCGAATCCATCACTGAAACCACGGGCACGGAGGGATCGGCTGGTCTGAAACCTCGGCGACCAGAATTTCGACGAAGTTTTTCGTTAGATCTAAAGCGAGTTCCTTCTGCCCGACGAGAAGCAGAAAGCGCACCAGGTAGCGATAACCAATTGCAAATGAGAAGCCTGCGCGTTCCCAATAGGGAGCTTGATCAGAAGTGTCGTGAATGTACTCCTTCCATTTTTCCGGGAAGTGCTTTGCGGCGGCCTCAAGTCGACGAATAATCTCTGTCTCAGAAGTCCAATTCGATTGCCAACCGTGCCGGGCAACATGGGCGCGCACCAGCCAACGATACGACTCCTCACGGTCCTCCACGCCGAGACTGACTCCAAAAGCATCATTGAGTAGCTCCTCGGCAATGCTGCTGGAATGACTTGTACGTGTAGCGTCGAGATATCCGCGAATTGCCTTGAGAGCTTGCATTGCGCGACCCTTAACATTCCAGTGATGCAGCCAACGCTTCGCCGCCGCTCGTTGTTCTTCGTAGCCAATTCGGTAGTCCGACAAATCCGCAATCAATTTGTCAAACTCAGTTACTTTGTATTTCGTCGCATCCGGAGCAGCGATTCTCTGCAAATCGGAGTTGCTGTCCGTCGAATGATACGTGTGATCGGCGGGCGTTCCACCGAGCAATCGAATCTGCTGGTTCGTGGCGGCCTGACCTGCGGCATCGGTGCGCTTCGCAAGCGTCGCCAGGTCACTGAACTCGACCAATGCTCTTGCAAGTGCACGTGAGTCGGGCGCTGCGAAGTCAGTTAGCTCGATGTGTTTCTGGAGGGCGACTTCCGCAAGATGATGGTCGTCGTTCGCAATGTGGTGCGAGTAAAACCGAATGAGACGCCCGGGGCTGATACGAGCAACCATCTCGATCAGGGCGACCCTCGCGTGGTTGGTGCCTTTGCCATCGGTGAACTCAGTAATCTTCTCAGTGATCGGGACGATCTTCTCTAGCAGCGGCATGACATCTGCGCCGCCGTGGTGGACGTCCTCGATGCTATCCAGGACGCCGTAAATCCATGAATCCTTTCGCCATCCATAACCAATGAGACAGTTGGCGGCTCGTGCCAGAAGTGACGTTGCCGGCAACTCATACAGAAGTGCATACCTTGCAAGCTCGATCCACCGATCTGCTCGTTGGTTGGATTCGACGATCGACTGAGCTTCCACCGCAACCGCGGCATCCAACGCAAGCTGCGCCATTGAGGGTTCTAGCAGGGCAAGGCCGCTCTCGATCTGAGCGGCCATCCACGAATCCTCATTCCAGTGTTTCGAGGAGCGAGCCGTGCGCATTTCATCGGAGGACACTGTTAGGGTACGACCCGCCGGGGTTTTGATCGCATGCAAGCCAATTGCGATCTCCCGGAGTGCATGAACGAAGGAGAAGTACTGCGTGCCTTCCGGGTTGGTGGCACGGTCGTTGCGAACCGGCTCAATGCGGCATGTCGCGTAATAGGGCGCAGCAAATGACAACTGCGCGCGGCCCGCAGCAACGTCCTTTGCCAAGTTTGTTAGGTTCTGAAATGCTTCCCCTGCCCACCCATCGGGGGCCGTACCGCCGACCTCGTGGCCATGAAGGCTGTTCGCGAGTGCGGTGAAGAACACGGAAACGAAGTAATTCTCGGCGACTGGATTACGTCCGTACTCGTGCTCTTTGCGGATGGAAGCCAACGGATCCGGAAGGCTTGTACGGCGCTGTTTATCAGTCGACTTATGGAAATGGCCCCAGCAAGATAGAAGTGGGCTGACCTGGGAGCGCGGAGCGTACGCCTTGGAGACATCTTGCCCCGTTGTCGATGCGACGATCACGAGAGCATCTTCAATGTGCAGACGCCAGGAAAGATCCTTCTCGCCCTTGAGTACCTTCGCCGCCTGAATGAGAAGATCGCTCCTTTTTTCTCTGCGAAGGAAAGCTACAAAAGTCCTGAAGGAGCTACTGCGGCTTCCATCTACCCGAAATCCCTTTAGAAACCTGATTGCGCGGGTCACGTCGGTCTGCGGATAAATCGCTGCGACTTCAAGGAAGTGGCGGACCAAGAGCTCGAAGTCACCATCAGGGCGATGGCGTAGCTCGATCCAAAGATTTAAACGGCGTCGCAGCTCCTCGAAAGCATCCTCGATGATGTCGGATGAGCGATCGGGCGCCGTCTTAACTAGAGTGACTATTTCGTCGGAGCCCAATGAGCCAAGTTGGTCTGCCGAAAAGACGACACTTTCAAGGTTCGAGGCGGTCCGTATGGCAACCTCGCAGAACTGTCCAAAATTTTGAACCTGAAACTCCGGTCCGTTCTCGACCCGTGTTTTGAGAGCGCGGAGTTCGGTTGTGCGGACGAAGTCGTCGCACGAGAAAGCCAATTCCTCGGCGTGCGAGAGAATTTCTACAATCTGCTCGGGCGGCCATCCTTCAACGAGTGAGTCGACAGCCCACTGGCGCGTCGTTGCATTGAGCAGATCCTGTTTATTCCCATTCAATGCCTGAATGATCCATAGCCATCCCCATCTCTGAAACTTGGGAGCATCGTTCTTAAGCCACGCTTCGATTCTGGGCAGGAGAGCTTTGAACGACGCGGAATGGTCACTCCGCTCGATAGCAAAGGCTAGCAAGCTTCCATGGAACGGGGCGACGCCAGAGCGCTGAAATTCAAGGAGATGGTCAATCTCCTCAATGGGACCAAAGCATCTTCGCAACCCGTCTTCGGTCCATCTGAAGCCGGAACCGGCTATTGCGTGAATGGTCTGCTTGGCGGAAGGGGACAATTCGCGCCACAATCCCGCATAGTACTTTCTGATATCGCCCTCAGGACAACTTGGAAGCCGTTGGATCTCTTCGGCATCGAATGCGAGACCTCCTCGAACCATCGCTTCGAACGAATATATCAAATGCAGCGGGTGGCCCATCGAGATGCCGTAGAATGCGTCTCCAATCGAGCCGAGCTCGTGTTGCTCGGCGCGGTTTGAACGTACGTCGCTCAGCAGAACACGCCCGGCTTTATGCTGCATGATGACCCAACGATGAACAGCATCGCGGTCCATCGACGGGACTTCGATCCACGACTCGTCGACAGAATGTTGCACCAGCCGAAAAGGAAGGTGGGAGTCAGCAACCTTCTGCGTACCGACCAGCACCGTGACGTTGGGCGGGCAAGGAAGAAGTGCGTTAAATAGCTGATTCATTTGACCGAGATCTGCATATTCCCTGGCTACGTGGTCGAGCCCGTCAATAACGACGACAAACGGCTTCGCTTGCGTCGCAAAATGTGCGCCACAGGCCTCCACCCATTTTCTCAGCTCGGTAGGAGCCTCCTCGAGGCCCTTCACAGCCTCGCCGTAGTGAACGACCATCTGGTCCATCAACGAGGACGCGATGTCCGCGAAGTAGTTTCGATCACCACTATCGGCCAGCGATAAGAAGTAATGGTGCCGTATTGTAGGGATGTCGTGCTCACGCAATTGATCCACTGCGTAGCTGAGATACGTGCTCTTTCCGCGGCCGGGTGAACCCCAGAGCACCCAAATGCCTGGCCGATCGGCCACACGCTTCATGAGGTCCTCATGGAACTGCAGACTGGGCGGCTCATATCCGGGAGGAATGCGAAAATCCTGCGAAATAGGCTGGGGTCTGTTTCGGGAAATGATCTGCGTGAGATGCTTGTGCGTGATTCTTCCGTCGGGCTGCGGTTCGTTTCGTAGCGATGCCCATCGCCTTGCCTGATGAAGGAGAAGCAGCCAACCTTCGCTATTCGTAGATGACGGTACCAGTCGGCCACGGAGGGTGGCCTCCAACCGATCAATCATTTTCTCCGAATGCTTGAATTCAAAGTTGGTGAAAAAGCTCGAGGTCTCGTCGGCCCCGCCAAGCTGCCCCTCGATCTTCGTTCTCACCGAGGCGTCCATGGCATCGAGATCGATAAACGTGTTGCGGAGCGATTTTGCGAACTCGACGTCCGGCCGCCGGTTTGTTCTAAGGCAAGCGGATTTCACTTTGCCTTTAAGGGTCAGCGCCTGCAGGGACGCTGCCCACTTTTGAAGACGAGACGTACCCTTGGGCTTCTTTTCAAGAAGCCATTCCCAATTGAGCGGGTAGATATCGGGTCGCGGCGTGAATTTGACCTGGGCTAGTTCGAACGTTCCGTCCGGCAATGCGGCCACTACGTCCTCCAGCGCGCCGAACTCGCTGTCTTCCGATTCCAGTTGCACCCATTCGTATTTATCCGGATCGCGATAGTACTCGATCAGGACCTCAATCCCGATTAGGTCCTGATAATCGTATCCAGTGCGCGTTATCGCTGCGTTTTTTATTGATAGCTCAGACAAGAATCTTGATCATTGAGAGGTTGCCGACAAACAACCATTGTCTATTGATGATTTCATATCAACGACAGTTTTAAGGCAGTTTGATACTGAAGGTGGGTAGCGTTGGATCACGTCTGCGACTTGAGAAGCCTTGTGCCCGCCTCTCGACGAAAAACGAACGGAGAAAACCGGACTGTCAGAGGCACCTCAGCAACTTTGGCGCGATCACTGGAGACATGATGGGGGTATAGTCTGCCTGCGGCACGACCGGCTCTATTGCGGAGTAATGTCCGGTTTGCAGCACAGCGGTCGGCGGCTCAATGGCCAGGAAGAAGGCGCGTGCTGCTTCTGTGGAGGTACGGCCCGCTCGGCGCGAGGCCGTGTTTTTTGATCTCCATATGCTCCGCCAATTCCAGCGCATTCTATATGTCGACCCCAAGGTACTTCACAGTGTTCTCGATCTTGGTATCTCCGAGCAGGATCTGGATTGCACGAAGATTGCCCGCCGCCTTGTTTATCATCGCGGCCTTCGTGCGTCGAAGCGAGTGTGTTCCATGGTTTTCGCGTCTTAGACCGATTGCGGTAACCCACTCGTCAACCAGCCGTGAATATTAGCAAGTACTAAGATAATTGGCTCGATCGACCCGGCTGGGAAAGGCATAGTCATCGACCGTTCCTCCCCTCCGCTCAACCAGGCAAGCAGGCTTGCCCTGACCTCAGTCTAATTGCGAACCGACGTCCAGTCTCAAGTCGGTCAGCCCAGTGCGGCGGGATCATATTGTGCGATACCCATTCCGGTTCTCCTTAGGCCACCATTGGCCGTTGGAAGAACGCGCAAATTCCATATCCATAGAGGGGGCCGGGTTGGGACTGGCGGCTTCTGGTGGCCTCAAGTTGACAGCGGATATCCAGGCTCATGGATAGGGCTACTCCTGTTCGAGATCGAGCCATACAGCGTTTCTTAGCGCCGAGCGTTTCGATCATCGCCTTCAGCTCCCCGCGATTGCCAAATTCTCCATTCGGCACCTTTCGGCGATCACCCAACTCGCAAGCGAATACTCGGTCAAGAGCTTGTCGAGACTGAAAGTAGGTGAACTGCGTTTCGGCACATCCACCGACCGGACAACGTCGATGCCGGCCGCGGTATAGATCCACACGACCGACCCCTTCTTTGTGATCATGTTCATGCGACGGCATTGTTCGGTAAGTTCGCGCCAATTGACTTAGTCTTGCCGTTTGGCCTGGACGAGCACCCCTTTGGTTGTTGTGTGGCCCAGCTGATTCTCCACCGATATGGCGAAGTAAAGGTCCGTACCCATAGGCTTCTCGAGGCTCTTACTGCCGTGCGAAGTAATGGTCTCGGTAATGACGCCGACACGGTAGCCGTGCAACACCTTGCCATTGAGTTGGTCTTCGAGCCGCTGACCAATGCGCGAGGTGATGTCCGGTTCCTCGATCAGCCCACCCATCCGGTCACGTACAAGGTCGTCCAGCGCATGGTCAAACACCCGCGCAAACTCGCTTCTGACTTCATCATCGTTGATCAATGGAACCTTCCACAGATCCGGCCAAGAAAGAGGCGTCGCCGGAATCGAGAATATTCTAGGCAGAACGATAATCTGGCCATAGCTCCAGGCCGTAGCCACGTTACTGAAGCTGTCCACCATTTGGCAGTCGGCGGTGTCTGTTCAGCGTGCGAAGAGGCCGTTTCGCTCTTGTCGGCAAGTCACAGGACGTAACAACCACACGCGACATCGGAGCCTATGGATTCCCTAGTCGGCTCAAGATCTATTAGGTCGCCATTATGATGACGCCCCCCGCTCACCAGCGGCGATCTCCGCTACTTGTACTTTTCCTCGGTCTTCGACTGAATTTCGCCCGATAGCTTTTTGAGTGTCACGATGACGTGCCGAAAATAGTCCCGATCGATGACCAGTTCCTCGCCGTCCTCGCCGCGGCGCTGTTCGCTAGCCTTCTCGACATAAAGGTTGTTGATGCGACCGCTGTTATGGATAATGATGTCTCTTGAAGCCTTTATTTCGATAAATGCCTTCACCAGATTGACATCCAGCTCGATCGTCAACACTTTGGCCGCCTTGTCGAGATATTCTGAGGGCTTGCCGAACATCAGCCCTTCACACTTCATGGCGACGAAGCGCCGGATCACATCCTCGCGCTCCTCATGCTCTAAAAATAGCTCGAGTGGTATGCCGCCCCTGTCGGCGAGAACTGACAGTTTCTTGGGGTAGGCTGTCGCCACGATAGCGAGGCTATCCTGAATGAATGCCTCGGTACGCGATACCAGCGAGACGATGTTTGTCTCGAAAATGCCCCGCTCATGCTGGGCGGAGAAGACCAGGCCGATATCTTCGTCGCGCCGCTTACTGATTGAGGTGCCACCGCGCTTTGGCACTTGGTACGACCGTTTGACCTTGCTCTTCGAACTCCGGAGCAGTTCCGCCCGCTGTTTAAGGTCGGGCCGCAGCAGCTCCGTGAATATCCACGCATCATTGAGCAGTCGGTAAAGCCGAATGTGGCGAGCATAGATGGCTTTCGATACTGCATTGTCCCTTGCCATGCCTCACGCCCCCGTTGCAGTCACGAATCATCTACTCTGCTGGATCATATACGCGAGCCCTACAGGATCCAGATTCCCGAGCGTTTGAGAACAGCCACAAGCTTCTCCCCATCGGTTTTGGGTGATGTGCCTTCCGGGTTCAGGAGGAATGACCGGTTTTGGATGAGGGGCGTGGCCTGCTGAACGGCAGAATTGAGGCGCATTGCCGCCCGGCAGCATTGCTCGGTCGGTGGTGTCTCTGACCGCATTTCTGCTAAAGCTCGGAAGCAAATCGCCCGCGATGTCACCAACTGCCGAAGTGTGAAGGGCGCAACGGGCTGATGGGCCTCTCGCTCATAGGCCTCTTGTCTTGAAGGAGGAACGCTAGGATGAGCACCGACCTGGATACCGTGCGGTCCTATGACACGGTCGCGGCGGAGTACGCTGCCGAGGCCGCGGCGATGCCCGAATGGGTCGCGACTGAGATCGATGCGTTCGTGACCGAACTGGGCGGCTCGGGCAGGGTGCTGGAGATCGGAAGCGGTGGCGGGCGAGATGCACTTGAGCTTGAGAAGCGGGGAATGAGCGTCCGGCGCACCGACATTGCAAAGGGTTTCGTCGAACTGCTTCGTGAAAGTGGCTTCGAAGCCGACCTGTTGGACCCGCTGACCGATGACTTGGCCGACCCGCAGCGTCCCGGCACGCCGTACGACGGGATCTGGGCCTGTGCCTGCCTGATTCATGTCGCGCGCGAGGATTTCGGCACGGTGCTTGGACGGCTTGCCGAGGCGACCCGGACCGGTGGCCGATTGCACGCCTCGGTAAGAGAGGGCGAAGGCGAGGATGTGTCCACACACGGCAGTGCTGCAGCGCCCCGGCGCTACGTCGAGACGTACTGGCGCGAGTTTGCCCTGCGGTCCGCACTCACAGACGCCGGCTGGATCGTCAGCGAGGTACGTCGGTGCGTCGGAAAACCCCATGATCAGTGGCTGAGCGTTCGGGCGAGTCGGGCGTAACGCACATAGAACTTGCGGGAATGGCCGCTCCGCTCAAGCCCGTTTCGTCAGCGGAAAGCGGTCGCGAAGCAGCCGCAGCACCGATTCCGAAGGGATCGGCGGGCCGAAAAGGTAGCTTTGGCCGTAGTTGCAGCCCATCTTGGCGAGTTCGATCGCATCCTCGTTGGATTCGATCCCCTCTGCCACCACCTTCATGTCAAGCTCGCGCGCCATCGCGATCACCGACCGGAGCACGGTTGCCTTCTTGTCGCTGCTGTCACGCACCAAGGCCTTGTCGAGCTTGATCGTGTCGAAGGGGAAGCGGGTGAGATAAGCGAGCGACGAATATCCGGTGCCGAAATCGTCGAGCGCCAGGCCGATGCCGGCTTCCTTCAGCTTCTGCAGCACCAGCCGGGCCTGTTCCGGATTTTCCATCACCATGGATTCCGTCAGTTCGAGCTTGAGGCGCGAGGGCTGGCAATGCGTCTTGGCGAGAACCGAACGCACGTCGTCATAGAGCTCGTTGTTGAGCAACTGCACGCTCGACAAATTGATCGAGACGAAGATCGGCAATTCGCCGGTCTGGTGCTGCCAGCTCATCAGATCGTTGGTCGCCTGTTCCAGCGCGAACATGCCGAGCGGGCCGATAAGATCGGAGGCCTCGGCGATCGGAATGAATTCGGATGGCGGGATATTGCCGCGTTTGGGATGTTCCCAGCGCATCAGCGCTTCGAACCCGGCGACCTCGACATCCTCCAGCCTGGCGATCGGCTGGTAGACCATCGACAATTCCTTGCGCTCGATGGCGCGGCGCAGATCCGTTTCCAGCTGCAGCCGGTCGGTGCCGAAATCGCGGAAGGCCGGCTGGAACGGCTCGACGCGGTTGCCGCCGGCCCGTTTTGCCCGGTACATCGCAAGCTCCGCATCGCTGAGCAGGCCGGTGGCGCTCTCTTGCCGGTCAACCCAGGAGGCAAGGCCGACCGAGGCCGTCAGGATGATCTCGCGATTCGCGAAATTGATCGGCACCATGATCGCCTTGCTGATCGCATCGGCGAAATCGGCGACCTTGGCCGGATTGTGCTCGGACACCAGGATGAGGCCAAACTGATCGCCGGCAAGCCGCGCCAGCGTGTCCTGCGGTTTCAAGAGCCGGCGCAGGCGCCGTGTCAGCGCGATGAGAATATTGTCGCCGGCGGCAACGCCGAGCGAATCATTGACCAGCTTGTAGCGGTCGATGTCGATCACCATCACCGTCGGGCGCAGCGTATCGCCGCCCGGCGCCAGTGCCAGCACCGACTGCAGCCGGTCGAGGAAGACCTGGCGGTTCGGAAGACCGGTCAGATTGTCGTGCAGCGCATCGTGCAGCAGCCGTTCGACGGAATTCTTCTGTTCGGTCACGTCGACGATCGTGCCGACGCAGCGGATGATTTCGCCGTTCGAGCCGAGCACCGGCCGGGCCCGGATCAGCAACCAGTGGAAATGCCCGTCCTCGGCGCGGATGCGGAACTCGTGGTTCAGCCGCCCGCGCCGGTGTTCGAGCAGCACGTCGAGCGTGGCGCGGAAGCGGTCGCGGTCGTCGGGATGCAGCCGCGGCAACCAGTTGCGCGCCGCGCCATGCATGGCGCCCGGCGATAGGCCGAGCTTGATCGAGACATCGGGAATGGTGACGACGCGGTCGCGCGCCACGTCCCAATCCCACACCATGTCGCCGGAGCCGGTCAGCGCCAGCGATTGCCGCTCCAGATCGGAAAACAGCCCCTGCTGGTAGGCGCCGCCGGCAAAAGCGTGCTGCATGACGGTGAAGCCGATCAGCAGCACGATGAGCACTAGGCCGCCGCCGAGTGCGGGCTGGATGATGTCGTTGTCGAGCCGTCCGGTGACCGTCAGCCAAGCCCCGAACAGCCAGACCAGGATCAGCGCCCAGGCCGGCACTAGCAGGATGGCGCGGTCGTAGCGGTTGAAGCCGAGATAGATGATCAGCAGCAGCCCCATCGTCGCCGTCAGCGCGAAGGACAGCCTGGCGATGCCGGCGGCGATCGACGGATCGTAGATCGCCACGCCGAAGAGCAGGGCAAGGCCGAGCACCCAGGCAAGCGTGGCGTAGCCGAGATGCGCATGCCAGCGGTTGAGGTTGAGATAGGTGAAGAGGAAGATGACGAAACTCGACGCCAGCGCCACCTCAGCGCAGGCGCGCCATATTCGCTGGTCGGCCGAGGCGACGCTGATCAGCTTGCCGAGGAAACCGAAATCGACGCAGATATAGCCGAGCACCGCCCAGGCGAGTGCCGCCGTCGCCGGCAGCATCGAGGTGCCCTTGACGACGAAGAGGATGGTCAGGAACACGGCGAGCAGGCCGGCAATGCCGAGCACGATGCCGCGATAGAGCGTGAAGGCGTTGATCGTATCCTTGTAGGCGTTCGGTTCCCAGAGATAGATCTGCGGCAGTTCCGGCGTCGACAGCTCGGCGACGAAGGTGATGACGGCGCCGGGGTTCAGCGTGATGCGGAAGACGTCGGCCTCGTCGCTCGGCTGCCGATCGAGCGCGAAGCCTTCGCTCGGCGTAATCGCGCTGATGCGCTGCGAGCCGAGATCCGGCCAGAAGAGCTTGGAATTGACCAGACGGAAATGCGGGGCGACGATGACGCGTTCGAGCTGTTCTTCGGAGACGTTGGCGAGCGCAAACACCGCCCAGTCGCCCTGATGATTCTCCGAGCTTGCCCTGACCTCGATGCGACGGCGGATGCCGTCGGCGCCGGCCGCCGTCGAAACCTGGAAGGCCTCGCCCTGGTTGGCGTAGATCTCGGTCGTCGCCGTCAGGTCGAGCGCGGTATCGTCACGGGAAATTTTTACCGGTTCGGCCGCCTGGGCAACGCCCGCCACGAAGGCGAAGGCCGCCAGAAAAAGGGCTGCGATCACCGCGATCACTCGTCCGGACGGTGACTTGGGCAGCATGCGGTCTCTTGTCATCGGCTGTCGGTTTTCCTGCCTTTATCCGTATCGGTGGCGAGACGTGAAAACATCACATGGTCATGCCACTGACCGTTGATCTTTAAATATCCGCGCAGATAGCCTTCCTGCTGAAACCCGGCTTTTTCAAGCAGACGGATGCTGCGCGCGTTATCTGGAATACAGGCTGCTTCGATACGGTGCAACTCAAGCCCGGCGAAGATGTAAGGAATAACCAATTGCAGGGCGGCGAACATATGCCCCTGGCCGGCATGGCGTTCGCCCATCCAGTAGCCGATCATGCAGCTTTGTGCCGCACCTCTTCTGATGTAGCCGATGGTGACGCCGCCGACGAGCGTCATGTCGCCTTTCAGGAAAATGAACAGCGGCACCGCCTGGCCCGAGGCATATTCCTGCTTGCCGCGGACGACGCGGGCGCGGTAGGCGCCCTCCGTCAGCTCGTCGCGCCGCCAGGTCGGCTCCCAGGGTTCCAGGAACTTGCGGCTTTCGGCGCGCAGCCGGTGCCACTGGTTGAAATCCTGGTAGCGCGGTAGGCGCAGGAAATATCTGTCGCTCTCCAGCTCCACCGCTTCCGGCTGCCGGTGCAGGAACCGAAAAACCGATTTTGGCATCGATCACTCCCGGCAGGACGGACGTCGGCTCAGCGGCTTGCCTGCAGCGTCTTCGACGCCGGGACCGAAAGCGAGGCGGTGATGTCTTCCATCGGCGCGAGCTGTTCCAACGGACCGATCGCCGAAAGCGTCGGCACCGTGTCATAAAACAGCCGGCCGGCAAGGTCGGTCAGCCGCTCGATGGTGATGCCTTCCAGCCGCTCCATCATCTCCGGATTGGAGATCGGCCGGCCGTAAAGCATCATCTGCCTGGCGATCTGGCCGGCGCGGGCAGCCGGGCTTTCGGCACCCATCAACAGCTGGGCGCGGATCTGGGCGCGGGCGCGCTCGATTTCCTTCTGGTGGATCTGATCGGCCGACTTGTGCAGCTCGTCGATGATGACGGGCACCAGCTCCGGCAGGTTTTCACCGCCGGTCGCGGCATGAATGCCGAAGATGCCGGTGTCGGAAAATCCCCAGTGGAAGGCATAGACCGAATAACAGAGGCCGCGGAACTCGCGCACCTCCTGGAAGAGCCTGGAGGACATGCCGCCGCCAAGGATATTGGCGAGGATCTGCGAGCAATAGAAATCGCGGGCGTGGTAGGGCTTGCCTTCGAAGCCGAGCAGGATCTGCGCGTCCATCAGGTCGCGCGGTTCGCGCACGCTGCCGCCGATATAACGCGCCGGTTCCATGACGGGCGGCGCGGAAGGGGCCGTCGGCAGGCTGGCGAAACGATCCTCGACCATGCGCAGGAATTCGTCATGCTCGACGGCGCCGGTGGCGACCACGAACATGCGGTCGGTCGTGTAGTTGCGGCTGAGATAGCCACGGATCTGCTGCGGCGTGAAGGAGACGACGGTCTCCGGCGTGCCGAGGATCGCCCGGCCGAGCGTCTGGTCGCGATAGGCGACCTCGGAGAACCGGTCGAACACCACGTCGTCGGGCGTGTCGTTGGCGGCGTTGATCTCCTGCAGGATCACCTGCTTCTCGCGCTCCAGCTCCTCTTCTTCGAAGGCCGATTCCGTCAGGATGTCGGCGAGGATATCGACGGCGAGCGGTACGTAGTCCTTGAGCACGCGGGCGTAATAGGAGGTCGTCTCGGTCGAGGTCGCGGCATTGACTTCGCCGCCGACATCCTCGATTTCCTCGGCAATCTGGCGGGCCGTGCGGCGCGCCGTGCCCTTGAAGGCCATGTGTTCGAGCAGGTGAGCGATGCCGTGCTCGTTGTCCGTCTCGTTACGCGATCCCGATTTGATCCAGACTCCGAGCGCAACGCTTTCAAGATGCGGCATGGTCTCTGTGACTACTGTCAGCCCGGATTTCAGCCGGGTGCACTCAACTGTCATTGGCTATCTTTCTGCGCCTGCTGTCGTCTCGCCGCGGGCGTGCTTGCCGATAAAGGTCTCAACGGCTTTCAGCTCCGGTTTGATGATCTGGAAACGCTCCTCCCTTTGCATCAGATCAGCAAGCCACGTCGGAAGCGCCGGGTCAATACCGCAGGCGGATTTTACGGCGACGGGGAATTTCGCCGGATGCGCGGTCGAAAGCGTCACCATCGGCGTATTCGGCTTTTCTTTCTTGGCAGCGACGAAGACGCCGATCGCCGAATGCGGATCCAGCAGATAACCGGTCTCGGCATGGGTCTTGCGGATCGTCTCGGCGACCTGCTTCTCGCTGGCGCGCCCGGCGCGGAAGTCACGGCGGATCGCCTTCAGCGCCTGCTCGCCAATCTCGAAGCCGTTGGATTGCTTGAGGCTTTCCATCGCCGCGCGCACCTTCGAGGCGTCGC
Organism: Rhizobium sp. WYCCWR 11146; assembly: GCF_013591995.1. NCBI lineage: Bacteria > Pseudomonadati > Pseudomonadota > Alphaproteobacteria > Hyphomicrobiales > Rhizobiaceae > Rhizobium > Rhizobium sp. WYCCWR 11146. The sequence goes on from NZ_JACCEY010000025.1 coordinate 61,620, forward strand.
GGTCATAGGCTTCGAACAGCAGCCGCTCGAAGTTCGAGGAGATCTGGATGTCCATCGACGGCGAACTCGTCGCCTTGACCGCCTTCATGTCGTAGCGGCCGGTCTTCAGCGTCCGCGCCAGGATGTCGTTCTCGTTGGTGGCGATCACCAGCCGGTCGATCGGCAGGCCCATGCGTTTGGCGCAGTAGCCGGCGAAGATATCGCCGAAATTGCCGGTCGGCACCGTGAATGAGATCTTCCGGTCCGGTCCGCCGAGCGCCACCGCCGCCGTGAAATAATAGACGATCTGGGCCATGATGCGGGCCCAGTTGATCGAGTTGACGCCTGATAGCCTGACCCTGTCGCGGAAGGCCACGTCGTTGAACATCGCTTTCACGAGGTTCTGGCAGTCGTCGAAATTGCCCTCGACGGCAAGCGCATGCACGTTTGGTGACGACGAGGTCGTCATCTGCCGCTGTTGCACCGGCGAGACCTTGCCATGCGGGAAGAGGATGAAGATGTCGGTACGCTCCCGGCCGGCAAAGGCGTCGATCGCTGCTCCGCCGGTGTCGCCCGAGGTGGCGCCGACGATCGTCGCCCGCTCGCCGCGTTTTTCCAGCGCATAGTCCATCAGCCGGGCGAGCAGTTGCATCGCCACATCCTTGAAGGCGAGCGTCGTGCCGTGGAAGAGCTCCATGACGAAGCTGTTCGGCCCGGTCTGGACGAGCGGCGCGATCGCCGGATGGCGGAAGGTGCCGTAGGCCTCGTCGATCATCGCCCGGAACGTGTCGTCGGGGATCTCGCCATTGGTAAAGGGCGACAGGATGGTGAAGGCGACCTCCTGATAGGTCTTGCCCCTGAGCGCCCGGATCTCCTTCTTGGAAAAGCTCGGCCATTTGCGCGGAACATAGAGCCCGCCGTCGCGCGCCAGCCCGGTCAAAAGGGCCTCGCAAAAGCCGAGGGCAGGGGCCTCGCCGCGGGTCGAGATATAATCCACGTTCGTCATCCTTTGATCTTATTGCTGGAGGAAGTCTGGCTGGGCGCGGTGGTGGCGAGATTCGCCGGAAAGCGTGAAGGGGCCGTCCTGCCGGCGTGCCATTTCAGGTATCTTGTTGAAGTTGCCCGCATCCGGCGTCGAAAAGTGCATCAAAACGGCGCTTACCCAATCGATTTTTGTTTGCGCCGCTGATATAGACCATCGCAAACCGTCGTGAAAGGCCCCGCGGAAAAGACATGGGGCCTCCAAGAAGCGCTTATACAAGGGATGGAATATGGTGCTCGGCAAGGTCTCGCGTCTCATCGTCTCCGCATCTTTTCTTGCCCTGCTCGCTGGTTGCAACTCGCTCGGCATAGGTGGCGACAGCAAGCCGGCGGCGCCGGCGACCCAGCCGAACGGAACCGCCCAGATCATGCCGCTGGCGCCGGCCAACCCGTCCTCGAACAATCCTTCGATCGGGACCGCCACGACGGCGCAGGGCACGGTCGCTCCCGTCGTCCAGGGCGCCTGCCCGCAGATCTTCATGCGTGACCAGGATGCGATCTTCCGCACTTATGCCAAGGGCAAGAAGGACGATCCGCAGCAGATCGTCTTCCAGGCCTCCTTCGGCGATTACACCCGCCAGTGCACGCTGAACGACACGAACCTGACGATGACGGTGGTTGCCCAACTGCGCCTGATCACCGGCCCGGCCGGCACGCCAGGCCCTGTGACGCTGCCGATCCGCATCTCCGTCGTCGACGGCGAGACCGTGCTCTATTCCGAGGTCACCAAATTCCCGACCGAAATCCCGCCGGGCGCGCCGGGCACACAGGTCATCTTCCGCAAGGACGGCATAACGATGCCGGTCGGCTCCGGCGCTCTGGTGCGCGTCAATATCGGCTTCGACACCCAGCCGGCGAAGACCAAGAAGAGCAGCTAGGGCAATTCGGCGACTGCTACCGAAATCCGTATGCACGACCTTCCCTCATTCCTGTGCTCGTCACAGGAATCCAGCCACGGCGCGTCTGCGCCGTGAATGACTCTCATCGACGAAGCCTTTCTCTTGCGCCCAAGGACTTGGGCGCACTGGATCCCTGTGACGAGCACAGGGATGAGGAAGGAGAGGGCGTGCTCGCCTGACACGGCATTCCGGCTTGATCGCTACCATTCTGCGTGGGCCCGGCAGAGTCAAAGCGTGGTGTCAGTCCATAGCCCGCGGATTTGGCCTGAAGCGCTTCAGAGAACGTTGTCCCAGGCCGCCAATGCGGCGACGACGCCCGGCAGGTCGTTCATGCGGGAGATCGCCGTTTCGGCGCCGGCATCCGTCAATTTGTCGGCATGGGCGGGATAGCTGTGCGAGGCGCCGGTAAAGCCGATGACGCGCATGCCGGCGGCGCGTGCCGCATGCACACCGTGGACGGAATCCTCGACCACAACGACCTTGTCAGGCGAAACGCCCATCTGGCTTGCGCCGTGCAGGAAGATGTCGGGCTTCGGCTTGACGCGGTCGGGGCCAAGATCCTTGGCGGAAAAGATGTTCGGCGCAAACAGCGGCTTCAGCCCCACCTTGGTCAGCATCATGTCGAGCCGCTTGGTGCTCGAATTCGAGCAGATGCAGCGCTTGATCGGCAGCCTGGAGACGGCGAATTCAACGCCTGGGATGGCCTGGACGTCCTGCGCCAGCCTGAGGTCGAGCATATGCTCCGACTTGTCGAGCAGGGAGGCCGAAAACGGGATGCTTGCCTCGCGCTCGATCTGCAGCAGGATGTTGCGCCACGTCATGCCGGCGAAGCGCTCACCCATTTCCTCGGCGTCGATCGGATATCCGGCCTCTGTCAGAAGCGCGGATTCGACTTCCGCCGCGATGATTTCCGAATCGACGAGAACGCCGTCGCAGTCGAAGATGATGAGGTCGAAGCCGTCCATATGTTCACGCCTTGCTGAAAGTCTGGGTCTTGTCCGGGAATGCTGCGGCTTTACACGATGCCCGGCCAAAGCTCAACCAGATCTCAAGCATGGCTGCGATGCGGCAAGCGACCGGCTCCGGCGTCGCTGCCGGATCGGTCGTGTCGGGTTGACTTGGGAATAACAATGGCGAGCAGATAGAAGCCGTCAGGCCGCCAGCTGCCCACCCCGGCGTCCAGTTGCAGATTGCGAAGCTGTCGCCCTAAGCCTGAACCGGGAAACGAGCTCGCGCAGCTTGGCAGCTTCCTCGGCAAGCTGGCCGGATGCCGCGGTGGATTGCTCCACCATCGCCGCGTTCTGCTGGGTCACCTGGTCCATGGAATTGACGGCGGTGTTGACTTCGGCAAGGCCGGTCGACTGCTCTCTGGCCGATACGGCGATTGCATCCATGTGCTGGTTGATGCGGGCGATCTGTTCGCTGATCGCCTTCAGAACCTGGCTGGTGTCGAGAACCAGTTTGACGCCGCTTTCCACTTCCACCGACGATTTCTGGATGTGGCCTTTGATTTCCTTTGCCGCCTGAGCCGATCTCTGGGCGAGTTCGCGGACTTCCTGGGCCACCACCGCAAAGCCCTTGCCCGCGTCGCCGGCGCGCGCCGCTTCGACACCGGCGTTCAGCGCCAGCAGATTGGTCTGGAAGGCGATCTCGTCGATCACGCCGATAATGCTGGAGATCTGCTGCGACGAGGCCTCGATACGGCGCATGGCTTCTTCGGCATGCGAAACGACCTCGGAAGACTTGGCAGCATTGCGGTTTGCATCGGTCGCTTCAGTGCGCGCCTCGTCGGTCCGCTTGCTCGAGTTCGAGACATTGGCGGTGATCTGATCGAGCGCTGCGGCGGTTTCTTCGAGCGAGGCCGCCTGCTGTTCGGTTCGTTTCGACAGATCGTCGGCCCCGGATGCGATTTCCCGCGTGCCTTCGTCGATGGCGGCAATGGCGGCCGCGATCGCACTGAGCGTCTGGTCGAGCTGCCGGATCGACATGTTGAAATCATGCCGGAGGTTTTCAAAGTCCGGGGCGAAGGGTTCGTCGATCTGGAAGGCGAGATCGCCGGATGCAAGCCTCTTCAGGCCTGCGGCGAGGCCGGATGTCGCCGCCCGCAGCCGTTCGGCGGCATCTTCGTCAGCCTGCTTTCGGGCCGTGACCCGCTCTGTTTCACCCTGCAATCGAGCCGCCTCGGCATCTTTTTCGAGTTGCTTGTTGGCAATCGCCGCCTGGCGGAAGACTTCGACGGCCGATGCCATCGTTCCGATTTCATCGGTGCGGCCGATCCCGGTGCAGGCAATCGCCGTGTCACCGCCGGCGAGCCTTTGCATATCGCCGGAAAGCGAAAGGATCGGCTTGGTGATGGTCTTGCGGGTGAGGAAATAGAGACCAAAGGCGAAGAGCACGGCCGAAGCCAAAAGGGCTTCCAGAACAATATCGACCGACGCCTTTATATCAGAGCTGCGATTGGAAATTTCCTCGGATGCAGCACTGATCTGATCGCCGGCCTGTTCCATCGCCGCTTCCAGCGTCGAGAACTGCGTCATGAACTCCGGCAATGCCTTCAAAGCTGCCGTGGGGTCCTTACCGGCAAGTTCGACGATCTGAGTAGCACTTGCGATGTAGGCAAGCAGGGGACGTTCGACGCCGGCAAGGATCGTTTTCGTCTTGTCGTCTGCGGCAAGAGCCTTGTTGGCGTCAAGCATCTCGCGGAACGACGCCTCATGCTCCGCCAGATCGGCCTTCACCGCGGCAGCGTCTATGGCTGCTGCCGGATTGGACGCCAGCAATGATGCGAGCGCATCCGAGCGCAGCGCGTCATGCATCATGTCGGCCTGCATGTGGTTGCGCAGAATTTGGGCCGACCGGGCAACCTCGGCGTTGTTTTCGGAGAGGGTCGAGGCGGACCAGATACCGACGCTCGTAGCGCCACCCGCCAAAGCGAAAATCGCGATGCTTGCAATGATGATCTTATGCTGGATCGACGCCATGACAGGGCTCTCTCGTTAATTCAGAACGTGAGAGTAGCCGAACATGCTTAATTATTTTCTCAGGTGCGTTTCGCTTAGCGGCGCGAAAACAATAGGTTGCAGCCTATATTTCATTTTCGATGAAAAGTTGAGCTGCGCATCGTCGACGCTGATTGCTGCTTCACGGTCTCGGGCGTACCATGCATGTGCAAGAGGAGAGGCACCATGAGGCTTTCAGCTTTCGTCCGACCGGCGGCAGCCGTAGTGCTGCTGTTTGCCTTCACATCCACCGACGTCATCGCCAAGGGCAAGCACCGAAGCTGTGCGCAGCTGCAGGCGATGAAGGATAATGCCCTGACCGGCGGAAAGCATGCCGGGGATGGCACCGACAAGAGAGCCAAGATCGAAAGGAAGATGAGGAAGAAAGGCTGCCAAAGGTAAGCCGCCGATAGCTTGCGAGCACCTGGAGAATATGGTCTGGCAGCAGGTGAGCCTGTTGCCGAGACGGCAGAGATGCGCCTTCGTTGAGGATGGCGCGACATCCATCAAATCCGCCTCATGCCAGACTAACCGCGGCCCGGGGACTACCTTTGGCATTCTCATGCACTAGATGGCGATCGAGGAGGACGTCACCGCCGCTCTTGGGAGGAGAACAGGCGGCATGCCAAGAATGGATGAAGAGGAAGACTGCATGACGATCGAGGACATCATCGAAACCCTGGAAAAGACTGACATGCCCGACAGCCGGATCGACGCCTTCATCACCTGTGCCTTTCTGTTGAAGCAACTCCGGCCGGCCGAGCCCAACGATTTCGACGGTCCTCACGACTACATGCCGAGCAGTATCAAGTCAGAGCACGGCTTCCTGATGGCGCGGCCCTTCACACACGACGTCAATCACGCCATCGACCTGTGCCGGGAAGTCCGGCCGGATGCGGTTTGGCACCTTGCCCGCGGTCGCAAGACAGCAGACGAGTCGCTTTACGGTGCGCAGCTGCGCGAGATCCGGGAGGACGAAAGTGTCGTCGGTGAAGCCGAGAGCAATCACGCGGCGCTGGCGCTGACGCTGGCGGCGCTGCGGGCGCATGTGCGGCAGGAAGATGAAAAGAGGGCAGGTGGGTGAGGGGCTGAATGCTGCCTCGGAACCTCTTGCAGATCCGCAATAAGCTACGGATCGACCGGGAACAGCTTCAGGAATTGCCGGTCGCCTTCCGGAGAGAACAGGATCGAGCGGCTTTCGGCCGTGCGCCGCGCCCAGCCCTTGTCGAGGAAGCTTGAGAGCAGCGCCTTGCCGAGGCTGCCGGCCAGATGCGCGCGTCTTTCGCTCCAGTCGAGGCAGGAGCGGCAGAGCGGGCGGCGCGACGATCTGAGGTCGCCGACATCGATGCCGATGCATTCGAGATCGCTTTCGCCCTTTTCCGTCAGCGCCAGGCCGTCTCCGACCGCGTCGATCGCGCCGGAGGCAATCAGGCTGTCGAGCATGCGCACGCCGTAATCGCCGGCCAGATGATCGTAGCAGATGCGCGCCTTGCGCAGCGCCGGCTCCTTTGGTCCCGGCTGGTGGCGCAGATGCCCGCGTCCGGCGGCAAAGCCCATCATGCTTTCGATCAACCGGGCGACGGCCTCGTCGGCCAACGTGAAATAGCGATGACGCCCCTGCTTGCGCTGGGTTAGCAGCCCGCCGGCTTCGAGCTTGGCAAGATGCGTGCTCGCCGTCTGCACGGTGATACCGCCGACGCCGGCAAGCTCGGTCGCGGTCAGCGCCCGGCCGCCGGTCAGCGCCGCCAGCATGTTGGCACGCGCCGGATCGCCGATGAGCGCGCCGATCTGCGCAATATCAGGACCTTCCTTCATACTTCGATCGTAACCGAAGCATCGCCGTCAGGCAATGTGCGAAAAAGGATCGACAGCAAAGGAGAAACGATATGATCACCTGCTTCATCCGCTATCAGATCGACCCCTTCAAGAAGGAGGCGTTTGCCGAGTATGCCCGCAATTGGGGCCAGGCGATTCCGAAAAATGGCGCCGACTTGATCGGCTATTACGGTCCCCACGAGGGATCGGCAACGACGGCTTACGGCGTCTACAATATCGAGAGCCTCGCCGCCTACGAAGCCTATCGCGCCAGGCTGGCTTCCGACCCGCTCGGCCGCGAGAATTACGAATTTGCCCGACGCGAAGGCTTCATCCTGAAGGAAGATCGCATCTTCCTCAAAAATGTCTCCGCCCCTCACGCCAAGCTGGTGCTGCCATGATCGCCGTCATCTTCGAAGTCGTGCCTTATATGGGCGAACGCCATAAATATCTGGATCTCGCCGGCGAGTTGCGCGGCGAACTCGAAAAGATCGACGGCTTCATTTCGATCGAGCGTTTCGAGAGCCTGACGACACGCGGCAAGCTGCTGTCGCTCTCCTTCTTCCGCGACGAGGCGGCGGTGAAGGAATGGCGCAATCTCGAGGCGCACCGGGCAGCCCAGCAGGCCGGACGCGGCGGCATCTTCGCCGATTATCGCCTGCGGATCGCCAGTGTCGTTCGCGATTATGGCATGTTCGAACGCGACGAAGCGCCTGATGACAGCCGTAGGGTTCACGACGCCGCCTGATCTCCGGCGTCGGCAAAGTCTGCCGCTCACTCATCGGCCGGCCGAATAAATTCCCGAAATCGGCCACCGCTTCAGGCTTTGGTAACTAAGTTGCGTAACCATAACGGACAGTTAAGCGTAGAGCGTATGAGTGAGTATCAGAATGGCATCAGTTTTTCCGCTTGCCGACCTCAAGGCTTCCGTCAAGTCGGATTCCCGGCCGGGGTCCCGGCCGGGTTCCTGGCCGG
>NZ_JACCEY010000025.1:69444-73596 GCF_013591995.1 Rhizobium sp. WYCCWR 11146
CCACTCCGTCGATATCATCTTTGCCGATCCGCCATATAATCTCCAGCTCGGCGGAACGCTGCATCGTCCCGACCAGTCGCTGGTCGATGCGGTCGACGACGAATGGGATCAGTTCGCCTCCTTCGAGGCCTATGATGCCTTCACCCGTGCCTGGCTGCTGGCCTGCCGCCGCGTGCTGAAGCCGACAGGCTCGATCTGGGTGATCGGCTCCTACCACAATATCTTCCGTGTCGGCGCCACGCTGCAGGATCTGAATTTTTGGATCCTCAACGACATCATCTGGCGCAAGACCAACCCGATGCCGAATTTCAAGGGCCGCCGTTTCCAGAACGCCCATGAGACGATGATCTGGGCAAGCCCCAGCGCCAAGGCCAAGGGCTATACCTTCAATTACGATGCGCTGAAGGCCGCCAATGACGACGTGCAGATGCGCTCCGACTGGCTGTTCCCGATCTGCAACGGCAGCGAACGGCTGAAGGGCGAGGACGGCAAGAAGGCGCATCCGACGCAGAAGCCGGAAGCGCTGCTCGCCCGCGTCATCATGGCCTCGACCAAGCCCGGCGATATCGTGCTCGATCCCTTCTTCGGCTCGGGAACGACGGGCGCCGTCGCCAAGCGTCTCGGCCGCCACTTCGTCGGTATCGAGCGCGAACAGGATTATATCGATGCGGCCTCGGCTCGCATCGCCGCCGTCGAGCCGCTCGGCAAGGCGGAACTGACCGTCATGACCGGCAAGAAGGCCGAAGTCCGCGTCGCCTTCAACGTGCTTGTTGAAAGCGGCCTGATCAAGCCCGGCCAGGTGCTGACCGACGCCAAGCGCCGCTATAGCGCGATTGTCCGCGCCGACGGCACGGTCGCTTCCGGCGGCGAGGCCGGCTCTATTCATCGTCTCGGCGCCAAGGTGCAGGGTCTCGATGCATGCAACGGATGGACCTTCTGGCATTTCGAAGAAGGGCAGTCCCTGCGCCCGATCGACGATCTCAGGTCCGTCATCCGCAGTGATCTGGCAAAGGCGTAGTGAGCAGCGCCTCTGACGGATCGAAACCACCTTCTTCCGATTTCCCTCCAGTTGCGGAAGAAGACCAAGGCGCCCGGGGTCAAACCCGGGCGTCCTCTATTCAGAGCAATTCCAGCAAAAGTGTGCAGCGGTTTTGCGTCCGGAATGCGTAAAACAAGAAATCCTGATCAGAATTCCTGGTAATCGGTGACCTCGACCCTTGTGACGCGGCCTTCTGCGTTGAAGGTGATGGTCTCCTCACCCTCGCGGATCAGCGGCTTGCCCGTCTTGCTGTGGGTGGCGCGCACCGACCAGACCGATCGGCCGGAGAGCGGCGTCAACGTTTCCACCAGCGAATTTTCTGCCGTCTGATCGGGATAGTCGTCGAAATAACGCCGGAAGGCAGCCATGATTTCGACGCGGCCGGTGAGATCGCCGACGCCGTTCGAGACATAGGTCGCATCCTCGGCGAAATAGGCCTCGATCGCCGGAAAATCGAGGGCGTTGATCGCAGCGTGGAAGAGTTCGATTTGCTTTGCCGGGTCGAAAGCCATGGGTCTCAGACCTTCACCCCATAGCCGGCGAGATCGCTGCGCAATTTGTCGGCGCCTGAGAACAGCACCGCATTCCAGCCGAAGGCCTTGGCGCCTTCGACATTGACCGGCGCGTCGTCGATGAAGATCGTCGCTGCCGGATCGAGACCGAAACTTTTCGTATGCGTCTCGTAGATGGCGATATCGGGCTTGATCAGGCCGACATCGCCGGAAACGGTGACGCCGCGCGGTTTGGTCAAGAAGGGGAAGCGCGCCTGCGCCTCGCGGAAGGTGTCGGAGGCAAAGTTGGTCAGCATCGTCACGTCGCGCCCCTCGGCAATCAGCCCTTCCATGATCGCGACGCTGTCATCATAAGCGTGCGGCACCATCTCGTGCCAATATTTGCGGAAGGCGCGGATATGCTCTTCGCGGGCGGGGTGCTGTTTTATCAGCAGCGCTTCGGCCTCCGCCCAGCTGCGGCCGCGGTCCTGCTCGATGTTCCAGTCATGGGTGCAGATATTGGCGAAGAACCAGTTGCGCTCGGTCTCGTCAGGAATGAGGCGGCTGAAGGGAAGATGCGGATCGTAATGAATAAGGACTTTGCCGATGTCGAAAACGATATGTCTTATGTCGGTGGTCATGGTCATCCCTTGGATGTTTTAAACGCGAGAGGAATAGCCGCTGCGATCGCTTTTTTCATGATTGTTGGTAAGGCCTGGGCTTCAAGATTTGTAACCGGCTCCCACCATCCGTCATTCCGGCCGTCATCCATGGCGACCTTGGCAGCGATGGCAGCACGCCAGATCGAAAGCCTGAGCTCGAAATGGGTAAAGACATGGATGACGGTGCCAGAGGCCTGCCATGCCGCATCGAAGGGCGCGGCATCAGCCGAGGTCTCGCCGTCGATGCGCGCCGTCCACGCCGTCGTCGGCACCTCGGTCATGCCGCCGAGCAGGCCGCTGTCGATGCGCCGCCGCAACAGGATTTCGCCATCGGCGGTGACCGCGATGAAGGCCGCGCCGTATCTGACCGGCTTCTCCTTCTTCGCCGCCTTGACCGGAAAGAGCTCGGGATCGGAAAGTTTGAGTGCCTCGCAGGCACCCCGGAACGGACAGAGTGAACAGGCCGGCCGCTTCGGCGTGCAGATCGTGGCGCCGAGATCCATCATCGCCTGGGCGAAATCGCCGGGCCGATCGGCAGGCGTTAACAGCGCCACCTTCTGCTTCATCGCGGGCTTGGCGGCTGGAAGCGGCGTAGCGATCGCATAGAGCCTGGAGATCACCCGCTCGACATTGCCGTCCATGACAGCCGCCTGGCGGTCAAAGGCGATGGCTGCGACGGCGGCTGCCGTATAGTCGCCGATGCCCGGCAGGGATCTGAGACCTTCTTCGGTATCGGGAAAGACGCCGCCATGCTCGTTCGCCACCGCTTCGGCGCATTTCTTCAGGTTGCGGGCCCGTGCGTAATAGCCAAGCCCCGCCCAGGCGGCCATCACCGCGTCGGTCTCGGCTGCGGCAAGATCGGTCACCTCGGGCCAGCGCTGCAGAAACCGCTCGAAATAGGGTTTGACCGCCTGCACCGTCGTCTGCTGCAGCATCACCTCGGACAGCCAGACGCGATAGGGATCGGCCTTGACGCCGCGGGCCGCCATGCCGGGCGCCACACGCCAGGGCAGGTCGCGGTGGTGGCGATCGTACCAGTCGAGCAGGGGCTTGGCGGAGGGCGTGTCGAGTGTGGTGATCGTCATGATTTGCCGCGATGGGGGGAAGTGCCTATACTTGGCGAAGCAATGCCGCGCGATCAAGTCGCCTGTGCGAATTGGCATGCGAATTGGCGGCGTCGCTGAAGGGTTTCGATGAGTTATCCACGCAAAGGTGCAAAGCAGATTTCCGAGCTGGCGAACGGGCTGATCGATCCCGTGCTTGCGAGGCGCGCCGGCATCAACACGGCTCTGCTCGGCTCGTGGAGTGAAATTGCCGGCGAGGATTTCGCCGATTGCACCCGGCCGGAAAAGATCGCCTGGGCCCGCGGCGGCAATGAGACCGGCGGCTTCCGCCCCGGTGTGCTGACAATTGCCTGCGAAGGCGCACGCGCGCTGTTCCTCACCCATGCCCAGGGCGAACTCATCCAGCGCATCAACAGCTTCTTCGGCTTTGCCGCCGTCCACCAGATCCGCATCGTTCAGAAGCCGGTCTCCCAAGCCATCCGCCGCTCCCGCACCCCACCACCGCTGAAGGGCGAAGCCGCCCGCAAGCTCGAAGGCATGATGGAGGGGATCGAGAACGACAAGCTGCGGCAGGCGATCCAGCGATTGGGGACCGCGGTGATGGGGAAGCGGGGAAATCAACGCTGATGAGCAAAACGCCCAACTTGACCGGCAACACCAAGGCCGGCGGCCTGACTCAAGCCAGCGCCGAAAAGATCAGTGCGGTTGACGGCCTGGTCCTTAGCCCGCGCATGCGCAAGCTCCTCGCCGAGACCACGGATCAGCCGGCCGAAGAACGTCGCCAGGCGATCCGCGCGCAGTTCGCCCGGAAAGAAGGTGCGACCGACGAAATCATGCGTCGAAAAATCCGCGAGGCGATCGATGATCCGGGTTCGGATATCGATGCCGATATGGCC
>NZ_JACCEY010000026.1:0-40763 GCF_013591995.1 Rhizobium sp. WYCCWR 11146
ATCGGTCTTCCATCCACCACCGCAATAGGCATTACAGCGCCAACAGCGGGTAAAGGGAAGTTACAAAGGTGCCGGCAGGCGGTTGAGGGGGTGAGCGGCAGTGCCGCGAATGCGCTGAGCGCAAGCGAAGAGCAACAATGAACGGTGTGCCGTGTGGCCCCCTCATCCGATCCTTCGGGCCACCTTCTCCCCGCTGGGGAGAAGAGGGTGCAAGACGCGATCACCCCGCTTTGACGTGGAGGCACGGCAAACCCAAACCGCGTGGTCAGGCCTTCACCCGCGCCATATCGGGATCGTAGAGCGGCGACAGCGATACCTTGCAGGGGATGCGCTTCCGCGCGACATCAAGCTCATAGGTGCCGGAGAGGACGAAATCTTCCGTCACGCCGTCGGGATTGCGGACGTAGCCGTAGCCGATCGGCTTGCCCAGCGTATAACCGAAGCCGCCGCTCGACAGCCAGCCGACGCGCTTGCCGTCGCGATAGATCGTTTCGCGGCCGAGCAGCACCGCATCGGCATCCTCGGGAATGAAGCAGGCGAGGCGCTTCTTCACCCCACCCGCAAGCTGCTGCCCGATCGCCTCACGGCCGCGGAAGGGAATATTCTTCCGCATCTTCACCGCCCAGCCGAGACCGGCCTCAACAGGCGTATGGTCGGGACCGATATCCGACCCCCAGGCGCGATAACCCTTTTCCAGGCGGCAGCTCTCAATGGCGCGGTAGCCGGCATTGACGAGGCCGAGCTCGCCGCCGGATGCCATCAGCACGTCATAGACCGTGGTCGCATATTCAACGGGAATATGCAGTTCGTAGCCGAGCTCGCCGACATAGGTGATGCGCAGGGCCCGCACGGGGCAGCCTGCAATGCCGACGGTCCTGACCTTGCCGAAGGGGAAGGCTGCATTCGAGACGTCGCTGCCCGTTACCTTTTCCAGCACGGCGCGGGAATTCGGTCCCATCAGCGACAACACGGAATAGGCGGATGTGACGTCGACCAGCTCGGCATGCATCGCCGCCGGGATATTGCGTGCGATCCAGTCGAAGTCATGGGTGGCGAAGCCGGTACCGGTGACGATGTAATATTCGTTCTCGGCGATGCGGGCGACCGTCACGTCGCATTCGATGCCGCCCTTGTCGTTCAGCATCTGCGTGTAGACAAGCGATCCCACAGGCCTTGCGACATCGTTGGCGGCGATCCAGGATAGCGCTGCCTCGGCATCCCTGCCCTTCAGCACGAATTTGGCAAAGGAGGTCTGGTCGAAGATGACGGCCGCTTCGCGCACGGCCTTATGCTCGCGGCCGACCGCGTCGAACCAGTTCTGCCTGGTGTAGCTGTAGACATCCTTCGGCTCCTCGTTGGCGAAGAGATCGGCAAACCAGTTCGGCCGCTCCCAGCCAAGCTTTTCGCCGAAACAGGCGCCCTGCGCCTTCAGCCGGTCATAGAGCGGCGATTTGCGGCAAGGGCGGCCGCTCGAATGTTCCTCGAACGGCCAGGCCATGGTGTAATGCTTGCCATAGGCTTCGAGCGTGCGTGTCCGCACCCAGTCGGTATCGAAATGCGGCCGGCCGAAACGGCGGATATCGACCGGCCAGAGATCATAGGGCGGTTCGCCCTTCGTCACCCATTCGGCAAGCGCCATGCCGGCACCACCGGCCGAGGCGATGCCGAAGGCGTTGAAACCGGCGCCGACGAAGAAATTCTTCAGCTCCGGTGCCTCGCCGAGAATGAAGTTGCCATCAGGCGTAAAGCTTTCCGGGCCGTTCAGCAGCTGCTTGACGCCGACGTTTTCCAGCGCCGGAACGCGGCCGAGCGCCTGTTCCATGATCTGTTCGAAATGGTCGAAATTGCTGTCCAGCAGCGTGTAGTGGAAACCTTCGGGGATGCCGCTTTTCGCCCAGGGAATGGGGTTCGACTCGTAGCCGCCCATGACGATGCCACCGACCTCCTCCTTATAGTAGGTCAGGCGATCGGGATCGCGCAGCGTCGGCAGGTTGGAGGGCACGCCGAAGGATTCGGTGATGATGTATTGATGCTCGACGGAGACGAGCGGCACGTTGACGCCGAAGCGGGCGGCGAAGGCGCGCGTCCATTGGCCGGCGCAGACGACGACGCGCTCGCATTCGATGCGCCCTTGCGCCGTAACGACGGCGCGGATCTTTCCCTTGTCGATTTCGAGGTCGAGGACTTCCATATCCTCGAAGATCGAAACGCCGGACATGCGGGCGCCCTTTGCCAGCGCCTGGGTGATGTCGGAGGGATTGGCCTGGCCGTCGGTCGGGAGGAAGGCAGCGCCAACGAGATCGTCGACCGTCATCAGCGGCCAGAGATCGAAGGCTTCCTGCGGGGTCAGCAATTGCATTTCGAGGCCGAAGGACTGGGCGGTGGTCGCCTGGCGCCTGACCTCGGTCCAACGTTCCTCATTGCAGGCAAGGCGCAGGCCGCCATTCATCTTCCAGCCGGTGCCGAGGCCCGTTTCCGCCTCCAGCCGCTTGTAGAGATCGACGGAATAACCGAGAAGCTGGGTGATGTTGGCGCTGGTGCGCAGCTGGCCGACGAGGCCGGCGGCGTGGAAGGTGGTCCCCGAGGTAAGCTTCTTGCGCTCCAGCAGGACGGTATCGGTCCAGCCAAGTTTGCCAAGATGATAGGCCGTCGAGCAGCCTATGATGCCGCCGCCGATGACCACGGCTTTCGCCGTCTTCGGTAATTCCTTCGTCATTTATTGGTCCTGTTCAAAGGCTTGATAGGCGCGCTCGAAGCGCGCGAGATTTTCGGCCGTGTAGCCGGCGTAATTGAAAACGATGGTGGAATGGATTTCCGAAATCATGCTCCAGAGCGTCTCGCGTAGCAGCGAGGCACATTTCATCGCGGTATAGCGCCGGCTGAGATTATCGGTCAGCGGCCGGTCGAAATAGGTCTCCAGCATCGCGCGCTCGGCCGCTTCCGAGAGTTCGTTGTTGGAGGCCAATCCGCCAAGATCGAAAAGCGGCGTGTTGAATCCGGCATAGTCCCAGTCGATCAGCCAGAGCCGTTTGCCGTCATCGAGAAAGTTGGCGGCCAGCAGGTCGTTATGGCCGAAGGCGATCTCGAAAGGTCCTGCCGCTTCTTCCAACATATCAGCCTTGCCGACGAGCCCCGCCAGCAGCGGAAGATAGGCGCTCTTCGACACCTTCAGATTGGCGGCGTAGTCGCGGATGACGTGGAAGACCCAGAAGATCATAGCCTGGCCGCGGAAATGCCGGGCAATGTCGCGATGGCAGGCGCGGACCAGCGGCACGACCTGGGCCAGCATTTGCGGTGTCCTGATATCTTCCGGCGAAAGCGCTCTCGCCTCGATATATTCGAGCACCAGGACGCCCGGCGAATGGTGGATGACCGCCGGCGAAATGCCGGCTGCATGGGCGGCACGGCTTGCGGCAAGCTCGTTCTGCCTGTTGATATGATGGATCGGAATATCGCTGCCGAGCCTGACCACGCAGCGCGCGACGGCATCGCTGACCAGATAATTCCTGTTGGTGATGCCGCCTGCTATCGGCGAGATTTCGATCGGGCCCTGCCAGATGCCAAGCGCATGAATCCTATCTTCAGGCGTCATGCTTGATCCCCCTGCGGCCCCTCCCGAAATGATGGGCCAGAGGAGGATCTGATGTCAAGCAGCGGCGCGCTTAGATCGTCTTGCCGGCAGCATCGAAGACGTGGCAGCGGGCCGGATCGAAGGAGGCCTTCACATTGGCGCCGCGCTCCACCTTCTGCTGGCCGTCAAGCGCGACGGTCAGGAGCTGGTTATCCGGCGTGGTGGTGTAGAGCATGGTGGCGCCGCCGAGATTTTCGACGAGATCGACGTTGACGGTCGAGAGCGTGATTGCGCCATCGGCCAGCGAAAGATGCTCGGGACGGATGCCAAAGGTGACCTCCTCTCCCGCCCCGCCTTTCAGCCGGCGTGGCAGGCGGACGGAATTGCCGCAGACATGGATGCTGGTTTCGGTCTCGCCGACCTGCTCGATGCGCGCCTTCAGAAAATTCATCTTCGGACTGCCGATGAAACCGGCGACGAAGCGGTTGGCCGGGTTGTTGTAAAGATCGAGCGGCGCGCCGACCTGCTCGATGCGGCCGGAATTCAGCACCACGATCTTGTCCGCCATCGTCATGGCTTCGACCTGGTCATGGGTGACATAGATCATCGTATTGCCGAGGCTGCGGTGCAGGCGGGAGATCTCGACGCGCATCTGCACGCGCAGTTCGGCGTCAAGGTTCGACAACGGCTCGTCGAACAGGAAGATGCGCGGCTCACGCACGATGGCGCGGCCGATGGCGACACGCTGGCGCTGGCCGCCGGAGAGCGCCTTCGGCTTGCGCTCCAACAGCTTCTCGATCTGCAGGATTTCGGCGGCGCGCTTCACCTTCGGCTGGATCTCGGCCTTCTTGTAACCCGCCGTCTCCAGGCCGAAGGCGAGGTTCTTGTAGACCGACATATGCGGATAGAGCGCGTAGGACTGGAAAACCATGGCGATACCGCGCTTGGCCGGCGCAACCTCGTTCATGCGCTCGCTGTCGAGCAGCAGCGCGCCGCCCGAAATCTCCTCAAGGCCGGCAATCATGCGCAGAAGGGTCGATTTTCCGCAGCCGGAGGGGCCGACAAAAACGACGAATTCGCCGGGATCGATCGTCAGGTCGATGCCATGGATCACATCCATCGCGCCGTAGCGCTTCTCGACCTTCTGAAGAACGACACTGGTTGCCATCTTCTCAAAACCCTCTCTTTTTATTTTGTCGGTTACTTCGTTCTTGCGCGCCAATCGGCGTATTTCGGACTATCGGGACCGACCGGCAGCGACACGTCAGCGCCGCTGTCGGAAGACTGGTAGATGGCGGTGACGAGTTCCAGCGCGCGGCGGGCGTCCTTTGTCGTCACCGGCAGCGGCGCATGGCCGCTGAGGAAAGCGTGGAACTGGCCCATCTGCGTGGTGAAACGCGGCGCGACCGGCTGCCAATCGCCAACCACCCTGTCGATCTGCTCGCGCACGTCGTCATTCGCGGCGATGATCTTCCAGGGGTCCTTGCCGGGGGTATAGGGCTCGTGACTGCTCTCGAAAGTGACATTCTCGAAGTGCAACCTGAGCCGGCTAATCTGTTCCTGCGAACCAAGCGTGCAGGAAAGCGAGACAAAGGCGCCGTTTTCCATCAGCAGGCTGGCGGAGGCACAATCCTCGACCTCGATATCGTTGACGCGGGTGGCGACGCGGCCGAAGACCCTTGCCGCCGGACCCATCAGATGCATCAGCATGTCGTGCAGATGCAGGGCGTGGGTGACGAGCACGCCGCCGAGTTCCGTCGCCCATTTGCCGCGCCAAGGCACGGCGTAATATTCCGGCTTGCGCAGCCAGAATGTTTCGACCGAAGCGGTATAGGGCTTGCCGGCAATACCGGCGTCGATGATCCGCTTGGCCTTCTGAATGCCGTCGCCGTAACGGTACTGGAAGATCGGCATCAGCACGCCTTTGGCGGTCTTTTCCGCTGCCATGATGGTATCGACGGCGGCAAGCGAGCCCGTCAGCGGCTTTTCGCAGACGACATGTTTACCGGCGGCAAGCGCTGCGACCACCTGTTCCAGATGAATGCCGGGAGGGGTGCAGATATCGATGATGTCGATCGTGTCGTCGGCCAGCAGTTCCGCAAAAGAGGTGGTGCGCCGTTCGATGCCGAACTCATCGCCGACCGTTGCCATGCGCTGCTCGTTCAGGTCGCAGATCGCCACGACCTTGAACTTGTCGGAATGCGGCAGGTAACCCTCGACGATATGGGAGCGGCCGATACCGCAGCCGACGATCGCGACCGTTCTGATGCTCATGTCGCTCTTTCCCGTCATCGCTATCAACGCTTCATGCCCGTCGTGGCGATGCCCTCGATCAGCAGGCGCTGGAAGAACAGGAAGAAGAAGAACACCGGCACGAGCGTCAGGGTCGACATGGCGAACAAACCGCCCCAATCCGATGCGCTGGTGGAATCCACGAAGGTGCGCAGGCCGAGCTGGATCGTATAGGTGTTCATGTCGTTCAGGTAGATCAGCGGACCGAAGAAATCGTCCCAGGTCCAGATGAAGGAGAAGATGGCGGCCGTTGCCAGCACCGGCAGCGACAGCGGCAGCATGATCTTCCAATAGATGCGCCAAGCGCTGCAGCCGTCCATCATCGCCGCCTCGTCCAATTCACGCGGAATACCGCGGAAGAACTGCACCATCAGGAAGATGAAGAAGGCATCGCTTGCCAGGAACTTCGGTACGACAAGCGGCAGGATGGTGTTGACCCAGCCGAGATCGAGAAAGAGCACATATTGCGGGATCAGCGTCACGTGATAGGGGATCATCAACGTGCCGAGCATGATCGCAAACCAGAAATTCCGGCCGGCAAAACGCAGCCGCGCAAAGGCGAAAGCCGTCAGCGAACAGGCGATGACATTGCCCGTCACCACGAGCACCGAGATGACCAGCGAATTCCAGAAGAACCGGCCGAAGCTGACATCGAGGCCGACCCAACCGCGCGCATAGGAGGAGAAATCGATCGACGACGGGATGAGCGAGGTCGACGAGAAGATCTCCGTTTCCGGCCTGACCGATGCCGAAACCATCCATAACAGCGGATAGAGCATGAGGAGCGAAGCGGCGATCAGCAGGGCGTGGATGATGAGCGACGCCGGCAGGCTGCGTTTGGTGATGTCGGATGGCGGCCTGGCCGCAGTGACGGAAGCGGTCATCTCAGTCATCGTAGTGCACCCAATAACGCGAGGTCAGGAAGGAGAAGGCGGTGAAGATCGCGATGATCACCACCAGGATCCAGGCGAGCGCCGAGGCATAGCCCATGCGGAAATTGCCGAAGGCTTCCTGATAGAGGTAGAGCGTGTAGAACAGCGTCGAGTTGATCGGACCGCCGGTGCCGCCTGATATGATGAAGGCCGGCGTGAAGGCCTTGAAGGCATCAATCGTCTGGACGACGGCATTGAAAAAGATCACCGGCGTCAGAAGCGGCAGCGTGATCTTGTAGAATTGCCGGAACTTGGAGGCGCCGTCGAGGCTCGCGGCCTCATACATATCCTGCGGGATCTGGCGCAGGCCGGCCAGGAAAATAATCATCGGCGAGCCGAACTGCCAGACCGACAGCGCCACCAGCGTATAGATCGAATAGTTCGGATGCGAGATCCAGCTCGGACCTTCGATACCGAAATACGAAAGCGCGGCATTGACGAGGCCATCGCTGGCGAAAAGCTGGCGCCAGAGCACGGCGATCGCCACGCTGCCGCCCAGCAGTGACGGCAGATAGAAGATGGCACGATAGACCGACAGCCCGCGCAGGCCGCGGTTCAGCGCCATGGCGACCAGCAATGCGAAGGTCAGCTTGAACGGCACCGAGAAGACGACATAGGTCAGGGTGACATACATGGCGGCCGAGAATTTCGGATCCGCCGTGGCGATGCGCACGTAATTCGCCATTCCCACCCACCGCGGCGACTGAAGCATGTCGAAGTCGGTGAAGGAAAGGTAGAGCGAAATCAGGGCCGGCCCGAGCGTCAGCCCGAAAAAGCCGATGAGCCATGGAAGAAGGAAGAGATAGCCGGGAGCATTGGCATTCCAGAGACGCTTGAAGCGTCCTTCGGCCACGGCCCCCTGATATCTTTCCACATTGATGGCCCCTGCGGGCGTGCGCATCGCATTGCTCATACGGGATCAGCCTCGTGCGAGAATCTGCGTGATTTCAGCGACAAGCTGTTTGCCGCCGTCGGAGGGGGACAGCTGTCCGAAGCCGACCTGTTCGGCGATGTTGCGTAACATCAGCTCACCTTCACCGGCGCCGGCCGGCGGCGGCGGCGGCAATTTGCCGGCGAGTTCGCCAAGGCCGCTGACATAGGCCAATGCCACCTTGCCGTTCTCATCAAGCTTTGCCGCGACGACCTCGCGCATGGCGCTCGATTCCGGAATGCCGCGTTCGACATCCAGAAGCAGCGCTGCCTCGGGGTTCTTGACGAAGAAATTGACGTAGTCCACGGCCATATCCACGGCTTTCGACTGGGCGGAGACCGAGAAGAACATCGAAGGCTTGCGATAGTGGCCGCCCTTCGATTCCGGCTTGATGCGCATGTAGTTGGTCAGAGCCAGCTTGTCCTTGTTCATTGCCTGATAGGCGACGAACTGGTTGGAATGGGCAAAACCGGCGGCCGACTTGCCGAGCGAGACCGTGTTGGTTTCGATATCGTTCTTGTCGAGAGCCTGGATATCGGCAGGAACACAGGCCCCGGCCTCACGGAACTTGGCCCACATGTCGTACCATTCGGAGGCATCGTCCACGTCGAAGGCGATCTTGCCGTCGGCGGTATAAAGCGCCTTGCCACGCTGACGCAGCCAGTTTTCGAACAACGGTTCGCCGCCGCTGCCGTCGGCCAAACCGAACATGCCCTTGCGTTTTCCTGCCTTGGTGATCTCCGCACCCATACGGGCGAACTCTTCCCAGGTCGTCGCCTGAGTCGGCAGATCGACGCCGGCCTCCTTGAAGGCCGTGGTGTTCAGGACCGTGGCCGCCGAATTCGCGCCCAGGCTGACGCCATAGAGATGCCCGTCGACGCTGCCGCCTTCGATCTGCGCCTTGTCGAAATCGTCGAGGTTGAGCTTGGCCGGCATATAGGATTCGAGCGGGGCGAGCGCGCCGCGCCGTGCATATTGGACGATATAGCGATAGTCCATCTGGATGACATCGGGCGCGTTGCGACCGGCGACCTGGGTCGCAAGGCGCGGCCAGTAATCGCCCCAGCCGAGGAATTCGCCGGTGATCGAGGTGCCCGAATTCTTCGACTGATAGAGCTGCGATACCTTGTTGGTGCGGTCAGCGCGCGGCTGCGAGCCCCACCACAGGAGACGCAAGCGCTTTTCCTGTGCCAAAGCGCTGGTGCCCAGCGCCGAGAGCGAGAGAAGCGTGGCGCCTCCCGCGACGAAATTACGTCTGTTTACACGGAATGTCATTTCTTTTCCTCCTCCAAAGGGAAGCGCCTCCACACGCTTCCGAACCTAGTTACCCTTGCATAAATAACTAATTGGTTACAAGCTACGGGCAAAGCGGCGAGCGTGTCAAGCGGTGTCGCTCGCGGGGCTTTCAAATTCGGTTTTTACAATTTCGCACCGAAGGCTTATGAGCGCAACATGTGAGACGGAGGTGGAGAGATGAACGACAGCGGGGGGAATGGGGAAAAGAAAAGGTCTCGGCGCCCATCTACCGAACGGACGGCCCAACGCGATCCGGAGCGGACACGCGCTGCTATCCTTGACGCGGCAACCCGGGAATTTGCCGAAAACGGCATGGGCGGAGCTCGTGTCGACGCCATCGCCGAGCGCGCCGGCACCAACAAGCGCATGCTCTATCACTATTTCGGCGACAAGGAGCAGCTCTACCTCAGAGTGCTCGAAGAGGCCTATGTCGGCATCCGCACCGCCGAGCGCGCGCTGCATATCGGCGACCGCAGCCCCGAGGAAGGCATCAGCGAACTAGCGCTCTTCACCTGGCGTTATTTCCTCCAGCATCCGGAATTCCTCAGCCTGCTCGGCACGGAAAATCTGCATCGGGCCCGCTGGCTGCGCCAGTCCGTCCGGCTCAAGGAACTGCATTCGCATCTGATCGGCGAGCTTTCGGACGTGCTCGAGCAGGGAAAAAAGCAGGGGGTCTTCATCGAGTCCGCCGATCCCCTGCATGTCTACCTGACGATCGCCTCGCTCGGTTATTTCTACCTGTCCAACCAGTACACGCTTTCGACGATCTTCGGCCGCGACCTGATCGAGCCGACCCATCTCAATGCCTGGGAAAGGCATATCGTCCACGTCACACTGACCTCGATCAAGCGCTGAATCTCTAAATTCGGATTTGACTATTGACAGCCGCGTTGATCTTCTGCCATCAAGTAACTGTTTAGTTACCGGCTCGGGAGGACCGGACGAGGATGCCCGCTCCCGCCGCAAAAATCTGCTGGGAGGAAAAAATGGCACGCTTGGGGATCATCTTGCACGGCGTCACCGGCCGCATGGGTTACAATCAGCACCTGGTGCGCTCGATTCTCGCCTTCCGCGACCAGGGCGGCATCACGCTGAAATCGGGTGAGAAACTCGAGATCGACCCGATCATCGTCGGCCGCAACGGCGCCAAGATGGAAGAGCTGGCGAAGAAGCATAACATCAAGCGCTGGTCGACCGATCTCGATGCCGCGCTCGCCAATCCCGACGACACGATCTTCTTCGACGCCGGCACGACGCTGATGCGCGCCGAACTTCTGTCCAAGGCGCTCGATGCCGGCAAGCATGTCTATTGTGAAAAGCCGATCTCCGACGATCTGCAGGTGGCACTCGACCTTGCCCGCAAGGCGCGCGGCTCCGGCCTCAAGCATGGCGTCGTGCAGGACAAACTCTTCCTGCCCGGCCTGCGCAAGCTAGCGCTGCTCAGGGATTCCGGCTTCTTCGGCAAGATCCTCTCAGTGCGCGGCGAATTCGGCTACTGGGTTTTCGAAGGCGATTGGGGCGTGCCGGCCCAGCGCCCCTCCTGGAACTACCGCAAGGGCGACGGCGGCGGCATCATCCTCGACATGCTTTGCCACTGGCGCTATGTGCTCGATAATCTGTTCGGCGAAGTCAAAGCCGTCTCCTGCCTCGGTGCTACGCATATTCCGCGCCGCATCGACGAGCAGGGCAAGCCCTATGATTGCGACACCGACGATGCAGCCTATGCGACCTTCGAGCTCGAAGGCGGCGCGATCGCGCAGGTCAATTCCTCCTGGGCCGTCCGCGTCCGCCGCGACGACCTCGTCACCTTCCAGGTCGACGGCACGCATGGTTCGGCCGTCGCCGGTCTGACGAAATGCTGGAGCCAGCACCGCGTCAATACGCCGAAGCCGGTCTGGAACCCGGACCAGCCGCAGACGATCGACTTCTACAAGACCTGGGACGAGGTTCCGGATACCCAGGCCTTCGACAACGGTTTCAAGGCGCAGTGGGAAATGTTCATCCGCCATGTCGTCGAAGACGCACCGTGGCCCTATGGCCTGGAAGCCGGCGCCAAGGGTGTGCAGCTTGCCGAACTCGGCCTGAAATCCTGGGCCGAGCGCCGCTGGCTCGACGTTCCCGCACTGGAGTTCTGAGCCGTGACGACGATCAATCTCCCTCTCGACGGCAAGATCGTTCCCTACACGCTGACCGGCACGCCGATCGCGCTCGCCAAGCGCGACGCCAAGGCCTTTCCGCGCATCGCCTATGCCGCCACCCATGTCGTAGCCGATCCGCTCGCCGACAACGATCCGTGGCTGACGCCGGCGATCGACTGGGAGCGGACGCTGGCCTTCCGCCACCGGCTCTGGGATCTCGGCCTCGGCGTTGCCGAGGCGATGGATACGGCGCAGCGCGGCATGGGCCTCGGCTGGCCGGAAGCGCGCGACCTCATCCGCCGGGCGCTCAGTGAGGCGGCCGGCCGCAAGGATGCGCTGATCGCCTGCGGCGCCGGCACCGACCATCTGACGCCGGGACCCGACGTCACCGTCGACACGATCCTCAGGGCCTATGAGGAGCAGATCGAAACCGTGGAGGCAGCCGGCGGCCGCATCATCCTGATGGCGAGCCGGGCGCTTGCCGCCGCCGCCAAAGGGCCGGACGACTATATCCGCGTCTATGACCGGATCCTTCGCCAGGTCAAGGAACCCGTCATCATCCATTGGCTCGGCGAAATGTTCGATCCGGCGCTCGAAGGTTACTGGGGCAATGGTGATCATATCCAAGCCATGTCCACCTGCCTCGAGGTGATCGAGGCCCATGCCGACAAAGTCGACGGCATCAAGATCTCGCTGCTCTCCAAGGAGAAGGAAGTGGCGATGCGCCGCCGGCTGCCGAAAGGCGTGCGCATGTATACCGGCGATGATTTCAACTATGCCGAACTGATCGCCGGCGACGAAGAGGGCCATTCCGACGCACTGCTCGGCATTTTCGATGCGATCGCTCCGGCTGCCTCGGCAGCCCTCGAAGCGCTCGGCCGCAAGAGCAACCATGAATTCTTCGATCTGCTGGAGCCGACCGTGCCGCTGTCGCGCCACATCTTCAAGGTGCCGACGCGCTTCTACAAGACCGGCGTCGTCTTCCTCGCCTATCTCAACGGCCTGCAGGACCATTTCGTCATGGTGGGCGGCCAGCAGAGCACGCGCTCGCTGACGCATCTTGCCGAACTCTTCCGCTTGGCCGACAAGGCCCGGGTTCTCGCCGATCCGGAACTCGCAACGGCGCGCATGAAACAGGTGCTTGCCGTCCACGGCGTCAACTGAAGCACGGGCTGCTGCATAATTTTGTCCTTAAGTCGGAACCGGTTTGAGGACAAAATTATGCAGCAATTCAAAGTGCTACAGCGTCCTTTGCGCGTCTGAAGAGACGCGCGGCGCTGTAGTGATGGGAGGAGAATAACATGCAGGTCGAAGGACTTTCGATCAACCTGGCGACGATCCGCGAGCAATGCGGTTTTGCGCAGGCCGTCGATATCTGCCTGAAACACGGCATCACTGCGATCGCCCCCTGGCGCGACCAAGTCGCCAAGGTCGGTCTCGACGAGGCGGTGCGTATCGTCAAATCGAACGGCATCAAGCTGACCGGCCTTTGCCGCGGCGGCTTCTTCCCGGCGGCGAACGATGCCGACTGGCAGAAAAACCTCGACGACAACAGGCGGGCCATCGACGAGGCGGCAGCATTTTCCGCCGATTGCCTCGTGCTCGTCGTCGGCGGCCTGCCTGATAGTTCGAAGGATATCGTCGCCGCGCGCCGAATGGTGTTCGACGGCATTGCCGCCGTTTTGCCGCATGCGCAGGCTGCCGGCGTGAAACTCGCCATCGAACCGCTGCATCCGATGTATGCCGCCGACCGTGCCTGCGTGAACACGCTCAGTCAGGCGCTCGATATGTGCGAGCAGCTCGGCGAGGATGTCGGCGTTGCAGTCGATGTCTACCATGTCTGGTGGGATCCCGATCTTGCCAACCAGATCGCCCGCGCCGGCCGCATGAAACGCATCTTTGCCCATCACATCTGCGACTGGCTGGCGCCGACAAAGGACATGCTGCTCGACCGCGGCATGATGGGCGATGGTGTGATCGACCTCAAAGGCATAAGACGGATGGTGGAGGCCGCCGGTTTCTTCGGCGCGCAGGAGGTGGAGATCTTTTCGGCCGAAAACTGGTGGAAACGCCCGGCCGACGAAGTGATCGCCACCTGCGTCGAGCGCTTCAGGAGCTGCTGCCAGGCCTGATTTCAGTATTTGTTTCATCACGCATGCAGGAGGATCATTCGATGGAGAAACGCCGTTTTGCCCTGATCGGTACGGGAAACCGCGGCACCACCATGTGGGGCAAGGATCTGCTTGCCGGCTGGCGCGAACATGTCGACCTGACCGCCATCGTCGAGAGGAATTCGCTGCGCGGCGAGCGCGCCCGCAACATGATCGGCAGCAATGCGCCGCTCTACGAAAACATCGATTCGATGCTTGCCGAGCAGAAGCCGGATCTGGTCATCGT
Organism: Rhizobium sp. WYCCWR 11146; assembly: GCF_013591995.1. Classification (NCBI taxonomy): domain Bacteria; kingdom Pseudomonadati; phylum Pseudomonadota; class Alphaproteobacteria; order Hyphomicrobiales; family Rhizobiaceae; genus Rhizobium; species Rhizobium sp. WYCCWR 11146. The sequence goes on from NZ_JACCEY010000026.1 coordinate 13,558, forward strand.
CTGTACGCCCGACCATACGCATGACGATATTGTCGTGCGGGCGCTGGAGTCCGGCATCGACGTCATTACCGAAAAGCCAATGACGACCTCGGTCGAAAAGATTCGCCGGATTCTGGATGCCGAAAAGCGCACTGGTCGCCGGGTCGACGTGTCCTTCAACTATCGCTATGCGCCGACGGCTGCGAAGATCAAGGAATTGCTGAATGCCGGCGAGATCGGCCGGGTCACCTCAGTCGATTTTCATTGGTATCTGAACACCAAGCACGGCGCCGACTACTTCCGCCGCTGGCATGCCTATACGGAAAATTCCGGCAGCCTGTTCGTCCACAAGGCCACGCATCATTTCGATCTGCTGAACTGGTATCTCGACAGCGATCCCGAAGCCGTCACCTCTTTCGCCGACCTGCAGAATTACGGCCGCAAAGGCCCGTTCCGCGGCCCGCGCTGCAAGCTCTGTCCGCACGCGCATGAATGTGACTACTATCTCGATCTAGAGGTCGATCCCTTCCTCGATTCACTCTACGAGGATCCCTCGAAGATCGACGGCTACTTCCGAGATGGCTGCGTCTTCCGCGAGGACATCGACATTCCCGATACGATGGTGGTGTCGCTCCGTTATCGTAACAATGTCCATGTCTCCTATTCGCTGAACACCTTCCAGCCGATCGAAGGCCATCACCTTGCCTTCAACGGCACCAAAGGCCGGATCGAGCTTCGTCAATATGAGGCCCAGCCCTGGGAAGAGCCGAAGGAGGACACGATCCTCCTCATCCGCAATTTCCCTGATGGTAAGGAGGCGGTGGAGCGCATCGTCGTTCCGCATTTCACCGGCGGCCATTACGGCGGCGACGACCGGATGCGCAACATGATCTTCAAGCCCGACATGGAAGACAAGCTTGCGCAACGCGCCGGCACGCGGGCGGGTGCCATGTCGGTGCTCTGCGGCATTGCGGCGCTGACGAGTTCGCGCACCGGCAAGGTGGTCGAGATTGCCGATCTCATGCCTGAACTTGCCAATGACGGTTCGCCAAATTCGCTGAGGACGTCGCGCTGAAGCCCTTCGCCTAAGCCCTCGACGCGCCTCAGGCGATGTTTTCGAGATTTGCCTGATGGATCTGGTAGAGCAGCGGCTTGCCGGTCACGAAGCGCTCTATCTCATCCACCGCCATCTCGCCGAGGCGCGCCCGTTCCAGCCCGATGGCGCCGGCAATATGCGGTGTCAGAAAGACGTTCGGTAGATCGTAGAAAGTAGAACCTGCCTCCGGGATTTCCGGATCGGTGACATCGAGGACCGCGTCGATGCGACCGGTCTTGAGCGCTGAAAGCAGGGCGGCCTCATCGATGAGAATGCCGCGCGCCGTGTTGATGAGCGTCGCGCCGTCCTTCATCAGCGACAGCCTTCGCGCATCGATCATATGCTGCGTCGACGGCAGCGACGGCGCATGCAGGGAAACGATATCCGCTTGCCGCATCAATTCGTCGAGATCGACCTTTTCTGCTCCCAGGCCGGCGGCCTCGGCGGCATCAAGCGTCGGATCGGAGAGCAGCAGTCTATAGTCGAAGGGTTTCAAGAGCTCGATCACGCGCCGGCCGATGCGCGAAGCGCCGACGATGCCAACGGTGCGGCGATAGTTTCCGATCGCTTCGCGCTGCATCAAATGTGTCCGGTCGCGGTTTCGGTCGGCAACGTAGAGATCGCGGAAACGGAAGACGCGCTTGCCGGCGAAGATGATTGCCGCCAACGTGAATTCGGCCACCGGCACGGCGTTGGCTTCGGCCGAATGGCTGACCGGGATACCGGCTTCGAAGATGGCGTCGTCGATGACGCCTTTCACCGTGCCCGCCGCATGGACGATGAACTTGAGATGCGGCGCCGCAGTGGGAATTTCGGGCCCGACATAGGGCCCGCCCCAGCCGGTGATCAGGATTTCCGCCTCGGTCAGCAGACGTTTCGCACGCTCGTCGTCGAAGTGCTGCAGCGGCTTGGAATCCAGCAGGCGACCAATACTACTCAACCGGCGCAGGACCTCATCCGGCAGGACGTGCTGCGTGCGCGACGGTTGCATGGCAAGGATAATGGCCGGCTGGCTCATGGCATTTGTCCAGGCGCTTCGATGGCGCTGACTGTGACGCCCTTTTCCCTCACCAGGGCCTCCAGCACTGCAATCTCAAGTGCTTTCGGCGGTCTTGTCCAGGCGGACGAGAGGGCGGCGGGATCGTCAAGCGCCAGCACCGCCGTCACCAGGATGGTTTCACCGGCCGGAATCTGCCCACGCAGCTGCGGCACCAGGGTTTTCGCGACGATCACATTGGTGTTGGGCATTGCCTTCTGGACAATACCCGAACGTTTGACCGAAGAGCCGAGATCGAGAATGCCGGTGAAATCGGCTTCGCCGACCGCATAGGCAATCCCACCCGAAGCGGACAGCGTATCCAGCTCGAAGTCCCGGCGGCCGATAGCAAATCCGCCTTCGGCAATCCGCAACGGCCGGCTTGTCCTGATCCTATGGAGGCGGATATGCCAGGGTGCGGCGGGCACGAGCCAGGTTTCGACATCGACATCGGCAAAAGGCGACCATTTCGCAAACAGCACCTCGCCTGCGATCTTGGCTTCCTCGTTCGTTTCGCGCACGCGGTAGTGCAGGCCGTCATCGCTGAAGGCAAGCGCTGAATCGAAGGCAGCAAGCGCAAAGGCACGCTCATCGGCCTCGACGCTGAAGCCGTAGCGGGCCGAATAGGCGAACTTCGCATATTTTTCCGTGCCGCACCGCATCTGCAGGTTTTCCTGGCCGGAAGACAGCGCAACGACATCGCCGCCCGCCCGCATGATCACCATGCCGGGATGACGCTGGGAGACGATGTCAGGTGCTTGTTCCGGCACTTTTTCCTTCGCCGTCCAGAATGGGTGATCCTCAGCGATCGCCAGCGGCAGGAAGGCCTTGAAGGCCCAGTAGGGCGAGCCGGCGGAATTGTAGCTCTCCGACATCAGCAGGTTCGGATAGCCGAAACCGATCGACAGCACGCCGTCGCGATCGGCAATCGGCTTATCCTTCCACCAGCGCAGATGCTGCAGGCAGAGATGCTTGACTTCGCCCCAGGGCAGAGCCTCGACATCGGCAAAGGCGAGCGCCGACCAGAAGCCGGCACAGGCAAAGCGATAGGTCAGGCTGCGGCCGAAGGGGATCGTCGCCCCGTCGGCGGCAAACCAGTGCCGGAAATCCCGGGCGAAGAGGACCGCGCGCTCGCGGTAGCGCTTTGCATAGTCGTCGTCGACGAGCTTCGAATAGATCAGGCCATAGAAATGCATGGCGAAGGGAATGTAGTGGTCGATACGACGCACGTTTCCATCACGATACCAGCCGTCGCCGATATAAAAGCCTTCGAGCTCCTCAAGATATTGCCGCGTCAGGCTGCGGTCGAAATCGGCGCCGAGACGATCGAGCGCAATATCGACGAAGATCCGGAAGAATTTCCAATTGTTGTCGGCATAATCGAACTGCCTGACATGCTTGAGATAGGCGACGACATTGCCGCGGGCGCGCGCATCGAGCGGCTCCCAGATCTTTTCCGGCACCAGCGCCAGGGCAAAACCGAGAGCGGCAAGCTCGACCATCCGCTGATCGCGGCCATTGACCTTTCCCCAATATTCCGGATGGGTGGGATCAGTGCCGTTTGCGAGACCTTCGGCGAAACGATGCCAGTGGGCGAAGTCGCCGTTGCCGGCGCCAAACGGCGCCAATCCCCAGAGCGGGCGGGCGAACCCTTCGAGATCGGCCGCCGCCCGGTCGAAATGGGCGGCGCCGCCATTGAGGGTGACGCGGGCATTACCCTTCGAGAAACAGGCAAGCAGCGGATCGAAGAGCGCAAGCAGGGCGCGGCTCATATCGGCGCGGGTTTCCAGCGGATTGCCGGCGAGCGGGTTGGCGCTGGCGGGATCATAGGTCATCGGTATCACTCACGGGTTCTAGAGCATGATGCCGAAAAGTGTGAGCGGTTTTCGGACGACATCATGCTCTAACTATTTAATTTAGCACAGGATTCAGATTTTAGGCCTTGGCCTAAATCATCCTGTTCTAGGCGTTCGGAACAGTCCCTCCCGGAATGGGAACGACCGCCTGGCAGATGTGGCGCGCAGAGGCCGTCCTGTTGCGGAAACGGGACAGCATCAGCGAAACGGCTTCGCGCCCGAGGGCTGCGCGGTCGACACGCATGGTGGAAAGCGCCGGATTGGTCATGAGCGCGCAGGGCAGATCGTCGAAGCCGACAATCGCGAAATCCTCCGGCACACGCAGCCCGGCCTCGGTAACGGCCTCGAGCACGCCGACGGCGATAAAATCATTCATGCAGAAGGCGGCGGTAAAACCAGCATTCTCGGCAAGTGCTTCTGCCGTGCGTTCATGCGCCTCTCGGCTGGCGCTGCCTTGAAGGGCCAGGGACAAGAGACGGCCCTCGGCGCCGGGGACGGCGGCGATCGCCGCCTCGAAACCGCGCACGCGCTCCCGGATCGTATGGCGGTGAGAGCCGCTCAGATGCAGGATGCGGCGATGGCCGGCCTTTATCAGCCGGCTGGTCGCCTCATAGGCGCCAAAGAAATTAGCCGGCGAAACGCCATCGAACTGCATCCTGGGATCGGTGCCGTTGACAAGAACGGTGGGGGTCATGCTGGCTTGCAGCCAGTCGCGCAACATCTCGTTCGGATCGATACCAACGAGAAAGAGACCTTCAGCGCCTGCGGTCTGCATATAGTCGCGCACGGCATCCGGCGTGGTTCGATCTTCGCGGACCAGCCGGACTTCGAAGGGCATGCCCGCTTCGGCAGCGCCGGCGCGCAGGCCGTCAACGATCGCTTCATAAAAGACGCTGAGGGTGCCGGTGACGCCGTCGCTGGCAATCAGCGCCAGTCCCCCCGCAACCGCTTCGGAAGCAGGCTCGACGGGATAGCCGTTCTCGGCTGCCACCTTCAATATCTGCCGGCGCACGCTTTCGCTGATACCAGGTTCGTTGGCGAGCACGCGTGACACCGTGGAGACCGAGACGCCGGCCAATGTGGCTATATCGGCCTGACGCGGCCGTCTGATTTTTTGGTCGTTCATGGGGCAAACATTATGCAAATAATGCAAATTTGCAAGAAAATGATTGGTTCTTGCAATAAAAATTTTTTTGCGTAGTCTACTTGCTGAAATGCTCTGACAACGCCATTGGAGGATGGCAGCGGGCATATTGGAACAAGGAGGATATCATGCAGGTCAATCGCCGTTCATTCCTGATGGGTTCAGCCGGCGCGGCCGCCGGCCTCGCCTTCGGCGCCGGAAGCGCCATTCCGGCCTTTGCCGAAGACGCACAGTTGCGCGCCATGTGGTGGGGATCCAACGACCGCGCCAAGCGTACGCTCGAGGTTGCCAAGCTCTATCAGTCGAAATCGCCCGGGGTGACCGTGGTGGGCGAATCGCTCTCCGGCGACGGCTACTGGACGAAGCTTGCCACCCAGATGGCCGGCCGCGCCGTCGCCGACGTCTTCCAGCTGGAGCCCAGTACGATTTCGGACTATTCGAGGCGCGGCGCCAGCCTGGCGCTCGACGAATTCGTGCCCACGACGCTGAAGGTCGATAGCTTCGGGGCTGATATGCTGAAGCTCACCACCGTCGACGGCAAGCTTTATGGCATCGGTCTCGGCCTCAACTCCTTCTCGATGTTCTTCGACATTCCTGTCTTCGAAAAGGCCGGCCTGCCGTTGCCGACGCCCGATCTCACCTGGGAAGAATACGCCAAGCTCGCCGTCGAACTAACGAAGGCAGTCGGCAAGCAGGGCTTTGCAGGCGGACCTTATGCCGCCCGCTACGCCTACGTCTTCGACGCCTGGCTACGCCAGCGCGGCAAGAGCCTCTATGCCAAGGAAAGCGCTGCCCTCGGCTTCAACGCCGATGACGCCAAGGAATGGTTCACCTACTGGGAAGACCTGCGCAAGAAGGGCGGCACGGTCGCCGCAGACGTGCAGACGCTCGACCAGAACACGATCGACACAAATTGCCTGGGGCTCGGCAAGTCGGCGATCGGCATGGCCTATTCCAACCAGATGGTCGGCTATCAGCTGATCATCAAGAACAAGATCGGTATCACCACGCTGCCACGCGAGAAGAAGGGCGGGCCGTCTGGCCACTATTACCGTCCGGCGCTGATCTGGAGCATCGGGGCCACGACCAAACACGCCGAAGAGGCAGCGAAGTTCATCAATTTCTTCGTCAACGATGTCGAGGCCGGCAAGATCCTCGGCGTCGAGCGCGGCGTGCCGATGTCGCCGACGGTGCGCGAAGCCATCCTGCCCCAGCTCAACCCGACGGAGCAGGAAACGGTCAAATACGTCAATCTCCTCAAGGATCAGGTCGGCGAATATCCGGCGCCGGCGCCGATGGGATCGACGCAGTTCGATCAGCGCGTGCTGCGCCCGATTTGTGACGAACTCGCCTTCGAACGGGTCTCGCCCGCCGATGCGGCAACCCGGCTGATCGAAGAGGGTAAGGCAACGATCAAGGGATGATCGGTCGCCGGACATGAGAGGAGAGGCCCGCAACACCCCGGCGGACCTCTCTTTTTTTGGAATGTCAGTTGCCCAGGCTTTCGACCACGCGCCAGTCCGGCCGGCCGAGATTGAAGGGCCAAGCGTGCACATCCCGATCGTTGAAATAGACCACTTCCTGCAGATTGGGGAAGGCGCTCTGCTTCAACGTGACAGTTTCGATCCACGGCTTCATATAAGCGTCGCCGCCTTCATAGCCGAGCTCCGCCACCCAGACGGGCTTTCCGTAGCCGGCGACGAGATCATATCCCTGCTTCAGCGCTTCCGAGAAGGTCCGGTGCTCATTGTAGGCAAGCTCATCGTAGAGCTGCAGGCCGAAGACCGAGAGCCCGACGAGGTCGACATAATCGTCGCCGGGATAGTAGGCCTCGAGGCCAGGCTCTCCCTTCGGCGACCACATGAGCTCGGTGCCGGGCGCCTCCTGGCGGACAATGTTCATCATCCGCTTGTAGGCCGCGATATAGTCCTGCGGGCTCCAGCCGGACCATGAAAACCGACCCGACTTGTCTTCCATCTCCTGTCCCCAGCGAACGATCACCGGGCTTTTCAGCTGGGATATCATCTGTGCGATCGCACGCATGTTGACATCATAATCACCGCGCAGAACCTTTGCGCGAAGCTCCGTGGAGGTCAGCCGCCAATCGACGTCCCAGGACCATGGCTCCACGGTGATCAGCAAGTTGCGGCCTCTGGCCTGCGCATAGGCATCGGCGACGCGCAACGTCTCGAGGTCGACGTCCTCCCATGGTAAGAACAGGGCTTCGGTCGCGACATTCGCCTGGGCGCCGAAATCGCCGTGGGGATCGTAGGCACCGAACTTGATGCCGTCGGCGTGAAGCACGGGGCGCTTGTCGATGATCGTCCGCACGGCCGCGGCCGGGTTCGGGGCAAAGGCGGCATATTGCACTTCGCTTCGGCCCGGCAGATCCGCGACACACAGTAGCAGCAGCGCTATCGCGGCGGTCGAGAGGTGGTTTTTCATCAGCTTCTTCACGGCTCACCCTCCTTTTCGGGCTATTTCCTGGCTCAGCAGGATCTGCTTCACTTCGCTTGCCTTCGCGCTCACGGTATCGGCGGGAACAAGCTTCTGGAATTCATCATCCTGACGAACCGATGCGTGGCGGAAGACATACCAGTCGCCGTTCGGCTGGCGCCGCTGGTAGATCGTGTTGCCGATCTTGCGATGTCCGAAACAGGTGCTGGCGCGGGCCGCGCCCTCGGCATTCGTCCAGGTGGCGCGCATGCAGAGCTGGCCGAGATCGTCGACCACCCATCTGCCTTCAGCAAAGGACGGCTTCCCCTTGTCGTTGCTCCAGGCGACGAACCGCCGGCCGTCGTCGAAGAAACGGCCGCCGCCGGTGTTCCAGGTCCAGGTCTTGTCGCCGTAGATCCGATAGAGCTCATAGGCGCTGAGCGGCGTCGGCGCCTGCTTTTTGGCGACCTCGGCGCCGTGCGCTGCCACCGGCAGGCACAGGCTGAGAGCAAGCGCTGCTCCCCATAGTCTCGATCCGATACTCATTACATCCTCCATACTCGACACTTGCCGGTTCCGCCGGCTCACGCACCCTGTTCGTCTCGGCCGGTTCTGCCGAAACCATTCCATCTCAGGTGGAATTTCACGATCCTGGTCTTGCCGCCACCGAGGCCGGCGCCGGCCACGGCAAATTGCGTTTCGGTGAAACTGACGAACGTCTGGCCGTGCGAAAGAGCTTCGAGGCCGCGCAGGCCGTGGCTCCCCGCCTGCGTGCCGCCGGCGACAAAAATCGCAAGCCCGGTGGCTGTCGCAAGCCACAGCCCGCGCGATTGCGGCAGCCGCGGCAGATCGTTTTCGACCGCGTGGCGAATAACGATCAGTACCGTCAGCGACAGGTAGACCGTGAGGTTGATCATGGCGAAAACATAAAAACCCTGGGCGGCCGCGGCATCGGTCGCAAACATCATTGCGGCGGCGGAAAGGCCGGCGAGCCCGATATAGGGCGCGATGACGCGCAGCGGCAAAGACCGCTGCTGCTGCCTTCCCTTCGGCGTGATGCGGAAATCGACGAAGGAGCCGCAGATATAGTCGCGAACAGCGGCAAGGCTGCCGGCAAGCGACCATGGCCAGCGCAGAAAGATGAAGGCAAGCCCTTCCCAGCCGAGCAGTTTCGCATCGTGCGGCCTGAAGGTTGCCGTTGTCCGCCAGAAGAAGGCAAACAGCGTCAAGACAATCGACATCGGCGCGAAATGCAGCAGGAAATCCGGATAGGTGACATTGACGAAGACACGGCCCGTCAGCAGCGCAGCAACCGGCAGCAGGAACATCATGGCCATGAAGACGGAAAAGAGCGGGTACCAGAGCTGCGAGAACACGAACTGGAACCTCAGCCGCCAGGGCAGGTGCATGATGTGGCGGCGCGAATGCTGCAACAGAATGGTGACCAGGCTGCGCGACCACTGAAATTCCTGGACGACGAGGTCGGTGAAATTCGCCGGTCCGTCGCCATGCGCGATCGCATCGACGGCATGCACGCCACGCCAGCCGCCGGCATTCATCATCAGCGTCGTCGAATGGTCTTCCGCAAGTTCCGGGCCGAGGCCGCCGACCTGACGAAGGGCGGCGGTGCGAACCGCATAATGGGAGCCGATACAAAGAGGTGCCCAGCCATTGTTGTAACCCGTCTGCAGCGAACCGTGCAGGCTTGCCTCCGCATAGAGCCTGCCGCGCGCCGCCCAGCTTGTCCCGGCATTGGCATCACAAATGCTCGGAGCGGAGACATAACCGATCTCAGGATCGGCGAAGGGGCGCAGGATTTCACGGAGGTAGGTCGGCGTCGGCACATGGTCGGCATCGAACTGGGCGACGAAATCGTAGCGCGCATAGCCGAAATGGTCGTAGAAATAGGCGAGGTTGCCTTCCTTGCAACGCGTCCGGCGCGGCCAGGTGGTGCGATGATACTCCGCCACACCTTTTCGGGTGGAGATCAGCACGCCGTGCGCCGCACACCAGCGCCTGGTTTCCTCCGAAGGGTCCTCGTCGGCGAGCCAGACATCGAAATCGACGCCGATCTGGTCGAGCATCGCCTGCAGCGTAGTGCGGACGACGGCAAAGGGCTCGGACGGCGCCTTGGTGACGACCATAGCCACCCGCCCTTCCGGCAGCCCTGCGCGAGGGCTGACCGTCCTCGCATCGAGGAAGATCAGGATGAAATAGGCCGGCACAAGCGTGATCCAGGCAAGCACGAGGGTGACGAGCACGAAGGTGGCCCAGGAAATGATATGGGCGGTCTGGCACCACCAGATCCAGAAATAGCCGAGTGCCGTCAGCCAGCAGAGAATGCCGAAGCCATAGGCGACACGGTTCCAGCCGGTGAAAACAGGATCGAATGCATCAGCAGTGACGGCTTTGGCCGCCCTGACGCCATGGCCGATTTGCGAGACATTGCTCATGCCCTCATCTCCAGCCCGAAGGTGGGACCGGCGGTGCGGATGATCGTATCGATATCCGAGAAAGCCGGCGAGAAGCCGAGTTCCGCTTTCGCCCTTGCAGTATTGGCAAAGAGGATCGGCGGATCGCCGACGCGGCGGGAGCGATAACGCACAGGGACTTCGCGGCCGCTGGCGCGATGGATCGCCTCGAGAATCTCGCGCACCGAGGTGCCCCGGCCGGAGCCGAGATTGACGCTGAGCGAGCCGCCGTCCGCCAACAGATGATTGACGGCTGCGAGATGCGCCTGCGCGAGATCGCTGACATGAATATAGTCGCGAACACAGGTTCCGTCCTCGGTCGCATAATCGGTGCCGAAGATATCGAGCCGCTCCAGCCTGCCGGCGGCGGCGAGAAGGGCGCGCGGGATGAGATGGGTCTCGGGTTGATGACGCTCGGCGAGCTCGCCATCTGGATCGGCTCCGGCCGCATTGAAATAACGCAGTGCGGCAAAGCGGATGCCGTAGGCAGCGGCAAAATCCTCGAGCGCCATTTCGAAAATCAGCTTGGTGCGTCCATAGGGATTTACCGGGTGCTGCGGGCTTTCCTCCCGTATCGGCAGCGAGGCGGGGACGCCATAGGTGGCGCAACTGCTCGAAAAGATGATCCGGTCGATATCCTGGTCGAGGCAGGCCTCCAGCAATGTCAGACTGCCGACGACGTTGTTCCGGTAATATTTCCTCGGCATGTCGACGGATTCGCCAACATAGGCATTGGCACCACAATGGATGACGCAATCGGGCGAAAACTCGGCAAGGGTCCGGCGCAGCGCGGCTGCGTCGGCAAGTTCCGCCCGGATGAGCGGCCCCCAGCGGACACTGTCGGCATGTCCGGTCGAGAGATTATCGTAGGTAACCGGGATCATGCCGCCGCGCGACAGCGCTTTGCAGATATGACTGCCTATGAAACCGGCGCCGCCGGTGACGAGAATGTAGCGGGGCATCTCATACGACCTCCGCCTTCTCTGTGCCGGCGAGCAGTCCGTCGAAATAATCGACGGTGCGAGCCAAGCCGGTTTCGAGCCCGATGCGGGGCTGCCAGCCCAGCTCGGCCATGGCCCGGGAAATATCCGGCCGCCGCTGACGGGGGTCGTCGGTGACCGCCGGCAGGTGGACGATCCGGGAACGCGAGTTCGTCAGGTCCCGGATGATTTCCGCCAGGCGTCGAACGGTCATTTCGGTTGGATTGCCGAGGTTGATCGGGCCGTTGCAGGCGCTGCCGGCGGCCGAAAAACGCAGGAAACCCTCGATGAGATCGTCGACATAGCAGAAAGAACGGGTCTGCTGGCCATCGCCATAAATCGTCAGATCCGCGTTGCGCAGGGCCTGCACGATGAAATTGGAAACCACCCGCCCGTCGTCCAGGCGCATGCGCGGTCCGTAGGTGTTGAAGATGCGGCCGACCTTGATGTCGACGCCATAAGTCCTGTGATAGTCGAAAAACAGGGTTTCGGCGCTGCGCTTGCCCTCGTCATAACAGCCGCGCGGTCCGATCTGGTTGACATTGCCGCAATAGGATTCGTGCTGCGGGCTGTGGATCGGGTCGCCATAAACCTCCGACGTCGACGACTGGACGACGATCGCACCCGTCTTTCGCGCGCAATCCAGGGTGTTGACGGCGCCGAGCACGTTGGTGAGCAGCGTTCCCACAGGATCCCGCTGATAGTCGGGCGGAGAGGCCGGGGAGGCGAAATTGAAGATGAGCGACGCTTCGATGTCGAAGGGCTGGCGAACATCATGCTCGACGATGTGGAAGCGAGTGTTCGACGCAATGTGATCGACATTCGCACGGCGGCCGGTGGAAAAATTATCGAGGCATATGACACGGTGGCCGTGCTGCAGAAGCCTTTCGCAGAGATGTGAACCGAGGAAACCTCCCCCGCCATTCACAAGAACGGTGCGCAACGCTTGCGCTACCGGGATGCCTGACACTTCAGAATGGCTTTCGCTGGGAACGAAACTACGCATTACAAACTCCTTCCCATGTATTTAGTCTTTTGATTTATTTATGCTCTTCAAGTCTTCCTATCCGTCTGGATGTTCGTGAACTCCCCATCAAGGCATGAATAACTTTGTAGTTATTCTTAGGATAACTGATTTACTACTCAAATGATAAGACGATTAGCGTGAAGGTCAACTTTAAAAAGTTCAAGTATCCAAAATAATTACACAAGTATTCTTCAAGGTAACAGATGATTAATCACACTTAACACTTCTCCGCCACAATGCTTTCACCCGTCGCTCAAGCTCCACTCAATGCAGCTAATATAAAGGGGAAGGCGGGAGATTGGCCGAGCTCAACTGCACCGCCGGTCTTGCATCCGGAAGCGCCATATGCGAGGGGTTTTGGCATGTTGAAAAAACAAGATGCAGCGCAGCTGAAAGGCCGGCGTATCCGCTCGGCGATGTTCGTCTGGGGAACGGCGCTTCTTGCGATCGGACTGACGGCCTGCACGGTCGTCGACAACGATATCGCGGTCGTCGCGAAGAAGAATATCGCCGTGGTCGGGGCGCCGCGCGTTTCCAAGGCGTATGCCTATCCGGCAAATCGGGCCGAGCGCCCGGCGGGGGCAATGGTCCGCGCCGTAGCCTACCATGGCTCGGCGCCCTATATCTGCTCTCCAAGCGGCTTCGGACAGAAGTCACGCTGCTTTGCACGCCCCCCGATCTGAAGCAAAAGCGTCAGATCAATTGCGCCACCGGCCGGACATGTCGTCTTCACCGGCGGGATGCTCGTTGAAGAAACGGGATGCAGCTTCCGTGCGGTTTCGGACGTTCATCTTCTTGTAGATGTTGCGGACGTGAACCTTCACGGTATTCTCGGAAAGATGCAGCTTGTCGGCGATGATCTTGTTCTGCGTGCCCTTGCATATGAGATCCAGGATCTGAACCTCCCGGGTCGTCAAAGCGGAGATGCTGTCGCGTCTCAGCTTGAGCGCATTGCTGCGGGCCGCATCGACCGATTTTGTCTGATAGAGTGAAGGCTCCAGCTGGGCGTTTTTGTTGGTGAGGCGATTGAGAAGTGCTGACGGAAAATGTTCGCCGCCCTTCATCAGCAGATCCACTGCAGCCATGAAGACATCGAGCCGCAGGTTGAGTGGCAGGACGCCATCGATGATCCGCGCTTCTACCAGCCGGCTGACATAGGGCTCGAGCATGTCGATAGCTTCGACGACAAGTCCGATCGAGGTTTCAGGGTGGTTTTCGCGGGCAGCCTGCAGCGCTTCGTGAAGCTCCGGGCCGGGTATATGATAAAATAAAACGAGTTTCATATCGCTGGCATCTTTTTCCAGCATCGGCTTTGTACTCGTTATGCTTGACACTTCACAGTTCGGAAATTTCTTTGCCAGTGCTTCTACCATGCATTCTGAAAATAGATCCGCCTTTGCTACCACTAGTATAGTATCTCCGGACGGACCCAACTTCCTTCCCTGGTCCGCATTCTCCATTCCTGAGCCTGTCATGAACATTTACGCCTCCCCTAGCGTTACACTTTACTAAAACGTTGAGCGATGGCGGGTATAAGATAGTAAGAAATGCCGGCCCCGAATGTCATCGCCTTATTTTTTAGACATTTCTTAATTATGTTAATACGGATTGAGAAGGAAGGAAATGGCCCAAAGTGATTAGTTTTAACGGACAAAAAACGATACGATACAAAGCTTTGGTTGTATTTTCGCTGCAATATATACTTCAGGGCTATATTTGCTCCGACTATAGATGATCAGTTGAATGTAATATTTCAGTACAAATTGTCATATTTTAGTTATGCAGGGCGGGCCGGATATGAGACAGCAAACCGTCGACAGGTGCCTTTCAACCCTGCAGCGAATGCCGGGGAGCCCTGGACTATAGCTGCTCGCCGATGCCGACGCCGAACAGATCTTAGCGCTCCGACGACTGGAGCTGTTCGAGGGCTATTCGGGCAGGGCAAATCGGCCTTAGCCCGAATTGGTGTCTATCGGATCCGCATTTTTTCCAGCATTCTGTGATCGTCGTCCAAGTGGCGACATGGAAAAGCCAGGTATCGTTATGCGTTTTTGATGCATGGCCTCCATTATAGGGCAACTCAACGAAAAGAAAACCTGACTACTCCCTATCCTTTGCAGGATTCGGAGCCGGATATGTGCGGCCTTGTACTGAGTACGTACGTTCCCAATACCAACGGTTTGATCAACAAATCGCGAAGAAGCCGCAGATGACCAGTATCGAATACATCTGCCGATGTTAACCGCATCGGAGCGAGCGCGAGTAAAATCCCATTTGAGATGAGAGGGATTTCGAAAAGCTGCTCCGGTTTTTTTCTGGAGAAACTTGAATGTCTGACGATATCGAAATCACGAAGGTCGGGGCGCTTGCCGACGGCTTTGCCAACAGCGCTGTCAATTCAACTGAAGTCGACGACGGCTCGACCGGTTATGTCGGCGTCGCCAATGGCGACAATCGCGACAATAAAGACAACAGCGTCGACGTGGACGTCAAGGCTGAGATCGATGTTGCCGCCAACAACGGCGACAACCGCGACAACGAATATGACTGGAGCTACAAGTCCGACGACGATACGAGCACCAAGACCACGACGACTACCGACTCCAATAACGACTACGACTGGAGCTATGACAGTAAGTCGTACAGCGACAACGATACCGACACCAAGACGATCACGGACACCGATACCAAGACCGTAACCGACACCGACATCAAGACCGTTACGGAGACGGAGACGGATACGAAGACGGTCTCCGACAGCAACAACACCTCCGACAGCTTCAACAAGACGGACACAGACTTCGCCGTCATCGAGGACGTCAAGGACTCCAACCTCGGCGTTGCCGGACACGACCTCACCTTCAACCTCGGGGACGACTTCTCCTTCACTCTCGACGTCGACAGCATCCTGAACAATTCGCTGACCGGCGCAGGCAATGACAGCGGCTTCAGCGCCGTCCAGGCGAACCATCTGGCCGACCAGGATAGCGCCTGGAACATCAAGATGGACAACGAAGGAGCCCAGAACCACCTGAATGCCAATGGCGGCACCGCCGATAGTGCAGAAGGCCTGGACATGGACGGCAAAGGCTGGGATCTCAAGGCTGGCGACGACGCCACTGGCTCGAGCGCGGCCGATGCTTCGGCAATCCTTGCCAATTCCGGCTTCCACCTCGAACTCGTTCAGGGTGCGAACCTGCTCAGCAATACGGTCGACTCCAGCGTCATCGGCGGCAATTCTCATGTCTCCGACGTCGGCGAGGATACCAGCACCTGACACTGACCTCCAGCGACCAAGACGAACTGCACCGGCTCAAGCCGGTGCAGTTTGACTGCTTGAAAACGATTTGACGACCACACCACGGCTCCCGGCGGGTGCCTCCAAGGCCGATCGTCATCTCGAATGGGAGGGCCGAACCATGCATATCGAGAAGATTTCGGAAATCATTGCGCACTTCATCGGTCTCTTCGAGATGACGACCGACGAGATGAGGTTGCGCACCAACTATGCCGAAGGCGCAGGACCGGGCGCGGATGGACCGGCTCTGCCGGATCAGGATGCCTTTAGCGCCGCCTTCTCTTCCGATCTCCAGCTCAAGGATTACGATCCGGGCATCAATTACAAAAGCGGCAGCTACGAAATCGAATTTGGCCCGGCGCGCCATTTCGGCCGCGTCTTCGAAGAGAGCCTCGAGAAGCTGGCGGCGATTGCCGGAAAGGACATCCCGTTACCGCATTTCGGCGATCCTACGGATATCGTGCTCACAGATGAGCCGGAACTGACAGTCTTTGCCGGGCCTGGTTCGGCGATCAGTCATGTCCTCCAGGTCAACGCCCTTTATGACGACGACTATCTCGATATGACGGACGGCGTCCATGCGCCTCGAGACACGAGTTTCGTCATCGAGCGGCTGGCGGATTTCAGCACCAAGGCCGAGATCTTCACGCCTTTTGCAAGCCTCCACCGCACCGATACCTATGATGGTGCCCTGAAGATCGCCGAGGATCTCAAGAGCTATATCCTGAATGCCCAGAATACCGAGGATAGCGGCGCAACCTCGCTCGGCACCGACGCGACGCATGATTTTGTCCGCCTCGACCCCGAGGTCAACGACACCGTCTACATCAACGGCAAGGCCGAGACCGATATACCGGTCCTCGACGACTTCCTGCCTGATCGCGGTCTCGCCAAGCTCCCGGAAGAACCCGATGACAGCAATACATCCGTCGAGCAGACCTACCCGAGCGGCGACAGCCTTGAGGTGACCGCCGGTGCGAACGTCGTCGTCAACGTCGCCTCCGTGATCCATACCGGCGTCATTGCGTCGGTCACCGCCGTGATGGGCAATTATCATCAGATCGACGCGGTCTCCCAGGCCTTCGTCTACAGCGACAATGACGAGATCGCCTCGGCGCTGCGCTCATCCGGTCACTCGGCCGAGGAAGCCGGAACGATCGCCAAGAACATCGCCGTCTTCGAACAAAGCACCTTCGAAGCATCGAGCTATGCCGAACCCGATCCTGCCGATCCGACGTTCCCCAACAGCTGGCGCGTCAGCGTCATCGACGGCGACGTCTCCTTCGTCCAGTGGATCGAGCAGTATCACTTCGTCACCGACAACGACACGCTGACGGTCACCACCTCAGGGTCCGAAGCCACGGTTCTGACGGGCGGCAATACTTCGATCAATTTCTCCTCCTTTTTCCAGATGGGCCTGCAATATGATCTGGTGATCATCGGCGGCAATGTGCTCGATATCAACAGCATCACCCAGGTCTCGCTGCTCTACGACAATGACTGGGTGCGGGCAGAGGGCGGCCTCGATCCCGGCGCCGACATACAAACGGGCAACAACCTGATCTGGAATTTCGCCTCGATCCACAATGTCGGGACGGGCGGCCCGTTCGAGGCCATGCCCGACTACATGGTCGACGCGCAGAAGGCGATCGAAGATCGCGATCCCAATATGCCGGAGGGGCTGTCGTTCGATGCGAATTTCCAAGGATATGCCGGGCTGAACGTGCTCTACATCACCGGCAATCTCTATGACATGACAATCATAAAGCAGGTCAGCATCCTCGGCGATTCCGACGATGTCACCCAGGCGGCATCGACGCTCCTCGACAATAATCCCGAAGCAACGGTTACGATCGACACCGGCAGCAATGCGGTCGTCAACATCGCCGAGATCGTCGACTACGACAGTTTCGGCCAGACGACCTATCTGGCAGGCCAGCTCTATTCAGACGCCATCCTCATTCAGGGCGGGCTGGTGGAGCATGACACGACACAGCCGCAGCCGGCCGACGACAGGCTCGCCAACGAGGTCATCGCCTTTCTCGACAACGACGATCCGGCAGGCGGCGATTGTGCTGACGGCGTCATCAATGCCGGGCAGGATTTTTCATGGTCGTCGACGCATCCCGCCGACGTAATGCAAGCCATGGTCGCGTGACCTTAAGTATTGCGAAGGAACCACGATGAACCAGATTTCGAAACAAGTTTTTGCGGCAGGCAGCGCCCTCGATCTGAGGTCGGGCAATATTCCCTCCGCGGCCCCCTCGGAAACGGCGATGACCGAGATGTGCATCTCCGCGATCGACGAGGCGGTCGAGAACCTTCGCAGGCTGAGCGGCGCGGCTGCTTCGTCTCCCGATGAGCGCAAGGAGACGTCCGAAGCTGCGGCAAACGAGGCTGCCGATACCGGACGCGCAAGCGCAACGCAGGCGCCCCTCCCGGAAAAGACGGCGGTGCCGGAAGCTCAAGTGGAAACGGCACCTCCTGTCGCGGTGGTGCAGGGCCCGGCGACAGCAAAACCGGCGGAAGCGCCGGCCCAGCCGCGGATCGAAGCGCGAGTGGCTCCCGAACTGCCGAAAGAGAAGACCGAGCTTAAATCGAGCCCGACGATGCCCTTCGGCAAGACCATCGAAGGAGAAAGCGGTCCGATCAGCGAGAACGACAGGCGGCTGCGCACCGGCGGCGGCGGAAACGGCAAGGATTCCGATCCCGGGGGCGGGGGCGGGGGCGGAGGAAGTGGCGGCGGTTTTCACAAGCGCAGCGAGCCTGTGAATTTCGCCGCCAGCCTCTCGCGCGGCATGGCGGCGGTACGACGCAATATGGTGGTCGTCATGATGTTCACGATCGCCATCAACGTCCTTCTGCTGGCGATACCGCTTTATCTCTTCCAGATATCCGACCGGGTGCTGACAAGCCGCTCCATCGACACGCTCGTCATGCTCTCGATCGCCGTGCTTGGCGCCGTGCTGCTGCAGGCCTTCATGGATTCGGTGCGGCGCTTCATCCTGATGCGCACCGCGGTGGAGCTTGAAGTGCAGCTGGGCGCGCCGATCCTCAGCGCTGCAGCGCGGGCATCGCTGCATGGCAGCGGCAAGGACTATCAGACGCTGCAGGATCTGCAGCTGCTGCGCGGCTTCCTGACATCAGGCACGCTGATCGCATTTCTCGATGCGCCGCTGATGCCGTTCTTCGTGGTGGTCGTCTATTTCGTGCATCCGCATCTCGGCATCATCATCATGGTCTGCTGCGCGGTGCTTTTCGTCATCGCCTATCTGAACCAGAAATTCACCGCCCGGCAATTCGCCGAATCCAACGGCTATCTCAGCCGGGCGAATTTCCATCTCGATTCCATGTCTCGCAATTCGCAGATCATCAACGCAATGGCGATGATCCCCGAGGCCGTGAAGATGTGGGGCCGGGAAACGGCGGGTTCGCTGAAATCGCAAGTCGAGGCACAGGACCGCAACATCATCTTCTCCGGCATATCGAAGGCCTGCCGGATGATCACCCAGGTCACCCTGCTCGGCTGGGGCGCGCATCTGTCGCTCTCCGGCGAGCTGACGGGCGGCATGGTGATTGCGGCCTCGATCATCTCGGGACGCGCGCTGGCGCCAATCGAAGGCGCCATCGAAGGCTGGAACCAGTTCAACCGGTCGGCAGGCGCATATGGCAGGATCAAGGGACTGCTCTTGAATTCCCCGTTGAACTTCCCGCGCCTGCGTCTTCCCAATCCCGAAGGCCGACTCGATGTCGAACGCATTCTCTTCGTGCCGCCACCGCAAAAGAAGGTCATTCTCAACGGCATCTCCTTCTCGCTCAAGAAGGGGGAATCGCTTGCGATCATCGGCAATTCCGGGTCCGGCAAGACGACGCTCGGCAAGATGCTCGTCGGCTCGATCGTCCCGACATCGGGAAATGTGCGCCTCGACCTGATGGATCTGCGCAACTGGGACCAGCGCCAGTTCGGCGAAAGCATCGGCTATCTGCCGCAGGATGTGCAGCTTTTTCCCGGCACGATCAAGGCTAATATCTGCCGCATGCGCGACGACGTCGACGATCACCAGATCTACGAGGCCGCGGTGCTGGCCGACGTGCACGAACTCATCGCAGGCTTCCCGCAGGGCTACGAAACCATCGTGGCGGCCGATGGCGCTCCGCTTTCGGGCGGCCAGAAGCAGCGCATCGCGCTGGCCCGCGCCTTCTTCGGCAATCCCAAATTCGTGGTCCTCGACGAGCCGAATTCGAACCTCGATACCCAGGGCGAGGCAGCACTAGCCAAGGCGCTGATTCACGCCAAGAAGCAGGGCATCACCACCGTCACCATTACCCAGCGCCCGGCTCTTCTCCAATGCGTCGACAAGATCCTCGTGCTCAAGGAGGGTACCGTCGCCATGTTCGGGGAAAGGATCGAGGTGCTGCAGGCGCTTTCCAAGAACAACGGCAATAATGGTCAACAAGCACCGCGCATTGAGGGATGAACGACATGGGACGGAAAAATCGGGAGACGACCGGTCCGGTGCAGCTCGAGTGGTATAGCGATGTGCCGCGCTCGATCCGTGTACACAGCATCGTCGGCCTGACGGTTCTCTTCACCTCGTTCGGCGGCTTCGGCTTCTGGGCGGCGACGGCGCCGCTCGCCTCCGCCGTTATCGCGCAGGGAAGCTTCGTCGCGACCGGCAACAACAAGATCATCCAGCATCTGGAAGGCGGCATCATCAAGGAGATGCGCGTCAGCGAAGGCGATACTGTCAAGGAAGGCGACATCCTGCTGACCCTCGATCCCACAGCATCCCGTTCAAACGAGCGGATGCTGCAGCTTCGCCGCCTGCGCCTTGAAGCCGTTGTCGCCAGGCTCCGTGCCGAAGCGCAGGGCCTGCGCGAATTCCAGCTTCCCGATATCGTGACGAAGGAGGCCGGAGATCCTGATATCAACGCGATCATCCAGAGCCAGAACGTCGTCTTCCACAGCAAGCAGATCAAGCTTGAAGAGCAGCTCAATCTGATCGGGAAGAACATCGCATCGCTCGAATTCCGGTTCGTCGGCTATAGGGGCCAGCGAGAATCCTTCGAAAGGCAGCTGTCGCTGCTGACCGAGGAACGCGACTCCAAGGCTCGGCTGGTCAAGGTCGGCTATATGCGCAAGACGGATCTGCTGGCAATCGAGCGGGCGATCGCCGATGCGATGGGCGACATTGCTCGACTGAACGGCGAGCTCAACGAGAGCGAGGCGGAGATCGCCAAATTCCGCCAGGAAGCCGTCATCGCCGTCAACTCCAACAAGCAGGCGGCACTCGATGCGCTCGAGACCGCCGAAACCGATCTGGACAGTGTGCGCGAACAGATGCGCGAGGCCGCCGGCGTGCTCGAACGCACCACTATCCGTTCGCCGGTGTCGGGCACGGTGGTGCGCTCCTATTTTCACACAGCCGGCGGTGTCATCACGACAGGAAAGCCGATCATGGAGATCCTGCCGTCGCATGTGCCGCTGATCCTGGAAGCGAAGGTGCTGCGCACTTCGATCGACCAGTTGCATGAGGGAGAAACGGCCTCGATCCGCCTCACGGCGCTCAACCGGCGCACGACCCCTGTTCTGCAGGGCAAGGTCTTTTACGTCTCAGCCGATTCGATCGAGGAAAATGCGGGTGCTTCGGTCAAGGACGTCTATATCGTCCGCGTCGGAATACCCGATTCCGAGATTGCGCGGGTGCACAATTTCCATCCCGTTCCCGGAATGCCGGCCGAAGTGCTGATTCAGACGTCGGAACGCACCTTCTTCGAATATCTGAGCAAACCGATCACCGACAGCATGTCCCGGGCTTTCAAGGAGCGCTGATCGCTCGCGATCCGGCACGGGCGGTCCGGTAAATATGACGGACTTGCCGTTGTTCTGATGTAATGTCCAAATGTCATCCCTCGAGGGATGGATCCCCTCCGGGGAGAAAGGGTCAAGCATGGCGGCGATGTCCGATGTCCTGCTGCGGGTCGGCCGCCTGAACTATGTCTGGACGAACACCGAAAGCCTGCTGATCTACATCATCGCCCATCTTCTCCGGGTCGAAAAGGATGCAGCAATCGTCGTGTTCCTGACGCTCAACACCACGCGCGCCCGGATCGATCTCATCGAACGGCTGTCCAAGCTCGCTTCGACCTCCCCTTCCGACCGCAAGGCGATCCTTTCAGCCATGTCGCGGCTGAAGAAGGAATCCAAGATCCGCAACAAGTACAATCACTGCATCTATTCCTTCGACGAAAAGGGAGAGATCTCGAGTACGCAGCTGATGCGGCTCGTCGAGGACGACAAGCAAATCCGCTACGGCAAGATCGAACAGATGGACGCGCGCGAGCTCGACCTTCTGGAAAAGTCGATCGCCGAGATCGTCGCCATCAGCCGGACGCTCTGGGCCTTCATCCATGCGAGCCCGCGGATCTCCGGCGAGCTCTGATCTAATCCTTATGTACTCATGTTCTCAAAACCGCCGCACACTTTCGGGCGAGGTCCGTTGAAGCGCAGCATCCTTCAGGACCCGTTGTGCTCTATCGCTTTGAATCTGCGCATCATTATCACCAAAACCGATTGCGATTTCGGGTTATGCGCCGGCTCAGGACTAATCCCATTTAGGCCACTTAAATCATCCGGACGGTTTATTTGAAGATCGTTGTTTCCCATTAGAATGAAACCTCCCGAGTGACGTATGGGGTATTGGGGGGGCGGACATGCGCATAGATATCATCGACACCATTGCGGGGTTCGAGGCGGTACGCGAGAACTGGGATCAGGTCTTCCTGGAAGATCCCGACGCGCAGCATTTTCTCTCCTGGATATGGCTGAAGAACTATCTCTCCCGCCGACGCCGCTGGTTCATCCTCGCCCTTCGCGAACGCGATCCCGAAGCACCCTATGTTGCCTTCTTTCCGCTGCGCCTCATCACGCATCTGAACGAGAAGACCGGGCTCTTCTACGACGAGATCATCATGGCAGGGAATTTTGCGGCCGATTATACCGGCTTCATCGTCAGACCGGACTACGAGCATCACGCCATTGCCGGCTTTGCTTCGTTTCTCAAACATCAGAACTGGACCGACCTGAAGCTCGAATATTTCAGCGGCCCTGCTGGCCGGCGCGAGAAGATGATCGAGGCGCTGCAGGGGCCGGACGTGATGTTTCGCGACAGCTCGCCCAAGAACAGTGAGAATATCGACAACACGATTTGCCCGATCGTCCCTCTGCCGGCAAGCTTCGACGACTATCTCGAACAGCGCATGAGCAGCCAGACGCGCCAGAAGCTCCGGCGGTTCCTGCGCAAGGTCGAAGGCGACGATGTTTACCGGATCACGATGGCAACCGCCGAGACCGTCGATAGGGACCTGGACATCCTCTTCAATCTCTGGCGGATCAAGTGGAGTGCCCGCAAGGGCACGGAGCGGACCGAGCGGCTGATCATCACCACACGCGAAATGCTGATGGACAACTTCAACTGCGGCAATCTCGAGGTGCCGGTCTTTTGGCATGGCGACCAGCCGCTCGGCGCGCTGGCGAATATCGTCGACCGGCAGAAGAAGGCGATCCTCTTTTATATCACCGGCCGCGACGAGAACTGGAAGACGCCGTCTCCCGGTCTCATCCTGCATGGCTACTGCATCCGGCGGGCGATCGAGCACGGCTTCAAGACCTATGACTTCCTGCGCGGAAACGAACCCTACAAGTACATGTTCGGGGCGGAGGAAAGGCGGATCAGTTGCACCCTGTTCCGCACCCGCAACGGCCAGAATCTGCATGGCGTGCTCAACCCGCGCAGCATCCGTTTCGTCTATGAACAGGCGCTCGACATGTACCGCAACGGAGCCCGCAGCAAGGCGGAGATCGCCTTCAACCAGGTCCTGCAATCGGCTCCAGGTCATACCGGCGCGGAATTCGGGCTCGCCAATCTGCTGTTCGACCGCGGCAAGCTGACGGAGGCACTGGCTGCCTACAAGGTTCTCGTCGAGCAAGCGCCCGATCCGACACCGATTCAAATGCGGCTTGGCGACACGCAGCTTGCGCTACATCAATATGACCAGGCCGCTGAGACTTTCCGGCGGGTCGGCGAAATCGGGCCGCATCTTATCCAGGCACATTACAAGCGCGGCATCGCCCTTGCGGCCAGCAAACGGCTGGCCGAGGCGGAGGCCGTCTTCGCCGCGATCCAGGACGTGCATTCGGACGATCCGACTGCACTCGATTATGCCGCCAAGGCGGGTGTTGCCCTCGAACGCCTGCGCTCGATCGCCGAGCCCGCCGCTGGCAAGACGGACGTCGTACCGGAGACCATCGCCCGCTGGAACCGGGGACGGCAACTCAGCGAGCGACGCCGACCACGTCTGCATTGACGTGGCTTTGCCATAGTGCGGAAATGCGGTCCGGCGGCTCAGGGACGCGCAATCACCATGCTCTTTGATTTTGAGCTGCAATCGTTGCTAAAAGAAAGCGCGAGCCTATTTTTGCAACTCCTCAGTGAGAAGTCATGCAGACGAATGCAGACGGCGCCGAAAGGGAACGGCTTCTGGCCATTCTCGATTTCTGGCACAAGATCGAGTTCTTCATTCCTTACGATCTCTCCAGTCGTATCGCCTCAGGTGAAGGCCGAACTGTTTTCTGGCTGCATGCGAAGACGCTCGAGGATGACGGTGTCGCACTCAGCCGTCCAGCGATCCCCGAGGAGAAACAGATCACGGGCTTTACCCTGTTCCTCGGCGTTTTCAGCAAATCCGAAATTGCCGATATCCGCAGGCATTTCGATAGCGTTGCGCCCGATATCGCCGAATATGATGATGCCGAACGCAGCGACCTCGATGGCGATACCTGCTTTTCCAGCCTGCAGCTCTCCCCTTTGGGGCAGCCGATGTTCGAAACATTTTCGGTTTCCACGCTTCCATGGGCTCTGGGGCGGGTGCGGAAATCCGGCCTCTCCTCGCTCAGCCACGAGGCATTTGCCGACAGCAAGCGGCAGCTCTCGGAATTGCTTCAAAACTTTCGGGCGCAGCGGCACCTGAGATCTTCATCCTCCGAGGACACGGCGGATCAGCCGATCGATGCCGCCGAAATCCTGACACTGCATGAATTGCTCTGCGATTGGGCCGGCTTTGCCTCGAAGCAGGAAAAGCCCATCGCGGCCGTTGAAATACGCTATCGAGACCGGGTGGAAAAACCCGAGCTCATCTCCTTGCCGTCACCGCCGGAAAGCAGTGCGCTCGATGCCGACCACGAGGAGGACGAGAGTGCAAGCGCTGAAGACGACATCGGCATCCTGAACAGCTTCTTCATCGAGGACATCGAGCGGGCGATGATACGCGTCACGCATGGCGATATCCCCGCGCCGCTCAGGCAATATCTCACCCCGCTGGCGCGTGAGAAACGGATCGACCTCTACTCGGAGGACGGGCGCCGGGCGATCGTTCGGGCCTTGCATCCTGGAAAACTCAACCGCGGGCGCTGGCTCAGCGAACCTCACCACGCCATGAGCCTCATGCAACAGTTCGCGATCAATTCGGCGATCGACGATCTGTCGGAAACGGGACTGTTCTCGGTCAACGGCCCGCCAGGGACGGGAAAGACGACGCTGCTTCGCGACATCTTAGCGGACAATATTGTTCGGCGCGCCCGCATCTTGGCCTCCTTGAAAACTGCGCGCGATGCCTTCGATGGCGCGCCGCGCCGCGTCATTTTCTCGGACCGGGGCACCGCCTCGATATCGGCGCTGATCCCGGCCGTGGCAGGATTCGAAATGGTCGTCGCCTCCTCCAACAACGCCGCCGTGGAGAATATTTCGCGCGACCTTCCAAAGCGAAGCTCGGTCTCGAGAACGTCTTCCTTCCAATATCTGCAGACCATCGCGCACAAAATCGCTTGCCAGAAGGACAATGGGGTGGTCGTCAAGCTCTCGGACGGCGACCGCCCATGGGGGTTGATCGCCTGTGCGCTCGGCAATTCCCGGAATCGCCGAGCGTTCAAGGAACGTTTTGCCTTCATGGAGATCGCCGAAAGGCCGAAGCCCGTCTGGTCCGGCGCCGACAAACCACAGACCATCTGGGAGTGGCTAAAGGGCTATAAGGGGCCAAACTTCGCCGAAGCATCGGCGGCATTTCAGGCCGCCGACAAGGTAGTTCGCAACAAGATCGGCGAATATGCACGCTATGCCGATCTCCATGACGAAATCGCCCTGGTTTCGCAGGATGGTTTCTGCCGCGAGGCGCTTGAAAAGGTCAGAGCAGTTGCGGCCGAACTTCGACACGCACAGGACCGATGCGAGATGGTCGCGGCCGAAATGTTCCGTATCAGGGAAGGCTTGTCTCCTCTGAAGGAGGAGGAACGGCTGCTCGACCGCAGCGCTCCTGCGTGGTGGGAGAGAGCGCTGTCGACCGACCCTGCCCGGCAGCACCGGCACAATGTCGTCGCCAATGCGCGTAGGCAGCTGGAACTGCGCAAGGCGCTGGCGCGTTGCGAGCATCATCTTGCGAAAACCCATAGACCTGCGTTGGAACAGGCTTTGCGGGAGCATGAACGGGCCGAACAGGCACTGCGATCGCAACGGGAAATCTGGTCCAGACAAAGAGAGGAATTCGACCGCCTGGGGGAAATTCTCGATCATCCCACCGTACCCGGGCGTCTCACTGATCTGGAGACGGACCGGTTCCAGATTGACGGTCTTTGGCATCAGGACGAGCTGGCAAGTCTGCGTTCGGCATTGCTGGAAGCGGCGTTGACGCTACATGAGGCATGGCTGGCCGATGTGGGCAAGAAAGGCGGAGGTTTTGGAGGAAACATCGTCGCCGTCAACAAACTGCTTTCCAACAACGGCCCCGCCGACGGCGAGCACATTGCGTTGATCTGGCAGAGCCTTTTCATGATCGTTCCGATCGTCTCGACAACCTTCGCCTCCTTTGCCCGGCAATTCCGCGGTCTCGACACCGGCTCGATCGGCTGGGTTTTCATCGATGAAGCTGGTCAGGCGGTGCCGCAAGCGGCCGTCGGCGCCCTGTTGCGGGCGCGGCGCGTCATGGTGATCGGTGATCCCCAGCAGATCGAGCCGGTCTTCACGCTGCCAAGCGCGCTGATCACCGCCACCTCGGCTCTCTCGCCCCACACGGCGGCAGGACAATATTCGCCGAACAGGGCGTCGGTGCAGATGCTGGCCGACGCCACCAACCGCTATGGGACGACGGTCTCGGGCGAGGAAGCCGACGGGCTCTGGATCGGCAGCCCCCTCAGAGTACATCGGCGCTGCATCGATCCAATGTTCGGCCTTGCCAACCAGATCGCCTATCAGAACAAGATGGTCTTCGGGCTGGAAGAACGCCGACCAGCCGGCGACGTGTCGCCGTTTTATGGCGACAGCGCCTGGATCGACGTCAGGGGAAGGGTGTCAGGCAAACAGGCCGTTCCAGAACAGACGGGTTTCATCGTCGACGTCCTCACCGCCACCTATCGCCGGGACGGCGCATTGCCGGATCTCTATATCATCTCGCCGTTCAAGGAGATCAAGAACAGTCTGAGGCAAGCTCTGGCCCACGCGGCATGGATCGATCCGAACGGAAATATGCGCTCGGCTCCGCCAAGACTGTCGAAGTGGCTGAAAGAACGGATAGGCACGGTGCATACGTTTCAGGGCAAGGAAGAAGACCTCGTTTTCATGGTGCTCGGCGCCGATGCCGCTCACAGCGGAGCGGCAGCCTGGGCCGCATCGAAGCCGAACCTGTTAAACGTTGCCCTGACGCGCGCAAAACGCCGATTCTATATGGTCGGCGATCACACCCTCTGGGAAACTTTGCCTTACTTCAGGGAGACAGCGAGTGCCCTGGATACAATACAGGCAGCAGAATTCCTGGCCCGGAATGAATTGAACTGGG
>NZ_JACCEY010000027.1:0-934 GCF_013591995.1 Rhizobium sp. WYCCWR 11146
TGTCGTTGCCGGCGCCACCGGCAATGGTGTCGGTCCCGCTACCGCCGACGATTAGGTTGTCCAGCGAGTTTCCTGTTCCGACAAAGTCCGTCGTTCCGATATAGGTGAGGTTCTCGACATCACTGCCAAGCGTGTAACTCGCCAGTGTCGTGCGAACCGTGTCGATCCCCGCGTCAGCGTTCTCGGCTACGATATCGACGGCATTGTCGACGATGTAAGTGTCATTGCCTGCCCCGCCGATCAAGGTATCGGCGCCGGCGCCACCATCCAGCACATCATTGCCGGCGCCGCCGGTGATCGTGTTGGCGAGAGCATTGCCGGTGCCGGTGAAGTTTGCCGATCCCGTGTAGGTGAGGTTCTCGACATTGTTGCCGATCGTATAGCTGGCAAGCGCCGTCTGGACCGTGTCTGTCCCCTCGTTCGCATTCTCGATCACAAGGTCGGTCGCAATATCGACGACATAAAGGTCGTCACCCGTCCCGCCTGACATCGTGTCGGAACCAGCACCACCAATCAATGTGTCGTTGCCGACGCCACCGCTGAGATTGTCCGCAGCTGCCCCACCGGTCAGGACGTTGCTCAGCGCATTGCCCGTGCCGGCAAAGGCTGCCGTTCCGATATAGGTGAGGTTCTCGACATTGGCTCCCAGTGTGTAGGCGGCCAGGGCCGTGCGAACCGTGTCGGTTCCCGCGGCGGCGTTCTCGGCAACGCTGTCACCGACATTGTCGACGATATAGGTGTCGTCGCCCGCACCGCCGATCAGCGTATCGGCGCCTGCCCCGCCATTCAGCACATCGTTGCCGGCGCCGCCGGTGATGGTGTTGGCGAGCGCATTGCCGGTGCCAGTGAAGCTGGCCGATCCCGTGTAGCTCAGGTTCTCGACATTGATCAGTGCAGCGATCGAGTAGGTCGCAAGCGACGTGCGGATTTCGTC
>NZ_JACCEY010000028.1:0-570 GCF_013591995.1 Rhizobium sp. WYCCWR 11146
CGCTGAATGGCGGGGCAGGTGCCGATAGCTTGATCGGCGGTGCGGGCGACGACACCTATATCGTCGACAATGCCGGCGACAGCGTTGCCGAGAACGCCGCTGCGGGAACCGACACGGTTCGCACGATACTGGCCGCCTACACACTGGGAGCCAATGTCGAGAACCTCACCTATATCGGAACGGCAGCCTTTGCCGGGACAGGCAATAGCCTTGCCAACACGATCACTGGTGGTGTCGGCAACGACACCCTGAATGGCGGGGCAGGTGCCGATAGCTTGATCGGCGGAGCGGGCAGCGACATCTATATCATCGATGATCTGGCCGACGTGGTCACCGAAGGGGTGAATGAAGGAACCGATCTGATCAGGACGGTGCTTTCTTCCTATGCCTTGACCAACATTGCCAATGTCGAAAACCTGGCTTTCATCGGCGCCGGCGATTTTATCGGCACCGGCAATGCGCTCGCCAACACGATCATCGGCGGCGCTGGCAACGATCTGCTGGACGGCGGCGCCGGCAATGACACGCTGAACGGCGGTGCGGGCAACGACATCTATGTGGTCGACAGTG
>NZ_JACCEY010000029.1:0-1035 GCF_013591995.1 Rhizobium sp. WYCCWR 11146
GCCCATCAGCTCATGCCAATGCCAGCACAGGAGTGCTGGGATTTCCTCCTTCAATGAAACCGTGGCAGCAGAAAGCGACAGGACCGGTCATGATCACCATGTTGTTTTCGACAAGCTCGATCTGAAGTTCGCCCGCGGGAAGGTGTACCGTGACCTTGGGAGAATTCACGAGACCTCGCATCTTCGCAGCATAGACGGCAACGCAAGCCCCGGTCCCGCATGCTTTGGTGAGAATGCCGGGACGCTCCCACACGGCGAGGCGTATGGTTTGCGAGTCGACGATCTGGGCCACGCCAACGTTGACGCCTTCCGGGAAAAGCGGATCGTTCTGCACGACCGGGGCATAGGTCGGGATGTCGTCGACGACGAGTTGATCGACGAAGAACACAGCATGCGGATTGCCAATGTTCAGCGCGACCCCATTGGAAAGAGGTCCGCTTGTCAAAAGGACATGACGGGTATCGATTTCGCGGCTCAACGGGATTTGCTGCCAGTCCAGGCTAATCGGCCCCAATTTAACGCTGATCTGCCGAAGACCTGCTCCGCAGCATTGCAGCACCCCGGACTTGGTCTCGATCAGGACTTCCTCAGTCTCCGTCTCTTCAAGCAACAAGTAAGCCACGCAGCGCGTAGCATTCCCACACGCACCGACTTCCTTGCCGTCGATGTTGAAGATTCTCATCTGCGCGTAAGCGCCTGCCTTTCGTCCCTCGTCGGAGGGTCGTTCGATCGTGAGCAGTTGTTCGCCGCCAGCTCCGACGTTTGTACTGCAAATCCTGACGATGTCCTCGACGTCAAACGGCTTTGCGACCTCACGCCGATCGACAATCACGAAATAGTTTTCCAACCCGTGCATCTTCACGAATGACCAAAGCGTCGGCGCATCTACGGACGGGGTCTGCGCGAGGAATTCCATGTGGTTCATATCGCGACCGCTTTCAAAGTGCTGTTGCTGCGTCAGCGTAGGTATTGGAGGCCTGCCAAGGCCTCTCCACCTCGAGGGTGAGAAGGTCCTCGATCGTCTGGCGACGCCGA
>NZ_JACCEY010000003.1:0-90475 GCF_013591995.1 Rhizobium sp. WYCCWR 11146
CAATGATTGTCCGGTTGTCCGCCCCTGAACCACTTCGTCTTCCCTGTCTGCATAGAACGGGAACAACAGTCGATGGAACCGTCGGCCGCAAGCCACGCCTCCCATTCCGACGCCGTCCTCGCTTCCGCACACCTCGTGGTAGGAAAGAGAGGACAACGGAAGGATTTGCGACGCTGTCGTGTCGACCGAAAGGAGGATTTTCGCCACCGAGTCGAGTATGTCGAGGCTCTCGACTTGCGCTCCGACATTGGCCACCGTGTTTTCGAGGAAGCTGCCGAGGCTCGCATCCTTGCACGCTTCGGGGCGTTCAAGATAGATGATGATCGAGCGCTCGTCCGGCCATGGGCGAGCATCTTGGACTTCCGACGCCAGCAGGAGAGCGTGAGCCGCTGCGCCCAGCTCTCCTATCGCCTCCTCGACCGTGACAAGGCGTGCGACCTGCCCTTTTAAGGTGGACAAATGGTTGAAGGTCTTCGCACTCCAATCCCCGCTGGGCGACAAAAGTCTGCGAACAGCCTCGTAATCGTCGCCGCTGCTTGGATGCTGAGGAGTTGGAGGCGCTTCCGCCCTTTCTGAAGGCACCGCGCGTCCGATCGAAGCCGTCGCTGTATTCAACATCTCGAGGAGATCGGGGTCAGGCAGGCCAATGGTTATGTGTATGACCCGGCCGTTGGAGAAGGCCAGAACCCTGTTGGTCGCCTCAAGACACCTGAGTGTCGCCCTTTCCGCAGGGGACATGATAATAGTGTCCATCGCCGCTCGCTGGATAACCTGAACTCGAACTTCCGGGAGCGTGGCTGGTCGGTCGCGCACTGCGTCGATCGCCAGAGCGCTTGTCGCTGCGTCGGCTATGGTGAAAAATACGGCTACAAACAGGGGCAACTTATTCATGCCCCGGCCCTCCGCATCAACTCGTCCATGCGGCTGGAGTCGTCCTTGTTTGCCCGATCATGAACCAGCGCGCGGGAAGTCCATGACTGCTTCAGCCAATCATGCAGTTCGAGGTTGAGTTGGTCGCGGTCTGCCGCAAATCGCGCGCTGTCCATGTCGACAAGCGCGCTCAACTCATCGCGCTGGTTGGTTTTTGCCGCCAGCTGGCTTTGGAGCACGCGGAGCCGATCCGGGATTCCCCAAAACTCGCGCCCTGCATCCGCGATGGCGCGCTGCCGATTGCCTATGGTCTCGGTGGCCGCACCGATTCTGTTCCTGATATCGCTCACAAAACCGGGGTGCTGGGTGCAGGTCCGATATGTGGCACCAAGAGGGCATTTCTCCGCTGAAAGCCTCGCGATCTCGCGTTCCTGTTCGCGGATTGTGCCGTTCCACGATGACATGTCGCTCTCGAGGCGCGCCTTGCGCTCCTGCAGGCTTACGATTTGACCATCCAATTCGTTGATGTCCAGATCAAGCGCGTCTAGGTCGACCCTCATTCTCCTAATCCGATCATCCTCTGCGTCGAGTTCCGTTTGACGCTGATCGAGCTCTTCCTTGAGAAGTCGCAGGCGGTCCGCTTCCGCCTGAATCTTGAACGCTTCTTCGGCAAGCGCGTTCCGCAGTCCGGCAGCCGCGGAGCGGAGTTCTCCGCGTCGCTGGCCCATCGAGCGATTGAGATCGTCCAGCCGGAGGCCGACCGTTGCCGAAGCGGAGCTTATTACCGGAGCATAGTACAACTCGATGCTGATCTGGGGGAACGCCCATGCCTTCGCCCATTCATAGTTGGGCACCATAGTGGATACCTCGCCAAACAACCGCGCAACATCTGAGAGCAGCCTCAGGAGCTGGGAAAGCTGGGCGAGTTGCGTGGTCAGCAGAGAGAGAGCCTCCTTTCTCTCGATCAGTTCGACACAAGCATCGGTGAACGCCTGCACCTGAGCTGAATTCTGATTTCTTGCCCCATCCCAGTCTGCAGAGAGGGGCTGCATCACGGGAAGAGGGCTCTCATAGGGCGGTATCTCGATGGCATTCGAAGCCGCTCGGATGGCTTCGGCTCTAGCGATCAGATCGTCGTCATCGGCTCCTCCCGGAACTGGGCTCGCGGCGACCCCGGTATTCACAATATAGGGAAGTTCCAGTGCCCAAAAGCCCCAGTCGATCATATCCGACGTCTTGTCGAACAGATCGTGGATGCGCTCAAGTAGTTGCAGGAACTTTATTGTTCTGTTCGGAGGTGCTTCCGCGGCCGCGGCACCCGACAGCATGCCGCCCAAAGCAAACTCAGCAAACGCTGTAAACCCCCTCGGATACCCGGCAAGTAGACTGTGCGCCGAGACGGAGGTCAGAAAGGAACGACGGTTCAAATGCGGCCCTCCCCGAGAAAGCTTACTTGGCGGCAAGAGAATGCCACTACTTTCCATCCGCTAAGCGGCGATCGCAATTCAAGATGAGACTATATCAGTTTCATCGTGTCATGGTAGAGTAGATGTGCGCCCAGCCTCCCACAGCGCATTGAAGATCGTAGCCACCCCGCAGCCCTTGCCCTTGCGCCGTCGGCCACCCTCGCGGATCAGGATCGCAAGGACGATGCCTTTGACGGCTCTTGGACTACGAGTTGTCCGGGGCCGTACCAGTGCAGCCTCGAAATCTTCGACAGGCCGCGGATCGGGAAGCGGTTCGCTGCGTTCATCGTGGCAACGAACGACCCCGACGCCGACCCGGTTTGCTCGTATGTGTTTCCCGTCACCACCAAGGACGGCCAGCTCATCACGGCGACCCGCGATTTCGTCTTGAAGATTGCTCTTGTCGATAGCGGCCTCTACGTCGATGGTATCCCCGACAGGCTTTGTGGGGTGAGGCTTGACGGCCATTATCGGGAGCTTGGAGACTGACGATGAAACCCATCTATCTGGATTGGTCGGATGCTGAAGGCGTTTCCTTCAATCTGCGCACGAGCGGCTTGTGGCCGTTCGAAGTGCAGGAGATCAGTGCGGCTTTCGTGTCGGCGGGATATGTCGTCCATGGGGTTTCCCACTTCGTGAGCACGACGCAGCCGAATCCGGGCGGGCCGCATACAATCACCGACGCGCTCGAGGCAATCGGGTACAAGGTCGAGCATCAGGGGGAGGCGGCCGAGGCCGTCGCCCGCGAGCGCCGTCGGCAGGTATTTGAAGCCGTCGATAAGATCGAGCCATTCGCAGCGATCCAACCCACGGAGGAAGTTGCCGCAATCCGCGCCAAGTGGATCGCGGGTGAGATCAGCGACGAGGAAGCCATTGCGTCAGTCCAAGCCATGCTGGACGAATTCGATGGGAGGAAGTCCCATTGAACGTCGTAGAAATGTCATGGAGACAACTCGGAAGCAGCTACGGCCTCACGATTTCATGGCCCGTCGAGATCGAACCGTCAAAGCAGGCCGAAATCGAGCAGGCTGTCCATGCCCATGGCTTCGTCTCCGAGGGCGACGATCGATGGATGGCTCCGCTCGATCCCAATGCGCCCCTCGCCATGTGGGAAGCCGTCGGGCAACTCTATGCAGTCAGCACCACCACAGCCAGAGTGCCGCCGTCGCTTCTCATGATCGCGGCCGACCTGCAATTTGTCTGACGAAAAAAATATCGATTGCCGCCGGCAGGGCCGATGAGCACACTTTGGAGGTGGGTAGGGTTTTCGGTTTCTCCCAGACCCACATTTTCCGTCTCGCGCCCCCATCTGCGCGAAGGCGACGAAAGCCCGCTCTGTCTTGATCTCCGGAGCGGGCTTTATTGTGCGCTCTCTCAACGTTTGAATGCTCGGTAAGCGAACTTGGCGATCCCGCTTAAAACCCACCAAAGGAGTCGGAAGGCCAAACCAACCGTCCAAACAATGAGGGACAACAGAAGATCGCTTTGGTCGTTGGCCCTCTGTTTCCTTGGACCTCGCGACCGGCTATCGTTGACTTCGGACCATCCCTGACCGGAGTTAAACGTCTGGCGAGTGCTGCCATCAGAACGGGAGGTAATGGTGGTATTCCCCTGCTTCACGGTCGTGGACTGGATTGATCCATCGCGCCGCAAATTTTGATAGACGCCGTCCCCAACCCTTTGACGTTTGCGGTGGTAGACCTTCACCATCTGCGTTGCCCCTGCCGTTGATGGCGCGAATATCGCTAAGATTCTTGTGCGCTGCAAGGGGTTACGACTACCAGGATATCCCAAATTCTTATGATCGTTCGGGCAACTTCGTTAGCTCGAAGCTGTCCAAATCAAAGATGATCGCATCGTCTTGCTGTTCCCGCAGCCTCTTATAGCTGGACTGCCTTAGCTTGCCGTCACCAGTCCATCCACGATAGGCGATCTCGGCAATGAGTGTCGGCTGCTGCCATACCACCTGGCGCTTGCCAGAGTAGGGGACGGGTGGCGATTTCCTCTTCCACGGAATCTTCTCCATCATCTTGCGCAGCGCGCTCGCCTCGCGCTCATTGAAGCCCGTACCGACACTGCCGACATACACGAGCTGCCCGGCCTTGCGAGCAGCGAGCAGGAGCGACCCAAAGCCGCCGAATGCACCGGCCGATGGCTCGTAGCCGACGATGACAAAGGCATCCGACGCCACGCATTTGATTTTCAGCCAGTCCCCGAGGCGGCCGGATCGGTAAGTCGAATTCCGGTCTTTGGCGATTATACCTTCCAGACCGTGAGCGCAGGCGGCTTCGAAGAACTCGTCCGGATCGCCGTCAAAATCTTCCGAAAATCGAATGATCGGATCGCCCACGGGGATCAGAGCCTCGAGCAGATGGCGACGTGTGGACAGCTCGGTATTCCGGAGGTCATGGCCGTCCAGGTAGAGCAGGTCAAAGGCGACAAAGGCGGCTTCGCCGGCAACCCGTTTTCCCCGTGGTCCCCCAAGCGATTTCTGGAGCAAGTTGAAGTCGGATCGCCCTTGATCGTCGAAGCACACGACTTCCCCGTCGAGGATTGCGGACCCGACATTCAGGCGACGGACGCCCTCTCGACGGTCGGGAAACGCCGGGTCCAGTCGTGCCCGTTCCTCGTCAGGATACCAATGCCGGATTGATCAATGTGGATCGCGCCGCGCCATCCATCCCACTTGATCTCGTAGCTCCACTTGGGACCCTTTGGCGGTTTGGCCGTCAGAAGAGCGAGACAGGGTTCCACGCGGGAGGGCATAGGATCGAGCAGTAGACGCGGCTGCGCCGGATCGCGCGGCTTTCTCGGCCGGGATCGCGCAGGCGTTGCGATGTCAGACAGGAGGGGCTTGGGAGTCGTGGGTCGGGCCATGGCACTGCGCTACTCGATACAAGCTTCGCCGAATATAAGCCGGGAGTGGACGGATTCCGAATCCGGTATTAGTAGCGAGCGTCGATCAAGCCGCCCTGTTGGCAATCAGTGCGATCCTAGCCTATATTCAGGGTATCCATGGAGTAGACGATGGCGAAGAAGAAGCCCGACGAAAAGACTGGTCGCTTTGAAATCCCCGGCGGGAGAGATTCCCATACCGGACGGTTCGTCACGCTTCAAGTCGAGCGCGTTCCGAAGGGCATCGTCAAGGAGACCATTGACACCAAGAGAGAAGGCGTCGCCTTCAGCTACGCAGGAGCGCTCGCTGAAACGCCTACCGGGCTGACCAAAATTCGGGAGCCTAAGATATCTCAGCCTGTTCAGAGCGAGTTCGATATCGACAAGTTTGCCGACGAGCTCCTCGAAACGGACAGCGTAATCTTGGACATCCTCGCTAAGTGACGATTGAGCCTGTCTGGGTGACCGCCGACGAGGTGATCCGGCTTAACGAGCGAATGGTCGCAGCTACGGGCGAAAATCACCTTCTTCGGGACCAGGCGGCTCTCGAAGGTGCCCTCAACCGCCCACAAGCCTACTTTCATTATGACGATGTCTTCGAGGTCCACATCCTCGCGGCATATCTCGTGCTCGCCATAGGGAAGGCCCATGCTTTCGAGCAGGGCAACAAGAGAACAGCGTGGGCCGCTGCTCGCGCATTCCTCCGCAAGAACGGCTACCGCTACGTAGAGGCGGATGTCTCCCAACAGGTCATCGGTCACGCGATCTACGACTTGATTGCCGATGAGAAGACGATCGACGACTTCATCGTCCTGCTCGACAAGTGCATCGAGACCTTAGGCTAAGTGATCCGCTATGTGCGGATCGTCGTCGGCCATGACGTCCGCCAAATGAGAAACCCGCCGTCGTTGGGCGGGCTTTCGTATCGTGGGGTTCTTCGTTTCCCTTACATCCGGGCCAGATAGTCGTCGCACCAACTGTCCTGCCAGCCCAGCGGGGTCGACCAACGTTCCCACGTCGTCATGCCCCTGTAGGTCTTGCAGGACGTCTTGAAGGTGCGATCCTGCACTTCCACGACGGCCCGCTGCTGCAAGTCGTGCATGAAGTAGCCGCCCGCGAGGACAGGAGTTGCGAAGACAGCGAAGAAGCCGAGAACGACGGCACTGGATGCATTGTCAGACATTGCTTTCTCCTTCAGCGTAGGCATCGAGAAGGGCCAAGGCCTCTTCCGCAGGCAAGTCGTGGGTGACGGTGGCATTGGCAAGGCGATCTGCGAACGCAGCAGCCGCCAACGCTTCCATGCGGGCGTCCTGCGCCTCGAAACGAGGGCGGAAGCGCTCTTGGATCGCCTTGATGTTGTCAGGCAGTTCGGACATTCGACGGCTCCTTGAATTTGGCCGCCTTAGATGCGGTCCAGGTAGTCTTTGCACCAGCTGATGCTGCTGACGCGATCATCGGTCCAACGCTCCCAGGTCGACGCCTGCTTGTAGACAGGGCATTCCTCCCGGAAGTTTCGCTCGGCGTATGCGTTGCGCATCGACTTGTTGTAGTTCAGCTGCCACAGGACACCGCCTGCAACCGACGCGGAGATCGGATTGCAAATCAGGAAGGCTACCATCACTAGCGCTCTCATCGTTCTTCCTTCCTTTCGCTCCGCAATCCATCGGGATTAGGGAGGGCAAATGCCTATAAAATGGCGTTCACCATGCCGGGCTCGATTCAACCGAGCAAGCAATTTCCTCAAAGACAGATTCAATTTTATCGAGTATTTGCGATTTCGGTTAACGGAAAGCTTATTTGTGTTTTTTACCAGCCACTTAGCAGGTCTGGCTACGTAAAAACACGTTGACAAAGTAACCCCTTGGGTCCTATTTTATAGGGAGTTGAGAAGCGGGGTTTTAGTATGCAGTCGACCGTTCTTGAGATCATCATGTATCGCACTCGGGAAGGCTCTTTCGAGTTCCGTGCGATCATTGACGGGAAGCAGCTTGAGAACGTCACGGAAAACCCGGATGCTAACGCCATTGTGATGACTGCAAAGCAGTTCGGTGGCTTCAACTACAACAAAGATCGCAGGGCATTTGAAACGCAGTCTGAAACGACTGGCGCAGAGCCTTTGCAATTGCTTCGTGCATTCGAACGACAGGGATATGCCATCATCATGAAAGGCAGCCTTGAACACATCGACGACATCCAGAGCGCAGCTTGAGAGAGGCCAATCACATGGACAACGTAATCAACCTGGCAGACCAGCCAGAGGCACAAGAGGTTCTGCCAATGGACGACCGCACGAAATACGCGGCATTGATGAAAGACTGCCGCGATGCTCGATACAAGCTCGCCATGGCGTTCTCCGCCTTCGCCCTTTTCCTTGATGAATACCAAGGTGGAGTGCTCGAAGAAGACGTCCCCCTATATCGCGCTGCCAGTGGCTTCTGTGATGCGATCGAAATCATCAGTGCAAGCGTCAAAGCGTTCGACGCAGCCGAAGACCGCATCTTCGCGTCCACCGCTTCCGAAGCCTGACAGGAGACGACATGAGCAACGTCATCAACTTCGCAGATCGTAAGGCAGCCCGGACGGAGAGCGCACCGAGCCATAAGAACATCAACGTGGCGACGGAGATCGAGTGCGTGCTGAACAGTCTCCGTAGCTCGATGCAAGACGTTCTCCTCCTTGCTAACGAGCTCCATGGCTTCACGGTCATGCAGGGCGGCAATATGCATCCCGAGACCTTCCGCCTTCTGATGCGTGCCAACGAGCGCCTGATGAAGGCGAGCGGACATCTTCAAGGCACTGCCAGTGAGCTTGATAACGCGAGCTTCAACGAGAACGGCGAGATGTTCGACAGCTTCGTCGTGGAGCTGCCCATCGATACTTCCGAGTGGTATTCCGACATCCCTACGCCGGAGCCTGCATGATGACCGAGAACATCATCGACATGGAAAACTGGAAGCGTGGAGAGAAGGAGCTTGCCCGACTAGATCGAGGCGAGCTTTCTGCGTTGCTTACCCAACAGGCCGATCGGCTGACGCAGCTCCTAGACAAGGCCAAGGAGGCGCATGGACGCTTGGAGGCTATCAGAGCCGCATTGGATGCCAGACACGCTCTGACGGCCGAGCAGGGGCATGTTTTCGGCCTATTTGCTGCTCCCCTACATACTCACCTTGTCGGCGCTCATGACTACGCCTGGAATCTTATGATGTTCGGGCGTGAACTCTCCAAAAAACAGGTCGACGGTTCGAGTGACTAGCCTTGGTTCGGACGCAGGTTCCCATTCTGAGAACTTTGTGTCCCTATTACCATCCACCTGCACTAGGTCCGCTCGTCGGGGCCTTTCTAATTAGGTTAGACCAATAAGGGGTCTCTCATTGGCGAGGCCTAGTCCGGAGCAGGGCCCTACAGATCGCCCTTCGGGCTTATCTTTCGTGTCCTGTCTCCGGTTGCGGTAGCATTGGGTCGCTCCGTCAGCATCAAGGGATCGCTTCGCTCCGTCCTCGCCATGCTCGCCATG
The DNA here is from genome assembly GCF_013591995.1 of Rhizobium sp. WYCCWR 11146. NCBI lineage: Bacteria > Pseudomonadati > Pseudomonadota > Alphaproteobacteria > Hyphomicrobiales > Rhizobiaceae > Rhizobium > Rhizobium sp. WYCCWR 11146. The sequence continues at coordinate 8,746 of NZ_JACCEY010000003.1, forward strand.
CTCGGCGCTTCGCACCTGTGCGTGGCTCTGGGCGGCCCTTGACCCTGCCTCCACTCGGCGCGGCCCATGCTCGGGATTTTGGTGTCCTGGAGTTTCCTTCGTTCGGCTGAAGCCTCACAATTTCGGAGCCAGACCCGAAAGCTCGGCTCGTTCCGTATTGTCAACACTCAATCGGAGGGGCCGAGGTCGATCCGGCGTTGCCCACGTCTGGATTTCCTCGATCGACGACCGCCTGGGCGACCGAAAGAAAAGTTTGTTTACAGACTTAGATTTGGCGCGGGAAATTCCTTTAAGTCTTTGATTACACAAGTTTGTTGACCATTTTTTTATTGCCGCCGACAAGTCCCCGTGAGAAGATAAAACAGTTAAGGAGATCAACGACTTAACTGCCCAGAAAACAAAATAACCGGGGAAGAAATCATGACCAAGAAGCTAACCATCTCCATCTGCAAGCAGATCGCCAAGCTGTCCTTCAAGATCGAAGAACTCAAGGACGACGGCGTTGCCAATGAGATCAGCGCACTGGAGGACAAGATCGGTGACATCGAGTCCGACCTGGAGTCCGCGATCGACGAACTCAACGACAGCCGAGACGAAGCGCTCGACGAGGACGGGCTGACCGAGGCCGCCAAGGAGAAGATCATGAAGGCGTTCGATACCAAGATCGAGAAAGCCAAGGAGGCAGCCGATCGGAAGATCGAGAAAATCCGGGACGAGATCGACAAGGCCGAAGAGCTCCAGTCCTACCTTGACGACACCATGGCCGCCCTGATGTCCACAGCCGAGGAACTAGCGGGCAACATGGAATACGAGTTCGACGCCTACGCCGCGTGAGCCGACCAACACCGGGGAGGACAACAAGCCCTCCCCAACTACTGCCGACAATCAAAAAATCCGGAGAGGAACCACCCGATGAAAACCCACGAAGAGAAGATAAACGAGATAGTCGCCGCCCTTGAGGGCTTCCCCGTGAACACGATCAAAGGGCTCATTCGCAGCGCCCGCGCCGATAAAGGCACCCGAGCTGCCTACGAGTTGGCAGCAGCATGGCGAGTGCTGGACACATTGGTGACCGAGGACGAAGCCGAAGCGTTCTTGGGAAAACTGGAGGCCGAGAGCCGGCGAGCCGCCTAATTGTCAACACTCAATCTGAAAACCACAACACCAGAGAGGAATTCCCCATGACAACCGAAGCCCGCATCATCATTCGCTCGACAGCCGATGGCACCATTTCCCAAAGCTACGAGTTCTCCGCCATCAATCTCTGCGAGGCATCGATCCGCGCGGCCCTGCTCAACTTCTCGGAAGTCCTGGTATGGATCGACGGCAAACCGGTCCGGACGATCTCCTTTACCGAGCGGGCCGCCCTCGCGCTCAAAGACCGCGCTACCGCCTATGAAATCCGCGACGAGATCAACGCCTTCGTTTCCAAACTTGTTGACGGCAAGGAATATCTGGAATCCCGTTGGCAGACGATGACCGCTACACAGCGCGAGGGCGCAAAGGCCGAATGGATTATTCCAGGCATTCGCGGCGGAAGCATCTTTGCAATCCTTAGCCGCCTTAGCGGAACATGGCGGCTCGTTTCGATAGTACAGCTTGCCAACATTTTTGAAGGCAACGAACTTCCTTCCCTTGGAATGCGCCCATGGGGCCTGCCCTCCACGAAGGAGGCTAGGGTAGCTTGAGGGTACTAGAAGGGAAATCAGTTGACAGACCCCGCCACCGAGCGGGGTTTTTCTTTGTCGGCCGACCGCCAGGACGACCCCAAACAAAAGTTTGTTTACATCTCTCGAACTGGTGCGGGATATTCCTTTAAGTATCTGATTTGTCAATATATTTTAACATTTTTTTGTAGACGCCGATCAGGCCATATGGGACACTAAGAACAGTTAAGGAGATCAACGACTTAACTGCGAAACAAGAAAACATTGGGGATGAAACCATGGAAACTCAGATCAAGAACATCGACCTCGCAGCCCTCGCAGCCACGGCATTTGCCAAGCTAACGGGCATCCACAAGGACCTTGCCGAGCTTGCAGACATCTCTGCCGCAGTCTTTGAGAGCATCAACGACGAGTATCGCAATCACGAAAGCGGAAAGGGCCGTCCATACTGCGTCATCAGCGGTGACTACTGGCTCGCTCGGGCTATCGCTCGCGGAGTGAAGGACGTTCGCGATGAGATCGTCAATCCGAATTTCTCCGCCTCTGGCGCTGTCTATGAAATTGCCGATAGGACCGTGAAGCGGGAAGAGGAATACAAACGCGCCGAGGAAGAAACTATCCGCGAGGCTCGGATCGCCGCGATCCACGCCGCAGCTGCGGCGCGGAATGAAAACGCCGAGATTGCCGAAACCGCTGATCGAATTGTGTCCGACTTCCTCAAGATCAGCAGCCACACCGAGGCATGCGGAAAGGGCAAGCGCAAAGAGTTCTTCGCAACCCTGGTCTTCCTTTTCGACGGAAACGTCTACGAGGTGGAATCCAAGTTCGACAAGGACACCCACGAATTCACGGGCCGTGATTTCACTAACGGCCGTCAGGGGTATGAGGTCAAGGATCGCCGCGTAATGGAAAACAGCTTCCTCTTCAAAGCGGAGATGACCGTCGAGGAAATCGGCAAGGCAGCCCACGCGCTCGACTGCATCCGCGCCGCCCTGCGCGAACAAGCTGGCCCGATTGTCGTCGCAGCGATCGAGGACGCTTCCGAGGAACCCGCCGCTCTCGAAGAAGCCGCCTAAGTCGCCAACTCCGGGAAGGGCATTGTCTCCCTCCCCTACTCCACAAAGAAATCAGAAGGGAACAGGTATCCAAAATGAAAATCAGCCTCACCGACAACAACCGGGATAAAGTCGAAACGGCATTCACCCAAGCGAACGGCAAAGCCCAGGCGAACACGCTGCGAGCTTTCGCAGCATACGAGGTCGCCAAGGAGGCCGAGCAGATGCTTGAGGCCCGCGGCATTCCAAAGAGCAGGCGAAAGGGAGCCGCGGCATTCTACTCGCCAAGCGGTCCCGCCCGCGCCTACAAATACACGATGACCACAACGTGTCTTCGCATCGAGCGAGGAGCCGAAGGTTGGCACCTTGTTGACGTGACCCGCGTCGGTATTCGTGCCGGACACAACGGAGGTACTCGTCTGATCGTGACCAAGCCGCAGGCCGAGATCATCACCAAGCGGGCTTTGGACGGACTAATCATCGCCGCATAAGGCCGGACGGCTTCGCCGCCGGCACATGCCCGGCGGCCCTTTCCTGCGGCGGTTGACGGCCGGGATCATTCCGAATTGTCAACACTCATTTTGCCGACCAGACCCCCCCGATGACGCGGGGTTTTTCTTTGCTTCCCTATCGGCCGACCGCCAGGGCGATCCTAAAGAAAAGTTTGTTTACAAAGCTCGATTGGGTGCGGCGGATTACTTCAAGTATCTGATGTTACAGGAGTTTCGGCAATTTTCTTGTTGCCGCCGATCGGCCCGCGTGAGATTCTAACAATAGGCAAGGGAGATCAAGAGCTTACCTGCCGCTAACAAGAAAACACGGGGAATAAAATCATGCAGCAGCATATCTCTATCGAAACCGCAAAATTCTGCGATGTCCACGGCTTCCACTATGTCACCTTCAGCCGCTTTCCTTCGACGCCGAAGGGCCTCGCCCTGGCTGTCGTCGCATCTGACCGGATGATGTCGATCGACGCCTACCAGCAGGCCCATTCCGACATTAACGTGATGTTCTACCTCGACGAGTTCGACGATGGAAAGAAGCTAGATGACGACAAGCTCTTCGAACTGATCGGCCGCCACAAGGCCGGGTTCTCGATCATCACCGACTGCAAGCGTGTTTTCGAGGACCGTGCGCAGCGCCGGGAGGACAAGATTCAGAGCATAATCCGCGCTGCTGTCGAAGACCTCATCAATGCGGGTTTCGCGCTCTCCGTCGACGATGGCCGCGCCGAAGGCAAGCGATCCCGTGAAGTTGAAGCAGTCCTGGAGCAGCTTGGACCTAATCTCTTCAACAGCGTGGATTGCCATGTCACGGCCTATCGCGACGACTTGGAGCCCGCAGTGTTCACGGTCGAAGACGACGGGACCGATAATCCGATCGGGGCCGCCTCGGTGTCGCTCTCTCCGTTCTTGAAGCGAGCCCATCAGATCGCCGTCGCCGCCTAAGCCGCCAACACCGGGGAGCGGCGCGAAGCCCTCCCCACCTCCACGGGAGCCGATCGATGACCGAACTCAACCTCGCCCAGCAGATGCTCATGGCCAAGAAGGGCGTGTCGACGTCGGACAGGGCAAAGATCAATGCCTACCTTAGCACCCTTCGGGGGCGCTCGCCTTACGACACATTCCCGAAGGCTGCCGATCACCTGGCTGTCATCGATCGAGACGGGGAAGGCGCAATGGAGCGAATGGGCATTCCGACCGCGTTGCGTGTCGGGGCAATCCTCGAAACGCGTTGCGGCGGCGGTGGCTACATGGGGTCTTTCGGTGTCCTTGCCATCTGGCGACGGACGGAAATCGACTGGCAGCTCGTGTCGGCCGAGCGTCAGAGATTCTTCGGCCGCCGGAATGGGGAAACGGGCTTCCTCACCCTCACTCCGGAACAGCTCGAATTTCGAAATGATCGGGCAGCCCGCAAGGCTTACGCCGACCACGTCCGCCGCTTCGGAGAAAACGACTGATACGAATTCCGAACTACCGATTGGATTCCACACGCGGCCCGCCTTCGGCGGGCTTTTGCATGCCCTCCGGGACTAGGGCAGCAGATGAAATGCCTGGCAGGCGCAGGCAATGTTATGTATCATATCTGAAACGTTAAGCGTCCTTTTGTATCAGGTATGATCCATGACCACTAAAGTGAAGACGACCAAGGGCGGCGCTGTGGTCCATCTGCAGGTCGAACGGGTTCTCCAGAAGATCGGTGCTGACATCTCCCTCGCCCGTCGCGCTCGGCGCATGGCTGTCGATGACTTCGCAGGGCGGATCGGGGTATCTCGTACAACACTGCACCGACTGGAAAGCGGCGATCCGGGGATTTCCCTCAATACCTTCGTGATGGCCCTTCATGCCCTCGGCCGCCTGGACGCTCTCGCGCAGATCGCCGACCCCATCCATGATGCCGTTACCCTGTCGCAGATGATGCAGGAAGTCCCCAAGAGGATCGCCAAGCGGAAGGTAGCAAAAGCGGACTCGAGCGGCAGCACACAGGAGCCAAAGACCAAGTTCGTGGGCTTCTGAAAATTCTTTTGCTGACAGCTCCCCGCCCCGCCTTGCGATGTCAACTAAGTGTCTGAATAGGCCTGATTTTTTCCTTTGTTTCAAGTTCCGCCAACAAGCAGAATCTTGAAAACGGGAGATCAATCATGACAGCAGCAATGACAGCAAACAGCTACCAGCCGAAGAACAGATACTACGATCAGGCGGCGGAACGCATCCGCGCCAAGATGGCCGAACTGCAGAAGGCAGGGCCAAGCGCTTGGCTCGCCGGCGAAACTCGTGAGGCTCACCTAGCGAGGGTGGCGGCCGAGGCGAAAGCTGCGGCGACAGTACGTGAGTACCTGGCTCCGCAAACCGTCGGCAATAAGGTCGAAAAATACATGGAGGCCGTTGGCCGGAAGGCCTTCGCAGAAGTCGCCAATGCCCTCCCGAGGCATGTCCAATTGAAGTCAGTGGAGCCTAACGGCCAAAGCCTCGTCAAACATCCTCATCTCGGTTTTACGAAGTTCGGCACCTTTGATGTCACGAACAAGGATGGCTCGGTGACGACCTTCAATCTCTTTGCTGCCAATTTCAGAGCTGACCCGATCCAGAAGGACGGCCTCCAGATGTTCGACAGAATTCCCAAGCAGTTCGACGGCGTTAAGAACGAGGCGATGCTTTACGCCCATGCCATCAACAAGGCCACGGGCCTTCCTGACCAACGCTTCGCTGCCAACCCCGATCTTCCAAGTGTCGCCTTCCGTCTGGGAGACGTCAAAAAGGTAGCCGAGGCTTGCTGCCGTCTTGCTGGACCAGCTCCGGAACAACGGAATGCCATGTCGATGCAGCAGTCGGCCCCTCGTCCGAACCTGCAACAGAGAGGGCTGCGTTTTGGCTAACCCTTCGTCCCTACTCCAAGATGATCGTGTCCGCGCCTTGATTGAGGCCGCCCATGTTGAAGTCGCGAAGGCCAAGGGCAGCGCAGCCGCCCACTTTTTCACGGGCTACCTGGACGGCCTTGAGGCGGGAGCTGCCACCTTCGGATCGCCTGCTTTCGACCTGCTCGACAGTGACGCCGAGGATACCGTCGGAAGCTACAGCAAGGGCTTCCAGACGGGCCTCTGGAATATCGAATTCGCATCGGCCCCTAGCTTCTGATCACGCCATCGGCGGATGCGTTTAGACCCCCGGCATCTCGCCCTGCCGGGGGCTTCTTTTTGCCGACCACAAAAATTCGTTTACATCCCCTGATGTGGTGGCCGGAATTCGTTTTGATCTCTTAGCATACTGTTTTCGCTGTCATTTTTTAGTTGTCGCCGACAATGTGCCGTGGGAATCTCTTCATAGGCGGCGAGATCAAGTGCGCTGCCACAGAAGGGAACCGAAATGATAGAAATCAATCCACCCATGGATCACGTGGAGATTGCCGTCAGTGCAGTCGCCAGCAAGCTCGAAACCGTGATCCTTGAGCTCCGTGGCCTCATGCAGGCCGAGGACATCGCAAGGTGCGACGCGTTCAACCGAGCAGCAACCGTCCACGAACCCGACAAAGCCGACGACGCCCAAGGGGAAAAATTCATCCGGATTGGCCAGGAATACCAGCTTCACCGCACAGCCTTCCAGAAACTGGAGAACGTCGTCCAGGCGGCCGGGATCGCCTACGACGCCGTTCAGCTCGCCCGCGAGAGATACAGGTCATCACTCCGGAAGGGCGAGCTGATGAAGCTGCTCGCCGTCTTCGATGACGAAGAAACCAAAGTCAAAACCAAGGAATAGGGAGAAGACCATGTTCACCCTAACACCGGAGGCAGTGATCCGCATTGCAGGCAATGGCAGCGTCGAGACGATCGAGGCTTTCGGGCTTATGCGCAGCGACCTTGAGTACAAACTAGAAAACCGGGAAGCGCAGCCCACAGAGAATGACTATCAGCGAGCCTCCGAATTCCTGACCGGGGAGACGGGTATCGTTCTCGACATCGACGCGGTGAAGGCGCTGCTTAGCCTGTATCCGGCGGCCCGCATCTCGCTTGCCAACGACGATCTTGATGACGACTTCGTCAGGGATCGCCTCAAGGACGCGGTCGCCGACGCCTTCGTCAATTGCAGATGGCCCAGGCATGATGACGAGGTTGACCTCGATGCCTTCGCTTCGGTGCTGCACGCCCAGGCCGAGGAATTGGGCTACGGGGTCCTCTTTGGGCCACCAGAACCCCAGACCACCTTCCACTTCGACTAACGCATTCCACGAGGCCGCAGACGGCCCGCTACAACAAAATCAGAGAGGAACTATCCCATGCCACATTACTTCGACGGCCTTGACCGCAACCACTTCGCAATCAAGCACATGACCGCAGCCAATATCGGTGACCAGATAGACACCGCCGAGGAACGCCTGATTGGCTGCGGTGTGCCATCCTGCCGCCGTGTCGGCGCTCTCGCATTCTGGACGGCTCCGGTCCTTCCCGAGCAAGGCCAGGGACACGCTGTCGTCTTCACGATCCGGCGCTTCGAAGACAGCCCTGAATCCATGGTGGCGGGCGAGAACTGGAAGGTTGTCAGCTTCCAGCCCAAGATCGGTTTCCATGACCCGGATGGCGAGCGCCTTGTCATCAACCTGCCCTTTGTCGACCTCAAGGCAATGCGTCAGGCGGGCGGCAGCTGCGAGGGCTACGAGCCTTACGAAGAGGTCATTCGCTACGACGCCCACAACGAGAAATACCGCCACAATGGTTGCGAACGAAACCTCGTCGGCCTAGTCGAGATCAATGATCTCGTAGACACTTGGGAGCCGTATTACCCCGAGGAAATTATGGAACTCGCGACGGCGCAGCACGCATGGGATGGCGATCTCAGACGGTATCCGAAGCCCATTCTTGTTCACGGGTAATAGGGCCAGCAACAAGGCTCAGACACCCTCGAAACCCCGCCGATGACGTGGGGTTTTTCTTTGACCGCTCTCCCAGAAAAATTCGTTTACATCTTTCGATCTGGAGCGGTGAATTCCTTTAAGTCTCTGATCATACTCGATTTTCTCCATTTCGGCCTATTGAAGCCGACGAATCCTCATGGGACAATTAAAACAGTTGAAGAGATTCAACGACTTACCAGAGGGAAAACCAAAATGAGCACCAAAGAATACGCAATCAGCACCGCCAACATTGCAGTCCTGCAGGCGATGCTCGACGCAGCCACCAAAACAGGAAAGATCAGCGCCTATCAGCTTGGTGAGATGTCGGAAACTATCTACCGCGAACTCCGGATGCATGAGCTTGTTGCCTACCTCGCAACCAAGGACATCCTGCCGATCGAGCAGGCCGTGGCCGATGGCCTGATGAAGACCATGCTGCGCGCCGACGCGCGGGCATTGGAGAACCTGGTTGGCCCCTACAGGCATGGAGATGTCGAGCAGATGGCGGATGCAATCCGGGATCAGCCTCTCACGAAGGCGCAGCTCGGTTGGCTCGATACCGCCGACAATCTCCAGGAATACATGAGGGACGGCGCTGACGTTCATTCGACATGGCGGAAGCTCCGCTCTGTCGTCGAGGCCTTAGGGTTGGATGTCGCGCTCGAAACACGACGGATCGAGCCGAAGTACAAGCGGACCCCGGGAACCACCCATGAGGAAGCCCTAGCTCGGCTGTCCTAAGCGAACGACGAGGGAGGCCAACATCCTCCCTCCCCTACTCCCAAGCAGACAAAAGACCACACGGGGAAACCAGATGACAATGCTTTCAATCACCACGACCAACATCGAAGCGATCGAGGGGATCATTGATGGTGCTAAGGCCACCGGCCAGATCGACTACGACGGCCTCAAGTCGGCGGCCGAGACCGTCCACCGTCACGACTGGATGCGGACTGCCGCGGCCTACCTCGCGACCAAGAACATCACACTTGCCGAACAGGATCGGCTCGATGCCTGCATGGCCTCGATGGAACGGGCTGACGAGCGCATGCTGTCTCCCCTAGTCAACAGCTACAGGCGCGGCGACATCATGCAGATGATCGATGCTCTGGACGACGTGCCGCTCTCCAAGGTGGAGCGCAAGGTCGTCAAAGGGATGGCGAAGGATTTCAGCGGTGGCTCCCTTCCAGTGGATCAAGACCGCATGAGGCGGCTAGAGGCCATGATCGAGCGCCATGACGTTCAGATCGAGCTTGGCTCCCTCAAGCTCGGAGGTTTCATCTGATGACCAGCTACTGCACGAATTCCGAGATCGACCTGAAACAAGCCTGCCGCATGGCGCTGAACGAGGGCTTCTTGTCCGGCGTGGAGCTGCCCGAGCAGGAACAGGCAGAGGTAGCCAAGCTCATGGCCCGCCAGACCGACAATGCGGAGATCGCCTTGGCACGGATCGCGGACCCCTACTACAGGGGCCGCCTGGTGCAGCTGCTCGATATCCTGAAGGACGTGCAGAGCCTGCCCGGGGACGAGACCGGGGTCTACGACCTCAGGGCCGCCAGAGAGCGCGGGCAGCTGCGGGATGCCGAGCGACATGTGAAGCGCCTGACGGCTCTCTGTCATCGTCACGGGGTCGCCATGCCACCATTCGGCGGCCGGCGGATCGAGCGGCCGACACTGAAAATCGTGAAGACACCGCGGGCCGCTGCGCGGCCGTAATGAATGCCGACCTTGGGAGGGGATCACAATGGACATGACTATGCTGACAAACGGACTCGAGGTGACGAAACCAAAGCAGCCCGACGACATCTACGCCTACTACATGCGCGGCCAGCCCGACGCGGATCGTCCGGTTTCCATGGAGACGGAGATCATCGAGCTGCCCAAGCTGATGAAGCGCTACCATGTGCTGCCGGGAGACGGCCACCCAGAGGCGGCATCATTCGTCAGGGATTACGCAGAGATCGTCCGATCGATGGCCCCGCCCTGCGAGTTGATCGCAGGGCCGAGGATCATGGTCCACAAAGAGGGTAAGACATTTTCCTCGAAGCCGTCGTGGCTGCACTTCGCGAAGGGAAAGAAGCCCGGTTCGCACTACACGTTCCGCACTCCCCAAATCCTGATCTCGACGAGGCTCACGCCAAAGAGGCCGCCGCAGGAGTGCATGCCACCCTCGGGCATCCCCGTCGACATTCATGGCAGGAGGATCACCAACCTGATCGGGCGCGAACAAGTGCTGCTCCGGGTCATCCACTGGATCATGATCGAGGCCGACCGTATTTGGCCGGGAGACGACGAGACGCCCAAGTGGACCCTTCGTGTGTGGCAGTCGCTACGGGAGGATCAGGACGTCTCCATGCTCGAAGACGCTGACAGTCGAGGAGCAGATTTCGAATGCCTTCCTGACGTTCGCCCTCGGCTATCTCCAGAACTCCCACTTCGGCCGCTTCGCCGCCATGGAGGACATTCCACACGAAGGAATTCGCCAGGATCGTGGTCGGCCTTCTCGGCCGCGAGATCGCGGAGCATGGGGATCAACTGTGGGACGATAGGTAAGAGAGCTACCCAAATTCGCCCTACCGCTATCGTGCTGTAAGCATGGTAAATGAGCGATGAACTGGAAGTGATAGTGATCTACGCTTCCGTCACATGTTTGCTTGTGGATGGCCCATTATAGTTGCTCGGGGCCCCTTGTGGGCTGCTGCCCTTAGCATCACATTTGGGTACACCTCAAAGCGACATCGAATGTGACAGCTACCTTTTGTCACAAAAGGGTATCTTTCCGGTAAATGTGACGTTACATTAGCGAGGCCACCCTAATGTTACGGATTCGCGATGACACGCATTGGCTACGCCCGCGTCAGCACTACCGACCAGAGCTTGGAAATCCAGACCGCCCAATTGAAGGCGGCGGGTTGCGAGATTGTGCGTTCGGAAACGGCATCGGGGAAATCGCGATCCGGCAGAACCGAGCTTGAAACCATCATGCAGTTTTTGCGCTCCGGCGACGAGTTGGTGGTGTTGCGCCTTGACCGGCTCGGCCGATCTACCCGCGACGTTCTCAACCTCGTTCACGAGCTTGACGAAAAGGGCGCTTCCCTTCGCGTCTTGGAACCAGAGGTGACGACGGCCGGAAGCATGGGCCGCATGGTGATTACGATTTTGGGAATGGTCGCGGATATGGAGCTGCAGTTTATCCGAGACCGACAGCGTGCCGGAATAGAGGCCGCAAAAGCCGAAGGTGTTTACAAAGGCCGACGAAAGAACGTTGATGACAAGGAAATCCGTCGCAGGATTGCAGCCGGGGAAAGCAAGGCGGACGTTGCCCGCGAGCTGAGGATTTCGCGAATGACGGTTTATCGCGCCTTGGCTGGTGAAGGTGGACAAGAAACGGGACTAGTTTAGACACGGCCACCAGCAAGCCGCCTCAACTCCGAAGACTTCTTGCGACCTCATCCCATCTGTCTGCAATGGCATTATGCCCGTCTCGACGGAAATTCTCACGAAAATGCTCAGCAAAAACCCGCCGCGTGTCTTGGATGTAGGCCACGTAATGAATGCAGTATTGCGAGTAGGCGTGGGCGATAGTGAGATTCACCAAGTCCGCGTCAAACGTCTCCAACAGCGACGGCACCACCTGCTTATTTATATAGTCTAGCCCTGGATTGCCGCGAACTTCGAAAACAAACGGCTCTATTTTGCCCCAACGATATTCGATTTCGAACAGCTTAAATGGAAACACTTGGAGCCAATTTTTCTCCGGAATTTGCGTGAGCAGTTGGTCATACATGTTTGTGATGAAATACCATTGCTCACTCTGGTTCGTAATCGCTTTGGCGAGCACATTGGCAACATTCATTCCGAGATTGCTTAGTGCCTCTTGGATAGGAACTGCGTCGTTTTGCATGAATCGTCACTCTGCCATTCGGTTTCGAAAGAGATTAATCGAACGCCCCTCGCATAAGCAAGGTATGAAGGAGCCCTATTCTTCCGTGCTTTAGTCAGGGCGACTTTGCCCCCGACTCGAACCGCCTCTGAACTGTGGAGGCCATCCCCTCCCCGTTTCCTCTATTCCCTTTCCGCAAGAATCTTGTTCAGCTAAGGCGCGGAACCCGTTAACCTTCTGTTAACCCTCTTTTCCTTGCCAGGAACAAGGAATCGGGGCATTGTCCCGATAATTGGTGCGGTTTCGCCAAAATATCGTGACTGAGCGGATTTCAAAAAATGAACGTGAAAATGGCCACTTCTGAGAAAGTGCCGGGTTTTGCCGATACCATCCTTGAACAGGGTGGCGATATTTCGTCGAAGCTCGATATGCTGCGGCAGGAGAAATTTCCGCCGAACGCACAGAAGGGTCTACGTCAGTTTTCGCTGGCCGAGGTTGCCGATTTCGTGGGCGTGTCGCAGTCCTATCTGAAAAAGCTCCATCTCCAAGGCAAGGGCGTTGAGCCTACGACCACTTCGACAGGGCGGCGATACTACACTGCCGACCAAATGAATGATTTACGCGCCCTCCTCGACCGAGTTCCACACCGCAAGGAAAATGAAGGTCTGCAGGTTATCGCAGTCGTCAATTTCAAGGGCGGGTCCGGCAAGACGACCACGGCGGCGCACCTGGCACAGTATCTGGCATTGCGAGGCTATCGTGTCCTGGCCGTCGATCTCGACCCCCAGGCGTCGTTGACGGCACTGTATGGTATCCAACCGGAGCTGGACGAGAAGCTGTCACTTTACGAAGCGCTGCGTTACGACGACGAGCGCAAGTCAATTGCAGACGTGATCCAGCCGACCAACTTTCCGAATCTTGATGTCGTCCCGGCAAACCTTGAGCTGCAGGAATACGAATACGAGACGCCGATTGCCATGCAACGGAAAGATTCGAACGCAGGCAAGATGTTCTACACGCGGATTGGAGACGCGCTCGCAGAAGTCGATGATCGCTACGATGTCATCGTTATCGACTGCCCTCCCCAGCTCGGCTACCTCACGCTTACTGCGTTGACGGCGGCCACGTCGGTTCTGATCACCGTGCACCCGCAAATGCTCGACATAATGTCGATGAGCCAGTTCTTGTTGATGCTCGGCAACATCCTCAAGTCTGTCGAGGCCGTGGGCGTGAATGTTTCCCTGGACTGGTTTCGCTACCTCGTCACGCGCTACGAGCCAACGGACATTCCGCAGCAGCAGATGGTGGGCTTCATGGCGTCTATGTTCGCTCAGCAGATGATGCGAAATCATATGGTGAAATCGACCGCCATTTCCGACGCCGGATTGACCAAACAGAGCCTCTACGAAGTGGAGCGCTCGCAGTTCACGCCGACCACCTATGACCGCGCCCGCGAGTCCATGGATGCAGTCAACGCCGAAGTGATCGAGTTGCTGCACAAAGCATGGGGGCGTCGCAGTGCTTGAAAAATTGTCAGCCGTACAAACGGCTATTTTCCGCAATGAAATCAATAAACGGGGAAAAGCGTGATGGCTCGAAGGGATGTTTTCGCAAATATCACCGGACCTCAAGGCGAAACCTCGGAGCGTAAAGCCAATCCGAGCTACGCGGCTAAGGGCGCTTCCCGCTCGATGATCAGTTCTTTGAACGAGTTGGCTGAGAAAGCCGCCCTCGCCGACCAGAACCTTTCAGGGGAACTCGTTGTTGAGTTGGATACCGCCGATCTCGACGGATCGTTCGTGACGGATCGCATGAGCGAGGACGACGCCGCCTACGCGGAGCTGGTCGAGGCCATCCGAGATCGCGGTCAGGACTCGCCAATTCTGGTGCGCCCTCACCCGTCGGACAACGGCCGATACCAGATCGTTTTCGGTCATCGCCGTGCCAGGGCAGCTAAAGACCTTGGACGGAAAGTCCGTGCAGTCGTCAAGGGAATCTCCGACGCAGACCATGTTATCGCGCAGGGACAGGAAAACTCGGCTCGGCAGAACCTGTCGTTCATCGAGCGATCCATGTTCGCTAAGCGCTTGCTCGATCTCGGCTACGACAAACCGACGATCCAGTCTGCACTTGCAATTGACGCGCCCATGTTGACCCGGATGCTGTCGGTTTCCGGTCGCGTGCCGGAATCGGTCGCGGTGAAGATCGGTCCCGCTAAGTCCATCGGCCGGGATCGTTGGATCGACTTCGCTCAGAAGGTCGAGAAGCCATCGACGAAGGCGCTTGTCGGCAAACTCGTCGATGAGGACAAGTTCAGCGCTCTTGAATCCGACGCCCGTTTTGAGTTTTTGGTAGCGGAGATCAAGAGGGCGGATCAGTCGCCAAAGCGGACCACCGACAAGGGCGAGTGGCGAGCAGGCGATGCCTCAGTCCGCGCCGAGTTCAAAGGCAGCGGGAAGGCCTATTCAATCGCACTCAAGTCGGACGAGGCCGCCACATTCGGCCGCTTCATCGCGGACAATTTGGAGCGATTGCACCAAGAGTTTCTGTCATCAACCAAAACTGACGAAAGGTAGACAGCAAAAGAAAAAGGCCCCCAAACGGTTGCCCGTGGAAGCCCTTCTCGAAGTTCTAGCAGACTGAGAATCGCATTTCCCCGAATCAACGTCAAGAGTCTTTGGCACCCGTTATGGTGAGCGGACTTCTTTTGCCTTCTTGAGAGGTGAAGAATATGGACGGTGGAAGTGTGACGACGCCTTTCGGGCGGCGGCCGATGACGCTTGGCATGTTGGCAAGCCAGCAACTGGCCGAAGAGATCGAACCTGGAATTACCCGGAACAAATGGAAATTGTTTCGTGCCATTTGTGAAGCACGGCCTGCGCTTGGCGTGACGGATCGCGCCTTAACCGTTCTTGACGCCTTGCTGACGTTCTATCCGGACAACGAGCTGTCTGAGGAACGCGGTTTGATCGTGTTTCCGAGTAATGCGCAGCTGTCGATCCGCGCTCGCGGGATGACCGCAGCGACGCTACGTCGGCACTTGGCTGTCCTTGTCGACGCCGGATTGATCCTGCGTAAGGACAGCGCCAATGGCAAGCGCTACGCACGTCGAGACAGGGCAGGGGACGTCCAAGATGCCTTCGGCTTCTCGCTTGCTCCGCTGTTAGCGAGGGCGGTCGAGATCGAGACGGTCGCCGCCCAGCTCATTGCCGACCGTGAGCTTCTGCGCGCCGCGAAAGAGAGGCTGACGATCTGCCGTCGCGATATCGCAAAGCTGATCGAGGTCGCATTGGAGGAGGGTGTGGGAGGCGATTGGGATATGATTTCGGGCCTCTTTCGAGAGATAGTCGGCCGCCTTCCGCGCGCCGCCCGGGTGGATGACCTCACCAACGTGCTCGACGAGCTCTCGGTGCTGCGGGAAGAAATCCTCAACCTTCTGAATACAAACAATAATTTTAATAAAATGAGCGCCAATGAGTCTCAAGTTGAGCGCCACATACAGAATTCAAACTCCGAATCCATTCATGAACTTGAACCAGCTCTCGATGACGAGCAGGGCGCAAACTTCTCGCTTCACGTTGGGGAGTCGAGCGCGGCGTTGGCCGACCGTGAGATTACACCGGATGTTCGGAGTAGGGGAGGGAAGCAGTTCGAGGGGTCTGGTGGGCAGGGGCCGCTGAAGTCGTTTCCCCTTGGACTGGTCATGCAGGCCTGCCCCGAGATTTCAGCATACGGTCCAGGTGGGCAGGTAGGCAGTTGGCGGGACTTGATGAGCGCCGCGATCGTCGTCCGCTCGATGCTCGGCGTCAGCCCGTCGGCATACCAAGAGGCTTGCTCGACAATGGGCCCCGAAAACGCAGCGACAGTGATTGCCTGCATCCTCGAGCGCGGTGGCCACATCAATTCGGCGGGCGGCTACCTGCGCGATCTGACACGGCGCACCGAGGCCGGGGAATTCGCGATTGGTCCGATGCTGATGGCGCTGCTTCGCGCAAATAGTCTGGTTGGGCGGAAGGCGGGCTAAGTATCGCTTGACAACAAAATGTGAGAATACGGCTGTTTCGACTCAATTGCATTTCCGGCCTATTAGGGAGCGGCGAGCCTCACGTCGGGATCGCTTCACCTCTTACCACCGAAAGGGCAGAAAATGCCTGATTGGGCTGTTTCGAAGCACTTCGCCAACAGTCGGCGGTCTTATCTGTAGCCTATCAATAATTTCGGTTGTTCCAGGTGGGAGACCCATGGTCTTGGGTACAATGGTGAGGATCGGGTTTGTGACGCTGATATCGCCGATTTTGATATCAATTTGTGGTTCACCGCATTGCGTCCCGTCGGTTTGCACAGTGCTAAGTTTTTCCCTTAGCTTCTTCTCCTGCTCTTCGCGCTCGTTGGTCGAGGGAACATTCGCCAGGTATCCAACTTCCAATGTCGAGCCAACCGACATTCCCTCACTGCTCGCCAGCGACACCGCAGGGACAACTGCTATCGTGGATGCGTTCCACCGTGGTTTAAATTGCAGGTGCTTCCCATCGGCTACGATTTTTAGTGAAGTTCCATCGTCGTTTTGACCTTTAAATAGATAAGGCAAATCCGAAATTATCAGCTGTTGACTAAGGGCCGCTCCACCGAATTTGCCTGAGATCGTCGCACTGACGCCCGCGACAGAAAAAATTCCGAGGCTTCCCAACCCGCCGAGCGCCGCAACGTCAAATCGATAGGGTTTGCAGTCAAACTCCGGGGCGACGATCAATGCTTTGTGGTTGTCAACAGTGACGACACGCGGCGAGAGCACTCCATCCAAATTTAACCCGCCCCCGCCAATCATTGCTACGGTGTCGTCGACGACGGTTCCTAACCCTTTTCCGCTATTAGAAACGGGGACGACACGGACACGAATAAAGGCAACAGCATTCCCATCCACTCTGCCGCTGACTTTCAAGCCTTTGTTTGCAATCCACTGGGCCTCGACTTCGCTTATTTCGGCGTTACCCTGAGCCGGATTGTCTCCCGTCAGCTCTGCGTAGGCCCGTGCCCACAAAAATCCGCTTCCACCCTCTTTGGTCGTCAATACTCCGTTGAATCTGATAGTACGAGCTTTGACCGTACGATTTTCCTTCGGAAGACTCCTTATTCCTTTAACCAGGTCCTGGAGCGTTTCGCCGCGGAGCCAAATCGACATGTCCTCGGTGGGAGTGGGAATTTTGGCCACCTGTTGACGTAAAATTTCGATCCTCGTGGAAAGATCAGCTCCGGGCTTACTTTCCTTGGCTGGGAGGGTAATAGGTGTCTCACCATCGTCAGGCTGGGCAAGAAGCCATACGCCTCCTTTCAAAAAAACAGGGTTCATAAAAAGGAACTTCTTCCGGATGACCTTGGTGGGTACAGAAAGATTGACGTCGACGAAATTATCTTTCTTCGGCTCCACTGTCGGTAGGTGAAGGTCCTTCGCCTGCGCGAGATCGAAGGCTACCTCATTAGTCAGGGGTACTCTGACGACCAACTGTTCTGCCAGGTAAACCATGGTTCCCGAGGTGAGCAGCTCCTTTGCGTAGCCCCTAAACCCGATTCCGATGGAGTACCAACCAATTTGGGGCTCAAGGTCGAGCAGGTGGATCGCGAACACTGCCTCTGCTCGACCATTTAGGACGGCAATTTCCCTGAAAGAGATCGATGCTTGGCCCTTGAAATCGACGGAAAGCTTCTGTCTCTCCGAATGAGCCGAAAGTGAGATATTTCCTACAGCGAACCCGGGTTCGAAAGACATCGAAACCGATTTGAGCGTGACAATGGTATCATCAGAGCTGAACGCCGGATCATAGGATATCTTCGCCCCATGAAGCGCAGCCAGGAGCTTGGCAAATCCCGCTTCTGATACGAAGATGCCCGCGGACCATTCTTCGGGCACCTTCCTCGTTTGAGCTATGGCTGCCGAACTAGATAAAGATGCCCACTCGAGTTCAGCTCGCTCCCTCGCAAAGCGGGCACCTTGCCACATCAGGTAAATGGCACCCACCGCCAGAACAGCCACAACTACCAACGCAACAATTCCCACATGCCTCCTGGTCATTGGTGCCTCACGTTCTAATTGGAGAGTTGTGTCCTGACTGCTATTAATACTACCAGTTTATTAGGAGGCGGTCATATGCTTTGTGCAGGCTTTCTTCGTCCCGCGCTGGGGATATTTGGTCTGTTTTTCGCGAGCGTTGCCGTAGCCGACGCCCGTGACATCCGGATTGTGGACATCGCTGCTGGCGATACCGCCGACATCCATTTTCAGTTCAATCTCGGTGGCCGACTTTTCCTCAATGTGGCTGACAGGAACGGCCCTGCCTGTGTAACACTTTGGTGGATCATTTGGCCGACTTCAGAAATCCATGACGTCGGCCGCAAGTGCGGTCAGTTTGAAGTGCAAATCCCGAGTATTTTTTACCAATCTTTGTGGAGCAAATTGAGGGGGCGGGCTGGGGCCGAACCACTCAAAATCGGTTACAGCGCTGAAGAGCACGTCGTCGGCACGATCAAATTCGACTTCTAGGGCCTGATGGCGCTGCTTCGCGCAAACAGTTCCGTCGGACGGAAGGCGGGTTAATGCTGAATGACAGGGGAGGGGAGTTTCCGGGGGCTTGTTAAAGCACGGTATTCGGGCCAATCCTCGTCACCAACGAGAGATCACTTGCAGGACGAACTTGACGCACACGCATTCAGACGGAGAGAACGCCAGGGCATTCCTCGACAGCTTGAGACGCGGCGACCTATCGGCGCTGCTTCTGCATGTGAGTGTGGATATAGGGATCACCAAGGACGATTGGGCAGGCTCGCAAATGGTCGTTGTCGCGCGCGCACCGCAACCTTTTGCAGACGCACTTTCGCAACTGCCGGGCTATGATCGCAAGCGGATTGCCGAGGCCGCCCTGAGCAAGAGGACATACGACGCAGACCCGGCCACCGACATTACCATCAAAGTGGCTGGTGATCCGATGGACGGGCCTGCGACGCTACTGCCCGACCTCATTCTGCACCGGGAGATGATGGTTGCCGTCGCCACAGGCCAGCAGCAAATCCAAGAGGTCGATGACTACTACAACGCTCGCCAAGTTCGCCTGACCGAAGGCTGCGCCGCCGCAGGGATCAAATACGAGAACCCTCACGCCTCGCTGTGGGATTGGTATAATTTCTGGAAGGCGCAGGGCATGGATACCTATGCCGACCGACGGAACTATGTCCGGCAGCTTTTCAATGGTCCCGTGGCGTCCGCAGTTGGCCGCGTCCACAATCCAAGCCCGGTTGCCGAACGCGAGCCGACTGGATGGGAGCGCGTAGACCGATCACTCGGTAAGGCCAAGGCGCTGCTCCTTACAGCTTCGACAGAGGAGGAGTGGCAGACTATCGGATTGCTGGGCCGCGAGGTCCTGATTAGCCTCGGACAGGCGGTATATGATCCGGACGTCCACGGTGACACGGACCAAGAAGGCAAAAAGATCGGATCGACGGACGCTCGTAGACAGCTCTTCGCTTGGCTTCATCACCAGATGCCGGGAGGCGACAACAAGGAAATCCGAGCTCACATCAAGGCGTCGATCGATCTCGCTGTGCATCTTCAGCACCGCAGGACGGCGACGCGTCAGCTGGCCGAGCTGTGCCTAGAGGCAACATCGTCGGCGGTGAGCGTCGTCGCGATCATCGCAAGAAGTCCTGCTTAGTTACAGAACCGAGATCAAGGACTATGCCCTCGTCAACGAGATGGCTGGCCGCCGAATTCGCAACATTTAGATCGGAGACGAATTCAGACAGGCGGACGCAGGAGACATCGCCATAGACACCGGAGCCTTCCTGCAGGTGCCAACCGGACATCAGGGAGAGAACAGGATCGGACGCGTCGTCGGAGACGATCACTTTGAGGTCCCAATCGCTGGACGCAGTCGCATCGCCCCGCGCTCGGCTGCCGTAAAGGATCACGCCAAGCGGAGCATAGGGTCGCTAATCCGGCCGAGCAGCTGCGCCAACTCGGGGAACCGATCGAGCGCGGCGATCCGGCCGCCGAAAAATTTGCTCACTTCTCTCGCCGTCATGGGCTGCGATCTTACCAGACTTGAAGCAGCGGGCCAGCGTCCTCCAAATCCAGTTGTTCCAGTTTCCGCCGGCAGCAAGAATTGGCCTCGAAACCAAGTTGCCGAGGAGGACGCAAAATGAAAAACCTTTTGAAGACCATGGCGAAGGTCGTCAGGAAATCGGTATTCGTGGAGGAGGAGAGGCACGACCAGGTGGCCGTCGAGTTTGTGCCGACGTCGGACGATCGGATCAATGACATCCTTGCGCGCGTGAAGGCATTCAACCGCGTTCCGCTTTATCAGCCGACCGTCGAGGAACGGAAGGCCGAGGCTGACACCATGCGCGATCTCAAGTCGTGGATGCGAAAGCTGTCCGACAATGACCGAGCAATCGTCGCCGGACGCAAGCCGTGGGAAATCCTAAACCACATGATGGGGATCGTACCGATCGAGGGCGTCGTGGCCGTCGGCCGTGGAACCAGCTATGACTTCGCGCCGACCAAGGGATCGCGGAACGACTTCTCGGATGGTTTCGGCCCTAAAGCCGCCAACGAAAACACAATGCGAACTCAGGTTGTCCAGGTGCCGATCGCCAACACGGCACTCCAGGCACGTGGCCTCGCAGCTGTCGTACAAGAGCTGCGCTCGAAGGAGGCCAATGCCATCCAGCAAGAATTGCAGGCTACACCTACTCAGGAACCGAAGTACGCCTACGAGCCGCCGCGGCCCCCGGCCAGCTTCATGGCGAAGTTCGCATAGCTAACGACAACGAAACCGTTTTCGGGTATCAGGGGCGGTTAAACACCGTCCCTTTTTATTTTGGAATGATCGCCGCATGACGCTGACGATGGACATCGAATATTTCATTGCGTGGAGAAAGCGTCAGGGGCTCACGCAGGAGCAACTCGCGGAGAAAATACTGGTCAGCCTGCCGACAGTGAAGAAGTGGGAACGGAAAGCCCGAAAGCTGCCGCCTTATATCGGGTTTCTGATGGCGTGCGTTGAGAAGGGCATCGAGCCCGTCGGCAAGGATGCCATGATCCGGGTGGATGACTAGGACTTGCGGACCGCGATCTCGGAAAACCCGGTTTGGTGGATTGGCTGCGGAACACGGGTTTCAAAAAAGCCCCCGATGTCAATCGGGGGCGGTATCAGGATAAAAATGTAGTTGGTAGAATGTGCCTGGTTGCCGTCAGTTACCACGCCGCCATTGTGATCAAGCTAACGATGTCGCCCTCTTGAAGTGGGAAGAAGAGGCCGCCCTCGATCATCACTTCCTTTGATTCTTTCTCTATATCGTCCCAATACAGCACTCTCGCCGTGGTGTTTGGTGCCAAATTCCAGAGAGCTCTTCCTTTAGATGTCGGGTCGCGCACTGCAATAACGGCTTCAAACCCATCCCAGACATCTCGCGGAAAATAGTTGGTATCGCCATAGGCCCAAGCAATGCGCCTACCGACCGGGAGACCCGCGCTGTCCTTCGTAGGACCGAGAACATGCACTCCCGGCTGTGCCGTGAGTCTTGTGTAGTGCTGGCTGTCGGTCTCAAGGGTATAGATGATAAGGTTCACTGCTTCAGGCGTATTGACGGACAATACGTGTTCTTTCTCGGACGGGCCGTCAACCTCTCGAATTTCAATCCGGTCGGCTACAGCAACGGTCTTCTCAGTTGCAATCTCTATAAGCTCTTTTCGTCTTGGGGAAGCGGTAGCGTGCTCCACCACTGCGGCGTTCCATCCTACATACGCCACCGTTTCGCCAGGGTTCAGCGCAATGCCCTGCACCCCGCTGTCTCCAAGGATGTATTGATAGTATTTCCCGTTTTCACGAAGGACGGATATCGTGGCATTCCTTGCATGCAGGTTGTAAACGAACCTGTTTCCGGTCGCAGGGTTGAAGACGATGACGACGGAATCATAAGGATCGTCGACATTTGCCGGAAAGTAGTTTGTGTCGCCATAAGCCCAGTTGACCTGCCGGCTAATTCCCTCTCCGTTCGGGAGCAACGAACAACCTACAACGGTTTCGCCCTTTTGATAGGTCTGACTAATTAGGTTGCGCTTCCCGGTTCTAACATTGACCTCGCCAATGATTACATTGGCGGGATGGACCACGCCCGATCTGAGCTGAATAAGCCTACCGGCCCCATTACATGACGATCCTTGCTCCTCAATATGAATGTTCTGCATTACTAATGGTTCATTTCTTGTCGAAATCTCTTTGATATGTGGCATGTGGCTCCCTCTGTTGTAATATCACCAGTTGTACTTGATGCGCTGGGAATTTCAACTCTCCAACGACTGGAATTTACGCAGCAAACGCCATGGGAGTAATGTCGGTTGTGCCCGCAGACTTGCGAAGACCAGTTATATCGATCGCTGCCTCATGCAGGCGATGATGCCTATTGCGATTGGCTGCGGCCCCTACAACATCGAGCTTTACGAAGGCAGACGAAGGGGGTTGAGTAGCGACGGAGCAGAAAACCTACATAAGGAATTCACGGCTCCTCAGGATCGACGTTCTGCGGATCGCGAAGCGGCCTGAGTTCGCCGCGTGCGACGAATTCCGGCAGGGTAGGGTATATCGGCTATAGATTTCTGCACGGGTATTTATGAAAATTGTCGGCCTTTCCGGATTGTTGGCGATCAGTTCCGCTGCGTCACATCAAACCGGGGTTTGTTGGAGAGGCCGGGACGACAGGAACCGACCCCCATTTCGGCCGTTCGGGCCCCCGAGGATGCGCTCGAAAGCAGACCTCAACAGCGTTGACCGTTTACACTGCTCCATCCTTGTGTATAAACTTCAGCCATGAGCATGCAACGTAACATTGCCGTCAATAATAATGGCCCCTTCGGGGTCGTGGATGGCGTGCGCGCGTTATAGCGTAGCTCGTTGATCACCACAGCCCTGCCGGTTTCGGAAGGGCTGAAGGTGTTGGCTTCTCCGATCCGGCTTTCATCCCCGGAGAAAGTCATGTCCCCTTTTTCATCCTTGAGCCGATCTCTTGTTGCCGAGCTGTCCCAGTGCATCGGGCATCGCGTAAAGCTGCAGGGGTTTGTCGAAGCCATTCGCGATCAGAAGCGTATGCGCTTCATCGTCCTGCGTGACCCGACCGGCAAGGTTCAGCTCACTCAAAGCAAAGACAATACAGCCCTCACCGGCGCTCTCGACGCACTGACGCCTGAAAGCGCGGTGATCGTCATCGGCACTGTCGTGGCTGCTCCCTCCGTCAAGCTAGGCGGTCTCGAAATCTTGATCGAAAGCGTCGAGATCTGCGGATTGGCCGATCCCCAACTACCCATCGCGTATGATTCCGGCCCGGACAAATGGATGGACCACCGCCAGGTCAGCCTGCGCTATCCTGGACAACAATTGGTCTTTGCCGTGCAGACGACGCTGGAAGCGGCAATGCGGGCCTTTTGGCAGCAGAACGGCTTTTGCGAAATTCATTCGCCCAAACTTATGGGAACAGCCAGCGAATCCGGCGCTGAAGTGTTTGCTGTCAAATATTTTGACACCAAAGCTTTCCTGGCTCAGTCGCCACAATTTTACAAGCAGATGGCAATCGCCGGCGGCATGGAAAGGGTGTTCGAGATCGGCCCGGTGTTTCGCGCTGAGCCGTCGTTCACCTCGCGGCACGAAACCGAGTTCACCTCCATCGACATGGAGATGGGCTGGATCGAAGACCATCACGAATTGATGGCGTTTGAAGAACGCTGGCTTGCCCATGCCATCGGCACCGTGGTCGAGGTTCATGGCCCCCAGATCGAGGCACTTTACGGCGTCAGCATCGCTCCGCCGTCGTTGCCGTTTCCCAAGGTTACCTTTTCCGAAGCACTCGCCATTCTTGCTCGGCTCGGCCAT
This sequence comes from Rhizobium sp. WYCCWR 11146, assembly GCF_013591995.1. Taxonomy (NCBI): domain Bacteria; kingdom Pseudomonadati; phylum Pseudomonadota; class Alphaproteobacteria; order Hyphomicrobiales; family Rhizobiaceae; genus Rhizobium; species Rhizobium sp. WYCCWR 11146. Next base: position 32,648 of record NZ_JACCEY010000003.1, read on the forward strand.
GTCCCAGCCCGCCACGATGATCTCGATGCCGAAGGCGAGCGCCTGCTATGCGAACACATAGCTGCCGAAACAGACCATGAGTTCGTCTTCATTACTGACTATCCCGCCAGTGGTCGCGCCTTCTACCATATGCGCCACGAGGATCGTCCCGACCTTACCAAAGGTTTCGACCTGCTCTGGCGCGGGCTGGAGATCACGACTGGGGCGCAACGCGAGCACCGCCATAATCGTCTGGTGGCTCAGGCGCAGGAACGCGGAATGCGGTTCGACAGCCTGTCCGACTACCTCGATTTCTTCCGCTTCGGCTGCCCCCCGCATGGTGGCATGGGCGTAGGACTTGGCCGCATCCTGATGCGCCTGCTCAACGCTGCGAGTATCAGGGAGGTTACGCTGTTGAGCCGCACACCCAAGCGACTGCGCCCTTAACAGAGTAAATGCAGTGGTCGGCGTGCCTCGATCAGCACGCCGACTTTGGTTTTCGAATGGCCGTCAGCTGAAACCGGACGTCTGTTTAGCTCGCATGCGCCATGAAAGCCGCCATTCCGCTTTCCATCACCCCAATGCGGTCTGCCGTCTCGGCGGCCCCGCCCGTCTTGCCGCGGGCGGCTTGTGTAGGTTTTCTGCTCCGCTGCTACTCAACCCCCGAAAACAAGAATTACTGTTCCTAGACCGCGCTACAGTCGTAAGCCCAGGATTTAGCTGTTGACGCACGGTAGTGCGTTGGTGTAGGGAGTGCATGTACTGCACAAACCGTAGTGCGATCATCAACGTCGTGGACTATAACCCCATAGCAGGAGCTTCTCGTATGACCACTGCTTTCAATGTCTCTGCTGCCGTTTCAGCACTTGAGAGCCACCGCACGGAACTTATCGACTACATCAACCGCACCACGGATGCCTTGATTGGCAAAATTGCTGGAGCGGACGCACGTCCGGTCACCGGCGTCAAAATTCCGACGCTGGAACAGGCTCAAGACCCCCGCAACAAGGTAGGGGCAAACCTCACAGCCCGGGGAACAGAAATCCTCTATCGTCTGTTCGATGACGGAGCCGGGTACAACCGAGCGTCCAAGGCACTGGGGATCACCCAGACCGCGGCTCGAAACCGAAAAGGTCTCTGGGAAAAACTTGGTGGCCTGAATCGCAAGCGCGAGACACTCGACATCGACGAATAATGCTATCCCCCCGTCACTGATGTGGTGAGAGCCGACGAGGAGAACCTTGGGGCCGGCCCTTGTCGATATCCCCTGATTAGCAAGGTACCTGAAATGACTGAACCCGAGAAGAAAGCCCTTTCGCATATCGCAACGGCGACCGACCCAACTGCGCTTTTGCAGATGGCTCGAAATGCCCGAGGTAAGTCGCCGACCGTGGAGAGGGCCGCGCTCCGACGCCTAACGGAGGTTTCAGCCGCGTTCACACCGGGGACGGTTGAGCATGCGTGCTGGCAGATGGTGCATGCCGTGGAGGCGCTGCGTCGCTTAAACGGGCGCAAAGTGGCGCGTATGAACCGTATGCGCTCGAAGATCGAAAAAGACGGCGAGATCGGTGCGCTTGAGTATTGCGCCTTGAAAAAGACCGCCGGCTTCGACGAAGTGATGGACTACGGTATGCCCGAACTCACCGCCGAGGCAATTGTGCTGCGGCACCCGGGCAACTTCAGCTCGGATGCCCTTGCGACCGCACAGGCACGGCTCGAACAGAGGGGCGTGCAAATCGACCACGAGCACCTTGGTTTAAAGGAAAGCGGAAGCTCGTCATCCTTCTGACGATGACAGGGCAATCGTCACGGCGCGCAAAGCTGCCGCCCTATATCGGGTTGCTGAGGGCATGTTTAGAGAAGGACATCGAACCCGTCGGCAAGGGTGCAATGCTCCAGGTGGACGACTGAAGCCACTCTGGATGCAAGGGCGGTTAAGGCGTGGGGTTATGGCTTGTTGTTAAGGGTTCTCAATCGCGCCTCGACCCCAGCTAGCTCCTTTTCCACCGCGGCCTTTTCTTCTCCAGTGAGACTTGCCAACCGCTCTATCAGCCGCTTTCGATCATTCTCAAGGTTAGGCCGCAGTTTATTCTGTTCGTAACGCTCTATGATTTCTTCAGGACCATTCCCAATGCTATACGGCATCACTTTCCTCCTTCCTAGAATCCTACCTTCGAACCCTCCCTTGAGGTATCGCTTGTAATGCTTGACCACGGGACCGAAGACTTCCAAATGCACCTGAATGGCAACCGGGCCAGCTCTGATCTTCCAATCTCGAGCGCCCTTGGGCGGGTCCGCTTCCCACAGACCCACAGATACCATTTGAACGATCTTTGCCCGCACTGCCTCCTGCTGGGACTTTGGTTCATACAGGTATAAGCCCATAAGGTCGTCCATCTTGAGGCTTCCGATCTCGTTCGGGTTGTTTTCTACCGATGCCTTGGCCTTGAGATACGATCTCATCAGCCGCTCGTGCAAAGCCCACTCGACAAGATTAGTCGACCTGTCACTGTAGCTAATCGCATTCTTCGGGAGCGCATCGGCGTCCAGGATACCGATCAAGCGGCACGCCCCAACGGCGAAGGTTTTCAGCCGAAGTTGAGAAAGCCGTAGGTCCAAGCGGATTTCGTCGTCCGTTTTCTGAAGATGTTCAACTGGGACATCTTCTATCTTAGCCCACGGCTCCGTGAGAGTGCCTCCATCGGGAAGGGGAAGGCGATCATGATTGCCAATCAGGAAGTCGCGCGTTTCTTTGGCTTTGGCTTTGACTAAGTCGATGATTTCCTTATGGCCAAACCACGCCTTGAATTCGGTTACCAGCTTGATGGCCTCCTCAGACATCACAGTGGTAAGGCGGAGCGGTATCACCGGACGAGCCATTATTATTGGTCCCCTTTTCAGTTCCCGACAATAGTAGATGTTTTACCTACGATTTAAAATCCACAATAAAACAACCTAAAAAAGATAAATGAAATCAATGCTTTACGATGTATTAGCGGTGTCGTATGTTGCCTCCATCGAAACGACGACGGGGTGTCGTCGGAGCTTAAACGAAGGAGACTAACATGGTACTCAAGGCTGTCATTGGAACGGTCGCGGGCATCGCCGGGCTGATCGGGATTCTCTCGGCGGTGCCCGCCGACATGTCCCAGCTTCGCTATATCGACCGCTGCGTTACGCAGATGATGATGCCCATGCCCATGGGCTGCGGTCCCTACCACATCGACATCACGAAGGCCGATGACGTCGCTAAGACCGACGATCAGAAGTCCTATGAGGAAGCGCTCATTCTGCTCTTCCTCGGCGGGTCCTCCCGTGGGGCTCAGTGGACGTCCCTCGAAACTCCGATCGACGACATCGATCGGAGGGAGGTGGCCTTCCCCGCCGACAAGATCGGCGGCACTCTGGAGCTGGTTTCTGCCGCTCCGAGCAAATCTACCGACGAGGTGGAGGTCGCTGGCATCCTGAAGTGGCTCATCGGGATCGGCATCCTCTAAGGTGCCCTAAGTCCCAAAACGAAAGGGGAGGTTACCGCCCCCCCTTTTTTGTTGTCTATTTGCAGACCGAGGAGGCATGAGCGACTTCATCGCGCAGCGCGTCGTTCGTGCTCCCGATTGCAACGGAGATAGCACGGGAGTTCGTCGGGAAGGTCAGCTTACTACCGTCATAGAGATCGCGAAGAAGGCTGCCGCCGCCGTCGGCGAAATCATAGTCGATCGATACCCGATCCCCATCATCAAGGGCGGTCCTTAACACGGAGTAGGTGGCTTTAACTTCGGTCGCGCCGACCTTCACGACGCCATGCCTCTCCAGGGTGTTTTCCAGACCTTCAGGCGCGAAGAGGCCAAGGGAAATCGAGATGGACAAGCTTTCACCTGGTCGGCATTTGATGTCGAATGTTTCCGATCCGATTTCGTATCCGTTGGAGGACACCCGGCATGCATGGTATTCCATGGAGGCCATCGACGGGTCATCTTTCAGACCGTAGCAGATGCCGAACTTCCGGAGGTTCACGCGGTCATTTCTCGAATACTTGTCCACCAGCTCGTCTTGCTCGACCGTCAGGGGCCGCTCGATATCCAGAGGGGTAATCGTGAACGACGCGCTGCCCTCGACCCCATTGAATTTGAACCTCTGAAGGACGGGCTCATGGATGAAGAATTTCGCGTCTTCGCTCGCGATGGCAGAGGTGGCGAGAACGGTCGGCAAAAGGAATACAGCCAAGTATCGCACTAATCAAAACTCCGGAATCAAAAATCGAGAGGGCAGGATCACCAACTGTGCCTGCCCTAATCCCATTCATGCGCAGGCCGCAGGCCCAAATTTTTCACACGGCTGACCGAACCTTGGGATCAAGCGGGACGTATTCGTGGATGGAATTCTTGAGGTCCGTAGGCAGCTTGTTGTTTATCCAATCGACCCAACCTCTGCCGCGGCCCTCGGGATCGCCAAACTTCTGGTCTATAGCTAGTGGCTTAGTCCACCAGTATGTCACCCACACATCTTCAAATCCGGGGCGGCCGACATTTCCACGCTCCCAAAGCCAGACGGCGGTAAACTTGGCCACCTGGACCTCCGCGAACTCTTTGGCGTCGCCGATGTTGTCGAAAAAGGTGTCCGCTCTGCTATCCTCGGGATCGGTCGAAGTTGAGACGCAATGGAAATGGATTTCTTTATCGTACTGCGACGTTCCCGGTTTCATCGAGCGGTCCTCCTACGACCACGAATCAAATAGCCCACCAAACACCCTAGCGCGGCCATCAGGCCATATCCAAGCCACCCTAGCTTCACAGCATACTCAGCCGCTGAAAGACGCACGTAATCGGCCCCCTTGGACGTGGCGACAGGTTGCGAGGTGAAGAGTTCCAGTGAGCAGGCCTTGCTGCCCGAAATAACCCGGCCGTCAGATGGGCCACAAGACTGCGCCATCACCTTGTGCCCGCGCTACTTTATTTTTTTGGGATCAACGATCTCGTCGCCGGGATCGGGATCGTCGGTCGAACGCTTGGGTGTCATCCCCCACCTACGGAGGGCAGCGGCGATCTCCACTTCGACGGCTTCCTCATGGCGGCCTTCAATAGCGTCGCGCGCAATGCGCCGAGCTTCCACATTGAAGTCCTTTGTCCGTGTCGATGCCAAGAGGATCGTCGGGATGGCTATAGATAGGAGGTTTCGGTTTGTCGTCCTTTGTCATCTCGCGTTCCTGATCAGGTCCGCCGCGGGTGACCGTGGGTCCGCTTGTTCAGCAAGAAGTCTAAGCAATACCCCCATTAGTTTGAATGGCGGGTCAACACAACTATGGTTTATTGTCGAGACCTGCCGATCCGCTTTGACCGCCAGGTTTATTCGGAACTTTATTCCGAACGCAACTTCTTGGCGGCGTGACGATATTATGATAAACTACAAAGTGTCTTGGCGTGTATGGTGGCGCTTATGTCGAATCTTGTCGATCGAGATGGAAGGCAGCGCTCCGCAGACTCTGCAGAATATTTCTCCAGAGATCGCGGTTGGGAAATCGTGAAGGTCGCAGCCCTTTGCGGGTCGTCGGTTTCTGGACTAGCGACTGCTGGAACATTTGCCGGGCCGATCCCGCCAGTATCAGCGGTACTGCTCGGGGCATCAGCTATAGGGTTCGCTGGATGCGTGGCGTTTACCGTAGCAACGCTAGCAGCCCGTGACGATCGCGCTTTGAGTGAGATTTCCGATGCGGGTGTCTATATCGGTCCTGGCCTCTTTGTAGCACCCGTCGGCGCTTTGGTGTATGGGGAAGACGGAGCGCGCTTGTTTGCAAGTAGTGGAAACGTTTTGGTGGGATTAATTGGTGTAGCGGATTCAATTAATAGGGATGGACTTGACTTTATACTTGGAGCAAATCCCGACAAGGCCCTATTTTACCTTGATGTTGCTGAGGCTGTCGACAATTTTACCAACTTTCGTGAGCCGGATTTCGACAGAAACTACTATAATCCTGAATTAAACGCATTTGAGCCAGAGCAGGGATATGATTTGGACACAACGTCCCCTCCTGGCATGGGCGATATCCCGAATGACGCCCCTGTGGATGGTGAACCTCAGCCGCCAACGGCAGACGTGTAATGTCAACATACAAAACTTGGGAGCGGACAATGCAGCAGAGGAAATCTACAAGCTCTAAGATTGCGGCTCCGCCAAAAAAAAATTGGCGAACGGAAAAGGAGAGGCTCTCAAGCGCATACGGGTGGCTAAAGGACTTTAAGGACAGTCAATCGGTGGATGAGCTTGTCTTCAAGTTTACAAATTCCATATCCAAGGAGCCGTTAACATATGACCCCTATCAAATCGAAGCTCTATTATCATCGGCCAGCACTTTACTAGATAGATGCTTAGTGTATCGTCGAGAACTATTTGACTTGGAAGAACAGGCGGTAAAGCGGGCACTTGAATATGATCTATTTAGGCAGCAGCTCGACGCCCAGAAGAACATCGAGTTAGCTACTCATGTTGAATCGCAGCGCCAAAAAGAGAAGAGTGGGCAAGACAATGCAGCCAAAGCCTTTGCTGAGATTGGTGCGGGGGATTTGGGCAAAGGGTTTAGTCTAATATCAGAAGCAAGTTCTCAATCTTCGGGAATCGCGATTGGTGGCGAGCAAGACCGAAAGCGCCATGTCGAGGCAAAATGGACTGCCCTTGCCGATTACCAACAGACGCTGCAGGCGCGCCACGAAACGCCCGGTCACGCTCTAAACTATACAGAGCGTGCCAATCGAATAAGGAGCTACCTTGAGCAGGATATTTCGATTGCCTATCGTAAATCAAGAAGTATCGACTATGGTCAAGAAAGAATTTTCAACATAGTCGAGCGTTTGAAACCCCCGAAGCGAGAAAGATACTTGGATTATCTTGTTAGTTATATTCGGGAGGCAATTAACAAAATTGAACTGAAAGCGATGGATGAAATTGAATTTGAGCACGTGGTGTCCATACATCAGCCGCGTGCGCAGAACCCTGGGGGGACAGCAAAATTCGAACATATGGATGACAAAAATTGGAAGAAGGCCTTGAATGCAAAAACAGGGAACGGTGAAATAGGCTGCGATCTACAAATCGAATTTCCGTCTACGATAAAGCGACTGCGGGTCCGGGGCATCTCCGCCTCAATGCTTGTAGAGTCACCGGATGACCCAGTCGTCCGTCAACGGACGTGTGCAATTGTGGTATTCCCGCCAAGGCCCTCAGAATGGCCAACTGAGATTGAAGAGCATTTAAAAGACAGGACACCAGTCATAATCGAGCACATTGGTCCTGCAGACCAGCGACCAGCACCTACAAGATATGTGTCTATCAACAACCTTGATCCACGCGGAAGCTGGCGCATCCAAGTGAGTACCAATCTCCTTTGGGCCGATGGCAAGGTCCATGGCCGCTCGGAAACACATATAAAGGATATAAAACTCCATTTTAATCTCCTAGCCACGGTGGCAAGTCCGGATGACACCGCGTGGAAAGCGTTTTGGTTTTAGTCGCGGGCAAGCCCCCGCGCATCGGAATCAACGATCTCGTCGCCGGGATCGGGCTCGACGTTAGGGGCGCGATCGGGGATGGCCGCCGCATTGGCGACCAGATCGGCCGAGGGAAGCATCCCCCATCTTCGAAGGGCAGCTTGGAATTCCGCCTGGACGGCTTCCTGATGACGGCCTTCTAAGGCGTCGCGGGCTATACGCAGGACTTCCTCGTTGAAGTCCTTGTCGGGATCGATGCCAAGCGGATCATCCGAAGGGCGGTAAACAGTGGGTTTCGGTTTCTCGTCCTTGGACATCACGGCCTCTATCCGCGTTCATTCATCCATCTGCAGCCGCTTCGTCGTCCATTTTTGGACAGTTGCGGCGCTTCCATCTCATGCTATCGTTCATACCAGATCAACTGTTAAATACGGAACTCAGGTTGCCAATCGAAGACCTGCTCATTCTAGGCGGATACGCCTTGCTACTCATCAAGGTTTTCTTGTGGGTTTGCGGTCCGTATGAGGCTCTTTTCCCGCAGCGACAGACCTTTTGGTACGAAGACGTCCGGCAGATGCAGTGGGAAAGATGCACATTGACCATGCTGCCTCGGCTTGGAGTGCTTATTGTGATAATCGTCGTTCCACCGCTGGTCACACTTGAATATTTGGCATTCGATGGCACCAACTGGTTTTTCAAGGAAACGCCCCATGTGGCGTGGCTTTTGGTCTGGATAGCGCGAATTGTAGCAGTTCCCTTGCTGCTCGTTGCGGCAACCGCAGTTATCGGCTGGCTTTACTATCGTCTCTACCGCAGGGAAGATCATGAGCGGCGCTTCCAAAAGCTTCTCGACGAGACTCTGATCACCAACGCTGCGGTCCCTGGCATTCAGATCGACGAATCATGATGATCCGCCCCACGCCCGGTACGCTTTCAATTCGGCGGAGGACTGCCAAATTCGGCGAGAGGTAATGCAGCTCGTCAGTGCGTTGCCACATGGACGAGCTTTGGTTTGCTTCATCAAGCGGCCTTCTTGCGGCTCCTAACAAAATAACCCACCAGACCGCCTAGCGCGGCCACCAGACCATATCCGACCCATCCCAGCCGCACGGCATACTCGTTGAGCGACAAGCGCACGTAGTCGGTCCCTTTGGAGGTGGCAACGGGTGCGGTGGTCAGGAGGTCCAAGGTGCAGACCTTGCTTCCCGAGATAACCCGGCCGTTGGACGGGCCGCAGGACTGCGCCATCACCTTATCGATGTCATTCCATCGAGCGAGGGATAGCCAGGTCTTCCCCTGGGGGAGGGAGACGAGCGCAGACCAATTGGCGGCCTCGGAGGTGACGACGGTCTTGCCGACGGCATAGCCGCCGCCGACCGCCAGAATTGTCAACATTGCCGCCCCGACACCAAGGCTTGCGATCCGGAATGTCTGGCGGCGCTGCGCTTCCTTAGTGACGGCCAGATCGACGCTGGACACCAGATCGCGCAGAGCGGTTTCCAGCGTTCCTTCGATTTGCTTGGACAGACCTTGGGGAACCGAGGCGAGCTGTGCAGACAGTTCCTCGGCCACTACGGATTTCAGTTTGGCGATGAGAGCCTTGCCGTCGTTGATGAAGTTCGTGTGGAGCTTGTTGACCACGCTCTCCATCTTCACGATGGCAACGTAGTTTAGCGCGGTCGGATCATTGAGGTTAACCTCCGCCTTGCCAAGCAAGGCGAACGCAACTTCCTTCTCGCGATCCGTCAGTCCGAGGGCGGCGACCGCCGCAGAGAATTCAGTCAGGCTATTCAGTGTCGATGTCATCGCCGCACCTCCTTTCGTGTTCTTGGGATTAGATATCGTAGAGTTTCCGGAAGGGCTTGCAGTCGATGATCGTCTTCGTCATGTCCTGGTGCCAGCGCTTGACCTGCGCCCGCTGTGCGACCGTGAGACGACGATCTTCACCAGCCGCCTCGAAGGTCAGACTGTAGCGCTTGATGCGGGACGCAGCGCCCGAGGCGAGCTTGGGCATGATGATCTCGAAGCCGCCGGCGGCGAGCAGACGTTCACGGGTACGCCCACCGATCTTCTCGCCGTTCTCGTCGATATAGCCAAACCACATTTCGAAGTCGGCCTTGCTGTCCGCATCGCGCATGTTGAGGATCGCGCAGTGGATGACCGGGAGACCTTCGGTAGCATCCAGATAGCGGGCGACCGATTCTGTGCTTTCATCTTCATGGTGGATCACGTGATCGATTACAGCCGTCCGGCCTTCATCTATGACGGCCTGGAAGACGCCAAGCAGGCTTTCGCCGCCGCCGTCTGCGATCTCCGAAATCGCATCGAAGCCGCCGCCCGGAAGATCGAGCTGAACGATCGAAGCGGGGAGGGCAGCAGTGTTGAGGAATTCATCCCGGGTGCGCTGCTTCCGGATGTTGAAGGACTTCACGCCGATGAGGGGGTCCTGATCCTCGGGCGGTAGAAGCTCGCCGTTCTGATCACGCTGCCCAAGGATGCGGGCGAGGGAGCCAGTGCCGCCGTCCGTATCGTAAGCCGCGACTTCCTTGCCAAGCTTCCGCAGGAACTCGATCTTGAAGCGATCCCAAAATGACTTGCCGACGCCGCCCTTATCGGAAGCCGTCGTCGCGTGGATGAACGTGGAAGCCAATGCTTCCTTTTTTGCCGCATTCGTGTTTGCCATGTTTACTCTCTACTGATTGGCTCGTGTTAAAGGGACTTCCGGTCTCGGTATGCCGGGTTGACAGCGGACTTTGCCGCGGTCGGTGTTTCGCTTGTCTTTGCGGCCTTGCTGCCGGATGGTTTAGGCGATCCGCTTGCGTTTCCTTCCGGTGATCCCGAGGTAGTTGCAGCCGTATCCGCAGAGCCGGACACCTTGCGCTCCTTCTTAGGCTTCGGATCGCTTCCGCCTTTGCTCTTCCGAAGAATTCGCCCAAATGTTGAGTTGAAAGAAGAAGGGGTGGTCTCAATGCCAAGCGCCTTGAGGACGCCGACTATATCAACCGCAGTCATTCCCCTGCGACGCATGTTGATGACGGCTTCTTTCACTTCGGGGTTCTCAAGCTGCGCAGCGAGCGTCCCCTTACTCTTCGGCACGAAGTTCTCTGCGGCCTTGTTCAGGGCTTCCGCTAACTTCGATGCACTCAGTCCTTCTGTCATTTGATCCCACCTCCAATCTCGGGTTTCTTCACTAATTGGCATGGTGCCCCATTGGGTCCTTTAACGTCAATCCGCCGATGGAATAATTGGTTTCCAATTTCTATCTAAGGACTTCACACATGCCTGCTCCAAGCGTCTTACGATACCTTCCGCAGAGGCGACTTTTGGAAATCCCACCGCATGTAACAATCTGCTTCCCACAGAAGACCACAATAGAATTCGAAGACTGAAGGCATGATTGCAAGAGGGCTGTTGCATCATGCGTACATTGGGGAGTTAATCAGTTATCAAACATGGATTTACTCAGCGATCCAAGTTTCTTCCTCCCTATTGACGGCGAAAACGCCGATAGGCATCATCAACTTTTCTCGGGACACAATAAGCTCTCCGAGCGATATATTGTGTCGGTGATAAATTACGCGGATGCCTGATAAATATGGGTTTTGCGGTCGGAATAAATAAGGAAACCCAGGTGACAGGCGAGACGAAGAAGAAAGCAGGAAGACCTCCAAAAGCCAAACCCGCCGACACATCCGAACTGCGGATTACCATTCCAACTCACGAAGTCGAATATATCAAGCAGGTTGCAGCCGTAAAAGGTATGGAGCCGGGAACGCTAGTGAGGAAGGCTATCGAAACGCATGTCTCCCTTGGCGATCGCCTCGAGAAAATCGAAGCCGACATGAACGAAGTTCGAAGCCTTCATTCCTCGATTCTCACCAGCTTGGACCGCATCGGAGAGTTCATCGCCCGTCGTGAGCGGGACTATCGGATCGCGCTCGCAGGCGGCGATACCAATATTGCCAATGAGGTTTTCGCTGACGACGTTATGGACGTGCGCCGCGACCTTTCCGACTTCGAAGACCTGCCGTTTGAAGAGGGTGACCGATAATGTGGGATCAACGCCCTGTCCCGGTTACCAGCCTTCAGTATTACCGAGATCAGAACGCCGACAGTCGGCGTGAACTTGGTTACTACGGCGGGACCGACAACGAGACGCACAGCGCCGAGAGCTTCGGCCGCTACTTCATTCCTGCCCTTTGCTCTTCGACAATCCACCAGTCCGTCGTCCACGGCGAACGGGTAGATTTCAGTGTTGCCGAGAAGCTGTCGCAAGCTCGGAACCCGGAGACGGGCGACGAGTATTTCACGCGCAACAGCCTTAATGCCTACATCGCTTTCGATGCCACAAACAGCGCTCCTAAGCGCTTCTCGATGGCAAAGGGTTTCGCGATGGCCGAATATCACCGCACCGGAAACCCGCTTGCGCTGGCCGTGGCGAACGCCGTTACCGAGGCTCATCGGGAGGCGAACGACTACTCGCTCAATTGGCTTTGCGAGAAGGGCGGCTTCGAGACACGCAGCGGCACAGGCAGCAAGATTCGTGAAACTCCCGACAGCATGGCCTTCATGCAGTTCGAACACTTCACATCCCGCAAGGGCGACATGCAGGTCCATACGCACAACGTCCTGATCAACCTTTGCCGTCGCCAGGACGGCTCATATGGTGCGCTCGATAACCACGGTTACACGCTTTGGAGAGGGGCTGCGTCGGCACTCTACCGTGCGAAGTTGGCGAGCATCTTCTCCGCGAGGATGAAGGAGCTCGGGCTCAATGTTTCGATTTCCCGCGACGGTCGAAACATCACCATAGACGGTATTGGGGAGGAGATCACGGAGACCTTCTGCAAGCGCCGCAAGGAAGTCCTTGAGTGGATGAAAGAGCGCGGTGTTGAAGGCACCGCCAACCACAGGCAGATGGCCCAGGTGGCTGCATACGAAACTCGCGAGGACAAGGAATACTTGCCGTCGATCGAAACGCTATACCATCTTTGGGAAACAGAAGGTCGCGCACATGGGATTGACTTCAAGAGCCTGATCGAAGGCATCGACATGACCGCGAAAGTCAATGCTCGGGAGTTGGAGCGGGATTGGAAGACGCGACTCGATGAAGCCGAGCGCATGGGCTACGAAATCCCCGAAGAACGCCCGCGTTACGATTTCGAAGAAGTCAAAAGCGCAGCCTTGAGGAAGGTGCTTGAAACAGAAAGCGCATTCGAAGAGCGCAACTATATGATTGCCTTCTTGGAAGAAGTGCAGACGCACATGGACGCCGAAGATGCGTTGGAATTGTACGGCCGGGCGAAGGAGGAAAGCAGCCTCATTCAGATCGGCGCTGTCGGCCGCTCAAAGACCCCGGTATATTCCTCTCTCGACATCCTCAAGGAAGAGCATGAGAGCTTTCAGCTCACGCGCTCGATGCAGGGCAATAGGGAGGCAGACCTTCTCGTAGTGATTGCGGAGAGGATCGCGGAAGGTATCCCCAAAAACGACGGGTCGGGAGAGGCGTGGGAGTTCACGGACGAGCAGAAAGACCTCATCTACGCAATCTTCGGCGTCAACCAGATGACGATCGGCAAAGGGCTGGCCGGAACTGGCAAGACGACCGCCATGAAGGCTGTCAACGATATTGCAGAGCGCCTTGGCTATAAGGTCTGGATCGCAGCGCCGACAAACCGCGCCGTCGATGTTCTTCGTCAGGAGATCGGCATTGCTCTCGAGCGAGCCTTCTCCGTTCCAGGCATCAACTATGCCGACGCACAGGGCAAGATCGAGCTTGGCCCCAAAGACATCCTGATCGTGGATGAGGCCGGGATGGTCGCAAGCGGCGAATTCATCAAGGTGCAACAGCTGGCAAAAAAGTCGAATATGCGGACCCTTGTCTTTGTCGGGGACGATGGCCAGCTCCCCCCGGTGGGTGCGGGCGCACCCTTCAAGGCGAGCCTTGCGCTGATCGGTGGTGTCCGGTTGGAGAAGATCAATCGGCAGAACTACGACTGGATGCGGGAAGCGTCCTTGAACTTCGCGAACATGAAGATGGAGGAAGCCATCACGGCATACGACGAGCGCGGCTGCATCGACATTGTGGAAGACTTCGAGGCGGCCACCACGAAGGCCGTTCGGAGATATTTCGAGATACGCGCCAAGGACGGCGTTGCGCCCGTAATCGGGAACCCGCGAAACGCAGTCGTTCGCAAGATCAATAACATGATCATCGAAGCCATGAGGGCGAACAGTGAGATTAACGGTGAGATCACCGAAATCAAGGCTATCGAGCGCGGGCAGGAAGCCGCTGTGAAGCCGCTTGCGATCATGGAAGGGATGCGGATCATCACGGGCGAGAACGTGAAGTTCAAAGGCCAGAAGTACGCTAACAACTCGTTCGGGACGATCCTGAAAATCGAAGAGAGCTTCAACAAGGCGGAACCGTTCATCACCGTCAAATGGGATGACGGCCGGACTATCCGTTTCCAGCCTCATGAGTTCGTAGGTTTCCGCAAGGATGACGAGGACAAGGTTACGCTCAAGATCGCCGTTGCCTACTGCATGACCTACTACGCGACCCAAGGGATGACCTGCCGCAACTTCGTCAACCTGGCGACCCATGCAATGACGGCCGAAGAAACCTATGTCGCCGGAACCCGGCACAAGGAACACTTCGAGACGATCCTGGACGGATCACGCATTGGCAGCTCGCTGGGGGTGAAGAAGGGCATTGTCCTCGCGCTGACGAAGAGCGGCGCAACCAGTCAGGCGGACGCGGAACCGGAAGTCGTATCGACCCGTGAAGAGATCATGAAGCAATTCATTGCAGAATGCTCGAAGATCGGCGGCAAGAAGAATGCTTGTGACTTTCTTGGTGGTCCCAAAAAATTCCTTGAAAAGGTTGAGCAGGGGCTGCTCGCCAACGAGGGGAAGGAAATCATGGAATTTCAGGAGCGCGTTGCCGAGCAGGCAAAGAAGGAAGCCCAAGGCAAGGCAGCTAAGACACCCTATGCGAACCGTTCGGGACGCTACGGAGGCGGTGCGATGGACGCCCACGCCGATAAGCTCGATGCGAAGATGAATGACATCGTAAAGACCGATAACCGCGCTGCGGTGATGAACGACAAGAACGCTGTGAAGGCTGTCGTCAAGAAAGAACCGCCTCTCGACGATAACGAGAAGCACGTCATCATGACTAGCAACATGCTCGATTTCTTAGCGGATCACGGCTTTGAGGTGAACCGGAAGGGCGAGAAGAGCAACGACCCGAAAGGCGGGCGCTCAACGGCATACGACGCGAAGAGCGGATCGACCAAATTCAAGGTCTATGCGAAGGCCAATGGCGGTTGGGCTTATTGGACTGTCGGAGAGCCTACCAACAAGGGCGACATTCGCAACTTCGTTGACAAGAATATCACGAAGGGCAGTTTTCACGACGCCTGCGTTTACCTGCGCGAGCACTACGATACGGCAAAGTTGCGGTCGCAGTATAATGGCAAGCCTGCGCCTCGGAAGCAGGCCGAGCCGCGTATCGAAGAAACGGCGAAGCAGGTCTACGAACGGCTTTCTGCCTCGATCTATCTTTCCGACAAGTTCAAACCGCTGCGCGACATTTGGGACGGCGCGAAGGAAGCCGTCAGCGGCTACCTGCTGACGCGTCGCGGCATCACGAAGGAAACGCAGACCTACTTCCGAAACGGTTTCCGCTGCGAAGGAGAGAACACACGCGACGGTCAGAACAGAGGCGGCGTGATGTTCCAGATGGCCGACATTGCTGGCAACCTTTATGGCACCATCCGTCGTGGACCGACGACCATGATCGACAAGCATGGCGAAGTCGTTCCCTATAATAAGATGGCCTACGGATCGGAGCGCAGAGCCGTCATCATGGGTGACCCTATGACGGCCGAGCGTGTCTATGTCTGTGAAGCGCCGATCGATGGCATGAGCCTCGCACAGAAGGATGGCATCCCACAGGGCGTTCCGAAGTCTGCTATCGTTGCCCTCGGAGGCAGCGCAGCCGAAGGTCCGCTTTCGGTCATCTACGCGATCTCAAAGGCCCGCGGCGAAACGGTCGAATGGCACCATGTCCGGCAGAATGATCTCCCCAACAGCGTCGGCCAGGTCATGGACGAAATTCACGGTGTGAAAATCCGCGAAGCCATCGCCGAAGGTTGCGCCACTGCCAAGATTGAGGACCGCCGCCCCGCTCCGCAGTTCAAGGACTTCAACGACGAGATCAGAGCAGTTGCCCGCCCTATTCCCAAGACCAAACAGACCCGGGAACATTGGGAGGCACAGAAGATGAAGGGCATCGGAATCTCGCCGGAACCGAAAGGCCCGATCCTCGGGTAACGGAATTTCCGCCTCGAGCGGGTTTTCGGTTCACCAGAAGCGGCCAAGAAATTCGACCGCTTCCGACCAAAGACGGGGGCGGTAGATGCAGTACGGTTTGTCGGTTTCTTTGTGACTTCTCAGTAGGGAACACGTCATTTCGTTCTGTTCAGTCTGAATGGTCAAGTCTCAGCTCTAAGAACGGTGAACGCCCCGATGGACAGCTTCAAAAGAGTGGGTGAGGGCCCTGCGAACGATATAAGTCGGCATCTCCTTAGGCGGGTTGTAGACGTCACCTGTCAGTTTGAAAAGTATCTGCCTCACACCGACGTCCACGTTGTCGATGTTATCGGCCACCTCCCGGACCGTCTTCTTGTCGGAATCCTCTGGGTGCAGACCACAAACATATTAAATGGCGATTCATAGACGTTGGCGAGGTGATTCACGCTGGCCGCGACACGCGGTTTGCAGCGGGAACGCTTTCGTCGTGCTCCAGCGGGCGGTGTCTTGGGTTCCTCCAGCAGCGCCTCGGAGTACGGGTCGTTCTCCATCATGTCGTCGGCCATTTTGTTCAGCCGCTTGATTCCTGGGGAGGAGCCGCGCGTCCTGCTGAGACGGCGATGTGCGGCCGCAGAGGGGCTTCTTACCGAGCGACGCGGCAGCATGCCAAAATCTGACTGGCCATGATCGCCCAGCCACACGGTATGAGAGAATATAAGTATTTTACATTGTACTAATGTTCATTCCGGATGTAGTGTCTTCCCACTTAACGCATGGCGACTAGACCCGGAGGGGTACCTCCAACCGAATTTGTTTCAAACAACGGAGGAGCGAGATGTTCGCTGCCACACGCACGCTGCCGTTTGCCGTAGTCCTGGGTTTCTCCGCTTTCTCGGCTAGTGCCGAGGTACTAAGAATCGACACAAAATATGATGCAGCAAGTATTTCGTTCACGATCGACAACAGAAGCATTTTCACCGAGAATATCGCCGCCTATCAGGCCGGCGACTCTATTGCCGCCGGTGATATAATTAAAGGTGAGCATAGTGTTTTTGTCCGCTTAGGTCGGGACAATGATATGTTTATGATCGCCGCCTTTAAAAGGGACGGAAACAAAGTTTGCGCTAAACATCTAATGGTTCGACTACGTGATGGGCGGGATATTGGAACCACACGTCTCGGTTCATCGGGTGGGCGAGAACTTTACGGAATAACATTCGGTCGAAAAAACGATCTCTATAACGCCTACGGGATACGAGATAGCGACTTCGTATTTGTGTTCGATCCACGAGCCCCGAGAACGGGCAGAAACCGGAATCCGGATACTCCGATTGTGAGGGTCGGCAACCACGATGTTCTCGATAAAGGCTGCAAGTAGACCAAAACTGAGCGATTTTAATAGTCGCCTCAGCAACAGTGAGCACGCGCTTGAGTAACTTTAGTCGTTTAAAACGGTCCGTACCGCAGCCGTTTTTATTTAGATGTGCTCTGCCTTAAATCGGCAAACCTGAGGGACCCAAACCGTCACTCCCCTTCGATCACATATTATCACGCCGCATATTTTTATTTCACTCTCCAGGGGAACCCTGGCCCGGCGCGCTGGCATTGTCTCGAACAGGCTGGTTGTCAGCTTCCATTGATGGAAAGCTGGGGGCTTTTGCGTTAACCCGTGGGCGTATTTCTACGACGTGAACGCTTGTAAGGTTCCACCATCAGCAGACGGCGCAAATTTGCCTAGTCGGCCGAGGCAATATCGATCGAGGTACGGCGGGCGTTGTCCGCAGAATGGGTTTTCATAAAACAATTCTGCTCAATGGTAATGTCCACCGGGCGGTGCCATGCGCGATGACCTACGCTCCAAAGGGCAACTTCGATTTCATCGAGGCCCACGCCTGCACGGCCTTCTTACCAGCGGACCGGGTTTTCGAGGGCTCTGCGCCGCAAAGTTCCAGAAGTTCGGCCAATTCCGCCTCGACAGCGAGCGGGTGGACTTTCGCGGCATCCATGGCAGAAATGCATGCACGCGCCTGCCCGGGCTGAGAGAGGGTGGGAATCATGGCTTCGAGTTCGTATGCGACCTCTCCCAGGTAAACGATGTCGTCCGCGAACCTGGCATCGATCCAGTTCCCTAAGTCCTGAACGGTGCTGGGAACTTGGCCGCGCTTCTTCCGAAGCATTTCGATCTTTGAGCGAATTGCCGTCAGCATCGCCCTTCGAAACCGATCAGTGGCCATGCCAAGATCGGCAAGCCATTCCGAGGAGAGAAGACGAGAAGCCTGGTCTCGCGTCCACCCGGCCCCAGCCAAAGCGCCAACGCCACCGACGCCACCAAGTACAAGTGCTCCTGCGGGGCCGAATGCGAGAAGACCAAGAGCTTTTCCCGACAGAGCGCCTATGGCCGAAAGACCGCCTTTAACACTGGCATCCATCACCACGGAGAGCGGAAGGTCGGACAATGGAATCCGTCCCCGCCAAACGCGATATAGATTCCGCGCCGAGGAGGCAGCCATGGCGAAATAGGGGACATTCAAATCTCCGAGAGCCTGGCCCGCCTCCATCGACGTAGTCATGATGAGATCGGCGATTTCGCGATCGAACCCATCCACATAGAAGACCATCTTCGCCCACGACGCGCCACTGTCGACAACCGCCTCCGCCAATTCCGAGTTAGCATACACGGGCATATCGGGGTACTTCGCGAAGTGCTCCCGCAATCCGTCGAGGCTTTGCAGGCACTTCACCTGGAACGGCACTCCGTCAACCAGTAGGTCGAACCCTGGGTTGTTGGAGGTTGCGGGAAAGCTGACGACATAGCCGATCTCAGCGAGACGCGCCGCGACTAACTGCTCGGAAACATACCCTCGAAGGTTATTGCCCGCTCCCGCGGCGGCGGCGGCCGTCATCGATCCCACCCGTTCGGCGAACGCTCCGAACTGGAAGATGTCCCCGATATCTTGGGCCCGCGAGAAATCCGCAGCGGCGAGAACCATGGGGTCGATCGACACGGCGTTATAAATGATGTCCCCGACAGTGAGGCCGGCAACGGCGGCGACCTCCGCCGCATCTTCGCGCTTTCTCGATAGCACCCTTTCGAGCAGGGTCCCGAAACGGTTGGAAACGGGTGTCGCGGGCTTGAACTCGCCAGGGAGCCGCTGGAATAGCGAACCCGTTATTCTGTTGACTTCTGCGATGCGCGACAGCGTATCGGACTTGACGTTTACGGGGAGCGACGTGAAATCATCGTCAGTAGCGGACCGGAAGTCATTTACCGTTACTGCCAAACCGTCTCGCTCCGCTGAGAGGCCCCGCAACGCCAACTGGACTGCAACGATTGCCGCCAGCTTTGCGGCTTGCCCGCCGTTGACATGGCGATTTGCGAGATAGCCAATTCCAACGATAGCAGGAAGCGTGAACAGTGGGTTTGCGAGCATGAAAAGCGTCGACACCACCGCAGGTCCGCTCATGAACGGAATAAATGCCGACGCCTGGGCGGCAAGTATGTAGGCGCTGAAGCCCGCCAGGTTCACGCCGACCCCAATGGAGAAGGCCGTAGTACCTGTCGCCAGGACCGCAAGAGCGGCCCTGTCTCCGGAGTTCAGTGAGTCTCGCATTGCGTCATCGCGGAGTTCAGGCGGCAAGCTTCATGATCCCGGATACGTTCGCCGAGGGCGCTCTGGAGCTGTTCGGGCATCCCGCCTGAATCGGCCGCTTCGGCAACCGCCTTGGCTACGAGTTGAGCCTGGTTGGCGACGAGGAAGGCGAAATCCTCATGCGGCCGGCCCCGGATGGATTTTACGGTACGCCAAGCTTTTTGAAATCCGCTTCGCGGAATGCCGTCATCATCGTCTGCGACAGGCATGCCCATGATCGCTGCCGCTTTGAAGGCTGCACCTGCACCGGTCGAGTTGGCTCTTTTGGTAGACAGGGGGAGCGACGCATCGATGTCGAGAGCCTCGGCCATTCTCACCCACAGGCGAATTCGCAATGCGCGCTCAGACGCTCCCGACGCGAACAGGGTATCTGCGGCATCTTTCAAACGGCGTGCAAACGCGGTTGTTTCGGTTTCTCGGCCAACTTTTTGAAAGCGCGACTTGATATCGCTAACCCGATCCATGGACATCGAGAGTAAGGTCGTCGCTTCAAAGCTAGCAATGAGGTTGCTGAGATCGCGGCGGTCAAGCGCCCCGAGGCCCGCGAAAATCGTCCATGGCGGTACGTACAAATCTTCCCCCGTCAAGCGCTCTAACTTTCATGCTTTCGATGCTCGCGCCAGCCTTGCTGGCCTTACCCTGGCTCGCGGCATCATGCCCCCAGCAATGCCCCCGCATAAGAAAGTGGGAACATTCGCGATCGATGCTACACTCATCGAGATGAGCCGTCTCACGCCGAGAGAAAAGGAGGATCGATAAGTGGGTGAGGGAGCATCCTGGGAATGACATCGAGCCTCGTTTCCAAGTCGGTATCAGCCCGTCACATCCTCCATCGCCCACCCCCCGCCCGTGGTGTTCGAATTTGCCGATATGCTGTTCTTAACGGCACGCTACGCGTCACGGCAAGGTGTCGCAATTCGCCGCCGCTGAGGCAAAAATCAAGGAAACTTCCGCGCGTGACTGCCGCGATGACGATGGTCTTGTTTTCGGGATGCAAAAGGAACTGCCAGAGAACTGGTTCAGGCAGCGGACAGCCCGCGACATTGAACTGCTCGTTCCCAAAGTCGATGAAAACGTGAGTTCGCAAAGGAGCCCAGCGCCGGAAGATTCCGGTCTCCTTATGTGGGTCCACGTAAAGGGGGTCGTCTCGCAAGATGGTGCCGTAAGCCACCGCCGATCTGAAAGATTCGAGATCGAGCTTGTATCGCAGGCCGTCCACGACCCAGACCATCGCCTTGTAGAAATTCTCGCGCGAAAGGCGCTCCTCGGGAGAAATCGGAGAGTGCTGAAGTTCGACGACAAGGCCTCTGTCGGTCTTCACGTCGGCGATGTGACGTTCGCCATCATCGGCGACATGGATGACTTCCTGCCAGGTGTCGGGAAACAAGGCTTTCCACTTCCGATGCCATTCGGTTTCAGGCTCCCACCAGTGATCGCATTCCAGCTTCTGCTTATGCGACCAGTGCCATATCCGCAGCTGCCCGCACTTGGAGACTACATCGCAACCGCAGTTCGGGCAGCTCCCTCGAAGCTTCGGCTGCGCTTCCTGCCGTTCCCCGTTCACCAACGCGTATCTCAATTTCATGACCTGTCCCCTGTCGATGGCTATGCATGGGAGAGGGTCGCGACGAGCATTCTCGAAGTAAAGATGCCCGAGCCAAAAAAACTGCTTTGGTGTCAGTAAATGCATATGTGTTTCGTCACATTTTCGCGGGCCGATTGTTGCCTTTTTGCAACGAAAAATCGGAGGGAAATGGAGCACCTCTGTCGAATGAATCAGCGTCTCGAATCAGTTCGGCCTGATTCGAGCGAATGCGCTCAGAGTTCGCAGGAGGCGGTATTGTTGCCATTGCTGTAAGGTGATGTGATCCGCAGCGTCCAGCCGGGCTCAAACCTCCCGCCGGCCTTTTGCATCTCTGAGGCTGCTCCCAGGCAGAACTTCTTGGCTTCGACTGGGTTCATCGGCATGACGACAACCACATCCCGGCCAGACACGCGACAGGGTTCCGCTGCGTCCCCCATGCCGTCAATGGCTCGGCAAAGGTTGAAAGCGTTGGTGTTGCTTTGCTCCCTCGGATCGACGGGCTTAGTCTCAGTCGTTGTGCCCGTGCCGTACACCAGGTTGTATGCGACCTCGTGGCAGTGCCCCACTTGCTCGTCTTGTGGCATGGCCCGGGTGGCCGGATATGACATGCAGAGTTCGTAGGAAGTGTCGTAAGGTGACTTCGGCTTATCGTCACCGCAGGCAGAAAGTACAATTGGCAGGGTCATCAGTCCCAATAAACGCGCGCTGAGCCGACACGCCATCTTCAACCGCATCAGCATTCTATGAACTTCCCCACAATCCCGTGCGGAACGTGTACCGCTGAGGGTGTCCAGCCTGACGAGAAGATAGTCTTGCGCTGAGCGGGCGCTCTACAAGATAAAACGCGAATTACGAAGGCTCCTTGGCGACAACGGTGTCGTAGAGCCCGTAATGGGTCAGTCCTGCGTGGCTTTCGAGGCCCGTGTAGCGCAGGGAGGCATCCTCATAACGACGAAAGGCAAAAACGGCCTCGTTCATCCGTTCGGTATTGAAAACTTTGAGTCGCACCAGAAGGTGAAAATCGGCCACGGTCAAACCCGTGACGGTTAGGAACAAGTCGGGCTCCAGTTTGGTGATCACGTCCTGTAGCGTGTTCTCGCGGAAATCCGTGAGATACATAAAGGCCGGAATACGGGTGGCGAATTTGATGAGCTTTTCCTGCACGAGCTTGCGCTTGGACTTGTATTCCTTCTCCTGGTCGCTCAGCTCTTTCTTTTCCTTTGCGGTCAGTTCGCCGTGTTTCGCCTTGTTCTTGAGTTCCTTGACCTTATCGCTCTTGTTGATGATGGTTTCGATGATGTTGTCGCCCAGCGCCCGCCAGCCCTCGATCCGTTCGACGGCGGCCATCGCCTCTGGATTATCGAAGACGCGACGCAACGTGTCATTGTCTACGTTCACGAGCATTGCCGATTCCCATTTGCGGGCGAGCAGCGTGGCAGAGGTTCCAGCCATCGCGATATCGAGGATGCCGCCCGCGTCGATCTGCGTCATGTTCGCGCCGTCGTAGGCCAGAACGGGCAGGAAGGAGACAAGTTCCCGCACTGCATTCTCGGGGTTTGGCTCCCCCGGAGAAAGACCGATACCGTATTCCGACAATTGTCGCAGCGCTCGCGTCGGCGCGAAATCGAACACGAAGCATACGGGCTTGAGTATTTCTTCCTCGTTCGGATTATCGCCGTTGGGATTCTTGATTGACCACGGCGATTGCACCCTGAACGCGGCCTGAAAGTAAGTCTCCGGTGATTTCAGATTGCGGAGCATCAGGATCGAGGACCATTGCGCTACCGTCACGCCCGTGGTCAGCTTGCCACAGGAAAGCGTGATCGTCTTCGTGTCGAAACCGCTGCCGACAGCCTGCCGGACGGGCGGCAATGCCTCGAGCCCGATCCCTGCCGAACTTCCCGCCGCCACGACCACATCGTATTCATGCCAGAAGACATTCTGCCGCTCTGCGAGCAAGTTCGCCATCGCATGACAGGCAGCAACGTTGGGCAGGAACCAGAATGAGTGCTGTAAGTAGGGGAGCAACCGCACGTCTGAATAGGGGAACGGCGGCCGCGTGCCGGATTTTAGGCCTTCAACCGTCTGCGGCGCATATCCGCCCCGAACGATGTCGAGCCACTTCTGGACGTCGGTTTTGTGTTTGAACGCCGCCCTGTCACCTGTCCCCGTGGCGGCGAAGAAAGCGTTGAGGTCAAATTCATCGAACTCTCCAGCGCTGGCGATTGCTACCAACTCATCTGGCATCTGGTAGGTCAACAACCGCATTTGCGGCAGTGCGCCATAGGGGTTGCGCTTGCCCGGATTGCGGGCAGCAAACTCCGCTTTCGCGCGCTGTTCGTCCGTGTAGGTCCAGTTAAAAATTTGCTCTTCAATGAACTCGCCGGTTGCGAGGGCCTTGAATGGAGTACCGGAAAGGTAAAGGTATGCCCGCGTGGTGATGGGCAGGAACTCCACCTCGCTCTCCGAAAGTACGCCAAGGTCTTCGTTCACCTCTTGCAGATCGGGGGCATACTCGAGACTCGTTTCCTTCTTGGCGACCGCCGCATCTTCACCCTCGAACAGTTCCTTGGCAGTCTCGCGCCATGCGCCGAAATGGTATTCATCGAACACAACGAGGTCCCACTTGACCGCGTGGAGCCATTCGTTTTTGGCCTTGATGTTCCCGGCTTTGTCGCGCCCGAGCATGTCTTGAAATGATCCGAAATAGACCACTGGCTTGTCGTCGTCGATTTGGCTCGGATCGCGCCCGCTGTTTAGGTATTGCCAACCGTCGAAATCGACATGCGATTCAAGGTCGGTCTGCCATGCATCCTCCACGGCGGGCTTGAAGGTCAGCACCAGCACCCGCTTCGCGCCGAGTTTCTTGGCAAGCTGGTAAGCGGTGAATGTTTTGCCGAAACGCATCTTCGCGTTCCAAAGGAAGCGCGGGACGGCGTTTGCGTCCTGCTGCCAGCGGGAATGATAGTAGGCGTAGGTCTGATCGACAGCCACCGCCTGCTCCTCACGCGGAGGGAAGGTTTCATTGTGAGTGCCGCTTAGCCTCAAACCCTTTTGCAATTCAACGATTGCGGTTTTGACGTCTCCATGTGAACAGCGCATCCACTCGCGAGACGCACCGATAACTACGTTCTCAAACCCTCTCTCGATAAGGCGTTGGCGCACGTCCATGTCGCGGAAGATCGTGCCATCCTCGCGCTCGGCCAGAGCATCAACATGGAGGGTGTAGGCCTGCTGCATTTGTCCTTGGGACTGGCGGATGCGCTCGTTGACGTTTTCCCGCGTCGTCTGGCCAACCTTGATTAGCCCGACATAGGACGCAGGGGGATCGTTTGGCGTCCACGCGTAAATGCGCAGCCGGGCTTCCGGCTTGACGGCGAGGATTTCCTCAATGGTGGGTTTATGCATCGGCATCATCGTCGGAAAGCACTTCGTCAGCCCAGGCGTCCTGGTGAGCGGCGACCTGCGCCTCGATGAATGAAATCTCCTCTTGGTTAAGCCCATATCGCTGGTAAAGTTTGGTGTCGGTCCACTCCTGCATGCGGGCCAAATCTGGCACGAAGGCATAAACATGCTTCGGCGCGTCCTGAGTGGACTTGCGCAAAGACACGAGGAATCGGACGAAACGAGTACGCAGATAGGTCGCAAAATTCTCAGCTTCTTGCTCGGTGTCGAAATGCCCCGCCACAAGATAAGTTTCTGTGCAGGCCGTACCTGGCTCGGCGATGATCGGTTTGCTTAGGAACTTTGTTTCAATAGCCGCACTGGTGCCCTGAACACGGGTCATGAGCACTTTCCATTCATCCACCCATTCAGTGTTCGCAGGGATGTCAGAGCGCTCGATCCACGCGATGCGTTGGTTGGCAAACAACTTTACTGGCGACTGCATACCATTGTTTGAGGTCTTGCCCTTGAAGTTGGTGGGAAGGCCGAACGGCTTACGGCTCGATACCCGCAACTCAAGCGTTGGCTCGCCCTTGGCCCTTATCTTCTCCAAAATCGGCACAGCCTCATTTCGACGTACCAACACATCGTAAGCGCCAAGATAACGCTCCACGGCAGGGCCAGTGGGCTTGCCGTCCCAGATTGTTTGCACCTCGCACGGCCCCTGATGATCCCGATCCCAAAGGAAATAGGAAATGCCACCACGAATTTTCACGCCTGGAAAAGCTTCATAGAGCTTGGGATAATCCACGATGTTCCGCAGCCGCTTGTCTTGCAGCATTTGTTCGCGATATTTGTCGAGACCCTTGCCTCCAGCCATCCACCGCGACGGCGTGACGAAGACTGCGTATCGGGGTTCCAGCGCAAGCGCCTGTTCGACAAACAGTTGGTAGATTGGCGCGGCGCTTGTGCCGAAGCCTCCGTCATCCAGTTGATACGGTGGATTGCCGATGATGACATCGAACTGCATATCGTCTCCAAACAATTCGGCGATCCGAGCCTTGATGTGGGCGGTGTGAATGAAAGCATAGGCGTGGGTTTCCATCCCCTCGCCACGGTCAAGCGAATGCTTGCTGGCACCGCAGAATCTGCATTTGTCGTTTGCCCACGAATGTTCAATCCGCTCAAACCAGATGTTGCCGCCGTCGTTGGCAAATGTTTTCGCCACCGAATGCTCACCATTCGCGTGCTTCGAGCAGTAAAGGCTGCGCCGCGCAAGCAAGCTAGTCAGTCGGGTGATGCCGATGCCGAACACCTGCCGCGTTAGAATATGATCCACGCGCGCCTGCAGGTCTGGGATTTTCGCCTCCAGCCCTCTTATCAGTCGTCCTGTGATTTCGCGTAGGAATACACCTGATTTCGTGCAGGGATCGAGGAAGCGCACCGAGCTGTCGCTCCAGATGTCCGCTCCACCGTGACGCGCGGCCCAAGCCTGCGCCAGTGTATCCAGCATCCGATTGGCGAACTCCGGCGGAGTAAACACCTCGTCGTTGGAAAGGTTGGCAATGCAGGTCAGAACATCGGGGTTACGGCCCCGCAAGGTAAAACCGGCCTGTATGTTCATTCGGCTCCCCCCGAGATATCTCCACCCGCCAAATCACGCACTGTGACGGGAGGGTATATCTTGGCGGGAGTAAAGATTTCGTGCTTTCCGAGATGGGCGAAAAGCGAATCCTGCGCACTAAAGCTTGCCATACCCGTCAGTACGTCCAGTCGGAAATCACGCCGCTGAAACTTACCTTTGCCGAGATAACCCCATTCCACCACGCTGATAGGTGCGCCGTCCGTATCGCGCATGGTCATCGCGTCGCCGTGAACAAGATTGAGCGACAGCACGAAAGATGCGGCGTGATAGAGGTCGTCTACCTCATCCAAGTTGAGATAGTCCGCGAATACCTCTAACATGTTCGTGCGGCATTCCGCGATGTTGTCGGCCAACAATTCGATCCCATAGGCGCACATCAATGCCAGTAGGGCGTAGTGACGCTTTTCGAAATCAGACTTCCCGAATTTCAGCTCCACAGCCGCGAGCTTGCGTTGCAGAATGGGAACAAGAAAGTTTCCACTGCCGCAGGCCGGTTCCAAGAAACGGGAGTCGATACGTTCTGTCTCGCCCTTGACGAGATCAAGCATCTTTTCGACTAACCACGGAGGTGTAAACACCTCTCCGTGGTCGGCAACCCGCTTCTTTGACTTGATCAGATTCATCATAAACACTCGGCCGTGTAGCTCGTGTTCTCGGCAATAGCCTGTGGTAGCCGGCGGAGCAAGCTTTGGCTCCGGTTAGCGATTATGTAGAGCGGATTAAACCCCGGCCTCTGGCGGGAATGCGGCCTTTACGGGTTTGTTTACCAGCTGCGAGACACTCTCAAAATAGCGGGGAGCGCGTTATGGCAGAGACGACTATCGAATGGACAGATGCAACCTGGAATCCGGTTGCGGGTTGCTCGATCATGAGCGCAGGCTGCACGAATTGCTATGCTATGCGCATGGCTGCGCGTCTGGAAGCGATGGGAGTTGAAAAATACAAGGGATTGACACGCAAGAGTGGCGGTCGACCGAAGTGGACTGGTACGCTCTATCTCGATGAGGATGCCCTCCAAATCCCAAAGACTTGGTCTCGGTCGCGGAACGTCTTCGTCAACTCCATGTCGGACCTTTTCCATCCAGACGTCCCCGTTAGCTTTGTCCGCAAGGTTTGGTCGGTTATGTCGGAGACGCCTCGGCACACATACCAAGTTCTAACAAAGCGACCGGACAGAATGGCTGCCAGCCTGAAGGATGGTTTTGATCTGCTGCCCAACGTTTGGCTCGGCACGAGCGTGGAAGACGGCCAGGTAATTCACCGTCTCGATGAACTGAGACAAGTCCCCGCTGCTATACGCTTTGTGTCCTTTGAGCCGCTGATAGGCTCAGTATCCGCCGGCAGTCTTGAAGGCATTCACTGGGCTATTGTAGGGGGCGAATCCGGCCCGAAGGCACGTCCCATGGAGGCAAGCTGGATCGACGAAATCTTCGATATGTGCTCGGATGCCGACGCCGCTTTCTTCTTTAAGCAGTGGGGTGGGCACAACAAGAAGAAAACTGGACGCTCATATCGCGGCAGAACTTGGGACAATATGCCCGAGACCACGGCTTAGATCGGCTCGATGCGGTCAGTGTCGTCGGGCGTACGGCGCTTAGACCTGTTGAGCCTCCAAGTCTCCTTGATCTCTGCTGCTTTGCCAAGTTCGACGCAGACCTGCTTGGCATCCGTTTTTCTCAACATGAATTTGTCCAGCATTGGTGGCCAGATTTCACTGAACGGTTTGGGGCATGTTGGCAGTTGCTCGCGGAGCCAATCCTTGGCCTTGTTCCTGATACTCGTGATCTGCGCTTCCATAGAGATTTCCGCCATTGAAGCCATTTCCGCTGCTCCGAACAGGCCAGCCTGCCCGGTCTTGCTTTCCCGGATTTCCTCGCGAGCCGCCGCCCGTCGCATACCGTGACTTTTCAGGGCGGCGTACTCAACGTCCCGATAGGCTGCCAGTCCCTCCGCGCTTCTAGTCCCGTAGACAATGTGGAAATGAGTACGATCGGATATTTTTTCGATAGGGGTGTTGAGCACATATTCAAATTTCCCCGCCTTCCAAAACTGCTCGGTAAACAGAGACATCAACGCCACTTCTCTAGGCAGTGAACGATCCAGCCGCTCCTGCCAATTGGCACCGAGGATGCCGTCGAACGACGCCAAGGTTGCCAAGTCCGAGGACGCGGAAAATCTATTGACGAAGTCGAACATGAAGTTGAGAAGCACTTCGCCTGGTGCGTGCTCAAAAATCGGCTTTATCTTGTCGAACTCGTAACCGGTCCATCCGGTCGGATCGATGAACGTGAGAGCAAACGAATTTGCCATTGTCTTTTGGATTTGGCCGACAGCATTTTCGAACTTCCCGTTGAACGTCTCGATAAAGAAGCCGTTCGCGGGATCGTGATGCGGTGCCACCGCTGCCTGAAGTTGGGTAAATGCATCCCGGTCCTCTTCTGCGAAGAAGCACTTGATGCGTGGTCGCTTTCCTGCCTGACGGACCTTCGCCTGGGCGTCTTTCAAGACTTCGACCGCGATCATGAAGGACGTGTCGGAGTGGTCGAGTGCCTGGGACTTCCAAGGTCCGGAGAATCCGTCAATGTAGGCGAGTGTAGCCCAGCCTCCGTGCAGCGTCTTAAAGGCTAGTGTCTGCAGATATCGCCGCAGAATGAAATGCTTTGCTTCAGTCTGTTCACGGCCTTGGTACACGTTTGTCATCGAAGAATCTCGCGTTGCCCTCTCAACCTAAGACTGATTCTTGATTCCGCCAATACACCCGAAGGAGGTTGGTTCTGCCGTAGAGGCACGGGCGATCCTCGACTTTTTTCGCTCATCCGCCATTTTTTAATGGACTCCCGGCAGGGTGGGGACGTCGGTTGCTCGACTGGCTAGACAGGATGGTTTCATGCCAAGAGGAAAACCTAAGCCGCGCCCCGTTGTGGGCCTACCGGAAATCGAGGTCGGCGACTGGCATGGGGAGTTTGCTGGCCCGCCTTCTGGCAACATTGGTCAGCACATTCAGCCAGGGCCGCCCACAATGGTGGTCGAGTTTACCTACCTGCTCGTTGGAGCGGTTGTTGTTTCTCCGATCAGCAGGTTCCGCTGGCCAGCGGTAGTGTCCTTTTGGGTCAGGACAGCTCTGACTCCCGAAAGAATTGAAGCTGGCTTGATATTCAAATCTCGTGAAATCCCGTCTGTAAATGTTAGCTTCGAAGTGACAAGGGATCAGTTCACCGAGACCTGCTGGCTGTTCAAAGAAAAACTGCTCAAGGACTTTCATTTCCGTATTGGACCCGGGACAGATAATCATTGGCCGTTGGAAAGCTGGGGAGCTAATTTCCAGCTCTGACTGGCCATGGAGCTGATCGGGCCCATTGCAAACGCGCCAATCTAGCGGCCGTGTTGATACATGGACGAGTTCAAGAATTTCGTGGGCGCTGTCTGAGCAAGGCCTTTAAATTCCGCAAACCGCGTTCATTTTCAGCAAAAACTTCTTCCTTTGGTCGACCGAGTTCGGATCGCCTAAGACGGCAAGATACCGTCTGAATTCCGCTTCCAATTCCGTGTGAAACACGGTTCGGTTTACGTTGATCTGGCCGTTCTCAAAGCGCATCTCGGGCCGCTTATGCCAACCGTCATTTTGTCGGTTGCCCCGCTATGGTGGAGAGCGCACCGCCCTTGGCTGTAAAATTCGCCAGCTTTCGTCGTCGCTACCATGCTGTTATCAAGGCAATCTATGAACGGTTGCCAGTTGCTCAAGAATGCCACGAACAGCCGCCCGCTTTGGCGCTGATGATTGATCACGCCTTGCCTGAAACCTTGGATGGTTTCGAGAACGAGGCAATCAAGAGCGAGGATGGCAAACCCGAATGTGTGTGGCTTGCTGTCCTTGTCCACGTCGATCAGAGTTTGCGCAGGCTTGATAAATCGCTCCCCTATGCGGTCACGCAGGACGTCGATTGCCTTCAACCAGCGATCTTGTTTCGGGTTTTCGGGATCGAGATCAAGGTCGCGCCAGAACTCAACCGTGTACTTCGGGCTTATCTGTAAGATTCGGCTCGTCGTGTCGCTCATAATTCCGCCTCCCTTCTATTCCCTTGGCTGACAAGGCTACGCCCTTTTGACACCCAGGGCGGGACGCTATAGGATTGCAACCATGATATTGCGCAAGCTTGAAAAGAATTGGTCGAAGATCGCGAAAATCGGCATTGAGGCCGAGGAGCGCGGCCGACCGCTTGGCTTGCGTCCGTCGTGGGCCGATGCCCCAGAGGAATCCGATTATGGCGTTCGCCAGCCTATCGATGTGCGCCCTCAGGCCGTGTCGGACTTCCGCAAGGCGAAATGATCACCCCTTGTCTGACTATCCTCGCAGGCCCTAACGGGGCGGGAAAATCCACGATTTACGAATTGATGAAGCCGCTAGGGCGGTTCATCAACGCCGACCAACTCGAATCCGCTTTGCCGTCGATCGTTGCCAAGGCCGACCGAGAAAGGGCGGCGGCGAGGAGTGCGCTTAAAGCCGTCAAGCTCCAGCTTGCCCGCAAGCGGGATTTCGCCATCGAGACGACCCTTGCGGGCAATTGGCCGATCCGATTGATGCAGGAGGCGAAAGACGCCGGCTATCACATCGATTTCATTTTCGTGTTCTTGGACAGCGCCGAGCGGAGCCTTGATCGCGTGGAATATCGCGTCAAATTGGGCGGGCATGACATACCGCCCGACGTCATCATACGGCGATTTCCGCGCTCGCTGGCAAACCTTCCAAGGGCGGTGAAGCTGGCCGACGAGGCCGCCATCATCGACAACTCGGCCAAGTTTCCCCGATGGGTTTTCATGATCGAGGCGGGTAAAGTGACCCACCACGACATTCAAACCGACCTCGACCGCCAATTGTGGCGTCTTGTCCGGCTTGGCGAAGTCGGCCACTAGAATCCGTTGACCAAGGCCACGGTTTGCGGGCTTTTCGGCGCCTTGTTGAAGCTATCGGCCGATTGCTTCCAATCTCTCATATGGCCGTTTTCAGGCTCTAGCTTCCGATAACATGACCGTTCGCTTTCTCGGTGCATTCCGTATTTCTCTTGATCTCGAACAGTAGATCGTTTTGCGCGTCTTCGCTCAAATACAGAACGTCCGTACACGACCGCGGTGCGCCCGCCGCATCGTGCCCTTGACGGGTAGTATGGGTAATGATTAATTAATCAATAGTTGAGGGAGAGAACTATGTACGCAGTAGACAAAGATGAACCTGTATTTGCTATCACTGAGAGAGATACAGGAATAAGCAAAGGGAATAGTCCATTAGAGATCAATGAAATCGATGTCCTTCTCGATCGAATTGCATCTGAGAAGAATTTACACAAAGCCGATATCGTAACGGTCAAGTGGGGCAAAAATCATCGTGTGGAAATTGGCAATGATATTTGCGTGATCAATTTTAAGGCGATTGGGAATAGAAGAATTGCCAAATGTCATTTTTTCGCGAAGGCTCCCGGCACTCAAAAGGACGGTGACTTGTTTCGCGTAACGGTAGTCAATGGCAAAGTCATTGAAGAAAGAATTAGAATTGCATGAGTCGGTTCGAGGCTTGGAGCCTCGTTTTCTCGGGCGCACAAGTTCTCGCGGCGACCGTGACACTCATTTTGGCGGGCGCGGCTCTTAGAACGTGGAAGCAGCAGATTGATTATTCTGCGCTGAGCGAAGTTGCGTCAAGGACGCAGAGACTCTGGATTCAGGCACTTACAGCAATCCGGGAGGCTCGCGATACAGATTACTACACGTTCCTCGATGAGAGCTGTAAGTCTGGATTTAACGTAACAGAGGACAACGAACCTCTGTTTGGGGCAATTTATAGTACCTACCAGATATTATTTGACACTAGGTCCGTGTTTGACGGGCTAAGGCACGCAGCTGTCGACTTGAAGTTCCTGTGCAACATCGACCTCAGTAGCGAAGTTAACGAACTGAGTGACATGAGGTACAGGCTAATGACAGCTTCGATGAAGGCCGCAAATATAAGATTTTCTCCTCGACGCCCCGAGATCATCGATGAGAACGAGCTACAAATGTATGAGGACGCTATTTTCTCGAGGCAAAATGACCAACTAGGCCAAGACTTGGACAGGTTGTCAGCTTCCATTGATGGAAAGCTACGGGGCGCATACATACGGCCATTTTTGCGTTAACCCGTGGGCGTATTTCTACGACGTGAACGCTTGTAAGGTTGCACCATCAGCAGACGGCGCAAATTTGCCTAGTCGGCCGGAGGCAATATCGATCGAGGTACGGCGGGCGATGCTCTTGCGGCTCTCTAGTCCAGAACCGGTGCCACGCTTCCCTGTAGTCGGGCTGGTCATAAGGTGAATTTTGGACGCTTGTCGTTGCATCAATAGTCTGCTGCGTTAGCAATTGTTCTTGCGCAGTATCGCGACGAAGTTGCCATCACTGACCCATCAGCCAGGCCTTATGATAAGCGCAGGAGGCTTCCTTCGTACCGTTACTTATTTGATATTGGGCCACCTTCCCGCTGAAGTCGCCCCGCCCTTGAGGTAGATGGGAAGAAAGTCGGAGTCGAACGTCTCGAATGGAGACCATTTGTCGGGCGGAGCTTGGTATGTTTCTTGAAGGAATTGAAGTGAGTTCGGAGGAATTTTTCGTGCGCAAACTTCGGAATTTGTCTTCCGGCAAACGCTCGGATTGCGCCGGCGCAATCCGGCAGGCTGTGAAGATGGCACTGGTTGCCCGTCGTGTCCGCCTGGGTGACATTGCCGACGTCGCGGCTTCATGGGAGCCGCTGCGCGAACGGCAGACCGAGCCGGCCTCCCACGCGGCCCGATCCTCGAAGTGATCGAAGGTGGATAGTCGGCCGCGCCGTCGAGGATGGCGAAGTTCAGCTAGTTGATATCATCTGGCAGTTTTAGTGAAGGTGTGAACTTCTCTTCCAATATTTCATAGGTAAGATTCTCATAGAACCACTGTTCCAATGCGTGAACAGCATCGACCGCGTTGTTCCATTCCGCCTCCTCCTTCTCGGTAAATCCTTGATCTCTCCCTTTGTTACTTAGTCTTGTCGCTCTAGCGCTGATCCGCATTATCTCGTCGGTCTTGCTACTAAGCATTTTGATATATTCGTTCACCTCATCCCCGAAGACAAACTTTGCATCTTCGACGGCCGCATATATCCTTTGCCTTGTTTCCTTCTCGATAGTGCCAGAGGTTGTCAGCGCGAATCCACATTCCTTCATACGCAAATACACGGCTAGCCGTTTCTCGTGGAGAGCCAGTTTGTAATTGGCCTTTGCCGCTTTGTGCGCGATATCGTTTTGCGTCTGGATCAAAGCCAATTGCGCTTGCGTGACTTCCTTTCCGTCTTCGAATTGCTCTCTAGCCTCGTTGAGTTCTTGTCTCTGTGTGAGAACTGCGGCTGCCAGTAGAATGAAAGCCGGGAACGCAAATATACCCGCGAGGAAGTCCCCAACCGTGTTCAGTTGGTCATTCCCGTGGAGGAATGTCCATATCGCTTGTGGACCGAGAATCCAGAGGAAACCCACTACATATACGGAGACCACAGTGACGGCCCATGCGATCCAGTTGGTTCTCTTACTGATTTTCTGATCCGACAATGCCCAGAGCCCCAACTAACATTTTCGCGAGTAGCCAGACCTTGTTGAATCCTACAATTTCGCCCCCGCCGTATCGCAACTATACGTGGCGCGATGATTCACGAAAGGGTATTTGGGATGGAAATAATAGTTTGGGCCTATCAGATCGTTCCCGGCCAAGACGAACTGCTGTTCTTTGCGGAAACCGAGGAGGCCTGCCGTAATGCTGCGCTTGAGCAGCGTGCGGAACTCAAACAGCGTGACCCCGAGGATTACGCCGAAATGCCAGCGATGGCGCTCCATGAATTTACGTTGCGCCCGATGACGGCAGGCGAACTGGTTGCTGTTCTCAACGGCGATGCAAACATCATAGGGGCTTGCGCGGCAGATCGTCGGCTCGTAGGGCTTATCGATGATTAAACCCATTCACGTCGTCTGCATCTGGAAACCGAGGGAACCCCGTCCAGCGGGTTTTTTTGGTGTCTTGTGGAAGCTAACGGCCCTTGAGTTCCAATCCCTCATATGGGCATTTCGGAAGTCTGAGTGCCGATAACATTCCTTATCGGCAGTCAGAAGAAGCCGCCCCGAGAGCGGTTGATTTCCGTTATCAACGATAAGCTGTATCGCCTTCCTGCCAGTCAGCAACCTGCTTTCGCACTTTCGCGCCGCAGATGAGGCCAACGCGATCAAGGAGCGCGAACCGAGCCCCAGGGCCAGCCAGAAAGTCGGTTGAGGTTTTCATACGGAACAGTTCGGGACACAGCTTTTCGGCATTGACGCAGCTCTGATTCATAAGGAACGACACCATGTCGTCGCTATAGGTGCCATCGGGTCCGTCGCGGCCATGGATGCCGCCATGGAAGATGAAGCTTGAGGCCCGCATACCGGACTTGCAAGCCAATGCGACCGTGCGCTTGTCGCCGTTGTCCAGTGCTTGAACGAAGCGGGTTTCATCAATTGAGAAACCGCGAAGATCGTCCGTATTTTCGGCAATTTTCGACGTGTTGTCGGCGATTTTCACCGTTTCTTCATGAATGTCGCCGAGCTTTTTAACAAGCTCGCCCTGCGCCTTTTCGATAATCGAGAAGCGGGAAGCCAAATAACCAGTATCACCCTCATTTGGGCCGCTTGGCTCTTGCGTCAGGAAGAACAGGCTAAGCGCGGCCATGATCGCGCCGACCCCGAGCAGACCCTTGGTTATATCGTTGCGAATGCCTAGCGTGCCAGCAGCCAGAAAGCCGAGGACAAGGGCAACAACGCCCGCCATCACGCCGTAGATGTTCGACCCCGCGAGAGGTGTTGCAATGTCATTGCAAACCCCGATCAGGCCACCGATCGCCCCGAATGACAAATATTTTTCCAATGGCTGCAAGAACGCGCGCATAGACCCCATTTCCCTTTTTAAACCCAAGGCGGTCTTAGCAATCTCCAGTTAGCCGATGCCTAATAGAAAGCCTAAAAATCAGGTCTGAAATCGCCACCCCACGGCAAGGCCCACCTCGTGCGTCGCCTCTAAACGCCGCCCTAGCATGTTCGGCCGTATCGTCCTCGCCACCCTCAAGAACCGCCGCGCAGACCATCAGGGCGGTGACGTAGGTGTCGCCGTCGGTTTTGGCGGGCCATTAGTGCATCAGGCAAATTGATCTGGACAGGGACGATCTCGACGGCGTGCCGCTCGTCAACGAGCTCCTTTGTCGAAACGGCGAAGAAGCAGTCTCGCTGTTACCAACGTGATTTGAAGGCGGAAAGTTGCGTCCTCTTCTTCGGAGAGGCCAGCGTGACCTCCGTGCGGATGCATCCTGCTCATCAACCCCTGAATATACTGGGGTTTCTGATTGTTGGAGTTCCATTCGTTGTAATCCTCCAACAGGAAGGGCGGCTGCACTGTTCCGAGAAAATCCCGCTTGGCTTTGCTGTCATCTTTTCCCTGATAGCCGAGCTTTTCAGCAATTTCGTCTAAATAGCTCTCGTAGAGTTTTCGCAGCTCTCCGTTTGCCGACGACCACGCTCCGCGCTCAAAAGCTGAAAGCGCCAATTGGAGGTGGCCCTTAGCCACCGTAAATCCGTGCCGATCCAGAAGCTGGACGACTTCACTTTCCGCCTCACGGAAATCAAGCTCGGGAATATCCTCCGGAAGCATTCGGGCTAGCGTTCTTACGGTCGTTGTCCGTGGAAATGACCCGCGAAAACGCGATGGTACTTCGGTCTCCGTTTCGATGATTTCGAATCCGTCGAAACGCAAACCGGAAACCAGCTTTGTCCAGCTGTCCTCGCTGCGGATTCGTTCCGAGACTTTGAGAGCCGATTCCACGACGGCTCGGCTGAGAGGGACGCGGCCGTTCTCCGTCATCACCTCGAGGTCTTCATCTATTGCTATTCGCGCGAGCGCTGCAACACGCCCTGACTTGCTCGATGCGTTACAACGACCTGAAATGCCCCATTGGGCTTCGAGGATTTCCATGTCGTTATGCGAATTCCCATCGCCAACCACCTCACATGCGGCAACAACGGTCATTCTGTTGAAGGTATTCATGCGCAATCCTTGCGTTGTCATATTTCTACCCCGCGCTCCGCATGTTCCACGGGAGAGCATATTTCTTGATCAAGCCAAGCTCGAGGCCAGCGCTACCGTGGATCGGCAAGCCATTCCATTCGAGGTCTGGCGGGATCGCCACGTAGATGTCAATCGAACCAGAGGCGAGCAGCTCGCCCTTGATGAGGCCATTCAACCGTTTACTTGTCCGCTGCGAAATCCCAGGCCGGCCGTAGAAATACAGCCGCTTGGAAATGCCCATCGTCGCGACCCCGACATACAGGGCATATCCGTCTTTCACGAAAGCGTAGACGCCTACCCACTTGGGAAGAGGGATGTCTACGATGAGTTCCTCGGTGGGCGAGAACATCCAGCGGCCCGCTGGAGCAAAGCCTCCTTCGGTCAACACGGATAACGGCAAGGGTGGCTTTGTAGTAGGGGAGGGCGCAACACGCTTCTGTCTTACCATCGGCGTTGGTGAAAGGCCGCCTGCCTTGAGGACCTTGTAGGCGTGCTGGTAGCGGATGCCCAACTGCCGCGCTATCTCGGCCGTCGCCATCCCTTCCGAGGCAAGCGCTCGGATACGGGCGGATGTTGTCATCTCGTGTATGGCGTCCATCTCACCAGTCCTATCGTTTCCAGAATCGCCATTTGATGCCTTCGAAAAGCCCCGGCTTCGTAAACTCTGCGATCTCCGTGAAATAGGACGGAGAGTCTTCGAAAAGTTGATTTCGCTGGCCGTAAAATACCCTCTCGTAAGGCTCTCCTCCGAAATCGAAATGACAGTAAAGGTGCGGCTTATTGTAATAATCGTCGCCATCCGGGTTGAAAGACTCTATCGCCTCGTAGGGGACTGCACCGAGCAGCATCACCTTGATTGCCGTGTCTGGCGGAGCGGAGGTGTACTCCTTCCAGCCCTTTTCCTCCTGGTTTGCGTAGGTCCACCTCAGGCCCAACAAGACGCCTCGATCATAGGTCCCCATGAAGCCGACGCGGAACCATGAGGAAATGCCTTTTTCCTTCTCATTGATGTTCGGATAATCATCGACGCGGGCGACCTCGTGAACGATGACATCGGTGCGGTATTTGTCTCGAGCAGCCTGCAGGAAGAAGTCCTTAAAGGTGGGTCGCCATTTGTCGCGTAGCGCGATCTTTTCCTCCGGCGTCAGATTTCGGGCCTTTTTGCCGAAGAAAGGGACTGGGTTGGAGGCGATGCCAACGGCACCAAGGATCAGGCCGATAGCGGGTTCAAAGCCCGGCTCATAGTAGGTCCAGAGTCCGCACCCGATAAACGCTATCCAAGAACCGCCTTGAACGACGGAATTTCTGAAGAACGACATTGCCCCAATCCGTATGCCGCACGGGTTCACCCGTCGAATGGCGGCGAATCACTTGATGATGGTAATGTAGCTGAAAGCAACCATTTCGTGCGGCGCTCAGAAAGCCATCGTACTTCCTCGGGGCTTTCCGGTAACGTCGCACCTGTTCATGCAGGCAATATCACCGTTTTCGGCACATCAATCGAATTCAGCGTTTCGAACCTGTGCCACGCTTCTTTGAACTGCGGCCGGTCATAGGCAGACGGCTGGAGCCAGATCGATGTCGCGCCCGTCCTGCTTTTTGCCGGATCGCTATGGTGGCAGAGCTCCTTCACTTCATCCAGGGTCATGATGAAGCAGACCGGGGCATCGGTTTTGGCCTTGATCGTGATAATCCACCAATCCGATCTCAAATTGGCGAGATTGGTGCCAAGCCCAACGGGATCGCGCTTCGTCAGTCCTTTGCTTTGAACTCCGAAGAAGATTGTCTCATTGTCGTTGGCGCAAAACAGGTCGCTGCCTTTTGCGTTTCTGGACGTCAACATGACGTTCCAGCCCCTACGGGACAATTGCCATGCAGCGTAGTGCGAGGCAGCGTTGCCCGTGACTTGTGATGACTTGACGTCCATGCCCGCACTCCCGACTTTATGTCAGCAAGTGTCTACGCAAGATTTCTAAATGTTCGCCTTACAGCTCGGCTTGCCGATTTACAGCTTGCGCGGAAGGCCATTTGGAGTGCCATCGACGCCGTCCATGCCTTCCTAGATTTCGGCCATCATTTCGCTTGCCTTCGGCCTCCTTCAGGGCAGGCTTCCAGGGAAGTCGGACGGCATGATCTTGGCTGTCATGTCCCCACTCCCGCTTCCCAAAGTTCCCTTTTTTCGACCTCGCAGCAGGCGAGGCACAGCCGGCGATCCGGCAGATACTTGTCCTCGCCGTTCACGACTTGCTGGCCGATCTTGAGGACGACTTCCGAGCGCTTGCCACAACGCTGGCAAGCGCCGGGATCGTATGGGCTGTCTTGGAGATTTTGGGGCATGGATTTGCCGTCCTGTTCTGCGGTTCGCTTCCTTGCCTTATCGAGCACCGGAAAGCGCAAGGATACAAGGCCCCCTGCAATCGGAGAAATAGCCCCGGATAACCGAGGCTATAGTTGTGGTGTCTTTAGTGTAATTCCGCCCGTCTATCGGCCTTCACGGCTAGGTCAACAACATGCTGCACCAAGAAGGCGTCGATCAGGTAATCGGCGTAATCCAGATTCATCGGCAACATGCCTTCCTGAAAGAAATGGTTGTCGATGTAGTCGTCCGGGTCCCAGAGCTTGCGGGTCAGGCTTTCGTTCTCTGGTTCGATCCGATCGACAACCCTTTCGAACACACGGTTTGCTATATCTATGAGTGCGGCCCTTAGTTCTCCGGTTACGGGCAGCGCTTCAATTACGGCATGGGAATCCATGTCGAGTATCCTTCGAGGAATTGGCGGGAACTGGTCATCAGCATTTTCGGATCGCCAACCGATGCTGGTTCTTAGCTACGCGGCCTGAATTCCATGACGCCAGGCGGCCGCTTTATGCTCACATGCGCGAAGATAGGATACGGTGCGCAGACCAAAACGCAATCGTCCGGACGATTTACCCACAGACCAAACATAGCGCTCAATCGAGATAATGGACTTCCGTTCGATCAGGCTTTTCCGCCTTGAGGCCATCCAGATCACAGCTGAAAACTGCTGCATAATGACGGACCGAGAAGCCGTCCTGTGCTCCTTCCACGACAAACGATATGGACGTGATCGGATAATCTTTGTCGGTTATTCGGTCGAGGTTCCATGCCACGATGTCGAAGTCGTAATTGTCGAGGGCGACGCTCGGCCAGCCACCCAGAGGCATTTTGAAAGCGGCCCCCATGTCCGCGAACTTGCGAAGATCGTCCGGGGAATAGTACGGAAAATTGATCCCGAACACGCTCTTGGAGAAGAGGGTGTTTATCTGATCCCGGCAGGACTTGACCAACTTGGCAAGCGTGTCCCGATCCGCATTCTTGATCTGCTCGCGCTTCTCGTCTGCGATCCGCGCCAGCTCGGTAGCTCGTGCCGTCTCACGAGCCAGGATTTCATCCTGTCGCTTCCTCTCTTCTTCGGCCTGTCGCTCACGAATGGACCCGTAGATTTTGCTCCCACCGTATCCTACGGCGAAGATCACTATCACAATCGTGCATAGGATCGGGACACTTGGCCCTTTGGGTTTACCGGGGCCACCGGATTTCGTGTCGCGACTTGCCAGGAATTCTTCGACACTGTCGGTATTGTCGGAATGTTGAGGCTGCACTTCATGCTCACTATGGTGGGTGGGGCCGCTCTCCACCTATTGGTGTTCGGGATTCTCGGCAAGTGCCTTACGTGATCTGTTCAGCCATTTTCGCATTGAATTGCTCAAGCCCCTAAAATCTATGGGTTCTTTACGGTTGTTTCACAATGAATCGACACCGCTAGATCGCGTT
This sequence comes from Rhizobium sp. WYCCWR 11146, assembly GCF_013591995.1. Classification (NCBI taxonomy): domain Bacteria; kingdom Pseudomonadati; phylum Pseudomonadota; class Alphaproteobacteria; order Hyphomicrobiales; family Rhizobiaceae; genus Rhizobium; species Rhizobium sp. WYCCWR 11146. The sequence goes on from NZ_JACCEY010000003.1 coordinate 72,618, forward strand.
AAGGTGGCGGTTACTGAATTCGGGCTCAAGTGCTGCGGTAGGCATCAGGTTACTTGCGAAGTAACCCGATGGGTCCCTATGTTGGCGGGCTAGTAACCTATCAACGGGAAGCACAAACATGACGACAAGCCTTGTTTTGCCCCCCGATCAGAGCACCTTCGACAGGTGGTAGACCTTCTGTCCGAGTTGCCCGAGGGCCACTCTTACACGACATCCGACGATACGAATTACAAGCTCAAGGATGGCAAGCTGACCATCAAAGACGTTGACCCCGAGAGAGATGAGAAACATTGGGCGATTTACGACGCCAGTGATCTCTCCTTGATCGATGGCAGTGTTCAGCGTCTTGAAGCAGAAAACATGCGGCAGGAGGAATACGTCTATCGCGGCACCCTTGATGAGGTGATCGAGAGCTTCCGCGAAAATGGGCAGTCGGAGATGGAATGGCAGCCTTACGGCACCTTCCGCCTCGAAGGCGACATGATCACGCTGACGCACTCCAGCGGGGATTTCTCCGCTCGTGCTCTCGGCGACCTCAATACCGACCTCACGGACGAGCAGATCGCCGCCAACCGCACGCAGGCCGAGCAGACCCCCGCCCACCTCACGGATGCCGTCCTCGACAAGGTTTTCGAGAACCACGCCGATGATAACATGCGTTCCGTCCACGGCTTTGACGATCGCGAGACGCCTGCGCTTTCTTCCGAGCAGGCAGCGCAGCTATACGTCCAGACGTCCGAGGACGACAAGCTGATGCAGATCGTCAACGCGATCGAGAACGGCTTCCCGAGCGACTTCATGGGCGACGAGCTGCACGAGCTGAAAACGGCCTCGAATTTTGCCCGCGACTATTGGGCTGAAAACCCGCTCCGTCCGACGCCATCAATGGAAACGCCAGCGGAAGATCAGGTTGCCGAAGTGCCGGCGGCGGAGGGGCGGGTGCTGCGCTTCAAGGCGATGGCAGACCGCGCCGATGCAGCAGCAGCCCGTGGCGGCAATACCGAGCGGTCGTTGGAAACCACGAGCGAGCAGGGCGCTTAATCATGACTAATTCGACCATCGAACTTAAAACCAAATTCCAAGAGTTGTCGCGAGAGCACCCGTATTCTGATCAGACAGCTCTATCTGCTCACGCCTATCTGACGGCGACAAAGCTTGGTAGTTGCCTTGATGGCAAATACGGAAACGTCTCCTATCACCACGAGAGCGGCAGCTTGGAGATTTGGGGCCGGACCGAAAACGGCTCTGAGTTGGTAAAAACCTATAGCTCCGATCACCTTCGAGAGCTTGCCAAGCCGTTCGACCTCTCGTCGGTTATGGCTGCCACTGCCAAGCCGATCGACGACGGCAGGACAGTGCCAGGCGGCCCGACGGGGACGACCAGCGCCGCCCCTGCTGTCGCCACGGTCCCGACCGCTCAGACCGCTCCGACCTTCCGCAAGGGTCCAGATTTCGCCGCTGCCCCCAAGCCGCAGGTAGTCCAGGCTGATGCCTCGACGGATGCAAGAAGCTCCCTGCCGTTCCCGCAGCGTCGTGGTCCGGACTTCACAACCGCGCCCGCACCCAAGAAGAAGCCGGAAGACGAGAAGCTCACGAGCCAGACCGTGATCATTCAGCTCAACGACTTCGACATCAAGCCGAAGCTCGCAACCGACGAGATCGCGAAGCGCGGCGCTGGTGTTGCCGTTGCTCGGAAGGCCTACCGGGTCGATGGCACGGAGATCAAAGCCAGCTACGAGTTTACCAAGGCCGGCAAGGTCCTGCATACCGGATATGACGGCAAGCAGACCGAGATGACCTTCGAGCAGGCCAAGCGCCACGAGATCGCGGAGATCAATCTGCTCAACCAGAATGCGATCATCGCGATCAACAAGATGTCGACCGACCCGACTTTCACCCTTCGTCAGGGCGACGCCACCTTCTCGGTGAAGGGCAATTTCTTCGTTCGTACCAAGGACGATGGCACGGTTACGAAAGAGCCTCTTGCCGAGACGCAGAAGCGCTTCACGGAGCGTGGCCGCGAGATCAGGGCGATGGGCGGCCCCGAGCTCGATCCCAAGCCGCCGAGCAATGCGATGCAGGCCGTGCAGCCGAAGCCCGAGAAAACTCAGCGTTTCGCTCGGATGGCCGACCGTGCAGACGCCGCCGCCGCTCACGAGAACAAGAGCGGCAAGACCCTCGAATCCGGAAATCAGTTGGGAGCCTAAGTCATGAAGGGCGACGCGGAATTGGCAGCAACGCTCATCGGAGCGGAGCAGATCAACCAGCAGGCTTACGGGCTTACTATCGTCGGTTTCGCAGGCGCTGCGCCCTCAGGTGGGGGCAGTTCATCGACCAAAGGCGACGAACGCAGGTTAAGTGGTGGCGACGTTACAGCCGACGGAAAGGCCGTAGTCGAATCGGGCGGGGGAGGCCTTGCCGAAGTGGCGGTGCCCAGCTCCCCTCCTTCACGGCCACGAGGGCCAGAGCCGGATAAGCCGCTTCCGCCTGTCATCAAAACATACTCCGAGATGGCGATCCGCGCCCTCGCGGCATCCAATACCAGCAGCAGCCGTTCACGTTCAGCCGAGCAGGGAGCCTAAGTCACATGAAGAAGACCATCACCGCGGCTATCGCAGCCCTGTTCCTTTCGACCTCCCTTGTCGGCCCCGCAGCTGCAAGCGATGACGCGATCCGTTTCGGCATTGGCATCGGCGGGCTGATCATCGGGGAAATGATGAAGGGCGGCGGCCATCGTCAGGGCGGCCGGGAACCGGGCAAGGGCGACAAGCTAATCGGCCGTGTGGACGGCAAGCAGCCGACCCGTCAGGCCAGTAGCAAGTCCAAGCCCGCCAAGGCTGATGATAGCGCACAGTGGGCTGCCTATGTCCCTACTACCCCTGCGATCCCCGAGGCAAAGCCGACGGACGAGGAAATGGTGGCTTGGGCTGCCGCAGCTCCGGAACGCGAAGCACAGGAGCAGCAGGCCGAAGCGGAGATGGCCGAGGCTCCGGTAATTGCTACCGACGCCACCACGACGGCCGCCGTGGATGCTCCGCAGACAGCGGCTGATGGTGAAGTGGTGCCGAGCGCTCCTACCGAGGAGGCCACTGAGGTGGCCCGTGTCGGGGACGAGTATTGGGGCAAGATCACCCCAAGCCAGCAAGCGAAGGCCATGAGGTTTGGCAGCTTGGGCATGTCACTTCGTGACGCCTATCTCGCCATTGGCCTCAAAGGTCCGATCGATGAGCAGACCGAGCCGACGGGCCGCGATCTGATCGACGAGAACGGCCGCCTTTGGGGCAATGTCCCCAAGGAGGTAGCCGATAACGTCTGGAAGGCCGTCGACATGGGCATGAAGCCGTCGGATGCGATCCGCGCTATTGCCAAGCTCGAAGACCCGGATACCGTGAAGGCGAGGGCCGTCGCGGAAGCCGAGGCCGCCAAGGCGCAGGACACGAAGACCCTTGCCTTCTGTGTGGACAAGCGACTGTCCATGCCGACGCAGCGCTGGACCGAGTGCTACCCGCTCGAAGATCAGATCGCTGCTGCCGTCGCCAAGGTCGAAGCCGAGCAGAAAGCGAAGGACGACGCCGAGATCGCACAGTGCGTTGCGGATCGGATCGCAGGCAAGAGCGAACGCTGCGCGGGCCACGAGGACGAAGTGCAGGTAGCCCTTTCGAAGCTGAATGCAGACCAGAAAGCACAGCTCGCTGCCAGTCAGGCAGCTGCCGAACAGAAGGCCAAGGCCGAGGAAGCCGGAAATGCCATCTTCGGGGACCGGTCCGCGCCTGTTGCGGAGAATAAACCCGCTTTCTCCGCAAAATCTGCGGAGAACCAGGCTACCGCGGCTCCTGCCGTCGAAGCCGAGAAGCCTGCGATCGACGGAGGCAAGACGGCGGCTATCGAGGCGATCAAGCCCGCCGAGCAGCCGCCGGCAAAGAAGAAGATGAAGCTCGATCTCTAAGATCGGCCTCGTGCAGGACTACCGAAGGCGGCTTTCGGGCCGCCTTTTCCAACCGCCGTCTTACGTTCTCCATCTGAGACCTTTCTTCGAGGGGCGAAAGCTGACAGGTAAAAGGAGACAGTGAGGAGAGCGATTTGAAAGCCTATTTGACAGCTGCAGCCACCTGCCTTTTCCAAAGAAGGCGCGTCCTTTCCATCATACTGGGCTTACTGACGACTGCCTCTCAGGCTGAAGCAGAGTGGTTTCCACGCCTTGACGACAACGGCAAGCTTGTCGTCTCGGGTGTAGCGGTCGACCCCGATGGCGTTACCAATGGCCTGTTCCTGACTTGTGAAGACGACACGCTAACATTCACGGTCCTAACGTTCTTCACCAGCTCTGCCGACGATCTGAAAACCTACTCAGGAACAAAGGTGACATTCGCCTCTCGAACAAAAGAAGGCGATCCAGTGAAGATCGGGACGGATGGAACACCAGTTCTGCTGCCTGCTAATATCCTTGCCATTCAAACCAAGCTGTCGGCCGAGCAGTCGAGCCTCGTCTACCATTTCATTGGTCGAGGCCAGCGGATCGACATCGAGCTTGTTCATCCGGACCTCGCTTCCGATAGAGGCGTGAAAAAGGTCTTCGCCTTGGGGACCAACACGGCATTGCTGGCGATCCATGAAGCTTGCCCTGGAATAAAGTAGGAAGACTCCTGGCGAGCCTCTGCTTCAAGTCGCTACTCATTGCGGTGAGGCAACCAGGCGGGAGCTGCTGGACTAGGGCGGAACGGAGGAAAACGCCCTGACTTTTGCTGCCTGAACCCACGAAAACCTCTGAAATTCAATAGTAATTCGTTGACAGGGTAACCCAATGGGTCCTACAATCTTCGATGAGATGAGATATGGAGTTTAAGAGACTTGGCATTCATCGAATACGATCCCCTCGCTCGCTTCGTTACCGAAGATCGCACCCGCGAGCTTGTCCGGGCAAAATTCCTTGCGTCTGGGAGAGCTGGTACGGCTGCTCGAGGAATGCCCATACCCCGTGCAGGCGGTCGCAGCGCGGGCGAATATCGATCCGGCGACGATCAAGCGCCTGCTGGTGGAAAGCGCACTCGACGTCGACCTGGATACGATCCAGAAGGCCGTCGCAGCTGTGCGATATCTCAACTACACTTCGCATTGAGGGCCACCATGTCGCGGAATTCCAACCAGACCGCTGCCAGCTTGCTCGCGATCGGGTTGATTGCGGCTGCCTTCCATGTCGGCGGATCGCACCCGCGCTCTGCTGACCCCGTGCAGTGTCAGGACCGCCTCGAAGCGAGGGAGCCGTCATGAGCCAAGACGACAAGGCCCGCAAAGAGGCGATCCGCCAGCACTTCATCGCAAGGCATCAGGCCCGCAAGGCGGCCATGGTCACGGAGTGGGAGGACAACATCAGGGAGCAGATCGAGGCCAGCTCTATCGAAACCCGGATGACGATCGAGGACGGCATTGCCTTCCTCCAGGCGGGCGGCGAGCGCAAGTCCCGCGCCCACTGATTTTAATTCAAGGAGCTCCACATGGGCACGATTCTCAAGTTCCCGACGCCAGATGACGAGACGCGAGCGTCTGCGGTGGATGTCGCCGCGCTGCTCTGCGAGCTTGAGCGGCCCGTGACGCCTGTCGAAGATCAGTTGGCAGCGATGATCACCGGATTGAGTGAGATCGAGTGCGGCAGCCTCATCGAGAAGCATTCCGACCTTCTCTTTCAGGCTATGCCGGGATACGCCGACGCCGACCTGTCGAACGGCGGGGAGCGCCCGTTTTGGGCCGAGCAGTACAACGCTGCCTACGAAGAGATCATGCAGGCACAGGCGCTGATCCGGAGCGCGAGAAGCCGCCTGTCTTTCACGCTGTGGCACGCCTTCCCCAAGCAGAAGGCCGTCAATCCCGACTGGATGGATGCCTATGTCGGTGCAGCCCACAAGGCAATCGACTTCCAGACATTCGACAACCGGGATGGCAGCTCTGTCATTTCGGTAAGCTCTAACGGGACTTGCCGCCACATCGAGTACAGCGACGCCGACATGGCTCTTGTCGCATTGATCCTGCGCAGCCACGACTTCAAGCGCCACCGCTCAGACGGCGAGAACGGGCCGCAGTGGTTTATCCGGGGGCCGATCACCGACGACATCAAGTTCAGCATCGGGGCCGAGCTGGAGAAATTCGATTTCCTTGCCGTCGCCTGGGAAGACGTCACCCGCTAAGGAGAACATCAATGCGTTATTGGAATGCACTTGAGGCCACGGTAACGGCGGCCGAGGCTATCGAGGAATGCCATCGTCATGACATCAAGGCATGCGTTCGCGAGAGCGATGGAGCCTTGATCGAGGTAGAGACTGGCGACGTAATCGCCGCGGCCGACGACGGGGGCGAATTCTCGGGCGAGGCCGTTATTGGCTTCTTGGGATACTGACGTGGCCGACACCTTGAAAGCTGCCGTCTTCTCGGACCTTCATCTGAGATATAACCAGGTGCTCGATTTCAAATTCGAGCTGCCCGATGATGTCGATGTCCTCATTGTGGCAGGCGATATTTCTTCTCCTGTTTCCGAGAGCCTGTACTGGCTAAACGAAAACGTCTCGGCCCTCGGTCGGGAAATCGTCTTCGTCGCCGGAAACCACGAGCATTACGGCGAGGTCTACGAAGAGAGCATGGCAGAAGGCATCGCCGAGCGGGCCAAATATCCGCACATCCATTTCCTCGAGAACGAGGCGGTCGTCATCAAGGGCGTCCGCTTCCTCGGCGCGACAATGTGGACGGACTTCGAACTGTTCGGTGATCCCTCGGCGGCCATGACCCAAGCCTTCGAGATGATGAACGATTACCAAGCCATCCAGACAGCAAAGGACGGCAAGTATTATCGTTTCCGCCCAACGCAGACCAAGTCATACCATGACGAGAGCCGTGCATGGCTGCGGACTGCCCTCTCGACCTCGCATGACGGCCCTACTGTCGTCGTGACGCACACTGCGCCGCATCGCCTGTCGATCGCAGGGGAATACGCAAGGGACGGACTGACGCCCTCCTTCGTATCGGACCTGTCGGCCGAGATCGAGGAATTCCAGCCCGAGCTGTGGGTCCATGGACACACGCATTCCAGCTTTGATTACGTGGTGCCAGGAACGCGCACCCGTGTAGTCTGCAATCCGCTCGGATATGTCGAGGGCGGCTACATGGGGAACCGTCGATACGAAAACACTGAGTTCGACAGATCGATGATCGTTGAAATCACGAGGAAGCCATGAAGAGGTTTGCCGAGATCAAAGCAGCGCACCCATCCCTATTCCCCGAGACTGCCCGCGTGGATTGCGGGGAGGGCTGGGCCGGAATTGTCGGCAGTCTACTCGAGAGAATCGCCTCAACACCCGGGCTGGCCGAAATGAGCCACTTCCGCATCCTCTCTGTCCGGCAGGACTTGGGCTTCATGAAGATCGACGCCGGATATGACGGCATCTACGAGGATAGCCTTCGGCCCTTATTCCTGCTTGCCGAGTTCCGCTCGCGGGTGACCTGCGAGGAGTGCGGTCAACCCGGACACATGCGATCGACGGCCGGCTGGAAGCGTTGTCGCTGCGACGAGCATTCGACACCCGAGGAACGGGAGCAGCCGCCACGGCCAGCTTGGACCCTCGGCCGTGATACGATCAAAGGCTTCCTTTGGTATGATCAGGCGGCCGACGAGTTGCGGCTTGTCGATGATCTTGCATCGATAGGCATGCCCGCGCATATGATCGAACGGATGGCGCGCACTCGAGAATAGCGTGACTTAGCGCTCAGCGATCTCAGGCGGGGTAGAAATGAACGACACTGAGAGAGAGGTCGTAATCCTCAATTCGGCTTGGGAAATGATCAACGGCATGGTGAATTGGGCCATGTTCGTGAAGCATGACAGGTACGATCCCACGAACATGATGTTCGAGACATCAGTTCACGCCCGCCTTTTCATCATTCTGCTTGCTGACTTCCTCTCGGAGGTCCGGGCGTTCAAAGGTGATGCAATTCCGCTCGGCCTGACAGCGCCTCCAAGTGGCGCGAGGGCATCCGACCTCACGTTTCTGTTTCATCTTAGGCAAGTTGGGGGAAATCCTCAGCTCGGAAACGACGCGCGCCCCTTAGCAAAAATCGTCGAAGAATTCTCCCGTTGGCTGGAAGGCGAGTTCGTCGCCTCTGGTGTCAATCTCGGAAGCATTGGTGTCGTCGCGGACATCACGGTTTCGAGATTACGCTACCTGAAAATGTGCGGTGACATCGCCAAGCATAACCTCGCGCGGTTGGCAACGAACGTGAAGCACTTGCAGCGGCTTTTGACCGCTGCGGGCCATGAGGTATCGGAAGAAGACGCATATCTGGCAGTCGAAGGTTTCTTCGAATGGTTTCAGCAGGACATCTTCATCTATCATTCCAGCCACATCGCGGAATTCCTCAATAATATCCGATGGGCGATCTTCGATTATCTGGGTCCGGAGTACCAGCGTTCCTATCATCCGACTGGGGAGGTCTCCGGCTTGGAGCTTTACGCCTACAGGGTGCCAACGGAGATTGGGAAGCCAGTCGCCCACGCCATGTATTGGGATTTGATGAACCGCTATCGTTCGCGGCCATGGGTGCATCGCTTTGTCGTGTCCGACATCTTCAAGTCGCGATACTGATCGGAAGGGCGGTGGAGATGACCAAATTGCCAGATGATTTCTTCGAGGTGATGCGCGATCTCAAAGCGGAGCCATCAAAGCCGATTAGTCTCCTTGAGCTCGGACCGCCCCTTGTTGGTAAAGGTCATCAGCAGGAGCAGATCGCGGACCTCCTATTCCGGCTCGAGCGCGAGGGTGTTATTCGGCTCCTCGCGGGCAATCGGTTTGAGCTGACAAAGCCTCGGGGATGAACAAGGGGGAAGGTCGATGTGGTGGAAGCGCAAGCAGAAGACAGAATGGCTGCCGTGGTATCGAGTGCCTGGGTACAAAGGCAAGGTAAGCGAGGCCGAGAAGCGCGAGCTCGATGCGTTCAGGATGCAGGAGCGTCACCCTGCCGCCTCTTATAGCGATCTCCCCGAAGAAGTCTGTTCGTATATTTCCCGGCTCGAGATGGAAAACTACGATATCAAACAGCAGAGAGCTGCCACAGGGCCGATGCTCACGAGCCTGCTCGGTGCGGCGATCCTTGGCGTCAGCCACTTCGGCGTTCACATCCAGCCGACGGATTCGATCTGGCCCTATGGTCTGGGATTGATCCTGCTCATCGCCCCTTGGTTCATCTACAGCCGGGAATGGCAGCGGAACGCCGACGAGTTCCTTCCATCACAACACGGTGGCCCAAATCTGACTGACGAGAATATCAAGCAGGAGTGGGAGCTGGAGTATCTCACTCATCTGCACCAGAAAGACGCTTCAAAACATGACCTTTGAATCCGTCTACAAAGCTCTATCCGAATGGCAAACTCTAATTGGCGCTGTCCTTGCTCTGGGCGCAGCCCTTTGGACCGTCCGCGAGATGCGAAAGCAGACCCGTGGTGACGAAACGCGTCATACAAACGAATTGCTACGGAAGAAAATGGCGGCCCGGGCGCAGATGCCCGACGCCCTAAGTGAATTGAGCGAATATGTCCGCGCGTCGTGTCGCTATCTTGTGTCTGGCGAGGCGAAGCCCACCGTGCCGATCGCGGGGACAAGCACGCTGAAGGAAGTCATCGAGCACATTGATACCAAAGAGGCCAAAAAAACCTTCGATCTTGTTTCCTGGTATCAGGTGCAGCATTCGCGTCTCATGGGCTCCAAGAGCCCGAAGGCTATCGAGACAGCAGAAATGCTCTACGACGCCGCGCTTTTGCAGACAAAGATAGACCGACTATTCGACTACGCCCGCAACGAGGAAGAGGAAGTCCGCCCAGAGAAGCCGTCGCAGGAGGAAATGATCAGCAGTCTCAAGATTGCCGTGACAGTCAAAGTGTGGGCGATGAAGACGGACGACTTCGCGGCGGTGATCGAAATCATCAAGAAGCGGCACGTACCTAAGAAGGAAACGTCCCCTGCCTAGCCGAGCCGACTGGGGCGGGGACTGATCACGCCATCGGACAAAGCGGTTGTAGCAGGTAGTGCGTGGCCCGTATCGCTCGGGCATATTTCTCCGACCTGGCAACAACGGTTCTAAGCCTTGCAAATTGGTCAGATCATATCGGCTCATGCCGAGCCGTGAATCAAATTGCGCTGCAATTTGAAACCCACCAGTAGGCAAAGACCATAGTAATGCGGAGCCTCACAGGCTAAGCATCTCTGATGCAGGGCTCGATCTATGAATTCGTCAAGAAGAAGCTGATTTCCCATGGCGTTAATCAGACGCCAGACGGGCTCGTGACACTTGAGAATAAGTTGCTTTTTTTGGATTTTGTTCAGCTTGAGCGCGCCGTCAGAAATGCTGATTTCGATGCAGTGCAATCTGCAGTCAAGAGAATAGACGAACGCGTTCGTTCACTGGGAAAGCGACACCTGATTGTTTTTGCCTACCTGTATCTGTTCTTCTCTGACGGAACTCCGGAAAGGACCCATACAGATACAAAGGATGATGGAGTCGTCTTGAGGTCGGTTGAGTATCGTCGCGCAGTTACGCCAGAGGAACGGCTTATCGCGGATTGGGGCAGCCTATGGTTTGAACGGTGTGGAAAGAGCCTTCTTCGAGCAGTTTACGCCTCGAAAACGTGACTTCGCCGGCCGAGGCCAGATCGCTAATCACCCCTCTTGCAATTGTAGTCCATGGCGGAGCCCTCTCATTTGTCGCCCTGAGCTTTTGCGAGCGCTTCCGCCCTATTCCTGATCTCTGTCTCTGTCAGGGGATAGCCCAACGCCGCTGCGGCCACGGTTGCCAGTTCGGCTTCGGTGGGCTCTCTTGGCTCGGGTGGCGTGGGCGATGCTGGATCGTCCTTTTTGCGGGCCTCGCTGGGCCCTCTTTGGTTGCGGCTTTTTCGGCTCACGAGCCCCTCCTGTCTGAGCTGCCGCTGCGGCTCCCTGCGTGGTGGACGATCCGGCGTGGGCTTCATCAGGCCCTGGCGGCTATACTGACCTCTTCGGCCATCCCGTCAAAGTGAGTGCTTTCGGTCGTTCGAAACCGTCCGGCAAGTTCATGACCAACTCTCCAAGGCCAACCTTGTCCCATCCCCACACCGGCCTAGTCCAGCCAAGCATTTATTCGGAACTAGGAGTGTGCGATTTGATCAGGGGGTGAATTTGCCTTTCGGCGTCGATGAGCGGCAAAACAAACTCGCTCATCACCAGCCAATGGTCCATCTGAAATTGGGTGGCGTCCGGGTACTTAGCTTTATATTCGGCTTCGTGGTCCATGACAAACTTTGTCGTGCCGGGCGCTAGTGTCTCTCCTAATCGCCAGCTCTCTAAGATCAAAGCGGCTTGGACACCGCGTTCGCCCCGAGCGGTATGCTCTCCATTCTCTGAGATGACCTCCCCCCATTTCCGATGCAGCTCTGAATCATTTCCGACAACCGCAATTTTCCAAGCTGCGAAAACACCTGGACTATACGGGAGCTGAGGTCGACGAATCTGAAAATGGATGCCGCTGATGCCGTCAAGAAAGCCAAGGGCATAGTCGTCGCACCACATCGCGGGCGAGTAGGGGAGATTGTATTTTTCGCGATAACTCACATAAAGCTCAACCGCGTCGACCGCCTCTCGCCAAGCTTCGCCACAGGTGGCTTCCAATTCTGTTGCGGCTTTCGCATCCTGGTTATTCTTCTTGCTCTTCCCCCAAAACATCCAGCTTCTCCGCACCAGCCCTTTGATACCTGTATAAGCTTTAGGCTGGTGGATAAATAGGAGTTGATTGCCATCGAGCGAAAAGAGGGATCAGCGATCTCGGATCATTGGCCTTGGCTTATAGCTCCTCTGATGTTCTGGTATTGTTCTCTTCGCGTTGGGCTGTATATTGCCGATCGATGGCAGAGATCGAAACAATCGGGGAAGCATGGAATGCCGGGTGGAAGTTTTCCGCCACCTGTCGCCATGGAACCATGGACTCGGGGATGTCGTCGCGGAAGTGCGACTGGAAGTATGACCTCGACACCATGACGCTGCTCGCCACGCGGGGCAGGGATTTCCCAATCATGCGGCTTTCCGAGCGGCTGCGCTGCCCGAGATGCGGGAGTAGGGAGATCAGGGTCTTGTTCGTGCTACCGGGATCGACCAACCGGAAAAGCGCAGCGCGCTAGTCGCTCAGCGCCTTTTAGAGGATCAAACGTCTGAGCCTCGAAACCGTCTGTTGGAAGCGCCAATCGTTTGCCAGCGTCCAGCCTCCGCCAGCCTCCATGAGATTCCAGTCATGCCATCCGTTACGGCTGGTATTAGTGATTGCTCGCGAGGCTGCGGAAAAGGTAGCGAACGGCTCGTATCCTTGAACGACTAGGCGACCGTCCTCTATCACGCCCGAATACTCCTTGCCTGCATAGGTGAACTTGCACTTGGTCCCCGATGGTGGGAAAGCGACGTTTTCTTCAATGAACGATTGGCTGGGGAGGTCTGGTCGAATCGGGGCCTCCCAAATGTTCCGCGCGGCATTGAAAAGATCGATGCCACGCTGCTGGATCATTTCTTCATTCCAGTCAGAGTAAGAATTGAGCTCTCGGTTCAATGCCAAGCTGGAGTGCGCGCGAACCGCCGGCATCTTCACGGAGTACGGGCCGTTGGACACCGATGCATTTAGCGAATGCGTGAGGAGCGTCAGGTTCCCCATCCGATCGATAGCGGAGTCTCGCTCGATTCGCTTAAAGATATAGTCCGGGTCGTCGTCCAGATCGCCTTCGTCAGTGTTGAAACCGGGAATGGGCCAGTTGTGTTGCCAAGTCTGGGGCATAATGTGTTCAATGGTGAGTGCCGATTGGATCGTGATCTCCTCGTTGAGTGGCGATCGCTTCGCAAGCTCGATGGCTTCGAAGATGTAACGCAGTCGGGCCTGCCGCGGCCCCTTGTATTGCCCTCGGACCAGCCAGCCGCGCTGCCACTCCATATCGTCAGGCCAGCGATCGGTTTCGCTCTGGCGGCTGGACAAGAACTCGATGAGTGCGTCGAGCTTGTTACCCTCGGTCTGCCGGAGGCGCTCGATGATGCCGACGAAGAAACGGTTGTAGTTCTTTGTCGTCAGACCGCAGATGTCGCGCCGAAGGATATAGCTGACGAGGACTGCCAATGCCCGATCGATGTCGGCGCTCGCGCTCGGATCGGTCGCGAGATAGATGACAAGCGGCATGGCGGTGGATACGTCAAAGGCATCTGCAAATCGGCCGAAGTTGCCGATCGGGTCCGTTGGCGACTGATCGAAAAGCCGCCTTTCGATGGCTGCGGTGGCCGAAATGGATTCGAGCTCGGCGGTCACGCTCGGAAACGGCCTCGTGTTCAAGAGCCAGTGCCGATAGCGCTCGAATAGGCTTTCTACAGATACCAGGTCGCCGATGTGCATCGAGAGGTGATCTGTGAGCATCCAGTCCAGGCGATTGCGGGACTGCCGTCCTCTGGACGCCGACTGCGCCCAGAAGGAACGGTCGAGCGGGAGCCAGTGTTTTTCGTAGAGCGTATCGACCACCAACGAATGATCGATCTGCCCCATGCCCTTGGCGCGCTGGAAGATGAAGTTTCGCATCAGATCGCCCGGTGTGAGATCGACACCGCGACTGTTCAGGGTTTCGAAGATTGTCTGCGGATCGTCGCCGCCCTCCAGTTCGATGGATACGATGGCGAGGCCTTCCTTGAGAGATTCGAAGAGGATTTCGAACCTTCGCTCATCGAACCCTTCTTCGGTCACGACATGAGCCGTGATCTTTTCCTTGAAGTATTCGTGCGCGGCGACTGAACGTCGAACCACTTCGCTTTCATCGTCCGGAGCCGGGCCGAAACTATGGGTATCAGCGTTCGGGTCGATGATCTTGACGAATGACAGACGGTCGGTGAGGGAGGGCCACAGTTTGTACCGCTCCTTTACTGAATCGTTCATGATCCCGTCGTTGAGGAGATACTTCTGCAGCTCGGCCTCATAGTGTGATCCGTGGGCTCCAGCGACATCACGGAGAGCCGCAAGCAAGAGCTGAAACGTTGTCAGGCGCTGCTGCCCGTCGATGATTTCGAACGCCTGGAGTTCTTTCCCGTAAGTCTTCACCTGGGCGATGACAATAGCCCCCATAAAGTGAGGGATTAGAGACCGTCTGTCTTCCATCAGGCGCGCGAGCGATCGCTCAATGTCCTCCCACAGTAACTCGAGCTGCGGGTGAGCTTTCCATGCATACTGTCTCTGGTAGAGGGGGATGAGAAATCTTTTCTTCCCGTCAAAAAGTTCGATTATTGACCGAGTATACGGCTTCATATTTCCCCCACGCGTTGAATCATTCCGCGCCCAGCTTGAAGGTATTTGCCGAATAACGGCAAGCCCCGATGACGACCCTCGGTGAGATTTGAGCATAGAGTGCCAGGTGCGATCGTCGCAGCGGTGTGCAGCAATCGACGAGGGAGCAGACAAATCGGTCGCAGCCGTTCAATTCCACGCTTTCAGAGCCTGATCGACGTCGGCCTGACACCACGGCTCCTGTTGGCCGTTGTATTGCTGCACCCACTTGCGGGCCAGCCCTTCCCGCATGAGGACATCACCCACGGCCTCGCCCTCGACGGCGACGAAGGCCAGTGTCCGGCGGTAGCGGTCGAAGCCATCGCGTTCGATGTCGATCTTGGCTTCCGACAGCAGCTGCGCGAGACGGGAGCGTGCGCGGAGCGCGCGGACCTTTTCCTCGCGGCACTCTCCCTTGAGTTCAGGCGCATTGATGCCCTCAAGCCGGATATGCTCGCCCCGCACGATAATCGTGTCGCCATCGAGAATGACGACCTGTTGAGGCGCACAGGCGGCGGCCGAGAAGCAAACGATTGCGGATACTACGGGCATTGATAGTCCTTGGGATTCTCTTGTTTGCCATACACACCCTGTCGGCCGTCCTTGTAGATCGGCCCACCTGTGGGAGGCAGATCGACGATTTCACCGTCATCCTCCCGAAAGGGAGCCGCTAGGCGGGCATGGCGATCACACGTCGTCTTGGCGATCGATACCCCCATCCGAAGACGGCCAGATGCGCCGCACTCGTCGCAGACCCTCAAGGACTGCTTGCGGGCGGCTTCCTTCAACACCTGGACTTCCTCGCGCTGATCGCCCTCGCAGCTGATAAACGCGATGAACGATCCAAACTTCTCCTTGCCGCCATAAAAGCGGGGAGGCGGGCCGGGGATAGCGCTCAATCCCGTTGCCAGCTTGCGGATCACGCGCTCCCATCCCTTGCCACAGGCGAACTCAGCATCAGCCGGGACGACGTATCCGTGCTGCTCGAAGACGTGAGGGAAGCGACGCTCACGCAGCTCGGCCGCGAACGCGATCAGGTCGGACGGCGAAAACCTGATGTCCTCGATATTCTGCCAGACCGATCCCGACGGCATCTGCGAAGGCATGACGTCGCCCACGTCGATGATGTGAGCCAAGAGCATCTGATGGACGCCAAGAGCTTCGGCCGCTTCCGCAATTCCGATCATCACGCCTTCACTCCTTGCAGGACCGCCAGAACCGCGCGCAGCTCGCGGACATCGACGCTTCGAATATCGGACTCGAACAAGCGATCCAGATCGCCTTCCGGCATCTTGCATAGTTGGGCCAGCGCCCAGCGCTCAATTGCCTTGTCTTCCATCGCCACGGCGATCTCGTTGCTGATCAGGTGCTTTTCCCGATCTTCGATCTCCAGCATTCCCGCCGTCAGCTCGTCGAAACGACGAGGGCCGAAATCCATGTCAGCGCAATCGATCCCAACATCACGGGAGCGGCCGACATTCGGGATCGCCCCGTGCGAATGCCCATAGAAATGGAACGCCCCATGATGTCCAGCAGGCCAGACCCGGTGGGCGTAGTGGCTCAAGTAGAGCCGCTTGCCACCGTCCTTCGTCTCCATAGCGTGGACGGGCGGCACATCCCACGGCAGACCTGCAATAGCGGCCTTCACGCGCCCCTTGCTGTCCAGGTCGTGATTGCCGAGGATCAGCACCTTACGACCGCGCAGCTCGTTGAAGACGTGGGCCACGTATTCGGGATCGCTCGACACGGCGAAGTCTCCGAGGATGAAGAGAAGATCTGTTTCCCCGACGCGCTCGTTGACACGATCGACGATGGCTTTGTCCATCTCTTCGGTGGACTGGAAGTGCCGCGGCGTCGTCTCCCAATGGAGAGCCGCTTCATGCCCGAAATGCGGATCGGCCATATACCACTTCGTGACGAAACCCATGCGCTGCGCTCCTGGTATGCCTCGGTAATAGGGCAAGCAGTGCCGGGCTCGATTACAACCGTCAATAGCCGATTAGCTCATTACCCCATGCGTTAACTAGCCTGTTAACCACACGATCGAAGATAGCTCAAACGGCGCCAACTTTGTTGACAGAGGGACCCAATGGGTCCTATTTTATAGCGGTATTCGAACTACTCGATTTCGGAGTTCCGCGTAATGAGTAACGGCTTCATCTCTCCCCATCAACTGATCACAAACCGGATTTTAGCGGACCTCGAGAAGGGGGTGGCTGCTTGGGTCAAGCCTTGGAAGTCGGAAGGAACCGTCGTGTCGTCGCGCCCCATGAATTTCAGCAATGGCACCGTCTATCGAGGCGTCAATACCATCATGCTTCACTGCGCCTGCATTGATCGCGGCTGGTCCCTTCCGGCGTTCGCCACGTTCAACCAGATTCGCAGACTCAAGGGCGTAATCACCAAGGGCAGCAAAGGGGAGCATGTCTTCTTCAAGTCTGAGGTCGAGAGCGATCCCAAGTTGGCCGACGGAGAGGGAAGGGCTGACGAGAGCGGCAAAATCAGGCGCACCGTTCTCAACGGCTACACGGTCTTCAATGTCAGCCAGGTGGAGGGCATAGAGCTTGATCTGACGGGCATAAACATCGAATGGACATGTCGGGTGGTATTACGTCTTCTGGCTGCCTAACCTTATCGACGAATAGCCTCAGGAACCTGCCAGCTCGCGACTGAGCGCCAGCGCCTTCTCGAGCGCGGTCCTGTCTTCGACGTGCGCCGGCCACAGCGCGCCGTACCGGTTCTCGTTGACGCCGAGCGTTGCGGAGCGTTGCGAATGCTGTATCTCCGAGGAGTCTACCTTGATGTCGACTTTCGAGCGCTCCGCAAGCAGCGCGCTGCGGCTCGCCACCAACTCCGATCTTTCCCGCCTCGCATCAAAATACTGTTCATTGAGTTCGAGCAGAACTTTCTGGAGGTCGAGATATTCGTTAAGCGACGAGTTGATCGTCTCGTAGGCATCATGCTTGCGCTTGTCGTAAGCTTCGCGGACGGCGGGGTTCCCACAGTCGCCGATCCTTGCCGCTTCGCACCGTGTTCCGAGCAGCGACAGTTGTCCGCGGGCGGCGGCGAGCGCGCCTTTGGCGTTGTCGAACCTCTCTCGCGCAGCATGGCGGCGATCATCGATTTCGACCAGACGAGAACCAAGAGTGGCAAGATGAGCGTTCGCAGCGAAGACCTCAAGTGCTATCCGCGTTAGCCTATCCTTGCCCAATATGATTTCCTGCGCCATCTCTTCGAGGGCAGCCTTCTCTCTGTCAAGAGTCCCTCGAAAAGCGGTAAGCGCCGCTTTTTCGCTTTCAAAACGCGAAACCAACGCCAGAAGGTTCGGGAGAACCGCCTGGGCGTCGCTTTTGGCGTGGTCCGCGAATGTCTGGCGTCGTTCACGAGCAGTTTCGGCATTTCTGCCGATCAACTCGTTGAACTGCCGCGTGGTTCTCAATGATTGTCCGGTTGTCCGCCCCTGAACCACTTCGTCTTCCCTGTCTGCATAGAACGGGAACAACAGTCGATGGAACCGT
>NZ_JACCEY010000030.1:0-1756 GCF_013591995.1 Rhizobium sp. WYCCWR 11146
CATTGATCAGTGCAGCGATCGAATAGGCTGCAAGCGACGTGCGGATTTCATCGGTGCCGGCACTGGCCAACTCGGCGATGACGTCGCTCGCACTGTCGACCACATAGATGTCGTTGCCCGCTCCGCCGTTCAGCGTGTCATTGCCGGCGCCGCCGTCCAGCAGATCGTTGCCGGCGCCGCCGATGATCGTGTTGGCGAGCGCATTGCCGGTGCCGGTGAAGTCGGCGGATCCCGTGTAGCTCAGCTTCTCGACATTGTTGCCGAGCGTATAGTTTGCCAGCACGGTCTTGACCGTGTCGGTTCCCGCGCCGGCGTTCTCGGCAACGCTGTCGCCGGCATTGTCGACGATATAGGTGTCGTCGCCCGCACCGCCGATCATCGTGTCGGCACCTGCCGCACCATTCAGCGTGTCGTTGCCGACACCACCAGTGATCGTGTTGGCAAGGCTATTGCCTGTCCCGGCAAAGGCTGCCGTTCCGATGTAGGTGAGGTTCTCGACATTGACGCCAAGCGTATAGCTTGCCAGCACGGTCTTGACCGTGTCGGTTCCTTCATCGGCGTTCTCGGCAACGCTGTCGCCGGCATTGTCGACGATATAGGTGTCGTCGCCCGCACCGCCGATCAGCGTATCGGCGCCTGCCCCGCCATTCAGCGTATCGTTGCCGTCGCCGCCTGACAGCGTATCAGCGGCGGCCGCCCCTGTGATTACATTGTCGAGATCGTTTCCGGTGCCGGCAAAGGCTGCCGTTCCGATTCCGATATAGGTGAGGTTCTCGACATTGGCGTCAAGCGTATAGCTTGCCAGAGTCGTGCGAACCGTGTCGGCTCCCGCGGCGGCGTTCTCGGCAACGCTGTCGCCGGCATTGTCGACGATATAGGTGTCGTCGCCCGCACCGCCGATCAAGCTATCGGCACCTGCCCCGCCATTCAGCGTGTCATTGCCGGCGCCGCCGGTGATTATATTGGCGAGCGCATTGCCGGTGCCGGTGAAGTTGGCCGATCCCGTGTAGCTCAGGTTCTCGACATTGATCAGTGCAGCGATCGAATAGGCTGCAAGCGACGTCTGGACCGTGTCTGTCCCCTCGTTCGCATTCTCGATCACAAGGTCGGTCGCGATATCGACGACATAAATGTCGTCACCCGTCCCGCCTGACATCGTGTCGGAACCAGCACCGCCAATCAATGTGTCGTTGCCGCCAGCGCCAGTGAGCTTATCGGCAACGACACCGCCCTTGATGATGTTGTCGAGCGCATTGCCCGTGCCGGTAAACGCGGCCGTACCGCCATAGGTGAGGTTCTCGACATTGACCCCCAGCGTATAGGCGGTCAGATTCGTCTGCACCGTGTCGATACCCTCATCGGCATTCTCGATGACGATGTCACCGTTGGAGATGACATAGGTGTCGTCGCCCGTGCCGCCATTTAGCGTGTCGACCCCGGCACCTCCAGCCAGGACATTGTTCAGCGCGTTGCCTGTCCCGGCAAACGCACCAGTTCCGATATAGGCGAGGTTCTCGACATTGGCGGCAAGCGTATAGCTTGCCAGGGTCGTGCGAACCGTGTCGGTTCCCGCGGCGGCGTTCTCGGCAACGCTGTCGCCGGCATTGTCGACAATATAGGTGTCGTCGCCCGCTCCGCCGATCAGCGTGTCGGCGCCTGCCCCGCCATTCAGCGTGTCGTTGCCGGCGCCACCGGCAATGGTGTCGGTCCCGCTACCGCCGACGATTAGGTTGTCCAGCGAGTTTCCTGTTCCGAC
>NZ_JACCEY010000031.1:0-65408 GCF_013591995.1 Rhizobium sp. WYCCWR 11146
CCATCCACCACCGCAATAGGCATTACAGCGCCAACAGCGGGTAAAGGGAAGTTACAAAGGTGCCGGCAGGCGGATGAGGGGCTGGCATCGGCGATCTCTGGGCTGAGATGTCCCCCGCTCAGGCGTTCTCTGTCGCGACTTGCGGCAGGGATTGCAGCAAGGTCTGGCGGGCGGAGTGCAGATGGGCGCGGCAGGCGGTTTCGATTGCTTCCTGGTCGCAGGATTCCAGGGCTGCGATATAATCCAGATGTTCGTGGATGGCGCGCTCGTTGCGCTGGCGGGCGGCAGTCTTGTTCCACTGGTAGTGATAGTGGAAGACGATGGCGATCGCGTCGTAGAAATCGGCGATGAAGCGGTTCTTCGAGGCGCGGTGGATCAGCAAGTGGAAGCGCTCGTCGAGAACGGAGAAATCCTTGAAGCGCTGGTTGATGTCGGCAAGCATGGCGTGATGTTCGTCGCGCATAGCGGCAAGATCGGCCCAGCTTTGATTATCCCTGGGAAGCCGGCCGAATTCGGCGGCGGAATGCAGCTCGAACATCTCGCGCACATCGGCAAGTTCGAGGGCGAATTCACGGGTGAAGCCTTTGAGCGTCCAGTGGCTGTTCGGCCGTTTCTCGATGAGGCCGAAGCGGGAGAAGCGGATCAGGAATTCGCGCACGCTGGTGGTGCCGGTGCCGATCTCGCGGGCAAGCTCCAGCTCGTTGATCTGCATGCCGGGTGCTGCATCATCGGCCAGGATGCGCTGCATGAAGCTGCGCTCGATGATATCATGCAGGGAGTCGGTTTCTTCGGAGGGAAAGAGGTCATGGTCTGTGGGTTGGCGCAGCACGATCTTCTGGCGTTTGTTCCAGCGGATGATGCCTTCTTCGCTGAGCCGCGTCAGGATGGCGCGCGCCGTCGAGCGGCTGACGCCGAGCTGGGCGGCGATCTCCGGTTCCGACGGCAGCGCCGTATCCGTGCGCAGGGCTACGGCATACCTGTTATAGGCTTCCTTGAAGACCGTATTCTGCCTTGCCACCAGACCCCGCTTTCCGCCCTCGTGACCGTCGTCCCGCTTCAGAGCAGGGCAGAACAGACCGGGGCTTTTCAAACGACCTTTAGCTTGATTCCGGTCGCCTGCGGCTCATTGCCTCCCTCGTCCACAGGATCAATATTCCCGTTGACTTGAAAATGTTTATTGTAGATAAAAAACAAAATCAATGCGCTTTCGCCGATGTAGCGAGCCTTTCGCTAGAACAGGATGATTTTAGGTGGGATGGCCTAAAAATCTGAATCCTGTTCTAAATTAAAGAGTTAGAGCATGATGTCGTCCGAAAACCGCTGACACTTTTCGGTATCATGCTTTAGGGAGATAGAGACTTGGACAAACTGCCTTGGATCATCCTTTCGGCCGGCGACAATGTCGCGGTCGCAACGGCGGCAATCGCGCCGGGTTCGACGGTTGCCGGCATTCAGACCCGTGAGAAGATCGACCCCGGCCACAAGGTGGCGATTGCGGATATTCCGCTCGGGTCACCCGTGGTCAAATACGGACAGGCGATCGGCCGCACGACGGCCGAGGTCAAGGCCGGCGACCATGTGCACAGCCACAACCTGCATTTCGAAAACGACCGGCTGGCGGCGACCGCCAATTCGGCGCCGGAAACGGCAACGGCCGACGACGTGGGGCGCACCTTCATGGGCTATCGCCGCGCCGACGGGCGGGCAGCGACACGCAACTATATCGGCATCATCGCCAGCGTGAACTGTTCCACCACGGTCTGCCGGGCAATCGCCGACGAGGCGAACCGGACGATCCTGCCGCATTACGAGGGCATCGACGGTTTCGTGCCGATCGTTCACGACCAGGGCTGCGGCATGAGCTCGACCGGCGATGGCATGAACGTGCTGCACCGCACACTTGCCGGCTATACAAGACATGTGAATTTCGGCGGCGTGCTGATGATCGGCCTCGGCTGCGAGGTCAATCAGCTGACGCTGTATGGCCAGAGCGGTGCCGGCGCCTCGAAGCGGCATTTCAACATCCAGGATGCCGGCGGTTCGCGCCGCGCGGTCGAGCGCGCCATGGGCATGCTGCGCGAAATCGCCGCCGATGTCGGCAAGGAAAAGCGCGTGCCGATGTCGATCGGGGAGATCATCATCGGCCTGCAATGCGGTGGCTCGGACGGCTTTTCCGGCATCACCGCCAATCCGGCGCTGGGTGTCGCGGCCGACCTGCTGGCGGCGGCCGGCGGCACGGCGATCCTGTCGGAAACCTCCGAAATCTATGGCGCCGAACATCTGCTGCGCAGCCGCGCCGTCAGTGACGAGGTGGCAAAGAAGCTCGACGACAAGATCGCCTGGTGGGAAGATTACGTCGCCCTGCACGGCGCCTCTCTCGACAACAACCCGTCGCCCGGCAACAAGCGCGGCGGGCTGACCACCATCCTCGAAAAGTCGCTCGGCGCCGTCGCCAAGGGCGGGCGTTCGCCGCTGACGGCAGTCTATGGTTATGCCGAGCGGGTCACGGCCCCCGGTCTCGTCTTCATGGACACGCCCGGCTACGACCCGGTCTCGGCGACCGGCCAGGTGGCGGGCGGGGCAAACATGATCGCCTTTACCACGGGCCGCGGCAGCTGCTTCGGTTGCCGGCCGGCGCCGTCGCTGAAGCTTTCCAGCAATTCGGCGCTCTTTGCCTCGATGGAAGAGGATATGGACATCGATTGCGGCACGATCGCCACGGGTGACGCGACGATCAGCGGCAAGGGCCGCGAGATCTTCGACCTCATCGTCGATACGGCATCAGGCAAGAAGACCAAGAGCGAGCTCTTCGGCTACGGCGACAATGAATTCGTGCCGTGGCATCTGGGTGCGACGCTGTAATCTTTGTTTTTACCAAAAATTCAAGTTCTTCGCGAGGAGGCATGATGAAGACGAGACGGATCGGCAAGACCAAGCTGGAGGTGACCGAAATCAGTTTCGGTGCCGCCGCTCTCGGCGGTCTCTACCGCGCCTGTCCGCGCGAGGTGGCGATGGACACGCTGCAGGCGGCCTGGGACAGCGGCATCCGCTATTTCGACGTGGCGCCCTGGTATGGGCTCGGCCTTGCCGAGCGGCGGGTCGGCGATTTCCTGCGCGACCAGCCGGATGGCAGTTACGTGCTTTCCACCAAGGTCGGCCGGCTGCTTCGGCCGGTGCCGACAGGCACCGTGCCTGATTACAGCTATGTCGACCCGCTCTCCTTCGATGCCGATTACGACTATTCCTATGACGGCATCATGCGCTCGGTCGAATTCAGCTATGCGCGCCTCGGCCTCAACCGCATCGATATTCTCTATGTGCACGATCTCGGCGTCTACACGCATGGCGCAGCGAAGAACGCGGTCCACCAGAAGCAGTTTCTCGATTCCGGCGTGAAGGCGCTGGAGGAACTCAAGTCGTCTGGCGCGATCTCCGCCTTCGGCCTCGGCGTCAACGAAGTGCCCGTCTGCCTCGACGTCATGCGCCATTCCGATCTCGACTGCATCCTGATGGCCGGCCGATACACGCTGCTCGACCGCTCCGCCGTCGCCGAACTGCTGCCGCTCTGCCGTCAGAAGGGCACCTCGCTCGTCGTCGGCGGCGTCTTCAACTCCGGCATTCTCGCCACCGGCCCGGTGCCGGGTTCGCATTTCGACTATATGCCGGCTGATGACGACGTGCTTGCCAAGGTCGGCGCCATGGAGGCGATCGCCAAGAGCCATGGCGTGCCGCTGGCAGCGCCCGCCCTGCAGTTTCCGCTGCGCGAACCGATCGTCGCATCGGTGCTGATCGGCACGGCGAAGCCCTCGAGCCTGACGCGCAATATGGAGATCGTCGAGCCGCGGCTTGCCGACGAGATCTATGCCGAATTCGAACCCTATACGCTGGTCGCGCCGCCGCTCGGCGCCGAAGCCGTCCGAGTCTGAGGAGAGACTATGCTCAAGGGTATTCATCCGCTGCTTGGCCCCGACCTGCTTCATGCACTGAAGACCATGGGGCATGGCGACGACATCGTCATATCGGACGCCAATTTTCCCTCGGGCTCGATGGGCCCGCCGGTCATTCGCGCCGACGGCGTCAGCGCCACTGACATGGCCGAGGCCATCCTGACGCATATGCCGCTCGACACGTTCGTGCCGGAAGCGGCGTGGCGGATGGAGGTGGTCGGCGATCCCGATGCGATGCCCGAGGTCTGCACCGAGTTCCAGCAGATCGTTTCCAAGCACGCCGGCGATTTCCGCATCGTGCCGGTGGAGCGTTTTGCTTTCTACGCGATGGCCCGCAAGGCCACCTACATCGTCGCAACGACGGAATTCCGGCTGTACGGCAACCTGATTTTGAAAAAGGGCGTTGTGCATCCGCACGAGGTCGACAAGGCCTGATCCCTATTTTAGGGTATCGTTGTATTGGAATAAAATCAGTTGCTTGGCGGGAGTTTACCAAAGCAAAAAAGCCGGTTTGGCGCTCTTGCAATTTGATTGCGCCTCGGCTAGCTTCACCTGGCAAATGTTTTTTATCGATAAAAATCGTCCGCCTGCGTTCAGCGGCCGATTTATTCGGAGGAGAACGCACCCTGAGAGGAGAACCCTTATGAGTTTCGTGAAATCCCTTCTGTCCCGCCGCGCCTTTACCGCGCTTGCAGGCGCCGCAGTCATCGCCACGGCGATGCCGGCACCATCGTTTGCCGCCGACGTGACGATCCCGATCATCGTCAAGGACACGACGTCCTTCTACTGGCAGATCGTTCTGGCCGGCGCCCGCAAGGCCGGTCAGGATCTCGGCGTCAACGTGCCGGAACTCGGCGCACAGGCCGAATCCGACGTCAACGGCCAGATCAGCATTCTGGAGAACGCCGTTGCCGGCAAGCCGGCCGCCGTCGTCATTTCGCCGACCGAATTCAAGGCGCTCGGCAAGCCGATCGATGAAGCGGCCAAGTCGGTTCCGATCATCGGCATCGACTCGGGCGCCGACTCCAAGGCGTTCAAGTCGTTCCTGACGACCGACAACGTTCAGGGCGGCCGCATCGCCGCTGACGGCCTGGCCGCCGCTATCAAGGGCGCCACCGGCAAGGAAGAGGGCGAAATCGTCATCCTCACCAATCTTCCGGGCGTCGGCTCGCTGGAACAGCGCCGCGAAGGCTTCCTGGATCAGGTGAAGACCAAGTATCCCGGCCTGAAGGTCATTGCCGACAAGTACGGCGACGGCCAGGCAACGACCGGCCTCAACATGATGACCGACCTGATCACGGCAAACCCGAACCTCGTCGGCATCTTCGCCTCGAACCTGATCATGGCGCAGGGCGTTGGCCAGGCAATCGCCGAAAACAAGCTCGGCGAGAAGATCAAGGTCATCGGCTTCGACAGCGACGACAAGACGGTCGGCTTCCTCAAGGATGGTGCGATCGCCGGCCTCGTCGTGCAGGACCCCTACCGCATGGGCTATGACGGCGTGAAGACCGCGCTTGCCGTCTCCAAGGGCGAGAAGGTCGAAGAGAATGTCGACACCGGCGCAAACCTCGTCACCAAGGCGAATATGGCCGATCCGAAGATCGACGCGCTGCTGAACCCGAAGATCAAGTAACAAAGACAGACAGGCCGCGCCGGCTTCAAAAACCGGCGCGGCCTTTTCCATCCGTGCTATGTTTTGCGCGGGATGGAGAGCAGAGGCGACACAAGGAGGAGAGGTCCATGATCGGACTGGAAGAGGTCAGTCATCGCCATGATGACAGCGCGACGCTGAAAGAAGCCAATCGAATTCCCGCCGGATCGCCTATCCTCGAACTCAAGGGCCTGCAGAAAAATTACGGTCATGTGCAGGCGCTGAAGCCAGCGACGCTGACCTTTCTCGCCGGTGAAATCCACGCCATCGTCGGCGAAAACGGCGCCGGCAAATCCACCCTCATCAAATTACTGACCGGCGTCATCACCCGCACGGCGGGCGAAGTGCTGTGGTGCGGCCAGCCGGTGGCGCTGGCGACGCCGAACGAGGCGATCGCCCGCGGCATCAACGCCGTGCACCAGGAAGTCGTGCTCTGCCGGCACCTGACGGTCGCCGCCAATCTCTTTCTCGGCGACGAGGTCAACCGCTTCGGCCTGATGCGCAAGAAGCAGATGGAGAAGATGGCGCAGGCCGTGCTCGACGATCTCGGCTTCGGCCTGCCGGCCGGTGCGCTGTTGAGCTCGCTGACGATCGGCCAGCAGCAGCTGGTGGCAACGGCGCGCGCGGCGATGCGCGGCACCCAATTCCTCATCTTCGACGAACCGACTGCCTATCTCACCCGCCAGGAATCGGCGCAGCTCTTCAAGCTGATCCGCCGGCTGCAGGGCGAAGGCGTCACCATCGTCTATATCAGCCACCGCATGGAGGAAGTGTTCGAGCTTGCCGACCGTGTCTCGGTGCTGCGCGACGGCACGCATGTCGGCACGCGCCTGATCGGCGAGACCAACGATGCCGAACTGATCTCGCTGATGATCAACCGCTCGATCGAACAGATCTACCACAAGGAAAAGATTGCGATCGGCGAGACGATCCTCACGGTCAACGGCCTCTCCGGCCCGGGCTTCGAAGATGTGTCGCTGAGCGTCAAGGCGGGACAGATCGTCGGCCTCTACGGCCTGATCGGCGCAGGGCGCAGCGAATTCGCGCTCGGGCTCTACGGCCGCCAGCCGACGACATCGGGCGATGTCGAATGGATGGGCAAGCGTGTCGACATCCGCAACGAACGCACCGCCATGGAGCTCGGCATTGCGCTGGCGCCGGAAAGCCGGCGCGACCAGGGACTTTGCCTCAACCTGCCGATCGGCCTCAACATCAACCTGCCGGTCTTCGGGCGGCTGAGCCACGGGCCGGTGATCAATCACACGCGCGAATCGGCCAATGCCGACCAGCAGATCCGCAATCTCAGCATCAAGACGCCGAGCCGGCGCGTTCCGGCCTCCAGCATGTCGGGCGGCAACCAGCAGAAGATCGTCATCGGCAAGTGGCTGAGCCATGGCGCCCGGCTTTTCATCTTCGACGAGCCGACCGTCGGCGTCGACGTCGGCACCAAGGCGGAAATCTACCGGCTCTTCGCCAAGCTTCTGAAGGACGGCGCGGGCATCATCCTGATCTCCTCCTATCTGCCCGAGGTCTACGAACTGGCCGACCGGCTGCACGTCTTCCGCGCCGGCAAAATCGTCGCGAGCCATGACTATCACGCGGCGACGCATGAAGAAGTGCTCAGCGAAGCGATCGGCGTCTGAGCCAAAAGAATAAGAGGGAGAAAATTCATGACTGCCACCCCCACTGAAATCGTCGCACCGCCGCCGCGCCGGAAAATGAACATCCTGTTCGGCCTGACGCTGATCGGCCTGCTGATCTTCCTCTGGATCGTGCTCGGCCTTGTCACCCCGAGCTTCTGGACACCGCTCAACATTTCGAACCTGCTGCGTCAGGGCGCGATGACGGCGATCCTCGCGCTCGGCCAGACCTTCGTCATCATCACCGCCGGCATCGACCTTTCGGTCGGCGCCATCGTCGGCTTCTGCACCGTGATCATCGCCTGGCTGCTGCAGGCGGGCGTGCCGGTCTGGGGTGCGATCGCGCTGACGCTGCTCATGGGTGTGGCGATCGGCGCCTTCCATGGCTTCGGCATCGTGCATATGGGCCTGCCGCCGTTCATCATCACGCTGGCAACCCTGACATCGCTGCGCGGCATCGGCCTGCTGATCACCAACGGTTCGACGATCAACATCACCAATGAGGGCTTCAGCAATTTCGCCCGCGCCGATCTGCTCAGTATTCCGAGTCTGTTCTGGATGGTCATCCTGGTGGCGGTGCCCTCCTTCATCTTCCTGCATCTGAGCCGGTGGGGCCGCTATCTCTTCGCGGTCGGTTCGAACGCCGAGGCGGCGCGCCTTTCCGGCGTCAACGTCAAGGGCATGATCTACCTTGCCTATATCCTGTCTGCCTCCTTCGCCGCCTTCGTCGGCGTGCTGCTCGCCTCACGCATCGCCATCGGCAATGCGACGCAGGCCGACGGCTGGGAACTGCAGGCGATCGCCTCCTCCGTCATCGGCGGCACCAGCCTGTTCGGTGCGGTCGGCTCGGTGCATGGCCCGCTGATCGGCGCCTTCATTCTCGCCACCATCAACAACGGCGCCAACCTTCTGAACGTCAACTCCTTCTGGCAGCGCATCATCACCGGTCTGCTGATCATCGTGATCGTGTTCTTCGACCAGCTGCGCCGCCGCCGGAGCAATTGAGCGACAAGAGACAGCCGGCCTGAACAGGCCGGCTTCCTCCATTCCAGGAATGCGAGACCCGTCATGAAAGCAGTTCTTTGCCGGGAGCCCGGCGTGCTAGAGATCGTCGAGCGTCCTTCGCCAGCGGCTCCCGCCGCCGGCTGGGTGCGGCTTGCCGTCAGCC
The DNA here is from genome assembly GCF_013591995.1 of Rhizobium sp. WYCCWR 11146. Taxonomy (NCBI): domain Bacteria; kingdom Pseudomonadati; phylum Pseudomonadota; class Alphaproteobacteria; order Hyphomicrobiales; family Rhizobiaceae; genus Rhizobium; species Rhizobium sp. WYCCWR 11146. The sequence goes on from NZ_JACCEY010000031.1 coordinate 8,407, forward strand.
ATGTCGGCATTTGCGGCACCGATTACCACATCTTCGAGGGCAAACATCCCTTCCTCGAATATCCCCGGGTGATGGGGCATGAGATCTCGGCAACGGTGCTGGAAGCGGGCGACGGCGTTGCTATGGCGGTCGGCACGCCCGTCATCGTCAATCCCTATCTCTCTTGCGGGCAATGTGTCGCCTGCCGTCAGGGCAAGCCGAATTGCTGCACCAATATCAAGGTGCTCGGCGTCCATACGGATGGCGCCTTTTGCGAGGAGATCTCGGTTCCGGCTGAGAACCTCTATGCCGCCCAAGGCTTAAGCCTCAAAGCGGCGGCGACGACCGAGTTTCTGGCGATCGGCGCCCATGCGGTTCGCCGTTCGATGACCGGTGCGGGAGCACGGGCGCTCGTCATCGGCGCCGGGCCGATCGGCCTCGGGGCGGCGATCTTCTCGCGCATCGCAGGCCATGAGGTGACGCTGCTCGATACCAGCACCGAGCGGCTGCAGATGGCGTCCGAGCGCTTCGGCTTCACCTCCGGCATCGTTGCCAACGAGCAAACGGCTGACGCCGTGCGCGACAAAACCAATGGCGACGGTTTCGACGTGGTCTTCGACGCGACGGGTTACGGCCCTTCGATGGAAAAGGCCTTCTCCTTCGTCGCCCATGGCGGCGCACTGGTGCTGGTCAGCGTTGTCAAGGACGATATCCGCTTCTCCGATCCCGAATTCCACAAGCGCGAGATGATGGTAATCGGCAGCCGCAACGCCACCCGCGTCGATTTCGAGCATGTCGCAGATTCGATCGCCAAAGGGCTGGTGCCGGTGGACAAACTCATCACCCACCGCACGACGCTTGCCGATGCGCCGCGCGATCTCGCGCGCTGGGCGCATGAGAAGAATGGGCTGATCAAGGCTGTGATCAGTATTGGTGGTTAGGGCAATTTCGGGAACAGTCAGAAGCGGCTGAGTTCTGTTCAATACCACGGCTGTCCGGTTTGCGCTTGTGGCTGCCCCTCACCCTACCGGGGCCTGCCATGCAACAGCGTGAGGGAACGGCGAGGACGCGGCAAATCTCTTCTCCCCTCGGGGAGAAGGTGCCGGCAGGCGGATGAGGGGGCCACATGGCACACCCCCTCCTCTCATAACCTGTCCCGCGACGCCGACGGCAACGCCCTGAGACAACGCGAGCCGGTGAAACCCGCATGGACGTTGGGAAAGACCGGCTTCGCCGGCCCCCTCATCCGCCCTACGGGCACCTTCTCCCCGCTGGGGAGAAGAGGGAGTCGAGAGGTCACGGCATGTCTGTCCGAAGGACGGGTCAAGACCTGTGGCTCGACCCAGGCTACAAGTCTAACCCGCCGCCTCAATTGCCCTACGCATCTGCCTGACAATCGCGACATCCGTCTTGTTCGTGCTTCTCGCCTCGAAACCAAAAGCAACCGCGCGCGGATCGGCGCTTTCGACCGGTGAACTGCAGGAGCCGTGGACCTCGCGGGCGCCGGTCGCCTTCAATATCTCGCCGACATTTGCCGGGCGAATGCCGCTGCCGGGCATGATGGCGATGCGGCCGGCGGCCTTTGCCGAAATGCGCTTCAGCGTGTCGACGCCGTCGGCGGCCTTCAGTGCGCAGCCGGAGGTCAGGACGCGTTCACAGCCGAGCTCGACCGCCTGTTCCAGCGCCTGGTCGGCATCCGGCACCAGATCAAAAGAGCGATGCAGCGTCGAGCCGAGGCCGGCCGCATGCGCCTTCAACCGGTGGATCAACGGCATGTCGAGCGTGCCGTCCGACCGGTTGGCGCCAATGACGACACCGGCAAGGCCTGCGGCACGCACGGCATCGATATCGATCATCATCGCTTCCTCGTCTGCCCCGTCGAAGACGAAGGGCCCGGCATGAGGGCGGATCATCGCATAGACCGGAATGGGCGCCCGGGCGGCGATCCGCATCAAGCTCGGCAGCGGCGTCAGGCCGCCGAGCTCCAGCGCCGAGCAGAGCTCGATGCGCCCGGCGCCACCCTCGATCGCGGCGGCAAGGCCTTCGGCGCTGTCCACACACACTTCGAGCAAGATCGTCACGCTGCAGTCTCCCTGGCTCCGCCGCGGCTTAAGCCACGGCTGCGGTTTTGACGACCGCTTCCGACGTAATTCTCGCCGCCGCCTCGATGATGACAGTGCAGGCATCGGCGGCGGCTTTGCGATGGTTGAAGGCGACGTGATAGGACATCGGCAGATGCTCGTCGAGATCGACGATGCGTACCTTGTCGGCGATCGGCATGGCGCTGACGCGGCCGAGGAAGGAGACGTAGCCGTGATTGGTGACGAGGTCGACGATGACAGGCAGCGAATCCGCCGCCGTGATATCCTGGCCGCGCAGGCGCCGGTTGGGCGCGCGTTCATAGCTGAAGGCCATGGCCGCATGGCCGAGGCCGGTGCGCGGGCTCGGCATGCAGATCGGGTGGCCGGCGACGAGATCGGCGACGCTTGTCTCGGTGCTATCAGGCGGGGCGATCACCACCATCTCGGTCTGCAGCAATTCGCGATGGCGGAAGCTTTCCAGCCCGAAGACCGAATCCAGGATCGCGACATCGATTCGGCCGCTCTTCAGCGCCTCGCGCAGATCGTCGGCGGTCATCGAGACCAGCGAAATCGCATTGTTGTTGCGGCGGAGATTCCATTCGGAGACCAGCGCGCCCAGGCAGCGCGCTACCCAACTTTCCGATCCGGTCGGGATGATCGAGCCGATGCGCAGCGACCGGGCGGTGCGCCGATAACGCTCGTCGGCCGACGATTTGAGATCGTTCCACGCCTGGCTGATCGCCATGAAGATCTGGTAGGCGCGCCTGCCCTCCTCCGTCAGCACCGAGCCCTGCGCCTGCCGTTCGAACAGGCGGTGCTTAAGAAATTTCTCAAGATTGGCAAGCTGAAGCGAAAGCTGCGGCTGACCGAGGCGAAGGCGGCGGGCGGCCCGGTTGATGCTGCCCTGGTCGGCAACTTCGAGAAAACGCTCCATCGTGACGATCTTGACGGGAATGCGGGATGTCCAGGTCTCGTCGATCTCGGCGCCGGCGCCGTCGTGACCGGCCCATTGGCCGAGTTCAGCGATCGCAGCCATGATCGGCTCCAGGCCTTCCAGCACCCTGCCGCTCGCAATCAGCGTCGCCAGCTCGCCGGAGGCGCGTTCCGTCAGCTTCATCGCCAGTTCGGTCTCGAGATTGTGGATTGCCGTCGAGACGGTGGAGGGCGACAGCTGGAAGCGCCGCGCGGTCTCGCGGACCGAACCGGAGGTCAGGACATGGCTGGCGATGAACAAGGCACCAAGATGCAAACGGCCACCTCCGGAAAGCGCTGGAAAAACCGGACGATATGATGTGTTCATGAAAAAAGATATCCCTGCCTCCGGAGAGGCGGGCTATCGTTCCCGTCATAAAAAATCTCGGCGGCGGGAATCCGCAACAGAGCCTGGGAATATCGTGGAAACACGCAAGGGGACAAAAACAAATCGCGCCGGCCTTGGAAAAGGGAATGCGTTTCCGCGCGCGGAGGTGCATTCGCCGCCATAATCGTGCCGCGACCGCAAATACTGGAGGGGGCTTGCATCGATTTTTCGGGCATGAACGCTATTTCCATGACGCACGCAATTCCGGCATGATGGCGACTTGGTCGCCTTCGCCGGCGGATTTCCTATGCGCAGGCCTCCCGCCAAGGGCTTGGGCAACTGCATAATTCCTGAAGTCGGAGCCGATTTCAGGATAAATTATGCAGAAATTCAAAGTGCTACAGCGTCCTTGCACGTCTGAAAGACGTGCGGCGCTGTAGGTCAACGGTGTTTAACAAGGGGATATTCCATGCTGAAGAAACTCGCACTTGCCGTTTCGCTCTCCGCCTTCGCGGTGGGTGCGGCCCATGCCGCCGACGTCGTCGTCTCGTCGAAGATCGACACGGAAGGCACGCTGCTCGGCAACGTCATTGCGCTCGCTCTCGAAGCCAATGGCATCAAGACGCAGGACCGCATCGCGCTTGGCGCGACACCCGTCGTGCGCAAGGCGATCACCGCCGGCGAAATCGACATCTATCCCGAATATACCGGCAATGCCGGCTTCTTCTTCAACAAGGCCGATGACGCCGCCTGGAAAAACATCGACCAGGGCTATGAGCTGGCGAAGAAGCTCGATTTCGACGCCAACAAGATCGTCTGGCTGACGCCGTCGCCTGCCAACAACACCTGGGCGCTCGCCGTGCGCAGCGACGTCGCCGGCCCGAACAAGCTGAAGAGCCTCACGGACTTCGGCAAATGGGTTGCCGGCGGCGGTGCCGCCAAGCTTGCGGCCTCCGCCGAATTTGTCAATTCGGCCGGCGCGCTTCCCGCCTTCCAGACGACCTATGGCTTCCAGCTGAAGCCCGACCAGATGGTCGTTCTTTCCGGCGGCGACACGGCGGCAACGATCAAGGCGGCCGCCGACCAGACGAACGGCGTCAACACCGCCATGGTCTACGGCACCGACGGCGCGATCGAAGCGGCCGAACTCACCGTTCTCGAAGACGACAAAAACGTGCAGCAGGTCTATGCCCCGACGCCGATCATCCGCGAAGAGGTGTTGAAGGCCAATCCGAAGATCGAAGAAGTGCTCTCGCCGATCTTCAAAAGCCTGACCGCCGACGAGCTGCGCAAGCTCAACGCCAAGATCCAGGTCGACGGCGAGCCGGCAAAGTCCGTCGCCGAAGCCTATCTCAAGGAAAAAGGCTTCCTGAAGTAGTGATAGCCCGCTCCGCCCGATTAAGGGCGGAGCCTCCTTTGCTGATAGGGTTGGGCTGACAGGGTTGGCCAGACAGGGTTGATTTGAATGGCAGAAACCTTAGCGGTCCGCAGGCTGGACCGGCTCGGCGTGGTTCTGGTGGCCGGCGGCATCGCGGCGACAGCACTGATGCCCTTCATCTACGTGAAGGCAAACCGCATCGCCGCCGGCAAGCCGATGCTGCTGATGCAGCTTCTTCCCCAGCCTTCGGTCATCATCCTGACCGTGCTCCTCCTTCTCACCGCTTTCGCCACGCTGTTCCTCACTAATGCGATAGCGCGGCTTATCATCGGCACACTCTGCCTTGCGGCGCTGATCGTTGCGATCGGCCTGGTCTCGACGGCGGCAACGCCCCCCGGCAGCACGGTGGCGCGCATGACGCCTGGCGGCGGTTTCTGGGTACTGTTTGCCGTGATCGGCCTGGTCATATCAGATGCGCTTGTCAAAATCCGGCTGGCGCCGTGGATGCGGGTCGCAGCCCTTGCAGCCTATACGGCGCTGCTCTTCATCTCGCTCTCCTCCGGTCTGCTCGACAGCCTTTCGATCATGAAGGAATTCTCGACCCGGGCCCCGCAATTCGAGACCGAAGCGATCTCGCATCTGCTCTTGGCGTTCGGCTCGCTTGCCATCGCCATTGTTCTCGGCCTGCCGCTCGGCATCCTCTGCTTCTGGGTGCCTAAGCTGCGCGCCGCCGTGCTGCAGGGGCTGAGCCTCATTCAGACGATCCCGAGTCTGGCGCTCTTCGGCTTGTTGATGCTGCCGCTCGGCTACCTCGCCACCCATGTGCCGCTCGCTGCCGCGATCGGCATCCGCGGCATCGGCACGGCGCCTGCCTTGATTGCGCTGGTGCTCTATTCGCTGCTGCCGATCGTCGCCAACACCGTCGTCGGCCTGCAGGGCGTCGACCCTTCGGTGCGCGATGCTGCGGCCGGCATGGGGCTGACGCGCTTACAGATCCTTGTTGGAATCGACATGCCGCTCGCCTTCCCGGTCATCCTCACCGGCATCCGCATCGTGCTGGTGCAGGCGATCGGCATGGTGACGATCGCCGCACTGATCGGCGGCGGCGGCTTCGGCATCTTCATCTTCCAGGGGCTCGGCCAGACGGCCATGGATCTCGTCCTGCTCGGCGCCGTACCGACCGTCTTCTTCGCCTTCTCATCGGCCGTCATCCTCGATGCGGTCATCGACAGCATCCGGGGATCCGCCGCATGACCATGATCGAGATCAGGAACGTCACCAAGCGCTACGGCGTGGCCACCGTCGTCGACAACGTCTCGATGAGCGTCGAGAAAGGCGAGATCACCGTCATCGTCGGCACGTCTGGCTCGGGCAAATCGACGCTGATGCGGATGATCAACCGGCTGGTGCCGATCACCGAAGGCGAGATCTTCGTCGGCGGACAGAATGTGATGGACGTTGAGGTGACCGAGCTTCGCCGCAAGATCGGCTATGCGATCCAGGGCCACGGCCTGTTTCCGCACCGGACCGTGGCGCAGAATATCGCCACCGTGCCGCAGCTTCTCGATTGGGATTCCGCCCGCATCTCCAAGCGGGTCGAGGAACTGCTCGGGCTCTTCAATCTCGATCCGGCAACATTTGCCGACAAATATCCGCATCAGCTCTCCGGCGGCCAGCAGCAGCGCGTCGGTGTGGCCCGGGCGCTGGCGGCCGAACCGGAACTGCTGTTGATGGACGAGCCCTTCGGCGCGCTCGATCCCGTCATCCGCGGCAAGGCGCAGGACGATCTGCTGGCGATCCAGAAGCAGTTTGGCACGACGGTCATTCTCGTCACCCACGACATGGACGAGGCTTTCCATCTCGGCAATCAGATCGCGGTGATGAGCGAGGGCAGATTGCTGCAATGCTCGACGCCGGAAAAGATCCTCACCGAACCCGCCGATCCCTTCGTGCAGCAATTGACCGGCACCTCCGACCGGGCGCTGAAGCTGATGTCGCTGCTGCCGCTGAAGGAGAGCATGGAGCCGGCCAAGACCGGTCTCGCCTATGCCCTGCCGCAGTCGCTCAGCCTGCGTGATGCACTGGCCGAGATGATCTGGCAGGGGGTCGATGAGGCGGCCGTGCAGGACGGCGAGAAGGAGCCGGTGGGATCGATCTCGATGACGCGGCTTCTCGAACTGGGCCGCAAGGCATGAAGCTCGTCGTCGCCAATCTCTTCCGCCTGGCGGCGCTGGCTTTGCTGCTCATCCTGCTGTTCAGGACGGAGTGGCTTTCCTTCATGCTGGTGCCGCTGACCAGCAACAATGCGCCTGCCGTCTATACGCAGAACAGCCTTGCTTCGCTCGCCGCCGGCCATCTGCAGCTGGTGATCGGATCGATCGTCTGCAGCGCCGTGCTTGCCGTTGTCGGCGGCATCTTCGTGACGCGGGAAAGCGGGGCTGACTTCCTGCCGCTGTCGCGCGCCATCGCCAATGCCGGGCAGACCTTTCCGCCGGTCGCGGTGCTGGCGCTCGCGGTTCCCGCCACCGGCTTCGGCGCCATGCCGACGCTGATTGCGCTCTTTCTCTACGGCCTGTTGCCGATCTTCGAAAACACCGTCGCCGGCTTGAAGCAGGTTTCGCCGCAGGTTCTCGATGCTGCCGACGGCATGGGCATGAACGGCACGCAGCGGCTGCTGCGGGTCGAGCTGCCGCTTGCCTTGCCGCTGATCCTCGAAGGGCTGAAGGTCGCGACCGTGATCAATATCGGCACGGCGACGATCGGCTCGACGGTTGCGGCAAAGGGTCTCGGTGAGGTCATCATCGCCGGGCTGATTTCCGACAACACCGCCTTCATCCTGCAGGGCGGCCTGATCGTCGGCCTCATGGCGGTGCTGATCTATGATGCCATGGGCTTGGTCGAAGCGGCGATTACCCGAAGAATCGGCTTGCGCGCGGCGTAGGAGGGCGAGTACCAAGATGCCGTAACTGCGGCGCTGTAGTGCAATGGGAGGCAGACTTGGCGAAGATGATCCACTCCATGATCCGCGTTCTCGATGAGGCGCGCTCCGTCGGTTTCTACGAGAGGGCCTTCGGCCTTTCGGTCGCCGACCGCGTCGATTTCGAAACCTTCACGTTGATCTATATGAGCAATGCCGAGACCGGCTTCGAGCTGGAACTGACCGTCAACAAGGGCCGGACCGCGCCCTATGACCTCGGCAATGCCTATGGCCATCTCGCCGTCTCGGTCGAAGAGGTGGCGGTCGAGCGCGAGCGGCTGTCGAAGCTTGGGCTCAAGCCCGGTGAACTGGTGGAGCTCAACCGCGACGGCAAGCTCTTCGGCCTGTTCTTCTTCATCAGCGATCCCGATGGCTACAAGATCGAGGTGCTGCAGCGCCACGGCCGGTTTCTCTGAGGCATCTGACGCCGAACCACCGATACGGTCCAACCACAGATAATCCCACAGCTTCAAGCGGCATGCATCAGGAGCCCGCCATGATCGAAAAGACTGCGCTCAATTCCGGCTGGACGCTCTCCTGTAACGATACAGCAAGACCCGGCCTGCCGGCTGCGATACCCGCGACGGTGCCGGGCTGCGTGCATCTCGACCTTCTCGCCAACCGGCTGATCCCCGATCCCTATATCGACGTCAACGAGATCACCAGTGACTGGATCGGCAAGACCGACTGGACCTATCGCTGCAGCTTCGAGGCGATGCCGGATGATGGCAAGGTGCAGGAGCTCGTCTTCGACGGGCTCGATACCGTCGCGGTGATATCCCTCAACGGCGAAGAGATCGGCCGCACCTTCAACATGCACCGTACCTATCGTTTCGATGTTTCCCGGCTGCTGAAGGCTGGCCAGAACGAACTCACCGTCACCTTCCGCTCGGCTTACGCCTATGGTGCGGAGATGGAAAAGCATTACGGCTACCGTCCCAACAACTATCCGGGACCGGGCAACCTGATGCGCAAGATGGCCTGCAATTTCGGCTGGGACTGGGGGCCGACGCTGGTGACGGCGGGCGTCTGGAAGCCCGTCCGGCTGGAAAGCTGGGATCGGGCGCGGCTTGCCGAAACGCGGGTGTCGGCGACACTTGCCGGCGGCGACGGGCTGGTAAAAGTGCATGCCAGGCTGGCGCGGCATGGCGATAAGGCGCCATGCAAGCTCATCGCCGAAATTGGCGGCGGCGTGACCAAGACGGTGGTGATCGGCGCCGGCGAAGACGAGGTTTCCTTCGAGCTTACCCTCCCCTCGCCGCAGCTCTGGTGGCCGCACCATCTCGGCGCGCAGCCGCTTTATCCGCTGACGCTCAGGCTGATCGGCGAGGCCAGTGACGATCTGCTCGACGCTCACGAGCGCGAACTCGGTTTCCGCTCGCTGCGGCTCGATACCTCCGCCGACGAGCATGGCTCGGCCTTTACCTTCGTCATCAACGACGTGCCGCTCTTCATCTGCGGGGCGAACTGGATTCCGGACGATTGTTTCCCCCCGCGGGTGACGGCCGAGCGTTATGCCGCTCGGATCGAGGAGGCAAAGGCCGCCAATATCCACATGCTGCGCGTCTGGGGCGGCGGTATTTTCGAGGCCGACGAATTCTATGAGGCCTGCGACCGCGCCGGTATGCTGGTCTGGCAGGATTTCCTCTTTGCCTGCGCCGCCTATCCGGAAGAAGAGCCGCTCAGAAGCGAGGTCGAGGCGGAGGTGCGCGACAATGTCGTGCGGTTGATGCCGCATGCCTCGCTGGTGCTCTGGAACGGCAATAATGAGAATATCTGGGGCTTCGACGAATGGGGCTGGCGGCCGATCATCAAGGCGGGCGAAAGCTGGGGGCTGGGTTATTATCTCGACCTGCTGCCGAAACTCTGCATCGAACTCGATCCGGACCGGCCCTATTATCCCGGCAGTCCCTATTCCGGCTCAATGGAAATCGAACCGAATGCCGACGCACATGGCTGCAAACATATCTGGGACGTGTGGAACGATGTCGGCTACGAGGTCTACCGCAATTATATCCCGCGCTTCTGCTCTGAATTCGGCTGGCAGGCGCCTGCAGCCTGGGCAACGATCGAAGAAAGCGTGCACGACGCGCCGCTGACGCCGCAATCGAACGGCGTCTTTCACCATCAGAAGGCAACTGATGGCAATGACAAGCTGATCCGCGGCCTATCCGGCCATCTGCCGGAGCCACGGACAATGGATGACTGGCACTTCGCCACCCAGCTCAACCAGGCGCGCGCCATCCGCTTCGGCGTCGAACACATGCGCTCGCATCGGCATATCTGCAAGGGTGCGGTGGTCTGGCAGTTCAACGATTGCTGGCCGGTGACCTCGTGGGCGGCCCTCGATTCGGCCGGTCGCCGCAAACCGCTCTGGTATGCGCTGAAGGCGGCCTATGATCCGCGCCTGCTGACGATCCAGCCGCGCGGCGGCGGGCTTGCGGCGGTGGCCGTCAATGAACGAACGCTGTTCTGGCGGGCGAAGATCAGCGGCAAACGCATGAAGCTCGACGGCACCGTGCTTGCCGAATTCGAATTCTGGCGGCTGCTGTGCGACCGCTTCGAGGCAAAGGAATTTCCGCTGCCCAAGGATATCGTCACTCCCGACTTACCGAAGGACGAGGTGATCGTCGTGCAGATGCTCGACCGGCGCGCCTTCCATTATTTCGTCGAGGATATCGAGCTTGCCTTGCCGGCACCGCGGCTGACTATCCATGTCGTCGGGATCGACGGCGGGTATCAGGTCAAGGTGACGGCGCAAAATTTCCTCAAGGATCTTTGCCTGATGGCAGACCGGCTGGATCCGGATGCCGTTGTCGATTCGATGCTGGTGACGCTGTTGCCGGGCGAGAGCCATGTGTTTGCTGTGAAGACGGCAAAGGCGATTACCGCAGACGCCATTGTCGTCGGCGCCGTTCTGCGATCGGCCAACGATCTTGTTGTCGGCTCGCGGTAGCGGCTGCTCCTCACCCTAACCCTCTCCCCGTAAAACGGGAGAGGGGACGTGCCATGCAAGAGGCTGGCGAGGGACGGAGAGCTTACGGCATGGTCCCTTCGCCCCGTTTACGGGGAGAAGGTGGCGGCAGCCGGATGAGGGGCGCGAGCCAGTCGCCAAACACCAAAAGGCCCCGCATCCGCGGGGCCCTTCCAGCTCGGCTATCGGACGACGTTACATCCAGTAGGGCGGCACGCCGTAGTAATCATAGACCCGGCGGCCATTGTCGTTGTACCAGGTGTCGTCATCGTCCGAATAGCTCGGGGCGCCTTCGATCTGCTCCTTGGTCAGGTCGATGCGATAGCCATCCAACTGGGTGTCGTAGTTCAGCTTTTCCCAGGGAAGCGGATAGTGATCGTGACCGATACCCAGGAAGCCGCCGAAGCTCAGCACGGCATAGGCAACACGGCCGTCGAGCTTTCCGATGATCAGGCGTTCGATCGAGCCGATATGCTTGCCATCTGCCCCATAGACACGGGTGCCCTCGACGCGGTCGCTGGCGATTAGCGAGTGGGTGCTCTTGACATTCGGGTCACGGCGGGTGGCGTCGGTATCCTGGTTCAACATTGTGCACCTCCTTTTGGTGTTTCCTCATGATGAGTATGCAAGATCAACGTGATGGCGGACTCAAAGTTCCCCATCTTTCCATGATCGTGCGCTGGCGGAATGTTGACGTTTACGTCAAGGTTAGTATAGCTTCATTCGGCTTGAACCATTCAGGCAATGGCATAAGCTGCCGCACTGGAAGATGGAGGATCTTTCTGGTTATCTGCCGAATGATGTCGGCGCGGCGGCCGCAGGGGAGAGAGACAGATGAACAGCATTTCCGTCCATCCGAACGGAGCCAAGCCCGACAAGCCCTGGCTTGCGGCCTATCCCGATATCGTTCCGGCAGAGATTCCGCCGCTGGAATATGCCTCGCTTGCCGAACTGCTCGAAAAATCCTGCGCCCGTTACGCCGACCGGACCGCCTTTTCCAGCATGGGCAAGGCGATGCGTTACCGCGAGCTAGAGAGCCAGACGCGCAAACTCGCCGCCTGGCTGCAAAGCACCGGCCTTCAGAAGGGCGACCGCGTCGCCGTGATGATGCCGAACGTGCTGCAGAACCCGATCGCGACCTACGCCATCCTGCGCGCCGGCCTCGTCGTCGTGAACGTCAACCCGCTCTATACGCCGCGCGAGCTCGAACATCAGTTGCGGGATTCCGGCGCCAAGGCGATCTTCGTGCTGGAGAATTTTGCCCGCACGGTGGAGCAGGTCCTCAACAAGACCGATCTCCGCCATGTCGTCGTCACCTCGCTTGGGGAAATGCTGGGGCCGAAGGGGCTGATCGTCAATTTCGTCGTGCGCAAGGTGAAGAAGCTCGTTCCCTCCTGGTCGATCCCTCAGCACAAGAGCTTCGGCCAGGTGCTGCGCGAAGGTGCGGGAAAAAAGCTCCAGCCGGTCACGCTGACGGGCAGCGACATCGCCTTCCTGCAATATACCGGCGGCACGACGGGCGTCGCCAAGGGCGCGGTGCTGACGCATGAAAACCTGCTCGCCAACAAGCTGCAGCTGTCCCTCTGGCTGCGATCGGCCTTCGAGCGCAAGAAAGAGCCGGAGGTGCTGAATTTCCTCTGCGCCCTGCCGCTCTACCACATCTTCGCGCTGACGGTGAATTCGCTGATGGGCATGTCGCATGGCGCCCACAATATCCTGATCGCCAATCCGCGCGACATTCCCGGTCTCGTCAAGGAATTCGAAAAATCGAAGGTGCATATCTTCCCCGGCCTCAACACGCTGTTCAATGCGCTGATGAACAATGCCGATTTCGCCAAGCTCGATTTCTCGTCGCTGATCATGTCGCTCGGCGGCGGCATGGCCGTGCAGCGTCCGGTCGCCGAACGCTGGCTGAAGATGACGGGCACGGCGGTGACGGAAGGCTACGGCCTTTCCGAGACATCGCCCGTTGCCACTGCCAACCGCTTCGATTCGCCTGAGTTCACCGGCACGATCGGCCTGCCGCTTCCCTCCACCGACCTCGATATCCGCGACGAGGACGGCAATTCGCTGCCGCTCGGCCAGGTCGGTGAAATCTGCATCCGCGGGCCGCAGGTGATGGCCGGCTACTGGCAGAAGCCGGAAGAGACGGCGCGGGTGATGACCGACGACGGCTACTTCCGCTCGGGCGACATGGGTTTCATGGACGAGCGCGGCTATACCAAGATCGTCGACCGCAAGAAGGACATGATCCTGGTCTCGGGCTTCAACGTCTATCCGAACGAGATCGAGGAGGTCGCCGCCATGCACGCCGGCATCCTCGAGGCCGCGGCCATCGGCGTGCCGGACGGACATTCGGGCGAAGCGGTAAAACTCTTCGTGGTCAGGAAGGATCCGAACCTGACGGAAGCCGAGGTGAAAGCCCATTGCATCGCCAACCTCACCAACTACAAACGCCCGCGCTTCATCGAATTCCGCACCGAGCTGCCGAAGTCGCCGGTCGGCAAGATCCTGCGCAAGGACCTGCGCGGCTGAATTTGACGATTTGATGAATTAGAGGCTTTCCTGAAGGGGCCATCCGCTTGCCGCGGGTGGCTTTTTTCCATTTCGACAGGCGGCTGAACTTGATTTGCGGGTGAGAAAGCGAATAGTTTCCGCAACCTTTCCGCCTCCAAAGGAGCCTCCCATGAACGCCATCGTCGAACAGCTGAAAAGCACCGCTGATGCCACCAAGGCGACAGATATCCGCGCCGCCTTCGCCGCCGATTCGCAGCGCTTTTCGCGCTTCTCCGTCGCGCTTGACGACCTGCTGATGGATTTTTCCAAGACAGCGGTGAATGACGACATCCTCAAGCTCTTGGTGAAGCTTGCCGAAGACGGCGGCGTCGAAAAGAAGCGCGAGGAAATGTTCTCCGGCAAGGCGATCAATTTCACCGAGGACCGTGCCGTTCTGCACACCGCGCTGCGCAACCGTTCCAACACGCCGGTGCTGGTCGACGGCAAGGACGTCATGCCCGACGTCAATGCGGTGCTTGCCGCCATGGGCAAGTTTGCCGACGACGTCCGCTCCGGTGCGCTGAAGGGCGCGACCGGCAAGGCGATCACCGACGTCATCAATATCGGCATCGGCGGCTCGGATCTCGGGCCTGTCATGGCGACGCTGGCGCTTGCCCCCTTCCATGACGGCCCGCGCGCGCATTTCGTCTCCAACATCGACGGCGCCCATATCGCCGACATCCTGAAGCTGGTGCAGCCGGAAACGACGCTGTTCATCGTCGCCTCGAAGACCTTCACCACCGTCGAGACGATGACCAATGCGCAGACGGCGCGCAATTTCATCGCCAAGGCGCTCGGCGAAGCCGCCGTGCAGCACCACTTCGCCGCCGTCTCGACGGCGCTCGACAAGGTCGCCGCCTTCGGCATCGATAGCGCCCGCGTCTTCGGCTTCTGGGACTGGGTCGGCGGGCGTTACTCGATCTGGTCGGCGATCGGCCTGCCGTTGATGATCGCCGTCGGGCCGGAGAATTTCGGCAAGTTCCTCGACGGCGCCCATGCCGTCGACAATCATTTCCGTAAGGCGCCGATTACCGAAAACCTGCCGATGCTGCTCGGCCTGATCGGTTTCTACCATCGCAATGTGCTTGGTTACCCCACCCGCGCCATCCTGCCCTACGACCAGCGCCTGTCGCGCTTCCCGGCCTATCTGCAGCAGCTCGACATGGAATCGAACGGCAAGGGCGTCACCATCGACGGCACGCCGGTCGAAGGCAATTCCGGCCCTGTCGTCTGGGGCGAACCCGGCACCAACGGCCAGCATGCCTTCTACCAGCTGATCCATCAGGGCACGAGCATCATCCCGGCCGAATTCATGATCGCCGCCAACGCCTTCGAGCCGGAGCTGCGGCATCAGCATCAGCTCTTGATCTCCAACGTTCTCGCCCAGTCGGAAGCACTGATGAAGGGCCGCACCTTCGCGGAAGCCAAGAAGCAGCTGACCGACAAGGGCATGGACGACAAGAAGGCCGATTTCATCGCCCCGCACCGCGTCTTTACCGGCAACCGTCCGTCGATCACCTTCGTCTATGACAAGCTGACCCCTTATGCGCTCGGCCGGCTGATCGCGCTTTACGAACACCGCGTCTTCGTCGAAGGCGTGCTCTTCCGCATCAATTCCTTCGACCAGTGGGGCGTCGAGCTCGGCAAGGAACTGGCGACGGGCCTGCTGCCGGTTGTCGAAGGCAAGGAAAGTGCAGCATCGCACGACTCCTCGACACAGGGCCTGGTTGCGGCGCTGGCGAAGCTTGCGAAGTAAGCGATCGAGATTGCCCCTCACCCTAACCCTCTCCCCGTTCTGACGGGGAGAGGGGACGTGCCCTGCGAGAGGCGAGTGAGGAACGGAGAGGTCACGGCATATTCCCTTCTCCCCGTCAGAACGGGGAGAAGGTGCCGGCAGGCGGATGAGGGGCTGACGCTGGCTCCAACCTTACAAACCAATCTCACGCGCCGGGGCGGATTGGCGCCAACATCGTCATTGCGGCCGCAAATGATGAACTGATATCAGCGGGCCTGGGGCATCCGCACGATGGGCTTCGTCGTACGAAACCGGATGAACGTTCTTCTAATCAAAAAATTGTAGAATGAATTCTTTCAATTCGTTGGAATCGCCCTAGATTCAAGCAAAATCTGTGCGGAAAATGCTCCGTTCGTTGTTCTTGTTGGCATCTGCACCGGGCCGCTCGCGTCCGGGTCGGCTCTGTCGATGTCGGCGCTTTCACTGCATGGTCCCTGCCCAAGTTCAGGAGATGCCTCAAGACGCTCGTCACACAGCGTTTTCATGTCCCATCTTCATTAAAGGAAGCTCATGAGCCGTCTTGTCGTCGTTTCCAATCGTGTTCCCATGCCGGCAAAAGATGGGAGCGCCGCTGCCGGCGGCCTGGCCGTCGCGCTGCAGGCAGCCCTGCAAGAGCGTGGCGGCATCTGGATGGGGTGGTCGGGAGAATCGAGCGGGGACAGGGAACCTGGCCCGTTGTCGCAACTGCAGAAGGGCAACATCACCTATGCGCTGACCGATCTCACCGACACCGATGTCGAGGAATATTATCGTGGCTTCGCAAACCGCGTTCTCTGGCCCATCTGCCATTATCGCCTGGACCTCGCCGAATATGGCCGGAAGGAAATGGCCGGCTATTTCCGCGTCAACCGCTTCTTCGCACATAGGTTGGCGCCGATGATCGAGCCGGACGACATCATCTGGGTTCATGATTACCACCTCATTCCGCTGGCGGCCGAACTCCGCCAAATGGGGCTGAAAAACCGGATCGGCTTCTTCCTGCACATTCCCTGGCCGCCGGCCGACATTCTCGTCACGATGCCCGTCCATGAGGAAATCATGCGCGGGCTCTCGCATTACGATGTCGTCGGCTTCCAGACCGACTACGACCTCCAGAACTTTGCCGGGTATCTCAGAAGGGAGGGAATTGGCGACGACCTCGGAAATGGATTGTTCGATTCCCATGGACGGATATTCAAGGCCGGCGCCTATCCGATCGGGATCGAAACTGCCGGTTTCGCCGAGTTCGCCGAGAGGGCCGCAAACCATATCATGGTACAGAAGACCCGGCGCAGCGTTGAAGGCCGGGACATGATCATCGGTGTCGACCGCCTCGATTATTCGAAGGGCATCATTCAGCGGCTGGAAGCGTTCGAAACCTTCCTCACCAGCAATCCTGCCTACCAGAACAAGGTCACCTATCTGCAGGTCACGCCAAAATCGCGATCGGAAGTTCCCGAATACGAGCATATGCAG
Source organism: Rhizobium sp. WYCCWR 11146 (assembly GCF_013591995.1). Classification (NCBI taxonomy): domain Bacteria; kingdom Pseudomonadati; phylum Pseudomonadota; class Alphaproteobacteria; order Hyphomicrobiales; family Rhizobiaceae; genus Rhizobium; species Rhizobium sp. WYCCWR 11146. The sequence continues at coordinate 24,902 of NZ_JACCEY010000031.1, forward strand.
AAGATGGTCGCCGAACAGGCCGGCCGCGTCAACGGCGCCATCGGAACGGTCGACTGGGTGCCGATTCGCTATGTCAACCGATCGATCAGCCGCAACGTGCTTGCCGGCCTCTACCGGCTGGCGACGATCGGGCTGGTCACGCCGTTGCGCGACGGCATGAACCTCGTCGCCAAGGAATATGTCGCCGCTCAGGATCCCGATCGCCCAGGCGTATTGGTGCTATCGCGCTTCGCCGGCGCGGCTCGCGAGTTGAAGGGTGCGCTGCTGGTCAATCCTTACGATGTCGAAGGCACTGCCAATGCCATCGCCAAGGGCCTTGCCATGTCGCTGGAGGAGCGTCGCGACCGCTGGAGCATGATGATGGAGCATCTGCTAACCCACGACGTCTCACTTTGGTGCGAAAACTTCTTGCGGGACTTGGTACTTGCTCCCGAGCTTCAACCGGAGCGTGACTCCCGGATAGGCTCCTGATCGATCGACGTCGACCCGTCCTTCGGACCCGAGGGAAGAAGAGGAATCGAGACGTAGCAGCAAGGAGGAGGCACTTACGGGCGAGATTCCGCGTGACCTGCTGCGTGATGTGGCGGATGACTGTCACCCGCCGTTTCAGTTGCGTCGATGCGTCTCAACCCTCGCCGTTGCACGATCGTGTGCGGGAGCTTGATCGCCGAAGCCAGACCGAGCCTTGCCAGCAGCCGGATGAAATACCAGCCGAGATCCAATTGCCCCGGCTCGATGCCGAGCCGCGCCGATTCCGGAAAGGCGTGATGGTTGCCGTGGAAGCTCTCGCCGAAGGTCACCAGCCCGAAACGCGGCAGGTTATAGCCCTGCACCGCGACATCATCGACACTCCAGCCCTGATGGCCGGCTCGATGCGCGAAATGACCGACCAGCCAGTGTCCGGTCAGCGACACCGATATCCGCACAGCAATACCCCAAACCACCCATGGCAGTCCGCCGAGTGTGAAGAGCGCGAGTCCCAAGGGAATCTGTTGCGCCATCCATGTCGCCTCCAGGAAGCGATAGAAGTGGTCGCGCCGCTCGCGCTCCTCGAGGATGAAACGCGGCGGATGATCAAGCATCACTATGCAATGCATCTGCCAGAAGGCATCGACGAAGAAAGACCGCCGATGGGCATAGAGGTCATGGCAGTCTGGCTGCCGTTGCGCCCAGTCGCGAATGTCGTGCGCGTAGATCATACCGAAGGGGCCGGCCATGCCGACCAGCGTACCGAGATAGACGAGAAAATGCTCGATCCAGATATGAGTGCTGAATGAGCGATGGATCAGCAGCCGATGCATGCCTACCGAATGACCAAGGCAGATCGTGATGGCGGTCAAGAGGATAAAGAGGGCAAAGGCGCTCCAGGTGAAGGTCAGCGGGCCACCAATGATGGCAATCAAGGTCATGGCGGTGATCCAGATCGACTTTGCGGGCATCCAGACCGCTCTGCCCTTCACCGGATCGCTCCCGTTGTCGATCATTCGTCCAGTGGAAATACTGCTCATGACAAACTCCTTCCCATCGGGCGCATTCTCTACTTGAAGATCGCCTACCAATTCATTATTTAGGAAATTACCTAATTACCTTGCGCGAATGGAAGCAATTAAGCAATGCATTAATTCCTTAATTGATTAACGGATCAAGGCGATGATGCCGCTGGCACGGAGACCGGACTTGGACGAAGAGACTTTCGATGATGCCGTAGAAGGCCGCACCGTCAGCGCCGCCCAGCGGGTATTCCACGCGCTTTCCAGTGCGCCGCGCCGGAAGATCCTCGCCTATCTCTCGGCATCGGGTCTGACCGCTGGTGAGATCGCTGACCGCTTCAGCATGTCCAAGCCAGCCGTTTCGCAGCATCTTTCCATCCTCGAAGCTGCGGGTCTGATCAGACGAGAGAAACAGGGCCAGTTCGTCCACTACTCCCTGATCGAGAACAATCTTGTCAACACGCTTAACGGCTTCGTGCAGGAGGTCTGCCCGGTCGGTCGGCCGATCAAGAAGGAAAGCCAGGCGCGCACCCGCGCGAAAGAATAGGCTTGAGCAAGGGCAAATCCCGGGCTGGCGTGGCGTCAGAGCATGATGTCAATACGATGCCGGCCCGGTCGAAGCCCGGGACCCTCGCTCGAAAGTTGCCCCTCACCCTAACCCTCTCCCCGTAAACGGGGCGAGGGGACGTGGCCAACGCAACGTCAATGGAGATTGAGAGGCCGCGGGCATACCCCTTCGCCCCGCGAGCGGGGAGAAGGTGGCGGCAGCCGGATGAGGGGCGAAGCTGGCTTAAGTCTTAGAGGCCGATCTCACGTGCCCAGGGTGGATTGGCGCCGGCGCGGGAGACGGTGACGGCCGCCGCCTTCGCACCCAGCGCCAGGGCGTTGCGCAGCGCCTGCTCATCCAGCGAAGCGACTTGGCGCTTGGTCAGCAGATTATCCATCTTCAGCGACGCCAGGATGCCGGCATCGAAGGTATCGCCGGCGCCGACTGTGTCGACGACGGTGACGCGTTCGCTCGGCACCGTCACCTTGCGATCCTTGGTATAACCGGACGCGCCTTCCGCGCCTTTGGTGATGACGACGAGCTTGGCGCCGTGGTTCAGCCAGTGGGCGGCGAGCGCATCATGGTCGCCCTGCAGGCCGAACCATTCGAGATCCTCGTCGGAGAATTTCACGATGTCGGCTTTCGCGGCCATGCGCTTGATGCGGGCCATATGCGACGGCTTGTCCTTGATGAAACCCGGACGGATATTCGGATCGAGCGAGATGACGCGGCGAGCGGCTTCGCGGTCGAGCAGGGCTTCGTAGGTTTCGCCGCAGGGGCTGGGGATGAGGCTGATTGCGCCGAAATGCAGCGCCTCGCAATCATCACCGAGATCCGGCAGGTCGGCCGTGGTGATCATCCGGCCGGCCGTGCCCTCGTCGTAGAAGGCATAGGTCGCCTGGCCGTTCACCAGCTTGACGAAGGCGATGGTCGAGGGACGTGGTGTGATGGCGCACGGGCTGTAATCGACATTGCTCGCCTTCAGCGTCTCCAGCAGGATTTCGCCCATCATGTCATCGGCGATGCCGGTGAAGAAGGCGGTGGGAATGCCAAGGCGGCCTAGCGCGATCGCGGTGTTGAAGATCGCGCCGCCGGCATAGGGCGAAAAGCCCTTTTCGCCCAGCGTCGTGTCCCTCGGCAGCATGTCGATCAAGGCTTCGCCGCAGCACAAAATCATCGTATTCCTCCCAACAGCACTTATGCGTTCATCAACCGATTAAGCGAGCTTTTGTCAACTGGCTAGAGCGAAAGCTCACTAACCCCACCATTCCTTCCCGACCAGGCCAGCGGCGCATCGAGGAAGGCCTCGACTTCCGACAGCGTCTTGTCGTCGAAGAGCTTCTGCGCCTTGGCGACGGCCAGAACATTACGCCAGGTGGCGATGTGATGCAGCCTGACTTTGCCGTCGGCAAAGCGCTGTTCACCGAATATGCCGTAGAAGAACAGCGCGATGCCGTGATCGACGATGCCGCCGGCGGCGCGGACCGCTTCGATGAATTTGAACATGCTGCCGCCGGCTGTCGTCAGGTCTTCGATAACAAGCACGCGCGACCCTTCCGGCATGTTGCCTTCGATCTGGGCATTGCGGCCATGGCCCTTAGGCTGCTTGCGGACATAGATCATCGGCAGCCCGAGACGATCTGCCAGCAGGGCGGCGAAGGGGATGCCGGCTGTCTCGCCGCCGGCGATGCAATCGAACTGCTCGAAGCCGGCATCGCGCAGCAGGGTGCTGGCGGCGAAATCCATCACCGTCGAGCGGATGCGCGGGAAGGAGAGCAGCTTGCGGCAATCGATATAAACAGGGCTCGCCATGCCGGAGGAGAGTTTATAGGGCTGGGCGGCATTGAAATGCACCGCTTTGATTTCCCAGAGCATCTTGGCCAGCAATTCGGCCATCACGGCGCGGTCGGGAAATGTGGTCTGGATCATGCGGCTCTCCTTCGGCTTGGATCCTTGCGGGAATAGCAGCAAGAGCCCGCGGTTTCCAGACGAAAGGCGGGCTATTGCTGTAGCAGGCGGCCGATATCAACGATCTGCATCTTCTTGAATAGTGCGACTGCCTGAGCGCCCTCCTCGGCGTCCAGCGAAACGGCATAACGCACGGCGGCGGCAAGCAACTGCATCGTCAGCCGCGCGATCACGAGCAGTTCCTTGCGGTCGCGAACCGGCCACAGGCGGATAAGTACGGCGAGAAATGCCTGGGCATGAAATTCCATGTCCTCAGCATCGACCTGTTGCAGCAGCTTGTCGGTATGGGTCGCATGCCAGATGTCGCGCATGACAGGCTCGCGGCGGAAGAAGGCGTAATATTCGTCGACGATATTGGCGAGCGCCCCCTGCAGGGCCGTAGCGTCGGTCACCTTCGCCAGCTCCTCTTCGACGCACCGCCTGCCCTCTTCGTTGAAGCGCTCGGCCAATGTGCGGATGATCGAAGTCTTGTCGGGGAAATATTGGTAGAGGGCGCCGAAGGAGAGACCGGCCTTTTCGACGATCTCGCTCATCTTCAAGCCGTCGCTGCCATGGCTTTCGATCAGTTGCGAGGCAACGGCGAGGATCTTTTCGAAGCGCTCGCGGCCGCGCTGCTGGCTGGGGATGCGGCGCAGTTGGCCGGTGGACTCCTGCTGGCGCCTGCGCGTTGCGACCGGCTGTTCCGACATGCTCTCTCCTTTTCCACGTTGACAAACAAAATAAGAGAGATTATCTCATTTTGCAAATGAGAGAGTTTCTCTTGTTTTCAAGTTTGGGAGGAGTTTTGACATGCAGACTTCCGAAATCGTCCTCGTCGGTGGATCGGGAAAGACCGGCGGCCGCATCATCAAGCGCCTGGAAGCGCGCGGCCTCACCGTCCGCGCCGCATCGCGCTCCAGCGCACGGCCCTTCGATTGGGAGGACAGGTCGACCTGGCGCGGCGCGCTTGACGGCGCGTCGAGCGCCTATGTCGCCTTCCAGCCCGACCTTGCAGTCGCCTGGGCGGCGGAGGCGATCGAAGCGCTCGCCAAGGTCGCGGTGGAATGTGGCCTTGAGCATATCGTGCTGCTTTCCGGCCGCGGCGAAGAGGGCGCGCAGCGCAGCGAGGCGGCGCTGAAAGCGTCCGGCATAAACACCACCATCCTGCGCGCTTCCTGGTTCTGCCAGAATTTCAGCGAGGGCGCCTTTGTCGAGCAGATCCTTAGCGACCGCCTACAATTGCCGGCGGGCGAGATCAGCGAACCTTTCATCGATGCCGACGATATTGCCGATGCGGCGGTCGCCGCCCTGACCGATCCCGGCCACCGCAACAAGATTTACGAACTGACCGGCCCGCGGGCGCTGACCTTCCGCCAGGCGGTCGCCGAGATCGCTCAGGCCGCCGGGCGGCCGATCGAATATGAGCAGGTGTCGATGGCGGATTTCACCGGCGGGCTTGCGGCGGCCGGCCTGCCGCAGGGCCTGATCGAACTTCTGGAGGAGCTTTTCGGCCAGGTGCTCGATGGGCGCAACTCCGGCACCATGGGCGGTGTCGCCGAAATTCTCGGCCGCCCCGCCACCGATTTCGGCGAATATGCCCACCGGACCGCGGCAACCGGAATATGGAGCGCCTGACCATGCAGATCATTCTCATCCTCTCCCTCGTCGCCGCGGCGATCGGCAGCGGCCTCGTCGCCGGCATCTTCTTCGCCTTCTCGACCTTCATCATGACCGCCTTCTCGCGGATTCCGGCAGAGCAAGGCATCGCGGCGATGAACTCGATCAACGTGACGATCGTTCGCTCGTCCTTCATGGGCCTCTTCGTGCCGACGGCGATCCTCTGCATCATCATCGCCGTGCTCGCCCTGATCGACTGGCGCGGCGGGGCATCCTTTCTGATGCTGGCGGGTGCAGCCCTCTATGTCTTTGCCTCTTTCGTCTCGACCATCGTCTTCAACGTGCCGATGAACGATGCGCTGGCAAAGGTCGGCGGCAATGGGACGGAAGCGGTTCAGCTCTGGGCCACCTATGTCAGGGACTGGACGTGGTGGAACCATGTGCGGACCATCGCCTCGCTACTCGCCTCGGTGGCCTTCGTGCGGGCGTTGATAATCGTTTGAGAAGCAAGCGGAAGAGCTGGCCGCTCCAGCTTATTTGCCAGCATCCCGGCTCCGGAAAGAGCGCCAGGCTGAGATCACAGCGAGCAACAAGAACAGCCCTGCCAAACCAGCCCACAGAGAGCCGCCTTGCGTCAGGTTGTTACCGTCGGGAGTGAGGCAACTGGATAGGGTCTGCGATATGCAATCCCGGAACTTCCAGTACCTTTCATAGAATAACCATCCGAAAAAAATCGACAGAAACGCTAAAATCAGGACCGAAACACATTTCATCCGGTTCCCACCCTGCCGACCAGGACTCATTTCCATTGAAACAACGTAGATGGTGTGACTGTAAGTTCCAAGGACGGAGATGCAAGCGCCGACATCCATGGGAGCGCCATCATTGTAGTTTGTCGTTGGTGTATAAAGGGGTTCCGCGACCTCTTAGACGCAGCCAAAATGGTTTTTTCTGCCCTGATCGTGCCCCCTTGAAGCCGCTAGCCGAAATGTGCCACAGAGTGATTGACAGGTTGCGATGTAAAGAGCGGTACGTTGTCCATGGGGTCGAAGGAAGAGAGTGTCAAATGGCCGCTCGGCAAACCGGGCCGGATCCTTCTGACCATGTTGCTTTTGCCGGGTGTACTTTCCATTTTCGTCCAGATATCCGGCTTTAACTTTCTGCCGTCAAACGAGTGGATCTCCAAGGCGGCCCTTCCTGCTCTCGCCGTCGGCGTGGTCTCTGCGGCATTGCCGTTTTGGCTCATTTTGAAGAGCAGGCGCGAGATCGACGGCGTGAGGAAAGGTTTCGGCCTGCTAATCGCTCCGATCGCTGGTTATTTCTTCGGAAAGCATCTCGTCATCATCGCAGTGCCGATGCTATTCGCCTTTATCGCTGGCCATCTGGTGGAGCTTTCTTTCACCGTCGTCGACGCCCATGAAAGGGGTAGCAAAAAATGTCGGTCACCGGTTCAGGTCGAAGGGGTTCCGATGCTATTCGACGAAATTTGCCGTGTCCCTGAGAACATCAGGCGAGAACTTGGACCGGGACAGCGGATCGCCGTTTCGGGCCGAGGCACCAGTCGGGGTGTCTTTGTGGAAAGTCTGCGCCGGGTAGATTGAAGAAACGCCGCGCCTCGAAGGCTTTCCGGATGAGCTCGGCGGCGAGCTCGGCCCGGCGGGGCATGATCTCCGTCAGCACCAGCGCAAACTCTTCGCCGCCGAGCCGGCCGCGGTATCGCCGGGGCGGCAACGGGCCGTCAGTTCATCGGCGAAGACCTGGAGCACGCGGTCGCCGGCGGCCTGGCCATAGCGGTCGTTGATCGATTTGTCACCTATAAGCCAAGCTGCGCTGACGACTACGTCTGCTCGCAAAAGGCGATGCGGTTGCTGAAGGGGTCGGTGACGGTCATCTCCAGTCCCCACGGCGCTTGCTCGACGCCGGGCTTCATGTAGCGGTAGTCCTTGCCTGAGAGTTCGGCGTGATAGGCCCGCACATTGGCGACGCGGACGAAGGCCTTGGCGCCGGGGCTGGCGTCGCCGGAATGTTCGCTGAGGTGCAGCGCCATGCCGTCGCGCGAGACCTGGCAATAGAGCGGGAAGTTTTCGCCGAAGCGGTGCTCCCAATCGAGATGGAAGCCGAGAAAGCCGCAATAGAACTCCATGGCCTTTTCGACCGAGAAGATGCGGAAGATCGGCATCGGCGGCTCGATGCCGATGGCAGAGGGGTTAGCCCCTGCCGCATCGATCTTTGCCGAGAGGATATTCCATTGATCGAGCCCGAACTGCCGGGCGACGATTTCGAGCGCCTCGCTGTGGGTGAGCGAAATGTCGCGGTCGGCAAGGGCCTGCCGCAATGTCTTTGCCATGAGCTTGGCATCGCGAAAATCGCGCATGATGTCATCCTTCCGTTGGCGGCAAACAGGAAGATCAGTGCCCGCGTCTGCTGACCCGTTCGCCATCGATCGCCAAACGGCAAGGGATGTGAAGGATGTTGTCTGGATGCATTCACCATAACGCAGAAGCGTCGCGGGGCGGCTGGCCGCATCCGGCCGAGGACAATATTATGAGAGGGCCGGTCAGGAATCAAGACGCAGTGCGCGTTGCCTCGACGGGAACCGCCTTGAGGTAGCTGGCAAGCTCGACCCGGTTGCGGCCGGCGCGCTTGGCGACGTAGAGCGCCTTGTCGGCGGCACTCAGCATGGTGTCGAAATCCAAGTTCTTCGAACGGCCGGGGGCGACGCCGACGCTGACCGTGCATGTCAGCACCTCGTCGTCGATATGGATCTCGCGCGCCTCGAATGCCCGGCGGATACGCTCGGCCGTGAGTTCCGCCCGGCCGGGCATGATCTCCTTCAGCACCAGCACGAATTCCTCGCCGCCGAGCCGGGCAGCGGTGTCGCCGGTGCGGCAATGGGCCGAAAGTTCGCCGGCAAAGACATTGAGGACGCGGTCGCCGGTGGCATGGCCGAAGCGATCGTTGACGGATTTGAAATGGTCGATATCGAAGACGATGACGGCCGTGGTCGTTCCCATCGGGCGCGTGCCGTATTGGTCGAAAAGGGCGCGGCGGTTGAGCAGGCCGGTCAGCGGATCGGTGATCGCATCGAGGCGATGGCGGGCAGCGAGCCGCCATTGATGCAGCGCCAGCGACAGCGCGCCGATCCCGGTCATGCCGGCGATGCAGACGGCAAGGCTCAGATCTTCGGCCCAGTTGCTGGGGGCTTTGCCGAGCACCAGCTTGCCGTCTGATATCAGCACCGCGGCGCAGAGAAAGAAGGAGATCGCCGTCAACGTATAGAGCGCTGTGATGCCGAGAAGCGGCGCCGGTGCTTCGGCACGGGCGAGCCAATATTGCCGGGCGGTGGCAAAGAGCAAAAGGGCGATGGCGAGATTGTCGGCGATGAAGGCCAGGCCGTCATAGCCTGACAGCATCGGCACGACGGAGAAGACCATCGCCGCAAGCGCGCGGATCGCGATGGCGAGGAGAGACACCCGGCCGGTGAGGAATTGTTTGCCGGCGCCCCAGATGGTGGCAAAACCGGCATGAAACAGCACGAAATTGGCGACGCCCAGCCATTTCTCCGGCGTATTGACATAAGCGCTATAGACGAAAATGCCGCTGACGACGAGGACAAGGCCGACAGTGGCGGTCAACAGCACGGTTTCTGCGCGACGGACAAGCCAACTGCCCATCAGCGTCACCGCCAGGCAGGCCGCGGAGACGCCGAGCGCCAACAAGAGGGAGTTATAGTCAAGCATCATGCTTTCAGTCTCCGCGACTGCAGCCGCGCCGGATGATGTCGGCAGCTCATGGGGTCGGTGCTGAGGAATGTCTTATGCATCCGTTAACAAATGATGCACCGCACAATACAAATGTTACGCGTTTAACGTTACGCCGGAATTTAGGATCAAAAATCTATTTAAAATTGAAATCTGAAAGATTACGCCTGCTGCACCACCTGCCAATGCAGGGGAAACATCGGATCGAACACCGTCACGGGACCGGCGCCAGTTTCAATCCTCGCGGGAAAGACAACCGGCTCGGCCTGCCTCGACAGGGTGATGCGCTCCTCGTTCGGCTGTAGCCCGTACCAGGCCGGCCCGTTCAGCGACACGAAGGCTTCGAGCCGCTCCAGCGCGCTTTCCTGTTCGAAGACATGGGCGAGGCAGCTCATCGTATTGACCGAGGTATAGATGCCGGCGCAGCCGCAGGCGCATTCCTTCAGCGGATCGACATGCGGCGCGGAATCCGTGCCGAGGAAGAAGCGCGGGTCACCGCTGACGGCCGCCGCACGCAGGGCCAGCCGGTGGTTTTCACGCTTGGCGACCGGCAGGCAATAATAATGCGGGCGGATGCCGCCGACGAGGATGGCGTTGCGGTTGATGATCAGATGGTGGGTGGTGATCGAGCCGGCGAGATTGCCCCTGGCCGCCTTGATGTAATCGACGCCATCGGATGTCGTCACATGCTCCATCGTCACCTTCAGCTCCGGCAGGCGCTGCCGCAGCGGATCGAGCACGGTCTCGATGAAGACGGCCTCGCGATCGAAGATATCGACCTCCGGCGTCGTCACCTCGCCATGGACGCAAAGCGGCAGGCCGATCTTTGCCATGCGCTCCAGCACCGGCATCGCCTTTTCCATGTCGCGCACGCCGCCATGCGAATTGGTCGTGGCGCCAGCCGGATAAAGCTTGACGGCGGTGATGAGGCCGCTGTTCTTCCCCTCCTCTACGTCATCGGGGCTGGTATGTTCGGTGAGATAAAGCGTCATCAGCGGCCGGAAGCGATGACCGTCCGGCAAGGCCTTGAGGATACGCTCGCGATAGGCCTTGGCGTCAGCTGACGTGACGACCGGCGGCACGAGATTGGGCATGATAATGGCGCGGGCGAAGGTGCGGCTCGTATCGGCGATCACGCCTTCCAGCATGGCGCCGTCGCGCAGATGCAGGTGCCAGTCATCAGGACGGCGGATGGTGATCGATTGCATGGCAGGCCTCCGAAGCGATGCGTCTGCAGCCTCGATAGCACTATCTTTTACATGAAAACAATCGCCGCGGCATCACGCCAGCGCGATCTCCAGCGTCACGTCGGCAGGGCGGCGGTTTTCGAGGATCAGCCGGCCGTTCGGCAGGTCGTTGCCGTAGACCTTGGCGTTGGCAGCTTCCTCGGTCAGATTATAACCGCGCCAGCGATCCCAAAGGCGCTCTTCCAGCACCTCGATTGGTGGGGCGAGCATGATCGTGTAGTCGAATATGCCGTCAAGTTCAGCCCATTTGCCCTGCGTGAAGAGCAGATAGTTGCCTTCGATGATGATGAAACGATCCCCGGGAGCGATCGGGCGGGCAGAGGCAATCGCAAGCTCGCGCGAGCGGTCGAAGACGGGGACGAGAACTTCCTGATCTGCGGGGCGAACCGCGCGAACTATATCCAGGAAGCCACGCACATCGAAGGTTTCGGGAATACCCTTGCGGGCAAGCAGGCCACGTTCAATGAGAATGGCATTGTCCATGTGGAAACCATCCATGGGCAGCACCGCGACACTCTCGCCTTTCGCCTTCAGGGCGTTGGCCAGATTGTCGGCCATGGTCGATTTGCCGGCACCCGGCGGTCCGGCGATGGCGACCAGGAAACGCCTGGAATGGCCGGCGCGGTCAAGCACCTCGCCGGCGATTTCATCGATGCGTGCGTTCATGCGGCGACGGGCTCCGTCGGCACCGCCTTGGCGCCGGTCATGAAGGCGACGGCGTCGGACATGGTGTATTCCTTCGGATCGATCACCGTCAGCCGCCGGCCGAGGCGGTGAATGTGGATCCGGTCGGCCACCTCGAAGACATGCGGCATGTTGTGGGAGATCAGCACGATCGGCAGGCCGCGGGCCCTGACGTCGAGGATCAGTTCCAGCACGCGGCGGCTTTCCTTGACGCCGAGGGCCGCCGTCGGTTCGTCCATGATGATGACCTTCGAGCCGAAGGCGGCGGCGCGGGCGACCGCAACACCCTGGCGCTGACCGCCGGAGAGCGTTTCCACCGCCTGGTTGATGTTCTGGATGGTCATCAGGCCGAGTTCGGTGAGCTTGTTGCGCGCCAGCTTTTCCATGGCCGGCCGGTCGAGCATGCGGAACATCGAGCCGAGCAGGCCAGGTTTGCGGATCTCGCGGCCGAGGAACATGTTGTCGGCGATCGACAGCGCCGGCGACAAGGCGAGATTCTGATAGACGGTCTCGATGCCGGCGTCGCGCGCCTCCATCGGCGAGCGGAACTGCACCTGCCGGCCTTCGAGCGTGATCACCCCCTCGTCCGGGGTGACGGCGCCCGATATCGCCTTGATCAGCGAGGACTTGCCGGCGCCGTTATCGCCGATGACGGCGAGGATTTCACCCGGATAGAGGTCGAAATCGGCATTATCGAGCGCGGTCACGCGGCCATAACGCTTGACGAGACCGCGGGCGGTGAGAAGGGGTTCGCGAGCCATGATTACACCGAAACCTTTCTGATCCACTGATCGATGGCGACGGCGGCAATGATCAGCACGCCTGTCAAAAGGACTTTCCATTGCGGGTCGGCGCCGAGCATGTTGAGGCCCATCGAGACGACGCCGACGATCATGGCACCGAAGAGCGTGCCGAGAATGGAGCCGCGGCCGCCGAACAGCGAGATGCCGCCGATCACAGTCGCGGTGATCGCCTGGAGGTTAAAATCGGTGACGGCAGAGGACGGCGAGATCGAGCCGTTGCGGCCGATCGAGACCCAGGCCGCCAAGCCGGCAATGACGCCCGAGATGGCGTAAACGGTCAGCAGCACCTTCTTGGTCTGAATGCCGGAGAGCTTGGCCGCCTCCGGATCATCGCCGACGGCATAGACATGCCGGCCCCAGGCGGTGTGATTGAGAACATACCAGAGCACCAGGACGAGCAGCACCATGGCGATGACGCCGAGGGTGAGCACGGCGCTGCCGAGCTTGAAGCTCACGGCGAAAAGATGCAGCAGCGGCGCCTTTTCGTCGACGTCGGTGTCGCGGATCGTCTCATTGGCGGAATAGATGAAATTCGTCGCCATGACGATGTTCCAGGTGCCGAGCGTGACGATGAAGGGCGGCAGCTTCATGTAGGCGACGAGGAAGCCGTTCAGCAATCCGCAAAGGCCGCCGACAAGCATGCCGGCTGCGACCGCGATCGGCGTCGGTATGCCGTAGGTGATCGCGACATTGCCCATGACGACGGCCGAGATCACCATGATGACGCCGATCGAAAGATCGATGCCGGCCGTCAGGATGACCAGCGTCTGGGCGGCGCCGAGAATACCGACGATGGCGATCTGCTGCAGGATCAGCGTCAGCGTATAGGACGAGAAGAACCGTCCGCCGATCGTCATCCCGAAGATGACGATCGCCAGCACCAGCACGATCAGCGGCACGGCGGCCGGCGTCGAGTGCAGAAAATGCTGCGCGCGCTTGATCAGCGAGACTTTCTCGTGCTCGAAGGAGGCAACGCTCTTGTCGCTGCCGTCGAGGACACGTTCGAATTCCTGTGTTCCGGTCATGGTTCCTCCTCCGCATCCGCGCGCCGAACTCGCGCGGGGGCCGTCACCGATATCCATCCGGTCTTTGATTAGCCGGTTCGTGAGGCGACGGAACATCGTCCGTCGAAAACGGCCGGGGATCAAGCCCCGGCCGGTCTGCTTTCAACAATCAGGGCTCAGCCCCAGCACTTGTCCGTGCCTTCCTTGGTGTCGATCGACTTGACGCCGGAAACCGGCTTGTCGGTGACGAGCGAGACGCCGGTGTCGTAGAAGGACTTGCCTTCGGTCGGCTTCGGCTTTTCACCATTGTCGGCGAACTTCTTGATCGCTTCGACGCCAAGGGCTGCCATCATCAGCGGATATTGCTGCGAGGTGGCGCCGATGACGCCTTCCTTGACCGACTTCACACCCGGGCAACCGCCGTCGACCGAGACGATCAGCACGTTCTTTTCCATGCCGACGGCCTTCAGCGCCTGATAGGCGCCGACAGCGGCCGGCTCGTTGATGGTGTGGATGACGTTGATGCTCGGATCCTTCTGCAGAAGGTTTTCCATGGCCTTGCGGCCGCCTTCTTCATTGCCGTTGGTCACGTCATGACCGACGATACGAGCATCGTCCTCGTCGCCGATCTTGTTCGGGTCCTTCGGATCGATGCCGAAGCCCATCATGAAGCCCTGGTCGCGCAGAACGTCGACCGTCGGCTGCGACGGGGTCAGGTCGAGGAAGCCGACCTTGGCATCCTTGGCCTTGTCGCCCATCGTTTCCTTGGCCCACTGGCCGATCAGCTTGCCGGCGAGCAGGTTGTCGGTGGCGAAGGTGGCGTCGGCGGCATCGGCCGGCTCGAGCGGCGTGTCGAGAGCGATGACCAGCAGGCCGGCTTCACGCGCCTTCTTGACCGAAGACACGATGCCCTTGGTGTCGGAAGCAGCAATCAGGATGCCCTTTGCGCCATCGGCAATGCAGCTTTCGATCGCGGCCACCTGGCTTTCGCTGTCACCGTCGACCTTGCCGGCATAGGACTTCAGCGAGACGCCGAGTTCCTTGGCCTTGGCGGTCGCACCTTCCTTCATCTTGACGAAGAAGGGGTTGGTGTCGGTCTTGGTGATGAGGCAGGCAGCAACGTCAGCCGCCATGACAGGAGCGGAAAAGGTGACACCAAGCGCGAGCGCGCCGAAAGCGAGAACAGATTTCTTCATGGAACTCCTCCCAGAGTTTGCCGGCGCCGCCCCTGCGGGGCCGGAAGCTTAAGATATGACACTTCGCCGTGGATCGCTAATGCCTCCCAGCGGTCCCGTGCCCTTGACGACGGCAATTAAGAGCGAAAAGAAATTGGCTTGTCAATAAATAAATCCAATTGAATTATTAATTCGATGTGGCATGCTCGATCGAATTAGGGCATAGGCCAACAATCGGGAGGAGCGGCCATGTCGTCCTTGGATGGACCGGAACACACGCCGGTCCCGCCACCAATTCTGAATCCGGCCGGAGGTGCGAACCAGGTCAGGGTGCGAGCCTATAACGAACGGCTCGTGCTGTCGCTGGTGCGTCTCTACGGCGCATTGTCGAAGGCCGATATCGCGCGCCGCAGCGGGCTGTCGGCGCAGACCGTCTCCGTCATCATGCGGGTGCTGGAAAAGGAAGGGCTGTTGTCGCGCGGGGAACCGGTGCGCGGCCGTGTCGGCCAGCCGTCGATCCCGATGCATATCAATCCCGATGCTGTCTATTCTTTCGGCCTGAAGATGGGCCGGCGCAGCGCCGATCTGGTGCTGATGGATTTCGTCGGCCGCATCCGCATGCAGTTGCACCGGACCTATGCCTATCCGCTGCCGGATGAAATCCTCGCCTTCGTCACCTCGGGCATCCGGGAACTCGAAGAGCGGCTCGACGACAAGCAGCGCGGCCGTATCGCCGGCCTCGGCATCGCCGCGCCTTTCGAGCTCTGGAATTGGGCCGAAGAGGTGGGCGCGCCGGCTGGCGCCATGGAGGTCTGGCGCGACGTCGACCTGCAGGCCGACATCGCCGCGCGCGTCTCGCATCCGGTCTTCATGCAGAACGATGCGACCAGCGCCTGCGGCGCCGAACTGGTCTTCGGCGTCGGGCCGTCCTACCCGGATTTTGTCTATTTCTTCATCGGCTCCTTTATCGGCGGCGGCATCGTGCTCAATTCGGCGATCTTTTCCGGCCGTACCGGCACGGCAGGCGCGATCGGGCCGCTGCCTGTGCGCGGCAAGAACGGCGAGACGAAGCAGTTGCTCGAAATCGCCTCGATCTTCGTGCTCGAAAACATGCTGCGCGAGCGCGGCATCGATCCCGAGCCGCTCTGGTATTCGGCCGACGACTGGGTGGATTTCGGCGAGCCGATGGAAGCCTGGATCCAGGATAGCGCCAAGGCGCTGGCGCAGGCGATCGTCGCCGCCGCCTCGATCGTCGATTTCAGCGCGGCTGTGATCGACGGCGGCTTTCCCAGCTGGGTGCGCAGCCGCGTGGTGCAGGCCACCATCGACGAAGCGGCCAAGCTCGACCTACAGGGCGTCGTCATGCCCGAAATCATCGAGGGCGCGGTCGGCGCGCAGGCGCGCGCCATCGGCGGCGCCAGCCTGCCGATCTTCGCGCGTTACCTCACCGACCAGAACGTACTCTTCAAGGAGGTAGACCATGCTGAAAGGACTTGATCCGCTGTTGAGCCCGGAGCTGCTTTTGACGCTTCGCGCCATGGGCCACGGCGACGAGATCGCCATCGTCGACGGCAATTATCCGGGCGTCGAACATGCCCGCCGGCTGATCCGGCTCGACGGCCACCGCCTCATCCCGGTTCTCAACGCCGTGCTCAGCGTGTTGCCGATCGACGATTTCGTGGCGGAAGCGATCTTCCGCTCGACCGTCAAGGCCGAGCGCGACAAGCTCGAATCCGTGCATGAGGAGATGATCGACTGCTGCGCCCGCCACGAGCCGCACCGGCAGGTGGTGCCGCTGATCGGCCAGGATTTCTACGGACGGGTGAAGGCTGCCCATGCGGTGATCCAGACCGGCGAGCCGAGGCTCTATGCCAACATCATCCTGCGCAAGGGCGTGATCTACCCCAAGGAAGCGGACGCCCATGCGACGGCCGAGGTGGATCCGTTCGTCTACTAGCAATTCCAGCAAAAACGCGCAGCTGTTTGGTCGTCGGTAGGCTTTGGCTTTCGGTCCGGCTGAAGGTCGGTCTTTCGCCATTCGTTGGATGGATGTTACTGTGCGGCCGGTGGGTTGGTCCGCCGCGCCGGCAAACAGCTTGCTAAGCCAAGTGCTGCGAACGGGCGCCTCACCACCAGGAGCGGACGTCGAGCAGCTGCATAGACACGCGCGGGATCAGGTCAGTGAAGCGATGAGGACACGGATTTCACATGGCACCTGACATGAGCGCGCCTCCTCGTCGCAGCACCACCGGTCTGCGCAAGTTTCTGGATCCTGAGCAGCAGCGCGATTGGATTGAAGGCGAGGCGGAGTTGATCGACGCCGAAGAGCGCTCGGAGTCCCTGGAACAGCGGTTCAAGTACGTCGCACGCTTCGAGAAGCTGCTTCGTCGCCCGCAGGCGCAAGACGTTCTGGAAATTCTCGGAGTATACGGGCAGACCTGCATCCCCATCCCGCGCACGACCGAGCGTCACTACTGGTCGGTTTCATGTCTGCCCTCGACTTCCGACAAGCCGCTCATCCGCGTTAATGCGAGCTGGATGGAGCTTTTCACGCTCTATGCCGACAGCGAGGGCCTGCGTGCACGATTCCTGGTGCATCTTTCGCATTTCACCACCGACCATTCACCCGCGCAGGGCGATGTCGACGAGGCTTTTCTCGAGCACTGCGTCACGACGCCCGAAGACGTCGGTTATTTTTTTCCGCGCGGCGAGGACATTTTCGGCATCACTGTGCGGGGCTCGGCCTCGATCCGCAAATTCCTCGCGGAGCGCCGCATCTTGTGCGCCATTCGGACTTTCAATGTGACGCATATGAACCGAGGTCGGAACGCCTATCAGGCGAGCCACTGCTACAGCCTGGGAGATACGATGCTGGCAGATTGATCGGCTCGGGGATGCGCCCTACCCTGGCGAGACTGCCGAGCGCTCCGCGGTCGCCGGCGACGCGCAGATGCTGAAAAGACGCGGGGGCGCTGTAAACCCATCACACCCATTCCTTTTCAAGGACTACTTAATCCTCCGGCGGGTTCTTCAGCCGTTCGAAGAATGGGAGATAGCGGCGACCGGCAGACACCATGGAATCGAGGCCCGATCCGATTTACGGGAAAGATATCCAATTCACGCAGCGAAACGCCCGCACCTTCATCAATGCAACCCGCCATTAACCTTCGAAGGTCAGACAATCTTACGGACTTGTCGGTGCTGCGCAGCTTGCAACGACTGCAATGCCCGACCCGGCATTCGGTGATACGAGCATCAGCCATGTCGGCTGTTGATTGAAAACATGTCGGGGACGATGCGGTTCTCCAAACTGGCCATGACGGCTCGTCACACAACAGGAGCCTGTTATATGCCTCGCATCCAACCGACCAGACCCCAGGTGGAGATCGTTGTCTGGCTCGCGGCCTTCCTGCTTCTCTTCTGCCTATCGTGGTCCTTCGACTGGCATGAGGGGCTGGATGCGTTCATCGAGAAGCATCATGACTATCCGCTCGACCACGCGCTCCTTGCCCTTAATATCTCCGGGTTTCTCGGGCTGATTTATTCCGCGCTGAGGATCCGCGATCTTTCGAGGGAGGTTCATCGCAGGCTGCAGGCCGAAAAGAACGTAGACTGGATTGCCTGTCACGACACGCTGACCGAACTGCCGAACCGCAGGTTTCTGGATTCCATCTGCGCGCAGGCGATGAGCGATCAAAGGGAAGAAACCTACGCCGTCTTCAGCATCGATCTCGACGGCTTCAAGAAGGTCAATGATCTCCTGGGACACGATCACGGTGATGCGGTGCTGAAGACTGTCGCTCAGCGGCTCTCTTCCCTCTTTCCCCGTGAGCACGTTTTTCGTCTTGGCGGAGACGAGTTTGTCGTTCTGGCGCGGCGCACTGGAAATCCCGATCTTGCCGCGTTGGGGAACCGCATCGTGAGCGTGATCGGCAAACCCTTCACATTCAATGGCGTCGCCGTCGATCTCGGCGCCAGTGTCGGCTTCGCACTTTATCCGGAGAACGGAGATGACCTGAGCCAGGTCATCCGACATTCGGACTGTGCGATGTATGTCGCCAAAAAGCAGGGGCGCAATCTGGTGAAGCCCTTCGTCCCTTCGATGCAGGATGAGTTGGCGAAACGGATTCGGGTGGAAGCCGATCTAAGAGCAGCCATCAGGAAGGCTGAGATCGTTCCCTACTATCAACCGCTCGTGGACCTGAAGACGAACAAGATTATCGGCTTTGAGGCGCTGGCACGCTGGAAGACGGCCTCCGGCGAATTCATCCCGCCAAACGAATTCATTCCGGTGGCGGAGGAAGCCGGGCTGATCGTCGAATTGACGGACCAACTGCTTCGCCACGCCTGCACCGATGCGCTTTCCTGGCCAAGTGAGCTCGTCCTGTCATTCAACCTTTCTCCGATCCAGCTGAGCGATCGGTTGCTGGGGCTCAGAATTCTCAAGATATTGGGCGATGTCGGTCTGCCGGCGCACAGGGTCGAGCTGGAAGTGACGGAGAGCGCCATCATCCAGGACGCCGTCACTGCACGAATCGTGCTCGACGATCTGGTGAACGCTGGGGTCAGGATTGCTCTCGACGATTTTGGAACAGGCTATTCCAGCCTCTCACAACTCTCCAACTACCGGTTCGACAAGATCAAGATCGACAGGAGTTTCGTCTCTACATTCGAAACCAATGACAAGCAGGACAAGGTGATCAAGGCCATCATCGCTCTCGGCGTCGGACTTGGCGTGACGATAACCGCCGAGGGTATCGAAGAGGAGAGCCAACTTCAGCGGCTTCAGGATCTGGGTTGCGACATCGGCCAAGGATATCTGCTTGGTAGGCCAGCGCCGGCCGCGGAGCTTGCCACAGGTCAGGTCAGCGCCAGAATTTTGCAACGCGGTTGATGGGGGCCGCGGTATGTCGGCTCTGAATCAGAGCCGATACGAGCTTACCGACTTAGCGCTCGATCGCTATTCCGAACGATTCCTGCACTACATTCTGGAGGCGCTTCAGCTCCCCACAGCGCGTCAGGTTGCTGCCCATATCCTCTTCAATGCAGCCGATCTCAATACGCGTTATCCCGACCATACGGGATGTCTCGGCATCAATGGCGCCGTGGCGGGATCGGATGAAGCGGAACCCGTGCGGCAAGCGTTGATCGATTTTCGTGCGGCCGGCCAGGCGCAGCTTCGTGAACGCTTCGAACGGGCGAAGGCCGAGGGCGACTTGCCGGAGACGGCAAAAGCCGATGCCCTTGCAGCCTTCGTGATGGCTCTCACGCATGGCATGGCGGTGCTGGCCAAAGCCGGATTCAGCCGCGAGATGCTGGAGGCCGTTGCCGAGCAAGCGCTGTCCACCTGGCCGACCGACCGTTCCACGCTCTCCGAAAATTCACCCTAAACCTCAAGCGACGGGTGCTGCCCTTCGCCGCGCTCACCATCGAGCAAAGCGCCTGCGACGACGGTCGTTCGGCCCGCGAAGATTCTTCGTATCGATATCTTTTTGATAGTGACTTAGTCTTAAATTGATAGTAACCAAATGCGGGTCGATGTTCCATCGCAGAAGACGGCCTGAAAGAGGCAAGGCTCAGCTGTGGGGGGCGTAGGACCGTCTTCAGTGTTCCGGCAACTCAGGAGTCAGATATGAAATACTACCTGTGCAAATACATTCCGCCCCGCCCAGACTTTCTGGCGACCATGTCTGCCGACGAGCAGGAATGGATGAAGCAGCACGGGGTTTTCCTCGATATGCGCCTCCAGGAAGGAAAGATCGTCGCGCATGGTCCGGTGATGGATCCTGCCGGCGGCTACGGCGTATCGCTCTACCAGATTGGCGATGATCAAGACATTCAGGCGATCACGTCGGAAGATCCGATCGTGAAGAACGGCGCCGGCCATTATGAGCATCATCCAATGCTTCATCTGAAGGCGCGTGGCTGACGTCGCATCGGCACTGTTGCCAGCCCGAGAGGGAGCACTTTCTCAGCGAGCTGTTGACCGGCTCATTGCGGATCTCTCACCGGCCAATGGAAGTTCAACATCGACGGCAGCAAGGTGCCCAGCAGCTCGGCTTCCGGCTCGTCGCTTCTGAGCACGAAGGAGAATTTGTCTTCGATTGCCATGTGGGCAATCCCATGGATCGTCGACACAGCCGCGACGATGCCGGGATGCACGGCTTGGTCCGTTTCAGGTGGAAAAGTCGATCCATAATATTCTGCGGCGGTAAGGACGAAGCCAGTCATGGCGGAATAGACGGCAGGCTCGAAGTCGGGGTGATGGCGGTTGACCAGATCCCTGCGGCAGATCAGGCGGAAATGACCGGGATTGTCGAGGGCGTATCTGACATAGGCCGTCCCGAGCGACTGGAGCTTCTGCTCAGCAGTTTGATTCGCAACGAGAGCATCGGACAAATACCGAGCTAGTTGCCCATAGGCCGCGATCGCCACCTCGGTGAGCAGGCCGACGATGCTGCCAAAATGGTGTTTCGGCGCGCCGGGTGACACGCCGGCCCGGCGGGCTGCCTCCCGCAACGAAAATCCCTCGACGCCGCTTTCCCGGATGATCTCATCCGAGGCCGCGATCAAAGCCGAGCGAAGTTCGCCGTGATGGTAGTTTTCCCGGATTGTCACGCTCACGTTAATTCCTCAAAAATTGCACCGAAATCTATACACTGCATAAATTCCCCTTTACACGGGATTTATGCAGTGTATAGATCATGCCTGTCCAGTCCACGCATAACCGAAACTTCAGGGATTTGCATCCATGAGTATATCAGTCGCCCTTATCGGCCAGGAAGAGCAAATGGCCTCGCAGGTCTGCGCTCGTCCGAACAGATCGACTTCTTTCGAGGGTGGGTTGGATCGCAAATCCCCTACGCGCTGCATCGGTGGTTCCGTCGAGTTTGCATCTCGCCACGGCGATCACTCAAGAGATTTTCGCGGGGGACCGGTCGTGTGCTTGAACTCCGCCCCGGCACTGGCGTGCTGAACTAAGTCACACCAGCAATCCCTTTCAACATCAGGTTCCGACCGGGCGGTCCCACGAGGCCACCCGACCCAAAACGACGACCGTAATATCCCACAACCCCATTGCCGTTGGCGGCACGATCCGAAGGAAAATTGAAATGAGCAACAACAACCGCGGCGTCGCCGTCGTCACAGGTGCAGCGGCCGGTATCGGCCGCGCCACGGCAAAGGCTCTGGTAACCGCGGGCTACCGCGTCTTTGGAACCAGCCGCAAGGCGACAGCCGGGTCTGCCAATGGCATCACGATGTTGACCTGCGACGTGACGGACAGTCAATCGGTCGCGGGCATGATCGCCGAGGTCATCAAACAGGCTGGCCGCATCGACGTTCTCGTCAACAATGCCGGTGGCGCACTGATCGGCGGAGCGGAAGAGTCCTCGATCGAACAGGCTCAGGCACTTTTCGACCTGAATGTCTTCGGGATCATTCGTGTTACGAACGAGGTGTTGCCGATCATGCGCAACCAGCGCAACGGCCGCATCATCAACATCAGTTCGGTCGTCGGCTTCATTCCGAGCCCGTTCAGCGCGCTCTACACTGCGACGAAACATGCTGTCGAAGGTTATTCCGAATCGCTCGATCACGAAGTCCGCACGTTGGGGATCCGCGTCCTGCTCGTCGAACCTGCATTTACCCGCACAGCTCTCGACCATAACTCGACGCAGCCCGACCGCATGACTGGTGTCTACGACGGCGGCCGCAAGACGACAGAAGCTGTCTGGAACAGCGCGATCAAGGCAGGCGATGCGCCCGAAGTGGTTGGCGAAGCGGTCGTCAAGGCAGCCACCGCGAAATCGCCGAAACTGCGCTATCCCGCCAGCAAAGCCGCCCGTCAATTGCACTTCCTGCGCCGCTTCGTTCCCGCCAGTGCATTCGACAAGAGCCTGCGCAAGCAGATGAAGCTGCCAGTCTGACACAGCCTGCGGCTCAACAATGCGTCTCATGCCGGTATCCGGCATGAGACGCAGGCAAGACACTAATAGGCGATCGGCTCGCATTCGAAGGGACCGACCTCCGTCGATCCCCTGTCTTCTGCCGTTCGTAGGCAACAGATCCCGATTCAGGTGTTCAAGCCGCCATCCACTGTGAGGATAGTGCCTGTGATGTGCTTTGCTGCAGGGCTTGCGAGGAAAGCCACAGCGGCGGCCACATCTTCTGGCTCGCCGTAACGTCCAAGTGGGATCAGGGCACGCTGGAAATCGGCGAAGTCGCCATTGGCGGGATTCATTTCGGTGTCGGTCGAACCCGGCTGGACCAGATTTACGGTGATATCGCGAGATCCGAGTTCGCGTGCGAGGCCGCGGGTAAACGAGTGGAGCGCGGATTTTGTCATGTAATAGACCGTACCGGTGTCGCCGACGATGCGTTCGGCGCCGACCGAGCCGATCGTGATGACGCGGCTTCCCGCCTGCAGATAGGGAATGGCCGCCTGCGAAGCGAGCAGAGGCGACCGCACATTGACATCAAGCAGCGCATCGATCTGCTCGACGCTGACGTCGGCGATCGCACCGTAAAGCGCGATTGCAGCATTGTTGACGAGAATGTCGAGACCGCCAAGTGCCTGGGCCGCCTCGTCGACCGAGCGCTTCACCGCCGCCGGATCGGCGCTGTCGGCCTGGATGGCAAGCGCTTTGCGGCCCTTGCCCTCGATCGCCCGGACGACTTCGGCGGCGCGAGCGGCCGAACGCTCATAGGTGATGGCGACATCTGCGCCCTTGTCGGCAAGCGCCAATGCGATGGCGGCGCCAATGCCACGCGAGCCACCTGTGACGAGGGCACGCTTTCCAGCCAGTTCTGTCATGATCTTCTCTTTCTGTAGTGATCGACACATAAATAGCTAGGCACGTTGCGATGGGGTGTCAATGGGTTTATATAATGATCGATGCAAAAATCGGATGAGATGTCGAACGTCAACGAAACCCCTGCCCGCAGTCGCGGGCGGCCGCGGGCCTTCGACCGGGAGGCAGCCTTGGCGCAAGCGACCCGGCTGTTCTGGATCAAGGGCTTCGAGGCGACCTCGATCGCCGACCTCACCGAGGCGATGGGGATCGGATCGCCGAGCCTTTACGCGGCATTCGGTTCGAAGGAGGCGCTCTATGCCGAGGCGTTGCGCCACTATCGCGACAACAACGAGGCGCTCGTCTGGGCAGGGTTCTTTTCCGCAGACACGGCCCGTGACGCGGTGAGGTCATTTCTGATGGACTCGGCCGCTGCCCTGACCGGCTGTGTCGTCGATATTCCCCGCGGCTGCATGGTGGCGCTCTCTTCGGTCGGCAGCGAGGGCCATGTGGAACTCGGCGAACTCGTGCGAGCCGCCCGCGCCGTCACGCTCGAGCGCCTGAAGGCGCGCCTGAACCAGGCGATATCAGCAGGCGAAATTCCAGTCTCGACCGACGTCCACGCACTCTCTCGTTTCGTCCAGACCGTTCAGAACGGCATGTCGATCCTGGCCCGCGACGGAGCGACCCGTGGCGAACTGGAGGCCGTGGCCGAGCTGGCCATGCTGGGTTGGGACACTCGAACCGGGGATGCTGAGCGCAGGTAGACTTACGCCGATCATGCGTAACCTTTAGGCAGTCGGTCGCGGAAGCTTCGCGGGATCGTTGGAGCGTGCCGCTGCCCCTCATCCGGCTGCCGCCACCTCTCCCCGCTCGCGGGGCGAAGGGGATATGCCGCGCCCTTTCCGTTCCCCATTGGCCTCTCGCATGGCACGTCCCCTCTCCCCGTTTTTACGGGGAGAGGGCTAGGGTGAGGGGCAGCCATCGGCGCGAATCATGCTTCTCGCAGTCAA
The DNA here is from genome assembly GCF_013591995.1 of Rhizobium sp. WYCCWR 11146. Taxonomy (NCBI): domain Bacteria; kingdom Pseudomonadati; phylum Pseudomonadota; class Alphaproteobacteria; order Hyphomicrobiales; family Rhizobiaceae; genus Rhizobium; species Rhizobium sp. WYCCWR 11146. The sequence goes on from NZ_JACCEY010000031.1 coordinate 48,982, forward strand.
ATCTCCCCAGCCGATGGCCCCCAGACATCTGTCAGCGCAAAACCGTTCGGATGCGGGTCAAAGGGGTCGAGCGCTACCTGGGTCAGGCCGAAGGTGAAGCCGCGGCCGGTGATGGTGGGGATGACGGCGGGGCGGCCGGCCACTTCGGTTACCGCCTGGAGGCCGACTTCGAATTCGGAGCCGATGATCGATTTCGAGGTGAAAACGTCGCCGACCTTGGCCTTGCCGCGGGCATAGAGCGTGGCGAGATTGGCGGAATTTCCGGTGCCGCAGGGCGAGCGGTCGGCCCGGCCTGGCCACATGGTGGTGCAGGTGCGCACCGTGCCGTCGGCTTCGGTATCGCGGAACATCACATAGGCGACGCCCGAGATCGCCGGGATCTCGGGATGGACGACCTTGATGTCGCGGTTGATCAGCTCCTTGAGGATCATGCCGGCCTGGACGAGGCCGGCGGCATTGGCCTTCTCGATCGTCAGACCGATCTGACCGACATCGACCAGGGCATAGAAGATGCCGCCATAGCAGATATCGGCCTTGATCCTTCCCCAATGCGGCGTGTCGATCCCGACATCGAGCTCATGCACGAAGGAGGGCACCATGGTGAGCTTCACCTTCTCGCAGCGCCCGTCGCGGCAGGTCGCCGTCGCCTTGACGAGGCCGGCGGCAGTTTCGAGCGTCACGATCGTCTCCGGCTCTTTCATCTCGACGATGCCGGATTCGAGCAAGGCAGTGGTGACGCAGATCGAGTTCGAGCCGGAACTCGCATGCGCCTGATCGGGCTGCAGGATGATGAAGGCGGCGTCCGCCTCCGGGTGGCGCGCCGGCAGCAGCAGGTTGACCGAGCCGATCGGCGCACCGCGCGGTTCCAGGCAAAGGAAGCGGCGAAGCTCATCACCCTTCGGATCGGTGTTCAGCCAATGCAGCTGGGCGGCGATGGTATCGCCGGGGATCTTCGGCACGCCGCCGATCGCGACGCGGCCGATCTCGCCTTCGGCATGGACATCCAGCAGCTGGATCGTGCGCTTCCATCTCATATCGAAAACTCCAGATCAAACGTGACGGGTGACGCCGCCATCGACGCGGATATTCTGGCCGGTGATATAACCCGCGCCGTCGGACAGCAGGAAGGCCGCGGTCTTGGCGATCTCCTCCACATGGCCGATGCGCTTCATCGGCACCGTCTCGGCGGTCCCGGGCTTGTGGTTCAGGCTATCGATATAGCCGGGCAGGATGCAGTTCATGCGGATATTATCGGCCGCATAACGATCGGAATAGAGCTTGGTGAAGGCGCCGGCAGCGGCGCGATAGGTGCAGGAAACCGGGAAGACCAGCGTCGGCTCGTAGGCGGCGAAAGTGGTGATGTTGACGAAGGCGCCCTTGCCCTGTTTCAGCATGACCGGCGTCACCAGGCGGGCCATGCGCACCAGCGACAGGATCATCATGTCGGAACCGAGCGTCCAGTTCTCGTCCGAAATATCGAGCAGGTCGCCCTTCGGCGGATGGCCGCTCAGGTTGACGACGGCGTCGATGCGGCCATAGGTCTTCATCGTCAGGTCGAAGATCGCCTTCAGATCCTCGGCCTTTTCGGCCACGCCGCGCGCGGCGACGCCGCCAAGTTCGGCCGCCAGCTTCTCGCAGCTTTCGGACGGCGACATCAGCGCCAGCTGATAGCCCTGCGCCGAGAGCTCGCGGGCGATTGCCTCGCCCATGCCGCGGCCGCCGCCGGTGATTAGCGCTACGGGTTTCGTGGTATCGGACATCGGGGCCTCCTAATAGCGGTCTATGCGGAACGGGGTCATATCGAGGGATGGTTTGAGCCCCGTCACCATATCGGCGATCACCAGCGCTGTCGTTGCCGAAAAGGTCAGTCCGAGATGGCCATGGCCGGTCGCATAAAAAACGCCGGGCATTTTCCGCGACGGCGAGATGATCGGGATCGTATCGGGCAGCGCCGGACGATGCCCCATCCATTCCGTCGTCTCCTCGACCTTCAGGCCGGGCAGCGCGCGCTGGGCGTGGCGCACCAGCACCCGCGGACGGCGGAAATCCGGTGCGGCATCGAGGCCAGCGAGTTCGACATTGCCGCCGACCCGGATGCCGCCCGCCGTCGGCGTCACCATGAAAGCGCGATGCGGCCAGATCACCGAATAGCGCATGGATATGCCGGGCTTCATGATCTGCGTGTGATAGCCGCGCTCGGTTTCGAGCGGGATCGGCTCGCCGAGCTTTTCGGCAAGGAAACGGGTGTGGACGCCGGCGGCAAGCACGACCGAATCCGCCTCGATCCGCCTGCCATCCTCGAGGAGAACGACGGCGGTGCCATCGCCCCGGCGCTCGATATTCCGCACAGTGCCGGAGACGAAGGTCGTGCCCACAGCCTTTGCGGCGTCGGTGAGTTTCACCACCAGCTTGTAGGGGTCGCGGATCGACTTGTTGTCGGGGAGCAGCACGGCTTTGGCGATCGCCGGCGACAAAGTGGGTTCGTAATATTGGATGGCGCCGTTGCTCAAGACCTCGAATTCGAGGCCGTAGCGCTGCATCATGGCGAGATGGCCGCGATCGGCGGCAAATTCCGCCTCCGTCTCATAGATCGCCAGACATCCTTCCTCGGTCATCAAGTCGGGTGCGCCGATCGCTTCGAGCATCTGCCTGAAATCGCCGAGCGCGCGGTTCGATAGGCTCATGCCGGCATCCTCGATCTCTCGGAGACGCGAGGGCCGGCCGGCGGCGAGGAAGCGCAGGAACCAGGGCAGCATCCTGGCGGCGTAGGAAGGCCGCAGCCAGACCGGGCCTTCCGGATCGAGCAGCCAGCCGGGGATCTTCTTCCAGGTCGAAGGGCCGGAGCCGGCGGCAAAATCAAGCGCGATGCTTGCCATATTGCCGAAAGAGGTGCCGCGGCCGGGCTCGCCCTTGTCGATCAGTGTCACTTCAAGGCCGCGCCGCTGCAGCTCGAAAGCGATCGAGGCGCCGATCACGCCCGCGCCGACGACCGCTACCCTCTTCTTCATCTCATCCGCCATGCCATCAACCCATCGCACGGCAGACAGAATTGCCGTCGTGAATCTGATATATCACATCAAGATGCGATGCCTAGAGAATTTCCGTTTTCTCCGAATTACGGAAATTCCCTACCTCTTTGTTTTTCGCAATTCCGAAACGCAAAACCGCTATGCACTTTGCTGGAATTGCTCTGTGGAATTTTTACTGGCTTTCCGGCAGGCCGGCGCCGACGCTGTCGCCGACCGAACCGACGGTGTTGTTCATCGACTGGCCGAGACGCTTCAGCTGGGCGTCGTAGTTGCGCCGGGTGCGCGGATCGAAGATCGCGATCGGCGTGCTGACGGCGACACTGACGGCACTTCCGGCGGTCTGGGCAGCGCCCATCGCCACCGCACCGACGGCCTCGCCGAGCCCGACATTGGAATCGGTGATCGTCTGGCCGGCAATCAGCCGGTCGCCGATCAGCTTCACCACCTCGGGGCTTTCGGCGAACTTGCCGTGGTTCAGCCGGTCGCCGCCCTTGAGCTTGGTGAGATCGAGCACGGTGATGCCGGCCGCCTCGAGCTTGCTGCGATAGGGTTCGACGGAAGGATCGATCTGGCCGAGCCGGTCGACATTGCCGGAGATGCGCCGCGACAGCGCCAGAGCCCGATCGTCCTGCGAGACGAAGATGGTGAAGTGCGGCCTTTCCTTGCCGAGGCTTGCGAACTGGCGGCCGAAAACATCGACATCGAGATCCGGCGAGGCGAGGATGACATTGTTGATCTTCGGAGCGACGTGGCCGTTGCGGATCGCCATCTGCCTGAGCGCTTCGACCGTCAGCCAGGTGCCCATCGAATGCGCCATGATGGTGATGTCGCTGACAGCGGGATTGGCGGCGGTGCGGGTCAGCAGTTCCTCCAGCGCGTCGCGGGAATAGTTGGTGCTTTCCTTGTCGTAATTATAATCGAAGATGCTGCCGCGCGACGGCCAGGTGAAGACGACGGGGGCGACGTCGGCATGCGAATCGTGGACGATCTGCGCAAAGCGGTAGACGGCGTCCTCATAACGATTGTTGAATCCGTGCACGAAGACGAGCACCCGGCGGCTCTTCGGCATATGGGTCTTCAGCCAGGTCTCGCCGGCTCGCTCGCCTTCCAGCGGATCGACCGAAACGGTGACGAAATTGCGCAACGGATCGGCCGGCAGACGGCTTGGCCATTGCACCTGGCCGACCTTGCGATTGGCTTCCGGCGGGATCGAGACATCGACGGCATTGACGGCGAGCCCGGTGCCGCGTTCGCCGGAGAAAAGCACGGCGGGATTGTCGTCGGCAGCGCGCGTCGTCGCGACGAGCAGGTCGACCTTGGAGGTGCCAGGGGCCGCGGTGCCAGCCGCCTGCATGACACCGACCGGCCTACCGCCGCAGCCGGAAAGCACCATCGTTGCAACCAGAAGACCTGTCAGAGCCGCGGGCAAGCCGCGTCTTTTGCCGATCATGACCAAACTCCAATCGGTTCACGCACCGGACAGGCGGCGCCCGTTCAAATAGTCCGACGAGGCTTGCCGAGTCAAACCGCCCGACGTGGAAGCCTTTGTTTTGCGCAATCCCTCGTGAAAACCGCAGGACCGGCGTTGCCCGGATCGGTAATTGGTCGATTTCGACTTAGGGCGAGGAGACTTGGTGGGGAAAGACTTGGTGGGGAAAGACTTGGGGGGAAAAGAAAAAAGCCCGACGCGGGAGGAGGTGCGCCGGGCTCTTGATCCTGACTGACAACTGGGAGGAGGAGTGTTGTCAGTCCGATGTAAGAGCGCTGGGAGGAGGAGTGCGCTGCTTACGAAGATAGTAATAGCCAATTCTTTTGATTCGGAATAGCGAAAATACCGCAATGCAGCAATGCGCTGGACGCAATGCTTGCCCTCAAAATAACAGGCCGCCGCCTCATTTTGCAGCATGTTTGACCGGATGGTCAAATTTATGCCGAAAATTGCGGCCTCGGCCTGGATCGTCGGCGTTGCCCCTCATCCGCCTGCCGGCACCTTCGCCCCGCTCGCGGGGCGAAGGGGGTATGCCGCACCCTCTCCGTTCCCCACCCACCCATCGCAGGGCACGTCCCCTCTCCCCATCTTTTACGGGGAGAGGGTTAGGGTGAGGGGCAGCGACTAGCGCAAACCGGAAAGCCTTGGGTTTGCCCGTCAAGCAGCCTTGAAGACCTTGCTTCCCTCTGCGTCGAGGGCCGAGAATTCCTCGTTTGAGAGGGTGATGTCGACGGCCGCGACGTTTTCCTCGAGATGCTTGACCTTGGAGGTGCCGGGGATCGGCAGCATGACCGGGCTGCGCCTCAGCACCCAGGCGAGCGCGATCTGGCTTGGTGCTGCATTGTGCTTTTTGGCGATGGTATCCAGCAGCGAGCCGGGCTTGGCGAGGTCGCCGGCGGCCAGCGGATACCACGGGATGAAGCCGATATTGTGCTTGGCGCAATAGTCGAGCACGTCCTCGCTGGTGCGGTCGACGAGATTGTAGCGGTTCTGGACGGTCGCGACCTTGAAATGCTTCGAGGCGGCCTCGATGTCGGCAACCGACACTTCGCTCAGACCCGCATGGCGGATGAGGCCGCTATCGAGCAGCGATTTGATCGCATCGAATTGTTCCTTGGCCGGCACCTTCTGATCGATCCGATGCAGCTGCCAGAGATCGATCTGCTCGACGCCCAGATTGCGCAGGCTCTTATGCGCCTGCTGGATCAGATATTCCGGACGGCCGACGGGCAGCCAGATATCGGGGCCGTGGCGGGTCAGGCCGCCCTTGGTGGCGATGACCGACTTGCCGCCATAGGGATGCAGCGCTTCCTTGATCAGCCATTCGGAGACATCGGGGCCGTAGGAGTCGGCCGTATCGATGAAGTTGACGCCGAGTTCCGGCAGGCGCTTCAGCGTGCGGATGGATTCGGCATGATCGGAAGGCTCGCCCCAGATGCCCTTGCCGGTGACGCGCATGGCGCCGAAACCGAGACGATTGATCTCGATATCGCCGCCGATCTTGAAGGTACCTGATTTGGCTGCGTTGTAACTGGACATGGTCTTTCCTCTCTTATCAATCAATCATTGAAATCGGTGGAACGGTCGGAGGCGGTTGAACAGCCGCGGCACGGATGCCGAGGCTTTCGGAGATGCCTTCGAGCGCGAATGTCTGCCCTGATCGAAAGCGATGCCCGGCATGGTGATGATCCGCCTATCGCGGGATCATCAGAATGTGGCCGCTGCGACGCTTGCAGATATAGGACGGCCCGGTTCCGATAACAGGGCCTGATGACAGGGATGAGCGGAAACATTGACATCGAGCCGATGTCGTTGAAAGTGCGCACGGAGGCGCAGGCGGTCCCGCGTCAACGCCTGGTCTTTGCCTCGTCGCCGAATTCCGCCAGCATCTTCCAGAGGTCGGTGAAAATCTCCCGGGCGAAATCCTGCGGCGAAGCACTTGGCGGGCGCTGCTGCCAGAGCTCAGCCCCGACGCGCAGCGCACCGATGACGATGGCCGCAAGGACGCGCATGCGGGGCCGTTCAAGCGGATCACCTTCCTTGCGCAGAAGTAGCGCCTCGGCGAGCTTCTGTTCGAGCTTGGCATATTTCAGCTGGTCGCGGGCCTTCAGCGCCGGCGTGCGATGGATGAGGTCCCCACGCGCCAGACCAGGCTCGTCGACGGAAGCGATGACGGTTGCGGTGATCGCCGCCTCGACCGCGGTGACGGAGGATTCGTCCGCCGGCCTTGCAGCGATTGCCGCCATCAGGCGATCGGCGAAGGCATCCTGCCAGGCGAAGACAACCTCTTCCTTGGAGGGGAAATAATCGAAGAAACTGCGTTTGGAGACATCGGCCGCCTCGGTGATGTCCTCGATCGTCGTGGCCTCGAAGCCGCGCTGCAGGAAGAGGGTCATCGCCGCCTGCTCGATGCGCTCGCGCGTCTGCCGCCGCTTGCGTTCCCGCCTGCCTTCCGTCGTTTCCGTCCGCTTGTTCTCAGCCATTCCGGCCCGGCATCATCGTTCAGCCGCCGGTTTCGTTGGAAAAGGCGGCGACATCGTCGATGTCAGCCGCGCCCGCGCGATAGCTGAAGCGCTCGCGCGACAGTTCCAGCGGCTTGCGGCGCGAAATCCGGTAGACGGAGGCCGGCGGCAGGTTGCGGACCGTGCCGCCGATGCGCACCGCCTTCAGGCCGAGACGGTCAAGGATCGGCCGCGGCACCGGGCAGCGCGGACCGTAGGTGAACTGATAGACGGCGCCGCCCGGGCGCATATAGGCGAAGGCGCCGGCCAGGATCGAGGCGATCTTGCGCGGCGACATGGAGAGCAGCGGCAGGCCGCTGACAACCGCGCCGACCGGTTCGCCTTCGAAAATATCGGCATGGGCGAGATGGGCGGCATCCATCTGCAACACGCGCGCCGTCGGAAAACGCGCCTGCAGCGAGGTGATGAACTCCGGACCGTACTCGATCAGGGTCAGATCCGCTTCGCTGACCCCTCGCGCCAGCAGCGCCCGGGTGAAGACACCGGTTCCCGGGCCGAGCTCGATGATCGGCCCGTCGAGTGCGGCAATTTCACTGGTCATGATCCTGGCAAGCGAATCCCCCGACGGCGCGATGGCCGCGACCCGAAGCGGGTTGCTGACCCAGGAGCGGAAAAAATGCAGGAAATCGGAGCATGCGGCCTTTGCAGTCATGACTATCCCACCCGTCTGAAATTCGATTGATTGTGAAAAGCGACCATCGCGGCGAGCATGGCAATTCCAAGGCAGAGGCGTCAATCGCTCGTCGCTGCGGCTTTTCGCAACACCCACCGTCAACAGCTTGCTGATTTTGTACTTATTGCATTTTTGCATTCGATGCAACATCGTACGAACGACAATTGGGGAAGGACATGCCGTATCCCGCTGGCAAGGCCGAGGATGGCGCCGAGGGAAAAGCGAGGTCTGCTAACAAACTGAGGGCGGCTCGGAGGCCGCCCTTCAGCTCAGACGGGGCCGCTCGTGGTTGCGAACGGCCGAGCGTCTCGTCAGTAATTGCAGCTGGAGCTGCTCGTCGGGTTGAAGCCGAGCTTGCAATCCATGTTGAGCGGCTTCTTCGGGTTCATCATATAATGTGTCGAGCCCCTGGTTTCCGAGGCGCGCTCGCCGATCGAACCGGTCGTGCGCCTGTCGTGCTCAACCGTGGTTTCTTGGCTCGCAACCGGACGCTCGGCTGCGCCCTGCTCTGTTGCACTCGACTGGAGGGGAGCTGCCGTGGCCGAGAAGGCCGAAAGGCCGAGGATTGCGCCGAAGGCAGCGGCCATCAGGCCGTTCTTGAAAGTCGTGGTCATAATCGTCTCCTTGGGAGGATTCGGGGAATTTACGCCCCGGAGTTAGGAAGGCGATCTGTCACATACTACGGTGCCAAAGCAGAGGTCACGGACATGTGAGCGGCGGCCCGATCGAGAAAAAGGCGGCTCATCGCCGCCTCTTTCATTTGCCGGCTCAATAGCCGTTATCGCAAGGCATGCTGCCGGGGCCGATTGATCCGGAAAACGTAGGGTTGCACATTTCCGGGGCTGCCGGCCTGTTCACCGGCGGGCGGACGATGGAGCCCGTGGTGCCGGCCTCGACGCCGAAGGCGGCAAGCGGATACCAGTAGCCATCGGAATGGCGGCGGGTGCCGGGGCGCTCGGTGCGAAAGCCCTGATAGCCATGCCAGGACCCGGCATGTGGTTTATATTGCACGATTTTTACATCCGAGACAGCGGGCGGCCGAGCCGTCTGAACGGGTGCTGCCTGCGCAGGGATGATCGACGTGAGGGCGAGAAGGGTGCCGAGCGCGGCGGTGGATGGGGCAAGCCTGAACATCTTCATGATAAACCCTCCTTATGGATTTATCTCGGAAGAATGCCTTTCAGACGAGCGGAGTTCCATGGCTCACACGCAATTCCAAAACTCGTGATTGCAGGCGATCCGGCGTGACTAAATCGCCGAAAAACGTGAAAAGTCGCGATCAGGAAAGGGCTCAAACGGCGCTTGCGAGGAAACGTGAATTCTCTGTTCTCAATTCGCGTATAATGTCCGGTAGCCCTGGCCGGAGAGGCAAGCGACATATTGGCGATGGGCGGCAGCGCGCGCTATCGTTTCGGCCTCAAGCTCATCGGCCTGAGCATATCCGGTCAGTTGGGCGCGCAGCTGATACTGCTTCCTCGCCTCATCATACATGGCGTTGCCGTCGGTCATGCAAAGGCCGTGCGCAACAGCAGGCGGATTGACCGGCACGCCGACCGCCAGGAGCACGGGATCATTGGCGTGGTCGATGCAGCCGCCAAGGGCCGTCATCATCGCCAGGGCAGCCAGAGCCCGAAAAATTCCCACCGCCATGCATTCCTCCGGCTGAAGCGCCTTAAAGATCATCAGACCTACGGATACATCAGGAAGGTTGCGCGAAACTAGGCTGACGGCTTGCCCGCCAATCCCGACCGGACGCACCACCTGACCAGACATGCTTAAAATATTGCTAAAATATTATATTAATGCTTACTTGTAGTCGTAAACGCTAATCTTTCGGGAGGGAAAGATTATGGCTTCGCCGTGGGTAAACGACGCGCTGTCGCACGCACAATCAGCATTTTCCAGCAAGACTGATACAAATATCCTTGAGGTCGGGGGCGGCTCCCGCACGCATATCCCCTTGAAAGGTGCGCGATATACCGTTGTCGACATCTCCAAGGAGCAACTCGAAAAGAACCAGGACGCCGCTGAGAGGATCCTCGGCGATGCTCAAACCATCGACTACGGAGATCGTCACTTCGACGCCTGCGTCTTCTGGGACGTTCTCGAGCATTTGGAAAGCCCGCGCTCTGCCTTGTTGAGAGCCCATGACACCCTGTCTCCCGGTGGTCTGGTGTTCGTCAAGGGTCCGATCCTGAATTCAGCCAAAGGGATCTTCACCGACCTGACGCCATGGTGGACACACGTCTTGTTCTATCGCTACGTTCTCAGGCAGAAAAACGCCGGAAAGCCGGGCTATGCCCCGTTCCGCGTCGAGCATGCCGCAGAGGCATCCCATTCGGAGATTGCCGGGACATTGAAAGACCTCGGGATGGATGTCGTCTTTGTCGGCGAATATGTGTCGACGCAGGTGCATGCGCTCAAGGATAGAATTCCCCCGCTTTATTGGCTCTATGAAGCTTTCGGTCTTGTGCTTCGCACGGTTTCGGCCGGGAAGATCGGGGGTCGGGAGACGGAGTTCCTGATCGTGGCAAAGTGTCTTCGTTAGGGACACCCCACCAAGATCTATATAGCACTTCGGAATCCCGAAATTGGTTGGGGCATTGAAATCATTCAGCGTTTCTCCCTGTCGACAGCTCACGAAGCGCGGCGGATTTCGGAATCCCGAAGCGGGGGGATTTCGGGATTCCGAAGTGGGACTTTTTTCTTCCTGCCGACGCGCCCGCGTTTGTCGGCGGCAATCTTGCGATCGGTCTCGGACCATTTCCGGCACCTTTCCGCCGTGCATCGTTTCCATTCATCCGTCGCTGGCGCACCCTCATGGTCACCGACAAAGGTCAGCGTGAACCGGTTGGGATGCGCGACGCCACTGCCTGCCCGGCCGCGGCGAACTTTTATCAGCCCCTTATATTCGAGCTCATCGATCGCATCGGCCACATATTCCCCCGTCACGCCGTAAGACACGAACTGAGGATGGGTCACGATCAGCTTGCCGTTTTCCAAGGCGGCGTGGGCCGTGTGCTCGATGACGATGCGGAAGAAGGCGCGGCAGGCGTTCGCACTCAATGTCGTGAAGGCCGCAGATTCCAGCAACTGAATGGTGAACCATTGCCAGCGAAGGCTGCCGTCGTCCGTGCCGCTCGGCGGAGCGGTATGCTTGCGCACCATCGCCCGCGTCTTTCCCTGACTGGTTCGGCTTTTGTCGCGAGGGTTGAATTCCGCCATCAGCCCCTCGCCCCCGTCGCCGGCCGATCCTTCGGCAATCTGCCTGTGCTGCGAGACCGGCAATTCTGTTCATAAAGCGGCCGACGGCCCGGGCTCGTCCCGGCGACCAACTCGCCGATAGGGAAAAATTTGCTCGACATCCGGCATTCCATGGTTGCAATCACGGGCAACCTAGCGCAAGAACGATCCACGAACTAGGAAAATATTCTTAGTTTTGATCTTACATTGTTCGGTTGCGCCTGCTACGATCAGCGCCTGAATATCGAGGGGTAGGAGCGCGATGCGAATGATCGGCATGAGGGAAAAGAGCGTGGTGGTTTGCGGCAAGCGGCTGCTGGCATTGATTTCGATCCTGCTGGGAAGCGCCGTTCAGGCTTTTTCCTGCGATCAGCCGGTCGTGATCTCGAATTGGTCCTTCTGTGCGACCGGCAATGTGAGCGCTGAGGGCGGCGCCGCTGATTGGAAAATCGTTCCCGCGTGGACTCGCAAGGACGCCATAAGCGCGTATTTCGGAAATGATCCGCGGCTCTTGGCAAACCACGGGCTTTGCAACGCCAAATTCCAGCGCGTCGTCCTCTGCCAGCCGGGATGGCAAACGGGCAACCCGGATGAGTGCTCATATCTGGTTTGCAGCGGCTATTACGCATCTTTGGTCGGGAAGGAAGAAAGGGAAGCCTATGAGAGAGACCACCCGACCGCTCAATAGTTTTTCGCTTCGCTGCCTTGGGGCAGAGACTGGGGCGGTCGATGAAAAGTGCTTAACCTTGATCTCCCGATCTCGATCTTGAAAACCTGAAGCAGTTTCGCGCAAAACGATTATCGTAGCGTCAGCACTACCCATTCTCTTCATCAGCCAATAAGCTCGCGGCCGGCAGCCGGAAGGCGCCCTACAACCTTCAATGTTCAGAGGCCCTGCCCGCATGACACCACTGTGCTGGAAGAGATTTGTCTGGTTTTGCGTTTGCCTCATACTCTCCCATCCGGCATGGTCCGCCGGCGGCATCGAGATCCCGGGCTATGCGCCAGCGACCGGCGTCGAGCGCAGCTACCGCGTTCAAAAAGCGACCGAGACCGATATGTCGTTCTGGTTCGACAAATCAGGGGCCTTGCCAGTGACGATGCGCGGCGCGTTTCGCCAGGCTATGACCGTCCTGTCGCGGGATGAAGACGGCATGCGGGTCCGCTGGTCTCTCAGCGCCGATTTGCCGGAAGGCCTTGCGGGCCTTGCCGACAGCTATCAGATGAACCTGCTCTATCGCAATTCCCTCACGGCCTATGGCACCGCGACGCTCGAACTCGAAACGGACCTGAACGGCAACCCGCGCGATCTCTCCGGTGTCGATCAGATCGTGGCACACATGCGGGAGGTGGCGGCCAATGGACCGGGTGGAGTTCCCGCGGCTGGCGCCTCCGCGGCGCGACAAAGCGGGGTCTATGACATCATCGCCAAGCTGGAGGCAAACCCTCTTCAAATTGTTGCCGCCTTGGTGCCGGAGGCGCAACTGCTCGCCACGGGACAATCCTACAAGGATGAGACCATGGACATCGGACCGGCCTCGGCGACCTCGCGGGACGAAGATTATGGCGGCGTCAGTGTTCCGGTGACATCGACCTGGACCCTGAAATCCACCGACGCGACCGCACACACGGCAACCCTTTCCCTGTCGGAGGAAGCCGACGCTTCGGCATTCAGCCAATCGCAGCAGCCGGCAATCGCAAATTTGATGACGGGCTTTGCCGAGCGGGCAAAGAACCTCACGGCCGATCAGCTGGCTTTCCTCAAACGCGCCAGCAAGAGCCGAAGCGTCGAGCTCGTGGTGTCCCTGGACGATGGTTCGACACTCGAAGCGTCGGAGATCGTAACCGTTGAGGCAGGAGGGACGAGGTTGCGCACATATACCCACATCCAACGCGAGGATATGCCGGCCAGCCTGCCGCTTCCCGCCGTACTGACGGCAAAAGACCTGCAGGCGCCTGATTTGCATATCGAGCCGCTGCCATCGGCCAAGGCCGGGCCGGGCATCCTGGATGAGCTTTCGACACCGACGGCACCGCAAGAGGCGGCCATTGCTGCAGACAATGACGGGGCCAAGGCGATCGCGCCTGTCTCGCTTGAGGTGAAGAGTGCGGAGATAACCCTGTCTCCCGTGTCCTACGACCATGGCCTGAATATCGTGCTCACCCCGGAAAGCGCCGCCACATTCCGCGATTTCACGCAGGCGGTATTGGGACGACAAACGCAGATGCTGATCAACGACAAGGTCGTCATGGAACCCTGGATGAGGGAGCCGATCATGGATGGTCGCATCGTTCTGGCGGGAACGGATAGGAAAGATCTGGAAGCGATGGCGGAACAGTTGAGGGTTCCCGGGGCCAAGATTCTCGTCCGGTTACGCCCATGAGGGCGCCAGCTGTGTAAAGGCGGACTTCAATCTTTCGCTTCAGAGATCAGACGTATCAGAGTTCCGTCACTCGCCGCGGCACTGATTGCCGTTGCGATCTGCCGGAACGGCCCACGCGCGACGAGCGTCTCTGGCGGAGGGTGTTTTCCGGGACCCGGATCGATAAAGGCTGAGCACTCATGACCCGAGTCGAGCATTGCCATGAACGATGTCGTAACAATCGTTTCGCCGCAGGCGGCGCATCGAAGAATGTAGGAACCGCGGTGGACGATCGATTCTGTTTTGTCCAATCCGCAGGACGGGCAGGCCAACATATTGGTCATTGCTTCACTCCAGCATGAGCACGCGGCTCTAGGAAGCGGCGGCCAGAACGATGGCGATCGCGAGCAGCAACGGACCCATCCACTTGAAATGGCGAACCAACGGCGGCCGGCTGGCCGGCTTGCCTGGATATGGCAGATAACCAAGGCCGACGGACGTCATCCACAGGCCGGCGCAAAACATGATGATTTCGTCGATATAGGCTGCGATCATGACTTTCCTGCCTTCGGATTGGTGCGATATCTCCGTCTCCGCGTCCGATACCACTCATCCTACCCATCAGCACGGCCAGACGGAAGAGAAGAGTGGATCTGAGAGATTAAACTTTGGGTAGCATAATTACCTCGAATCCCCTAGTCATTCGAACTCGTACACACGAATCCGCTAGAGCCACTTTCTCGGGAATGTTTCATGCACAACGCCAAATTCATTCGTTACGCCGCCTTCTCTGCTTGCGTCGCTTTTGCGGCATTTCAGGCCGGGCAGGTTCTGGGCGATTCGGCCAATGACAAGTTCTTTGACGCAGCCCTTTGCAAGCCGCCCTATACGATGACATCGGCAATGAAGATCTATGATGTCGTGGAAGCTCTGGCCAAGCCGGACACATCATCCTTGGGCGCGGCGATCTACAAACTCCCGAACCAGATAGGCCGCGACGGCTTTAAGTCGACCGAGATCTTGTTTGCTAACAACGCTGTTGGCGTCTTGATCGAGGGCGAACGCGCCGACGATCTGGCCGCGAAATACGGTTTGAAGCCGGAGACCTCGGACCTGCTCGGCACATCCACGAAGGGCTATTCGCTTGAACTTCCTGCAGATCTGCAGCCGGAACCCGGAATGGCCGGCCCCGGAAAGGTCTCTATCGTTGCTCGCCAAGGCAACGCCCTGCCAGGCAAAACCTTGCTGGCGTGTGAATTCGTTCAGGATTTCTAAGAGGCGTCGCATAAGCGCGCAAAACGGCGGCACGAAACCCTTTTGAAAAGCACATCCCAGCAGTTCGCTGACCGAGAAAGGCATCTCGTGCATACTGCGCCTCGCCACGCCGGATGAATCGCCCTATGTGTGCAGGCTGCAACGGCAGAGAGCACGCAGCGGAGGTCCTGAGATCATGCAAACCATTTGGAAGAAGCCGGTAACGCTCGCCCTTGAAGGCCCGGATCAGTGGGTGGTGATCCAGACGACCCAGGCCGCGACATGGGCGCTGGTCGAAGACTGGCCGACCGAAGAGGGGCCTGCCTTGGACAAGGCCTGCGCGGTTTGCGCGGATGTCATGGCGGGAAAACGAAACCGGGAAGAGGCGCGGCAGGCGTTCATCGACGCTGCGATCGAAGCCGGAATCCCGATTAAGGAATAGAGCCAGGAGGCTCTGCTAGCTGAACTTCCATCCGGTCGGCGAGAGCCAGGTAGCGCGGATGGTTCCGGAGAGGATCTAGGTCGCTGTCCTTTTTTATCCAGGCCACGACCGATGCGACATAGGTAGGCGACCCGGACGCCTGCCGCTCAAGGCAGGCGATGGCTTCTGCAGGTTTGCCGAGCTTCGCATAGCAACAAGCGAGATTATAGAGGACTCTGAGATCGTCCCCAGCGATTGCGGCGGCACGGGACGCCCACGACGCTCCACGCTCCATCTCGCCCAAATCCGCCAGCAAACAGCCGCCGTAGCACATAAGGATCGGCTCGTCGGGATGTGCGGCGATCTCTCCTTCTATCAGTCGGAGGCATTCTCGCGCCGACTGTACCGCCTCTTGATGGTGTCCAAGGGATACATGGACCGCTCGCAACTGGTCCCAGGCCCGATAATCATCTGGCTTCAAGGTGATGGTGCGCTCATAGAAGCCGCGCGCCCTTTCGAACTGACCCTGCGCGTGAAAATTGCGCCCATGGAAGAAGTTCGCCTCGAAAGAGGTCGGATCTCGTTCGAGGGCGAGCTCAAACTCGGCCTCCGCCTCAGCGCGTAGGCCCTTGCTAAACATTGCGATGCCTCGCGATGCATGGGCGTCGGCGAGACCTGGATCGAGCTCCAGAGCCCGGTCGGCGTTGCCTATGATGTTGTCATATGTGGCGGTCGGATCGTTGGCGAGCAGAAGGTAGGAGTCGCAGTCGGCCAGTCCGGCATATGCCCGCGCATAGAGCGGATCGACGTCGATGGCCTTCGCGAACAGACCCCGGGCTGCCTTTATGCTCCTCGATTCGTGTCCACGGTTAAAGAACGATCGCCCCATCAGATAAATTTGATAGGCCTCCAGATTGTCGGTTCCCCGCTTGGTGATGGTCTCAAGCTCCTTTGCGAGGAGCCGCACCTTTAGCGCGTCGACAATGTGCTTGGAGATTTCGTCCTGCAGCGCGAAGATATCTTCAAGGTCGCGGTCGTACCGCTCCGCCCACACGTGCCGGCCATCCGTTCCATTGATGAGCTGAGCCGCAATGCGCACTTTGGTTCCGGCCTTGCGCACGCTGCCTTCCAGCACATACCGCACGCCGAGTTCGCGTCCCACCTGCTTTATGTCCACAGAGCGACCTTTGTAGATAAAGCTTGAATTGCGGGCGATGACGCTGAGCGCCGACACTTTCGCAAGATCGGTGATTATGTCCTCCGTGATGCCGTCACTGAAGTATTCCTGTTCCGGATCGCCGCTCATGTTGGTGAACGGCAGCACCGCGATAGACGCGCCGTTGCGCTCGGCGGCGGGCGCCGCAGCGGGCCGCTTCGGCGGCGACCATGGGTGTGCGAAGCGCGCCATATGGACTTGTATGGGCCTCTCATGA